>NZ_JABBWU010000020.1:0-172070 GCF_012999525.1 Microbispora sp. H10836
TGTCGGCCAGGCACTGGGTTTCCACGTGCCGGGGCCGGTCCAGGTAGCGCTCGACGAAGCATTCGCCGCGGCCGAAGGCGGTGACGGCCTCGCGGACGGCCGATTCGTACAGGTCGGGGATCTCTTCGAGGGTGCGGGCCACTTTCAGGCCGCGGCCGCCGCCGCCGAAGGCCGCTTTGATCGCGATGGGCAGGCCGTGCTGCTGCGCGAAGGCGACGACCTCCTGCACGCCGGAGACGGGGTCGGGGGTGCCGGCGACCAGGGGGGCGCCCACGCGCTGGGCGATGTGCCGCGCCTGGACCTTGTCGCCCAGGGCGGTGATGGCCGCGGGCGGCGGGCCGATCCAGATCAGCCCGGCGTCGATGACGGCCTGGGCGAAGCCGGCGTTCTCGGCGAGGAAGCCGTAGCCGGGGTGGACGGCGTCGGCGCCGGTCTGCTCGGCCACCGCGAGGAGCTTGTCGATGTGCAGGTAGGTCTCGGCCGGGCTCTGCCCGCCGAGCGCGTGGGCCTCGTCGGCCACCCGCACGTGCAGCGCGTCCAGGTCCTGGTCGGCGTAGACCGCCACACTGGCGAGGCCGGCGTCCCCGCACGCCCGGGCGATCCGTACGGCGATCTCACCGCGGTTGGCGATCAGGACCTTGTGCACCGTGTCCATCCTTCCCTAGGGCCCCTGGTTACGAGCCTTGCTGGATTTTAAGCACCTGCCGCGGCCCGACGGCGTCCGCCCCCTTGCTGAGTGGGACCGCTGTCAGAACTGTTTTCGCCGCTCCCGGTTCTCATCGCCGGTATGCCTGTTTCGAACCGGCATCGCCGGTCAAGTCCGACAGGTTAGGCTGATCACTCATGCGGGGACCCGGCCTTCTGGCGACCGTGCTGGCGCTGCTTCTCGTGGCACCGCCCGCGCCTCCCGCACAGGCGCACGCCGCGCCGGTGCGGTGCGCGCCGCGCAAGGGCAGCATGCAGGTGGCCGAGCCGTGGGGGCAGCGGAGACTCGACCCGAAGCGCGTGTGGCCGCTTACCACGGGTGAGGGGGTCACCGTCGCGATCATCGACAGCGGAGTGGACCTGACGCACCCGCAGATCCACGTGGCCAAGTCGGTGGACTACACCGGGACGGGACACCGCGACTGCGTCGGGCACGGCACGGCGGGGGCCGGGATCATCGCCGCCCAGTATCTGAAGGGCGTCCCCTTCCACGGCGTCGCGCCGGGCGTGCGGCTGATCTCGCTCAAGCAGACGAACGAGGAGAACGGCGAGGTGGACACGCTGGCGAGGGCCATCGTGAACGCGGCCGACTACGGCGCCGACGTGATCAACGTGTCGATCCAGGCCCAGGACGATCCCAAACTCCGGCAGGCCGTGGCGTACGCGCTGGACAAGGACGCGGTGATCGTGGCGGCGGCCGGCAACACGACCGCGGAGGACGGCACGCCGGAGCCCGCCTACCCCGCGGCGTACCCGGGCGTGCTCGCCGTCGGGTCGGCCACCCCGGACGGCAGGCGCGCCGACTTCTCCAACACGGCCACCCCCGTCGCGGTGCTGGGGCCGGGCCAGAACATCACCTCCACCTGGCCCGGACGGTCGTACATGGGCGGGCTCGAAGGCACCAGCTTCGCCGCGCCGTACGTCGCGGGGGTGGCGGCGCTGGTGCGTGCCCGCCATCCGGGGCTGAACCAGGAACGGGTGCGGTGGCGCATCACCGCCACGGCGGACGGCGGCGTGGGGGCGGGCACGGGTGCCGGGATGGTGAACCCGCTGCTCGCCGTCACCGCGATCCTGCCGCTCGAGGCCGTCGACGCCCCGGTCATCGCGCCGCCGGCGCCGGCCCCGCTGCCGCCGGGCGCGGTGAGCAAGGCGGCTCCGGTCGACCAGGAGGCGGTTGACCTGGCGCTCACGATCGCGGTGGCGGCGCTGTGCGCCGTGGGCCTGATCGTGGCCGTGCGGGTGTTCGTGCCGATGGGGCGGCGCAGGGGGTGGCGCCCCGGCCGCGAGAGTTGACACGCCGGCATCAGGTAATTGACGCTTCAATGTTTTGGGCTGGCGAAAACTGCTGCTTTGTGTCGGGTGCTCTTGGTTGAATGATCCTGATCAGGTCGCTTTTTCAGAAAGGACTGAGATGCACCCTTTACGGCCGGGTGATCCCGAGCAGATAGGCGAGTACGCCATCCTGGGACGGCTGGACGAGGGGCCCCGCGGCGACGTCTATGTCGGCAAGGAGTCCGGCGACGACGCCCCTGTGCGGGTGATCAAGCTGTTGGCCGCCGAGCCGGGTTCGGGGCAGGCCGTCCTCGACCGGCTCACTGTGGCCACACGTGTGTCCAGCTCATATGTGGCCCGCACGATCGCGGCGGGCCTGCTCGGCGATCGGCCCTACATCGTCAGGGAACACGTCGAGGGGCGCAGTCTGGCCGCCGCCGTCGCGGCCGGGGGCCCGCTCTCCGGCGAGGCGCTCGAACGGGTCGCGGTGGGCCTGCTCACCGCGCTGACCGCGGTGCACCTCGCCGATCTCGCGCACGGCGCGCTCACCCCGCACAACGTCATCGTCGCCGACGACGGGGTCAAGCTGACCGACGTCGCCGTCGGGCCGCCGGTGGGCGAGCCGGCCTACCACGCCCCCGAGCAGATCAGGGGCGGGCGGTACGACGCGTACGCGGACATGTTCGCCTGGGCCGCCACGGTCGTCTTCGCCGCGACCGGGCGGCCGCCGTTCCCGCAGGATCCGCAGGCGGTGCTGAACGCGCCGCCCGACCTCGGCGGCCTGGAGGAGCGGCTGCGCCAAGTCGTGCTGCCCGCGCTGGCCAAGGAGCCGGGGCAGCGCCCCACCGCCTACGCCGCGATGCTGCGGCTGCTCGGCGGTGACGCCGGGGAGAGCCCGGCGGCGAGCCCGGCCTCGGGAGTGGTGCTGTCCCCGCAGGTGCCGCAGCCTCCCCAGCCCGCGCAGCCGCCGCTCGGGGGAGTCCCCGTTCCGCCGGCTCCGCAGCAGACGTGGGGCCCACCGTCCGTGCCTCAGCAGCCCCAGCAGGCGCCGGCCGCTTCCTGGCAGCCGCCCGCCATGCCGCAGGAGCAGCCTCCGCAGCAGACGTGGGGGCCGCCGACCGCCCAGGGCCAGGTCGAGCCGGCCAGGCGCAGGCCTTTCCCCGTCGGCCTGGCGGCGGCGGTCGGCGCCGTGGTCCTGCTCTCCGGAGTGGGTCTGTGGGGCGCGGGCCGGTACGCCGAGGTCCAGCTGTCGCCGGCGGCCGCGGAGCGCGCCGCGGGGCAGCAGGGCTCCGGCGGCAGGGTGGCCGCGGATCTCACGGACGCCGGTGGCGGGGGCGCGGGCGGCGGGGCCGGAGGCGGCGGGGCCGGAGGCGGCGGGCAGAACCCGACGGCGGCGCCGCAGGTGACGGTGCCGTGGGCGCTGTCGTCCAACGACCCGGACTCCCCGGTGCAGCCGCTGGTCTTGCCGAGCGAGTGGCCGACGGACGGCCCGGTGACGCCGGAGCTCACCTCGGTCCCGACCCCGGGCCCGATCGTGCCGGTGCCGACCCAGCCGGTGGTCCCGCCGCCGCAGCAGCCGATCGACCAGACGCGGCCGACGGCCCGGGTGACGACCACCACCACGGTCATCGCGACGCCCAGCCCGGTGCCGACCGAGCCGACTCCGGAGCCCCCGCCCTCGCAGTCGCCGAGCCCGGCGGCCACCGAGACGCAGGAGCCGGTGCCGAGCCCGGAGGAGCCGAGATGGCCCGGCCGGCGGAATCCGCACGCGTCGCCGTCGCCGACCACCGCCGAGCCGTCCCCGAGCCCGGCCGCGCCGTCGCCCGGCCCGACGGTCGCGCCGACGCGGACGGTGACGCAACCGGCGACGCCGCGCCCGACCGCCACGGCCCCGCGCCCGACCGCGACCTCCCGCCCGACCGTGCAGCCGACGGCACGGCCGACGGTCACGAGGACGGCGACCCCGCCGAAGCCCACGGTCACGGCGAAGCCGACGGTCACGGCCAGGCCGACGGTCACGCTGAAGCCGACGACCGAGGCGCCGAAGCCGACCCGCACGGCCGCTCCGGTCAGGAACCCCTACGCCCCTGAGCAGGTCTGCGGGGCGGGCTTCTACGTGCAGCGCAGCAGCACTCTGGCGGGTGGCGCCATCTACCAGCTCTACAACGCGAGCACGGGGGAGAACTGCGTCGTCACCATCAAGACGGCCGACGTCGGCAAGGCGACGCCCGTCTCCGCGACCCTGGAGGTCCAGGGCGGCGTGAGCAAGACCGACAGCGGTAGCTACGAGTACTACGCCGGCCCGGTGAAGCTGCAGGCCAAGGGCAAGTGCGTCAGGTACCTCGGCCGTATCGGCGGGGCCGGCGCCAGCGCCGACTGGGGCAACTGCGGCTGACGAACGCCGGGAGGCCGGACCGGCAGGTCCGGCATCGGGTAGCCGCTGATCAGGAAGGCCGGGCGGGCAGCCGCCCGGCCTTCCGCGTTCGTGCCCCGGTCTTCCCCGTGCCCCGCGTGCCGCGCTCGGCTCTCGGCTGGCCGCGCCCGGTCTTCCCCGTGCCTCTCGCCGGCCACCGCCGCGTGGCGGGCGACGGCGGGCGGTTCCCGGTGCCCGACGCGGCCCGCGCCGGGCGGGTGGCTCAGTATCCCCGGTATCCGGTGCCGGTCTTCATGCCCACCACGCCGGGCACGGCCGAGACCGAGCCGTAGCGCTCGATGGCGTACCGGACGCCCGCCACGATGTTGTCGACCGGGTTCCAGATGTCCTTGTGCCCCGGCAGGGACCAGCGGTTGAACGTCGGGTCGATGGTCTGCATCAGCCCCTTCGACGGCGTTCCCGCGGCGGCGTTCGAGTCCCAGTTGTTGATCGCGTGCGGGTTCCCGCCCGACTCGTGCCTGATGATCATCCAGATGTCGTCCCGGTTCATCTTCTCGGCCGGGTAGCCCTGGGCCCTGAGGATCGCGACGGCCTGCTCGATCCACTCCTTGACCTGGCCCGTGGGCGCCGGCCCGCCGCCGGGTGGAGGCGGGCCGCTGGGGCCGTAGCCGCCGCCACCGCCCGCGCCGCCCATACCGCCGCTCAGGCTCGTCTGGCCGTACGACGCGTACGTCGGGTGCGCCTTGTCGCCGGGGGCCCCCGTAGAGCCGGTGTAGCCCGGGTCGCGGCGCCAGTCGATGGTGTGTCCCTGGCGGGGCACGAAGTCCTGTTTGCCCGGGTCCGGAATTTTGGCGAAGGTGAGCGCGCCGTCGCGGTAGTCGCCGCCCAGCTGCCCGCCCAGCGTCTTCGTGGCGTCGCCGACGGCCGTGGTCACCTGCTCCAGGTGCGGCCGGGCGTCCTCGACGCCCCGGGAGACGATGGCCCGCAGTCCCTTGTCCAGCTCCTCGTCCGTCACGTCCTTGTTGCGGGCGCGGTAGGTCGCCGCGTCGGCGACCACGCCGGCGCAGATGCCGTCGATCTTCGACTTGGCGCTCTCCAGCGCGGTGGCGACCTTCTCCAGCGCGCCCGCGCACGCGACCAGGGCGTCGTGGAGGCCGTCCGCCGCCTTGCCGTACCTGTTCATGTAGCCCACGAAGGCATCGGCGGACCGGCCCTGCCAGGCGGCGTCCACCGTGCGTACGGCCCGGCCCACGCCGCCCGCGTAGTCCTGCGCGTCGCGGGCCGCGCCGCGCCACTTCCCGGCGATGTCGCGAATCCCGCCGGGATCGCCCTTCACCTTCTCCGCCATGGCGGACAGCTCGGCGCCGCCCGGCAGATCCCCGACGCCGCTCATGCCACCCCCTCGCCTTGCGGCTCGGGGTCGCATGAGCGAGACGCACTGTGCTTACTGATTCGCTCGCTCCGCTCGCTCATACCTTCATCGAGGTCGACGTGGCCTTGTGGGCGGTCCGGACGTTGTCCTGCACGGTCTCCAGCGCCCGCTCCACGCCCTTCAGCTTGGTCCTCGCGTCGCCCGCCTCCGCGGTCAGCGCGGCGTAGGCGGCGTCGACCGCCTCTGCCAGCGCCGCGGCGCCGTCCACGTGCCCGAAGGCGGCCGCCCGGGTGCCGGGCGTCTCGGGAAGACCGCCGTGCAGGCTCTCGTACTGGCCCCAGGCCTTGCTCACCGCCGTACGGCAGCTCTCGAGCGCCTGGAAGTGGATGTCGAAACCGGCCACGTGCCGCTCCTTTCCGCCGTCACTCGCTGTCCGCGGGAGGCAGGAACGCGGTCTGGGCGAGCCGCGCGCCGAACCTCCTGTCGACGTGGTAGCCCCGGCCGGGCGGCAGCGGGTGCGCCCGGACGTTGCCGAACAGGTAGCCCTCGTCCTTGTTGCCCGACAGGATGACGGCGGGGCTGGCCATGTCCTTCAGCTTCTGGATGACCGGGTCGTACATGGCCCGGCCGGCGCCGCCCATCTGGCGCGACAACACCAGGTGGAGCCCGATGTCCCGCGCCTGCGGCAACAGGTCCACCAGGGGCAGCAGCGGGTTGGACGAGGTGGCGACCAGGTCGTAGTCGTCCACGACGATGTAGACGTCCGAGCCCTGCCACCAGCTCCTCGTCCGCAGCTGCTCGGGGGTGAGGTCGGCCGGCGGCAGCCGCTTGAGCAGGGCCCCGCGCACGTCGTTGACCAGCTCCTGGGCGGCGGTGCTCGACGCCGCGTAGCCGATGCGGTGGGCGGTCGCGGCCGAGTCGAGCAGCGACCTGCGGTAGTCGACGACGATCATCATCGCCTCGTGCGGCTGCCGCCTGGCCACCAGTCCCTCCGCGACGAGCCGCAGCAGGTTCGACTTGCCGCTCTCGGTGTCGCCCAGGACGACGAAGTGCGGGTCGGCGTCGAAGTCGAGCAGCACGGGCGAGAGCGTCGCCTCGTCGATGCCGATGGCGATCTTCGGTCCCGTCTCCTCGGGGCCGGGCAGGGAGGCGGCGGGCAGCACCGGCGGCAGCAGCCGGATCGCCGGCGCGGGCGGCCCCTGCCAGGCGTCCCTGACCGCGTGCACCAGCCCGCGGACGCCTGCGGCGAGGTCCTCGGAGCTCTGCACGCCGTCGATCCGCGGCAGCGCGGACAGGAAGTGCAGCCCCTCCTTGGTGAGGCCGCGTCCCGGCACTCCCTCGGGGACCGCCAGCGACGCCTTCCTGTTGACCTCGGACTCGTAGGCGTCGCCGAGCTTGAGCTCGACCCTGGTGCCGAACAGGTCGCGGATGCTCGCCCGGAACTCCGACCACTTGTTGGTGGCCGCGACCACGTGGATGCCGTACCCGAGGCCACGGGCGGCGATGTCGGTTATGACCGGTTCGAGCGACTCGAACTCCTGCCTGAGCGTGAGCCAGCCGTCCACGACCAGGAACACGTCGCCCCAGCCGTCGCCGTCGCGGCCGGACTCGGCCCGCATCCGCCGGTACGCCGCGACCGACTCGATGCCGTGCTCGGCGAAGTCCGCCTCGCGCCGCTCCAGGATGGTGGAGATCTCGGCGACCGTACGGCGGACGCGGTCGGCGTCGAGACGGCTCGCGACGCCGCCGACGTGCGGCAGCGCCTCCAGCGAGGCCAGGGAGCCGCCGCCGAAGTCCAGGCAGTAGAACTGCACCTCGCGTGGCGTGTGCATCAGGGCCATGCTCGTGACCAGGGTCCGCAGCACCGTGCTCTTGCCGCTCTGCGTGCCGCCCGCGACGCCGACGTGACCCGCGCCTCCCGACAGGTCGAGCCAGTAGGGGTCGCGGCGCTGCTCGAACGGCCGGTCGACGATGCCGACGACCGCGTGGAGCATCCCCCGCCCGCCCCAGCCCGCGGTGGTCAGGCCGTGCTCGGGGGTGACGGACAGCGGCGGCAGCAGGTGGGCCAGCGTCGGCGGCTCGGCCAGCGGGGGCAGCCAGATCGGGTGCGCCGGCGGGCCGTGGCCGGTGAGCCGGCCGACCACGACGTCGAGCAGGCTGTGCCGCGGCCCGCCGGGCTCCTCCGCGGGCGCCAGCTCCCTGGACGGCTCGGTCACCTCCACGGGCGCGAAGGCGGGGCCGTACTCGACCACCTCGCGTACCGGCCGCCCGGCCTCGCCGGGGGCGGACCGCCCGGGGTCGGCGTGGTGAGGGCCGGACACGTAGGCGGCCTTGAACCGGGTCATCCCCGTGGTGTCGTACTTCAGGTAGCCGTTGCCCGGCGCGGGCGGCAGCTCGTAGGCGTCGGCGACGCCGAGGACGACCCGGCTCTCCATCGCCGAGAACGTGCGCAGGCCGATCCGGTACGACAGGTGGGTGTCGAGGCCCCGCAGCCGGCCCTCCTCCAGGCGCTGGGAGGCCAGCAGGAGGTGCACGCCGAGGGAGCGGCCGAGCCGCCCGATCATCACGAACAGGTCGATGAACTCCGGCTTGGCGGTGAGCAGCTCGCTGAACTCGTCGATCACGACGAACAGGGTCGGCATCGGCTTGAGATCCGCGCCCTGCTCCCTGGCCCGCTCGTAGTCGCGCAGCGAGGCGTAGTTGCCCGCGGCGCGCAGCAGCTCCTGGCGGCGCACCATCTCGCCGTGCAGCGCGTCGTGCATGCGGTCGACGAGCGGCAGCTCGTCCTCCAGGTTGGTGATGACCGCCGACACGTGCGACAGGGAGTCCAGGCCGAGGAACGTGGCGCCGCCCTTGAAGTCCACCAGCACGAAGTTGAGGATCTCGGAGGAGTGCGTGATGGCCAGGCCGAGCACCAGGGTGCGCAGCAGCTCGCTCTTGCCGGAGCCGGTCGCCCCGATGACCAGGCCGTGCGGCCCCATGCCGCCCTGCGCGGACTCCTTGATGTCGAGCTCGACGACCCGCCCGTCCGCGCCCAGGCCGATCGGCACCCGCAGCCGGTTGCGCCCCGCGCGGGGCTGCCAGATCACCGCGGGATCGAGGTGGACGGGGTCGCCCACGCCGAGCAGGTCGGTGAGCGAGGTGTTGACGCCGAGCACGTCCTGCGCCTCGCCCTGGGCCCCGGCGGAGGCGCGCAGCGGCGCGAGCTGCCGGGCCAGCCCCTCCGCCTGGGGATAGCCGAGGCGGTCGGGGTCGCCGAGCCGGTTGCCCGACCGCCGCCCCGCGTGGTCGATCTTCACCATGTGGAAGCCGTCGGGTTGCACGTCCAGCCGGAGCGTGATCGCCTCGGGCGCCGGCCCGGTCGAACCGGACAGGTCGATCACCGTCACGCCTTGAATGGCGTCCGAGCCGAGCTGGCTGTCGTGCGGCACGTGCCCGCCGTCCACGATCACCACGTGGTACGGCAGGGCGTCCGCGGAGGCGCCGGGACGGAACCGGGCCCGTTCCCTGAGCTCCTCCCCGACCAGCGAGTCGAGGTGGGCGAGGTTCTCCGCCATGAGCCTGACCTGGCCCGCCGCGTCGGTCTGGTCGGGGTGCAGGGCGTGCGGCAGCCACTTGACCCACTCCCAGTGGGGCATCCACTCCTTGCCGGCGCAGATCATGATCCGCATGTCGTCGGGGGAGTGGAAGACGACGAGCTGCGCGATCACCGCCCGCACCAGCTCGCGCATCGCCGCGGAGTCGCCGGTGAGGTGGATGCGGGCGAAGGAGTGCAGGGCGACCGCCACGGGTAGCCCCGACACCGTGGCGTGCGCCCGGACGAACCGGCGCAGCGCGCCCGCCGACAGCGCGTCGAGGTCCTCCACCGGCTTGGTGTCCGGCGGGACGAGCTGGATGGCCAGCTTCTGCACGCCGGTGCCGAGCCGTACGGTCGCGAAGTCGTCGTCGCGCGGCCTGCGCTCCCACAGACGCGGCCCCATCGCGATCCACCACAGCGACTCGGGCGGCGGCCCGCTCCACTCCAGCGCCTCCCGCTGCTGCACGGCCGCCCTGCGGACCTTCCTGCGGATCTGCGACAGGTAGCGGAAGTAGTCGCGGCGCAGCCCGTTGAGGCGGTTCCTGCGCTCACCGGCGTTGCGCCCGAGCTGGCCCATGCTCATGCCGACCATGGAGACGGCGAACAGCCCGCTGGCCACGTACATCAGGGGGTTGCCGGTGCCGCCCGCCGTGAACATCAGCGCCATCGCGGCGCCGCCGGCGAGCATCGGCACGTACGTGAGCATGGACATCAGGCCCTGCGGCTGGACCTCGGGAATCTCCGGTGGGGATTCCAGGAGAATCTCACCGCGGGGCGGTTTGGGGCCCGGGCGGCGCTCGGGGCGCGAGACGACGACAATGCTCATCTGACTGACTTTTCTACCAGGTTTGCCGATATTTTCGGGCTGTCAGAGAGATCTTCGGGAGAGGATTCCCGCCGTGTCATCGCCGGCCCCCATTCAGGTTCAGCACGGCCAGATCCAGCAGGGTCATGCCCAGCAGGGCGCGCTGCCGCAGGCGGCCGCGCCGCTGCCACCTCTGTGCCACGTCACCGTGGTCGCTCCACGCAGGAAGGCGGACCTCGCGCTGCCGGCCGACATCCCGCTGCCCCACGTTCTCCCCGGGCTGCTGCGTGCGGTCGGCGAGGTGGGCGGCGACGCGGCCGCGGCCCCCGGCTGGGTGCTGCAGCGTCTCGGCGGCCCGCCGCTCGACCTCGGCCAGAGCCTGGGCGCGCTGGGCGTCCTGGACGGGGAGATCCTGTACCTGCGCCCGCGCGACGCGGCGCTGCCGCCCGCCGTGTACGACGACGTGGCCGACGTGGTCGCCACCGGCACCAAGGAGGGCGGCGGCAGGTGGGAGCCGCGGCACACGCGGCTGCTCGGCATGGGCGTGGCGGCCGGTCTGCTCGCGCTCGGCGCCGTCGTCCTCGCGCTCGCGGCGGCCCCGCCGAGGCTGACCGCCGGAGTGGCCGGAGCCGTCGCGGTGCTGCTGCTCGCCGCCGGGACCGTGGTGTCCAGGGCCGTCGGCCAGCCCACCGCCGGCGCCCTGACCGGCTACGCGGCCCTGCCACACGCCTTCCTCGCCGGGCTGTTCACCCCCGGCGCCTCGGGCGCCGTACTGGTGCTCGGCGCGCCGAACCTGGTGGCCGCGCTCGCGTACACCGCGCTGGTGGCCACCGTCGGCGGCGTGCTGGTCGCCGACGGCGTGGCGGGTTTCCTCGGCGTCGCGGTCGCGTCCGTCGCCGGGGCCGTGGGCGCCGCGTGCGTGATGGTGTTCGGGGGACCGGGCGCCGGGGCGGCGGCCGTGGTCGCGACGGTCCTGCTGGCGCTGAGCCCGCTGATCCCCACGCTGTCGTTCCGGATGGCCAGGGTGCCGCTGCCGCCGCTGCCCACCAGCGCGGAGGAGTTGCGCAGCGACAACCAGCGGATCGACGGCCCCCTGGTGCTGCAGCGGACCGCGCAGGCCCACCGGTACGCCACCGGCATGGTCATCGCGATCGCGCTCGCCGGCGGCGCGGCCGAGCTGCTGCTCGTCCAGCAGGGCGGCTGGGTCGCCCGCGCGACGGCGGCGACGCTGGCGCTGGCGCTCGCGATGCGGGCGCGGGTCTTCGCGGGGGTCGCCCAGCGGCTGTGGATGGTCCTCGTGGCCGTGGCCGGGGCCGTCGCGCTGGCGTTCGCGCTGGGCACGGGCGCCGACGCGGTCGCCGAGGTGGCCGTGACGGTCGGGGTGCTGTGGACGGCCCTGCTCGTGCTCGGCCTCGGCCTCTGGTTGCCCACGGGCAGGCCGTCGCCGTTCTGGGGACGGGCGGCGGACATCCTCGACGCGCTGCTGGTCGTCGCGCTGATCCCGCTCACGCTGGGCGTGCTCGACCTGTACGCCTGGGTGCGCGGCCTGTCGGGCTGACCGTCCCAGGTCGTGTCACGGGCACCTCGCGGGGAGGGGGGCGACGGCCGCCGGAGGTCACACCGCCGGCCGTACGGGCAGCAGTGCGGGACGTTTGGCGGTGCGACCGTCGCCGGACGATCTGCCGAGGAGACGCCGCACCAGCCACGGGCCGAGGAACGTGCCCGCCCAGCGCAACTCGGCGCCCAGAGCCCGCCACCCGGCCGGACCCACCGGGGGATGCAGGGGCAGCGTCCAGGCGTCGTCGCTGCCGGGCACGCCGAGGGCGTGGGCCACGGCCGCGGCGATCCGCTCGTGGCCGAGCGGACTCGCGTGGAGCCGGTCGGCGCTCCACAGCCGGGGGTCGGTGGCGACGGCGTGGTACGCCGTCTCCGCGACCACCACCCCGTGCCGCGCCGCCGCCGCCCGGATGCGGTCGTTGAGGTCGAACACCCGCGACCGGAGCGGCCGGGCGATCGGCGCGATCTTCCCGACGTCCGGGAACGTGAGGGTCGCGACGCGGGCGCCGGCGGCCGTGAGACCGGCGAACATCGCCTCCAGGTGCCCGGCCACCTCGGCGGCGTCGAAGCGGGGCCTGATCAGGTCGTTGACGCCCGCGACGACGGTGACCAGATGGGGGCGCAGGGCCAGGGCCGGCGCGAGCTGCCCGGCCCGTACCTCCCCGGCGAGCCGCCCGCGCACCGCGAGGTTGGCGTACGTGACCTCCGGGTCCACGGTCGTGAGCCGCTCGGCGAGCCGGTCGGCCCAGCCGCGCGGGTGGGCGGGGTCGCCGTCGCCGAGCCCTTCGGTCTGGCTGTCGCCGACGGCGACGTAACGCAGGGGCTCACCGCTCGGCATGGGCCACCTCCGGATTCCGTGGGGCCGGCGCGGTCCCCTCTCGTGGCATGGCCGCGATTCCTTCGTTGGGCACGGCCGCCGTCCTTTCGTCTGGCGCGGCCGGGCTCCCTTCGTCTGGCGCGGCCGGGCTCCCTTCGCCTGGCGCGGCCGCGCTCCTTTCCCGCAGGATCGCCGCGGTCCGCAGGCACCAGTCGCGGTTGCCCTCCTCGAAGGCCAGACCGCGCAGACAGGTCAGGTACGGCCCCACGCGCCGGCCCGCGCGGAGGAACTCCTCTTCGCCCAGGCCGCCGCGCATCTTGCGCAGGATCCGCCGGAACAGATCGATCTTGGCCTCGGCCATGGCGGCCCTCTCCTCGATCTGACGGATCAGCGGCCCGGCGTCGACGTGGTCGGCCGCCTGCACCTTGACGAGCAGGTCGTCGCGGATGAACGACGGCTTCGACGCGGCCGCCGCGAATCGCTCCAGCTCGGTGAGCCCGGCGTCCGTCACGTGGAAGAGGCGCTTGGTGGGCCGGGTCTCCTGGACCACCCGCCGTCCCGCGACCAGCCCTTCCTGCTCCAGCTTGGCCAGCTCCGCGTACAGCTGCTGGGGCAGGGCGTGCCAGAAGTTCGCCACACCGACGTCGAACGCCTTGGCCAGCTGGTAGCCGCTGAGCTCCCCGTCGAGCAGCGCCGCGAGGACGGCGTGCCGTAGGGCCATGGAACCGCTCCCTTCGCTCTTATAGTCAAGGATATGACTATTCAACGAATTGAGCAGCAGCGGTATATGGGTTAGAGCCGGTCGGCGCCTTCGGGGGCGCCTTCGGGCGACGCCCGATCGCCGAACGCGCGGCGGGCCTCGTCGAGGAGACCGGCCACGTGGGACAGGCCCGCGGCGTCGAGCCCGCCGCGCAGCACCTCCTCCTTCGCGGCCTCCGCGGCCGCCTCGGCCCGCCGTACGGCCTTCAGGACGGCCTCCGCGAGCGAGCGGCTGTCGAGCCCGCGCATGCTCAGCGGGTGGATGTCGAGGGCGCGCAGCGTGCCGACGGCGTCGACGGTCGCGGTGATCCGCCCCCCGTCGGCACTCCCGGCGTACTCGCGTGTGCTCCATTCGGCCGCGAGCTCGTCCATCCTCACGGCCGCCGCCGACAGCCGTTCCATGCGCGCCCGGAGCTCGCGCATCTCGGTCACGCTCACTCCTCCCGGAGCAGCGCCCGGACGTACGGGGCGAGCGGGTCGCCGTGCGGAGGCGATTGCGCGAAGTCCTCCATGGCCTTCCCCAGCCGCTCGCCCACCTCGCTCCGCGCGGCGCCGATCGCGCCCTGGATCGCGGCCGACATCGCGACGTGGTCGAGGTCGCGCATCGCCCGCGGATCGACGGTCAGCCCGAGCAGGCGGCCGGCTCCGGAGACCCTGGCCACCACGGCGCCCGTGGCATCGGTCCCCTCGACCACCTCCTCGCTCAGCCCGTGGAGCAGGTCGGCGAGCGCGCCGACGCGGCCCTGGACCTCCCGCACCAGACCGGCGACGTCGCCTTCCCCGCCCTCGTTGAACGCGGCCGTGTTCCTCACCGGGGCTCCTCGCTCGCGGGCTGCCAGTAGTCGTGGATGTGCGCGCGGTCGGCCACCGCGGGGGTGAGCGTGAGGTCGCGGCGGCCCCGCGCCGGGTCGCCCTCCTCGAAGAAGGCGGCCCGTACGTCGTTGAGCTTCTGCTCCACCTTGTTGAGGTCGCCCTCGCAGGCCATGTAGATGTCGGCGAACTGCTTGACGAGGTTGCCCAGCGCACTGGCGAACACGCCCACCTGCGATATCAGCGCGACCCGCCCGGCCGGGTGCGCGCTCATCGCCGCCAGCGTGCGGAGGATCGGCGCCGAGGCCGCGTAGAGGCCGAACACCGACAGGTCGTACTCCAGGACCTCCTTGAACTGGCTGTGCATCGCACCGCTCATCTCGCCGGTAACCCCGTGGAGCTTCTCGTACAGGACCGTGGTGTTGAAGCGGACCCGCCGCCCGAGCAGGTCGGCCGCGTGGCCCTTCCAGTTCGGGCTGACGTCCTGGAAGTAGGAGAACCAGATGTCGGACCGGCCGCTCTCCAGCCGGCTCCCCATCTCCTTCCACAGCTCCCGCCGGTCATAGAAGAGGAAGGGGTTGCCGAGGTTCATCGTGGCCGCCACGTCCAGGGCGAGCGCCGCGCCACCCAGCCCGGACATGGCCATCGCCGTACGCGTCTGCTGCCGCAGCGGGTTCAGGCCCTTGACCAGGTTGCGGAAGAAACCCGGATCGGTGCGGGTGGCGGCGGAGGCGGCGGCTCCGTCGGCCGGCGCCACGCGTACGGCCCGCTGGACGTTGCCGCTCGAGTCCGTGATGTAGAGCTCCCCGGGGCCCGGGGCGGGCCGGCCGGGGACGAACAACCTGCCGGGCTCGCCGGGTGAGGTCGACATGCGGCTCCTCTCAGGGACGCGTGTTCCGGACGGCCGCCGTGCCGGCCTTCTCCGCGGCCACGTAGTTGTCGGCGGCCCTGACCAGCGTCTCGCCGTCCCTGCGCAGGGCGTCGCCGAGGATGCCGGCCGCGCCCGACCAGGTGTCGGAGACGGTGTTGAACCGGTGGACGAAGGCGAGCCCGACGATGGGGACCCCGGCGAGCGGAGCGAGGTTCCAGCCCTCGAAACGGGGCGTCGCGTCCTTCATCCGCCGGACGCCCTCCGCGGAGCCGCCCACCGTGCCGGCGAACTTCCTGATGAAGCCCGCGGCCACCTCGTAGCCGGGCAGGCCGGACGAGCCGCCGTCCGGCGCCGGCACCCTCGCCGGGACCACGGAGGCGCTTCCCTGGCGCTGCCCGCGTATCGAGTCCGGCAGGCACGGACCGGCCGGGCACGGAGGCGTGTGCGGGCAGGGGCTCACCATCGCGGAGACGGAGGAGGCCGGGAGGGCGGACGGCCCGGATGGCCCGCTGGAGGAGGATGCGCCGTACGACACGTGATCTTCCCTATCACCGCGCTCCGCGCCCCCGCCATGCGCGGGGGTGACGTTTCCGCAGGTGGAAAGCGGAAATTCGGGGCTTGTTCACTGGCGTGTAACGGCGAGCCCGCAAACCCCCGTACGCCCGCCTTTGATGCGTTAGCGTGCCGATGTTCCGGAAATCGCGGCAAAAAGGGGGCTCGTATGGCCGGCAGCGCATTCGACGACTTCGACGTGGAGCGGTTCAGCCGGAGCGCCGACGCCAGGATCGCGGCCGTCGAACGACTCCAGGGCACCCTGTCCTCGCTCGTCGGCCGGGCCCGGGACGAGGACGGCCTGGTCGAGGTGGAGTTCACCGGCCGGGGGCTGAGCGAGTTGGAGCTTCACCCCAAGGCGATGCGGCTGAGCTCGGGCGAACTGGCCGAGCGGATCAAGGAGACGGTGCGCGCCGCGTCCGACGACCTGTACCGGCAGATGAACCGGGCCATGGCCGAGGTCCTCGGACAGGAAGGCGACCAGACGAGGTTCCTCAACGACCCCGAGGCGGTGCTCACCCAGGTCAGAGAGGCGGAGTCCGCCTTCGACCGCACCGCGGAGGACGTGCTGGGCGAGCTCGACCGGATCAGTCGCAGGCTGAACCTCTGACCGGCGGCCCCGCCCGTCCGGCGGAGACCACGCGAACGGGCGCGATTTCCCCGAGCCCGCGCTGGAACCCGTGCCCCTCCCGCCAACCTTTGCCCCGGGCAAAACTTGGCGGTCGCGGCACTAGCCGATGCGGTCGGGGCTGATCGTGCTCGTCACCCGCCAGACGTCCGGCTCGGGGTCGTAGATTTCCCGCTCGCGCTCGTCCTGCCCGCCCGTCCCGGCGCCGCCCGCCGGCGCGTAGGGGAGGAAGGACGAGCCCGCACCGCTCTGGCCGGTCCGGTAGCCGCCCAGGAGGCCACCGGCCTCCCCGGCGACGCCGGCCCCGTAGCCGGTGCGCGCCCCGCCGTACACGCCGATCACGCCGCCCGGCGGCAGCGTGCCGGTCGGCCCGGCCGTGGGCAGGGGGATCCGCGGGTCCGGATAGCCGGTGAGCGCGTTGGGGGTGGTGCCCGCGGGGGCCGTGGCGCCGGGCAGGGGATGGGTGGTCGCCAGGTCCGTCGAACCGCCCCCGATCACGGCCGGAGCCGTGCCCGAACCGTCGCCGGAGCCGCCCGGCTGTCCTGTGCCGGGCTGTCCCGGTGCGCCGCCGGTGCCGGGGAGGCCACCCGTACCGGGGTCGCCCGTGCCGCCGGACCCGTCCGCACCGCCGCCCCCGGAGCCCGTGCCGCCGGAGCCGTCCGCGCCACCGGAGCCGCCGCCCGAGTGGCCGCCTCCGCCGGATCCCGAGCCGCCGGACCCGGACCCGTTGGAACCCGAGTCCGCCGAGCCCGAGCCGGTCGAGCCGTCACCGTACGAGCCGCCGTGCCACACGCCGTCGGAGGTCGTGGTGGGCGCGCCCGTCCCGCCCACGCGGATGCGCGGAGAGTCGGCGAGGTCGATGTGCAGCGGCTCGACGGCGGGCAGCTCGAAGGCCAGCCCCTCGGCGAAGGCGTTGTTCGCCTCCTGGATCTGCTCGTTGAGCTTGCGGAAGTGGGCCCTCGCCGCCTCGTCCTCGTTGAGGTAGGGCGCGGGGCCGGGAGAGGGGGCCGGCGAAGGGAGGCTCCGGGGCGAGGCGGAGGAGAAAGACGAAGGGGAAGGGATGGGGGAGGGTCTCCCGCTCGTGCCGCCGCCCGCGCCCTCGTCCGAACCGCCCGGGGCGGCGGGGAAGTTCGTCTTCGCGTCGCTGACCACGTCCGCGTACCAGGACATCGCCGCCCCGCTCGCGGTCATGGCGTCGCCGAGCGCGCCCGCCGTGGCGTAGAGCGCGCGGAGGGCGGACTGCACCTGCTCGGCGGCGGGACCGCGCCAGACGGCGGACAGTTCCTTGGCGGTCCTGCTCAGGGCCGCCTGGATGCCGATCTCGGACGGCCCGTTGCCGCCGACCTTCCCGCCCACCAGGTCGGCGGCGTCGGTGAACGCCCGACCGGCACGGCGGACCGCGTCGGGACTCGAGGCGTCCAGCTTCTGCTTGATCTGCTCCCGGGAGAGGTTCTCCGGGTCGAGCCCGTCGAGGCTCGCGTACACCTTGATCGGCTCCCAGCCGGCTTCGGCCCCCATCGCGATCTTTCCCCTTGCCCTCGGCGGCTCACGCGCTGCTGCTCGTGTGGCCCTTCTCGTAGTTCACGACGGCTTGCTCCACCGCGCTCACCATCGCCTCGATGCGGTCGATCAGCAGCTGATACTTGCCGCTGAGCACCTCGTGGGCCTGCTCGGCGTTCAACCCGAAATACTTCGCCGCCTCCCACGGGCCGGTCTCCGCGGGGCCGACGTTGGTCAGTCCCTGGACCTCGCCCGCGGTTCCCGGGCCGCTCCAGGTGGCGCTCATGGTGGCGGGGGCGCGCCCGCGCAGCGTGCCGAGCTCGTCCCGCAGCCCCTTGAGGATCTGCCGGACCCGCGTGTGGTCGATGTACACATCGGCCGGCCCCCCGCCGAGACCCGGCCAGTTTTCCGGCATCCTCAGCTTCGGCGGCGGCGATCCGCCGTCGGGTGCGTAGCTCATTTCGCCTCCCTCGCCTTAGGCCTTGTCGATGCGCGCGGACGTGGTCTGCTGGTCGCTGACGAAGAAGTCCTCGTCTTCGAGCAGCCAGGTGGTGCGCTCGCGCTCCTGGCGCTCGCCGCCCCCGCCCGCGCCGTGCGGGGCCATCGGGACCATGCCGTTGCCCGCGGCGGCGCGTGACGCCGCTCCGTTGACGCCCACACCCCCGGCGCCGATCCCCGGGCCCGCGCCGGAACCGCCGCCCGCGCCGTACCCGCTGTACCCGGTGCCGGGGCC
Source organism: Microbispora sp. H10836 (assembly GCF_012999525.1). Taxonomy (NCBI): domain Bacteria; kingdom Bacillati; phylum Actinomycetota; class Actinomycetes; order Streptosporangiales; family Streptosporangiaceae; genus Microbispora; species Microbispora sp. H10836. The sequence goes on from NZ_JABBWU010000020.1 coordinate 18,333, forward strand.
CGAGCCGGTGGCGCCGGTCAGGTCGTTGGGGACGGCGGTCTGCGGGGTGTGGCCGGAAAGGCTGGTGCCGCCGAGCCCGGCGTCGTCCAGCCGGGTACCGTTCGCGCCCGCTCCGGCCGGTACGGAGCCGTTCGATCCAAGGGCGCCGACGCCGCCGTTCAGCCCGCCGTTGAGGCCGCTGCCCGGTCCCGTGCCGTCCAGTCCCGTGCCGATCCCGCCGCCCGGGCCGCCCGGGCCGTACGGGTCGCCCGTGCCGTTCCAGCCGGGGAAGCCGCCGTCGCCGAGGCCGTCCGGGCCGGAGCCCGTGCCGAGGTCGCCGAGCGAGGCGGGGTTCTGCCAGCCCCGCAGGTCCGTGGGGACCGATCCGCTCGGGAGGGTCGTTCCCGGGCCGGACAGCGGGTCGTACGTCGGGGGCGTCATGTCGAACTTCGGCACGTCGGTGTCGAGCGACTCGGGGAAGAGGGCGTTGGCGGCCTGCGTCGCCTGCGTGAGCTTCTTGAGGTGCTCCTCGGCCGCCTTCATGTCCTTCTCCTCCTTCGACTCCCCGAAGAGGTTGAGGAAGGGACCGTCGCCGAAGGCCGAGCCGATGGCGCCGGCCAGGCCGCCGACGATGAACCCGCCGACGCCGCCGATGACCGCGCCGGGGATGGCTCCGACGCCCGCGAAGGGAGAGCCGACGACGGCGCCGCCGGCCGCGCCGACCGCCCCCGCCTCCACGGCCGCGTCGTACCAGTCGATGTCGCTCTTCGTGGGCTCGGGGACGTTCTCGCCCCGGAACTGGTTGAGGGAACTGGCGTAGACGTCCAGCGCGGGCACCACGCCGCGCGCCGAGGGCGACCCCGCCTGTCCCGCCGGAGCGGAGGTGTCCACGATCGCGGTCATCACCGCGACCGTGGAGGCCCTGAGCCGGCGGAGCTGCTCCTTGACCTGTTTGGCGTCCTCACCCGTCGTCCAGTGCTTGTCGAGCGAGTCCAGGTGCCTGTCGAGCGTCTCGACCACGGACTTGAGCTTGTCGTGCACGCCCTTGAACTCGCCCGAGGCCGCCCTGATGAGCTCGGGGTCGGTCTTCTCGAGCGAGGTGCGCAGCGTCTCCAGCATGACGACGCCCGGATCGGACGCGTCGATCGCCGCCCTGATCGGCATTCTCCGCTCCGCCACGGCGCCTCCTCAACCACTCCGCGTACGACTAGACGTCCGCCACACCGACGTGCCGCGCGCCCGCCTGCTCTCCGGCGTCGAGGTTCCTGACCGCCAGCTCCAGGCGTTCGGCGGCGATGCCGAGGGTCGAGGCGATCTCCGCGTAGATGGCGGTGACCGCGACCTCCGCACCGGTCAGGCTCGCGTGGAACCCCGTGGCGGCCTCCCAGAAGCCGCCGATCGCCTCACGCCGCATGAGCAGGCGCTTCACCGCGCCGCCCTCGTGGAAGGCGGCCGGTGTCATCGTGCCCTTGGACGCGCCCGGCGCCAGCACCTCGAGCACCTCCTCGAAGTCCTTGCGCGCGTTCCTGAGCGCGGTCCGGCTGACCTCCACGCCACCGTCGCGAGCCATGCGTCACCCTCCGTCAACGCCGTGACGGGCACCGGCGAAGGAGCGCCGGCGCCTCCGGCCGTACCGTTGGACGTCCGCTCACTTGCCGTCGAACATGGCCGCGTTGATCCGCTCCACGTCCTGCATGTTCATGTTGGTGATGTTGATGTTCTTCGCAAGCAGCGAGACGATGTCCGCCAGGCCCTTGGCCTCCTGCTGCCAGATCCGCCGGGTCTGGTCGTAGGCGTCCTTGGCGCCGCCCTGCCAGATGGCGGTCTTGGTGTTGAGCTTGTTCTCCAGGTTCTCCAACTCGGTGACCAGCCGGTTGAAGGCGTTCTGGAACTCGGTCTCGCCTGAGTCGAGACCGCTGAAGTTGACCTTGGTGATGTCGAAGTCCACCATCGCGCTCTCCGTCCGTTCCTGGTGGTCGTCTCGGGCTCAGCGGCTGTACGAGGCGGGCGGGGCCTGGTTGATGAGCGCCTCGATCTTGTTGATCTCGGCGGTCGCCTGCGCGTTGAACTCGGCGTAGTTCTTGTTGTTCGCCCGGATGCTCTCCGCGAGGGTCTGCAGGCTGCCCAGGATGACGTCCATGCGCTCGTGCCACAGCAGGTGCACCTTGTTGAACGCGTGGTGCGACTCGCCCTGCCAGTGGGTCCTGAGGTTCTCGCCGGCGCTGTCCAGGTAACGCTGGATGCCGCGGATGTTCTCGGCCGCGTCGCCGATCCAGGTGATCGCCTCGTCCAGGTCGTGCCGGCTGACTTGAGCCTGGCTTGCGCCAGAGTGCGACATGGCCACCTCCACTGATCCTGTCAATTACCCCCGACCAGGCGGGTCGGGTGATGACCCAAAAGTCACAGTAATGGATCAGTGGACGCCTTGCCGGGACTGTCCGAGATTAAGATTCTGTCACGTCTCTTGTGTTTTTGTCAGACAGCCGGTTAGGGGATTTGTACGTTTTGCGAGCTTTGGGGTGACTCGGGCCGCATATAGGTGAAAACGCAATCAATCGGCCGGAGGATGTTGTGGCGGATACGAGCGGGGGCGGGACGAGTCCTTTCGCCGGACTCGCGACCACGATGGGATCGGGCGGCGCGGTGAACCCGCGCCTGGCGGACCCCGAGTTCAAGATGGACTACGGCGAGGTCGCGAAGTTCGGCAACGACGTGGCCGGCCGGGGCCAGGTCCTGGCGGACACGAGCGGCCGGATCAAGCAGATCCACCTCCCGCCGTTGACCTTCGGCGTGATCGGCGGCGCCCTGAACGGCGTGCACAGTCAGGTCCGGAACCAGGCGGCCGACGCCGTGGCGAAGGGCAAGGACGTGCTGGAGTCCTGGAAGGCGGCCCTCGACCAGGCGGTCGAGAACGCCAAGGAAGCCGAGAAGCAGAGCTCGGGCGGCACCGGGAAGGACCCGAACGGCCTGACGGGCGGTCCGAAGGGGGCCGGGATCGACCCCAAGGGCCTGGGGCTCGGCGGCGGCGGCCTCCCGAAGGGCGGAGCCGGCCTCGGCGACGGCTGGAAGCCGCCGAAGGACATGCTGGGCACCGACGTCGACACCGGCCTGAAGCATCCGGACCTGCCCGGCGCGGGCGCCCTGCCCGGCGCCGGTGACCCTGACGGCGGCGGTCTCGGCGGCGGCGGCCTCGGCCCGGACGGCAGTGGGCTCGGGAAGGACGGCCTCGGCCGTACGAGCCTCGACGGGCTCGGCCAAAGCGGTGTGAACCCGCTGGAGACGCCCAAGCTGAACGCCCCGGGCGACACCTCCCTTTCGGCGCACAACCCGAGCCCGCCGTCCGTGCCGACCCTGCCGACGACGCCCGGCCTCGGCACGACAGGCTACGGGCCGGGCGACTACCCCACGGGGGCGCGGTCCGGCACCGGCGGCTACGGCGCGGGCGGCTACGGTCCTGCGGTGTACGGCCCGGGCGCCGGTCTGGGCGCCGCGGGCGCCGGGCGTGCCGGTGCCGGCGGGATACCCGCCATGCCGTACGCGCCGATGGGGGGCGCGGGGAGCGGCGACCACGACAAGGAACGTGAGCGGGGCGCCGCGGTGCCGGAGGACGAGAGCACCTGGTTCGGCGACGAGGACGTGGCGCCTCCCGTCCTCGGGATGCAGGAGGACTAGGTCATGGTGAGCATCGGGAACGTCGAGATCTGGGACGCGCGCAACAACTTCATCACCGGCGCCGGCCTGGCCGCCATGGCCTCATACCTGGAGCCGAGCGCGCTGCCGCTGGCGGGACTGCTGGCCACGATGATCGCCGACCCCGACTCCATGTCGCGGGGCGCGCGCGAGTGGCGCAACGACGGAGGCGAGGGCGGCCAGGCGCCCGTCGACATCGGGCGACTGCGTGAGGATCTCAAAGGGCAGCTCACCGCGCTCGAGTCGAACGGGCATCTGAAGGGGCGGATGCTGACCACGGTCAAGGAGAAGTTCGCCGAGCTGGACAGCCAGCTCGACGGACTGGACCAGGGCATGAAGGGGGTCGGCGCCAGCCTCGACTCCGCGTCCCAGCTCTACACGGCGGCGAGTTTCATCTCGCTGGCGATGGGCGGGGCGGCGTTGACGTTGGCGCACATCAGCGCCGCGGCCAGGGCCAACCCCCTCTCGATGGCCGCGATCCAGCCCACTGTCACCGGCATCATGGTCACCATGTCCAGGACCGCGCAGAGGGTGTTCGCGGTCCTGGCCAGGTTGAACCTGAAGGTCGCCGCCATCTTCACGGGGGTCGCCTACCTCGCCGGCGGCGCCCAGCAGAAGTTCCCCGGCATGCAGGCCGTCACGATGAAGGCGCCCGACTTCACCAAGGCCGCGGTGGCCTTCAACCCGGTCAACGGAGGTCTCACCGATCCCCTTCCGGACCCCGATGACATTCCGAAGACACCGTCCTTCATGCCACCGATCGGCATCTGATGGAGTGGGCGGCCAGCGCGTTCGAGCGGCGGCTCGGGGCGGCGCACGACGCGGGCGACCTCGCGGTCTGCCTGAGCATGCTCAGGGACACCGAGCTGGCGCTGCCCATGCCGCCGGAGGGCGACCCCGCATGGGTGAAGATCACCGCGCCCGACCGGGTGTGGCTGCCCGCCTACACCTCCTTCGAGGCCATGACGGCGGCCACGGGCCTGTCACGCGCCCGGGTCACCTCGCTGGTCGAGCTGGCCGCGGGCTGGCCCGACCCGCGCTGGGGCCTCGCCGTCAACCCCGGCCTGCCGGTGCGCTTCCTGCTCGAACCGGGGACCGTCGCCAGGCTGGCGGTCCCCACACTCGCGCAGGACCGCGTGGCGGAGCCCGAGCCGGCGCTGCCGGTCGTGCAGAAACCGCTGACGCCGGGGGAACTGCACAGCTACCTCGGCGAGGGGGAGTCGCGCGTCTCCGGCTACTGCCACCACGCGCTCGACGTGGCGCACGTGGCGACGCCCGTCGTGCTCGTCGACATGCTGGGCCGCCGGGCCGACGAGGGGCTGCTCACCGGCGACGGCTCGGTGCTCCTCCTGCGCTGGCGTACGGTCGGGCTCAACCTCTACCGCACGCCGTACGGCGGGACCGACGAGGCGGGCATGGCGGCGGTGGCCGGCTGGGTCGTCGAGGAGCCGCCGTTCGCCGGCATGGGCCTCGCGCCGAACGCCGACTATCCGGTCCGCGAGTACAGGGTGGACGCCGTACGGCTGCCGCACGGCTCGGAGATCGTCGAGCTGACCACGGCGGGGACCGAGATCGTGCGCGCGGTCTACGACGGCGACCTCGGCCGCTGGGGGCCCGGAGAGCCGGCCGCCGCCTCCCCGAGCTCCTATCGGGCGCGCTGGCGGGGGGCCGATCACCCGGCCAACCCCGATCCCGGGCACGACGGGCTGCTGATCCGGCTGCTGCGCGACGAGCCGGCCGAGGGGTTCGAGGAGCGTGCCCCGGGCCGCTTCGTGCGGCCCGTGCCCGCCGAGGAGTGCGAGGCCGTCCTCCACGTCACCCGGCGGTGCGAGTGGCGCGGCGCCCCCTGTCTCGTACGCGACGAGCGCGCGGGCGAGCTGCTGCTCGAATACACCGGCGGGCGGCTGCCGGTCGCGCGGGCGCTGGGCATGGAGCGTATCGAGCGGGGCGTCCACCGGCGGTGGGTGGCCCGCGCCGAGGCCGGCGAACCGCGCGAGCACGCCGAACTGCTCGACCTGGGACTCACGCAATAACCTGAGGCCCGGGACGGCCCCGGACCGGAGGGACGGACGCAGGTGAGCGAGACCGATCCGCACATCCACGTCGGGTCGAAGGTGCTGCAGGCCGGTGCCGACTACCGCAATCTGGTCGCGTCGTCGCTGGGCCGCGCACCCGACGCGCCCGATGTCGTCACCACCGGTTGCGGGCTCCAGGTGCCCTATGCGATGACCTCGATCCGCCCGGAGAGCGTCACCTGCCTCGCCTGCCGGGAACACGCCCATCGTGAGCATCTGCGCTACGCCGAGCAGGTGGAGCGCCTGAGCCGGATGCCCGGCGCGCCCGTCACCGGCGACCAGGCCGCCAAGGCCGCGCGGTGGGCCCGGGACCTCGCGAAGAGGTTCTCCGGCGCGTAACCCGCCGCCGTCTGACGCACTTCACTAGCCGGATGTCCGATCGCGGTGTGATAATCCCGGATATTGGACATAGATCATCATCGGTGTGAACGCGGTCGAACGGGGTGGTGAACACGACCGGGGGACAGGCGCAGGACGCCGCCGGGATGCGGGCGTACGCCGAGGAGCTGCGGGCCACGTTCCTGCGCCTGCAGGAGGAGGCGCCCGCGCTGCACGAGAGGGCGCGTGCCGTGCAGGTGACGGAGAAGTCGCGTGACGGGCTGGTGGCGGCCACGGTCGGCGCGAACGGCGAGCTGATCAGGCTGGACCTCGACCCGCGCATCTACCGGCGGCAGGACGCGCGCGGCCTGGCCGACGCCATCACAGGGACCATCCACGCCGCCGTGGCCAAGGCTCAGGAGCGGGTCGTCGAGATCTTCGCGCCGATCATCCCCGCCGACCAGATGAGGGCGCACATCGAAGGCGATCTCGACGCCGTGCTGGAGCAGATGTCGACGCGGTTGCCGAAGCCGCCGGGGGAGAGATGAGCGAGCTTTTCGAAGTGAACTATGTCGACATCCGCCCGCAGCAGCTCGCGAAGGGCCTGTCCCAGTGGCACGCCGCGTCGTCCGAGGCGGAAAGCGGCTACCTCGCCGGCCTGCGCGAGATCCGGCGGCTCAACGCCGCCGAGCCGTGGGGACACGACACGGCGGGCTCGGCCTTCCACTCCGCGTACACCGAGGGCGACGGGCCGGAGAAGGTGATGGACCGGGGTGCGGAGCTCACCGCCAAGGTGGTCGAGCTCGGCCCGACCGTACGGCGGAGCGCGGAGAACGCCCGCGGCATGGACGCCGCGCGGGCCAGGGAGGTGCACGAGATCCTGAGAAGGGTCTGACGGATGACTCACTCCGCCACATCGGGAACGAGCCCGGGCACGGCGAACAACCAGGTCAATTCGACCGCGGGGGACGGGCTGCCCACGTTCGCCGACGGCGGCGGCTCGGTCGTCGACGTCACGCCCGCCTGGGGCGAGTCGCTGCCCGACTGGGCCGACGACCTCATCGCCCTGCTCACGGCGGGCCAGACGTGGCCGGAGGCGAGCGAGAGCCTGCTGTGGGAGCTGGCCAGGGCGCACCGGGCCGCGACCGTGAGCCTGGTGCGGTCCGTCGATCCGGTGGGAACCGCGGCCGTCTCCGTGCTCAGCGGAATGCAGGGCCCGTCGATGCAGGCGTTCCTGAACCGGCTCGGCGAGCACTACTCGGAGCAGTCCGGCCTGCTCGGCGTGGCGAACAACCACTTCGCCTACGCCGCGCAGGCCGACGCGTTCGCCCGTGAGACGCAGTATTCGAAGCTGTCGGTCAACGTGGTGTTCTGGATCGCGCTGGTCGCCACGTTCATCGCACTCGTCGCCGCCTTCTACTCGGCCGGTGCCTCCACCAGGTTCATCGGGCCCATCGCCGCCCGCGCCAGGGCCGAGACGCTGAAGATCCTCGAACGGCTCGCCGTCGCCGCCGGACGCCCCGCCGCCGCCCAGGCGCTCGCGCGGGGGACCGCGCTGGCCTCGGTCAGGGCCGGCCTGCTCGGCCGGATCCTCGCCAATCCCCTGGGCAGGGAGCTCGTCGAGGAGATCGGCGAGGAGGTCGCCGGCGACGGCATCGCCCAGCGCCGGCAGCAGAGGATGGGCACCCGCGACGGCTGGGACTGGAGGAAGACCGGCGCCGTCGCCGTGGGCGCGGCGGGCGGCGCGGCCATCGGCCTGCGGGCCGCGCACCCCGTGAGCAACCTCGTCAACAGGACGCCCCTGCTCAGGAGGCTGAACACCGACGCGCCGGGTGTCGGCAACGCGTTCAGGCGCTTCCCCGGCAGGGCGCTGACGACCGGCCTGACCAACGTCATCGCCTCCCCGGCCGGAAGCGTCCTGGGCAACGGGCTCGTGTACGGCCAGTGGGAGATGCCCGACGGGGAGTCGCTGCTGGGGGCCGCTCTCGGCGGGGCCGGCCGTACGAACACGATCAGCCCGTTCAACCCCGACGTCGTCCAGGCGGTCGTCAGCCCGCGTACGGCCCTGGCCTCGGCGTACGACACGAGCGTGCGCACCGACCTGATCCGTGCCTTCTCCGATCCCGCGGCCGGACAGCCTTCCGGCGGCGCTCCGGGTTCCGGCGAGACGGGTACGGCCGGTGGCGGCCAGACCGCGAGCAATGGCGGGCAAACGGGCGCGGGCGGCACGAGCACCGCGTCCGTCGCAGCGCACCCCGCCGCCGGCCCGGCCGCCGCGCCGTCCGGTGCGAGTCAGGCGTCGGCCGCCGCACCCGGTGGGGCTGGGCCGGTGTCGAGCGCCCCGGCCAACGGCTCCGGTCAGGCGTCGGCCGCCGCACCCGGCGGAGCTGGTTCGGCGAGCGCCGCGTCGGGTGGGCCAGGCCAGCCGGCCCCCACCGCGTCGTCCCCCGCGCAATCCGGCGCGAGCACCGCGCATCCCGGTGCGGCCGGTTCCGCGAGCACGTCCAACGTGGGCAACGCGGCCAACCCGGTCAGCGCGGGCACCGCGAACGCGGCGGGTGCGTCCGCCGCGAGCAGCGGTCAGGCGCCGGCCGGAGCGCAGAGCGCGTCCAGCCAGCCGGCCGCCGCCGGTTCGGCACCGGGGGCCGACCCCGGAGCGGCCGGTCCAAGCAACGCGGCGAACGCGGCCAACGCGGCCAACGCGGCCGGCGCCGCCGGCGCGGTCGGTGCGACTGGCGCGGGCAGCACGGCGACAGGCGCGTCCGCCGCGGGCGGTTCGGCGAACCCGGGCAACGCGGGTGGTGCCAATCCCGGTGCTGCCGGTGCCGTATCGGTCTCCGGCACGGCGAACACCGCGACGCCGGGTGCCTCGGCCGCCGCTCCCGGCGCGGCGAGCGCGTCGAGTGCGACGGCGGCATCCCCCGCCCCGGCGCACGCGTCGGCTCGTACGGCGGTCTCCGACGCGCTGTTCACGATCGCGCCCGATGTGCTTCTCCTGCGCGACGGCCGGGGCGCCAGGCTGACCGGTCCTGACGGAAGGCCGATCCAGCTCTCGGGTGAGGACATGGAGGCCCTCGCCGATCGGCTCGCGGCGCGTGCCGCCGAGGGCGTGGACGCGCCCCGGCTGCGCGCGGAGGCGGCCGCCCTGCTGGGGGCCAGGATCGCGGAGGAGAGCCGGGGCCACCCGGTGGAGGGAGCCCTCGACGCGCTCGCCCGGCTGTCCGGCACGACGCCGGACAGCCGCGCCGCCGCCGTGGAGGTGGCGGGCGAGGTGCTGGCGGACAACCCACGCGGCTGGCGGCCCGACCGGCTGAGCGACGCGGGGGCCGGGCTGGTGGAGGAGGCGGCGGCGGTCCGGCCGCACGGGCCCGACCATGCTCTTCGCGTCGGCCGTTCCGCCGGCGCCGCCGCGGAGATCGTCCGCCGCGCCGAGAGCCTCGCCGCGGGTCCGGTCGCGCCGGATCCCGCCGGGACGGCCAACCCGGCGGCGCGAGGGCCGGGGCCGTCCACGGCATCGTCCGCGGCACCGTCCGCAGCACCGTCCGCAGCACCGTCCGCAGCACCGTCCGCAGCACCGTCCGCGGCGCCGTCCACGGCATCGGCCGGCCCGCGATCCACCACCCGGCCCGGACCTCGTACGACCCGTGGGCGTGGCAAGGTGACGGCCCCGGATATCGCGAGAAGCCTCTTCGTGGCCGACGGCAGGTCGCCGCACCTGGCCGACCTGTCGCCGCGGGAGGCGGAGCAGGGCTTTCTGGCACTTCAGGCGTCCGACGTCGGCCCTGACGCGACGGGGCTGAGCCGGGCCGGCGAGCGGACGGTCGTCGTGGACACGGGCCGGTTGGGCGCCCAGCACTTCCGGTTCGAGATCGGCCGGGTGCGCGGCGGCCGTCTCGCCAGGACCAGGGTCCGGGCGGGCACGGCCCGCGCCCCCCACGTCGTACGGCTGTCGCCGCGCCTGGCGAACGACATCCTGCCCCGGGTCTGGCTGCACGAGATCAGCGACGTCTTCCAGCGGCTTTCCGGCCCCCGGCAGGGGGTGATCCGCTCCTTCCTGAGCCGTACGGCAGAGCCGGACGCCGCGGCCTGCGTGACGGCCCGCTACCGGGAGCACGCCCTGCTGGACCGGACGTGGCGGGCGGTACCGGCAGCGGAACGGCCCGCCATCGCGCACGAGATCGAGCAGCTGGCGCGTGAGATCGAGCGACTCGGGCACGTCGCCCCGGCGCCCCCGTGGACGGCGGCCCGGAGCCAGGCAGCGCAGAGCCAGGCAGCGCAGAGCCAGAAGGCCCCGAGCACGGCAACCCAGAGCGCGCCCGATCCGGTGGCGGATCTGCTCGCGCGGGTCCGCACCCAGCGGGAGACGCTGGCGGACGCGGCCGACGAACTGAGCGAGGCCGTCCAGGAGAAGGACAAGAGCCTCAGGGCGGCCCTGCTCGACGCGCACAAGGCGGACAAGGACGCCCGCAAGGCGGCACGCCAGAAGGACCACACCGCCGGGGAACGCCGCCGCAAGGCGCTGGCGGACCGCGACGACCACCGCAGGACGGCCGAGCGCGCACAGCGGAGCAAGGAGGCCTACGAGCGGGCGGCGTCGCGGGCGGCCGAGGCGCGCAGGGCGTACGAGGAGCTCGAGAACGCGCTGAACGCCCTGCCCGCGGGCCGGACAGGCCCACTGCCGGCGAAGGTCGCCCAGTCGGCCCGGGACGCGGAGGCCGCCCACACCGCGTACACGGAGGCGTTCGCGGACGCCGTGCCGTCATCGAAGGCCCTATCCGAGGTTCTGTCCGAGGCCACACCGGCGGGCCGGCTGCCCCACCTCGAACGGCTCACGCAGGTCGTCAACGACATGCTCGAACGCGCGGGAGTCGACCAGCGCTACTCGCCGGACGAGCTGTCGCACGTGTTGCGCTCGAACTTCAGGTGGCTGGTGTCGCCGGACGGCGCGCTGCTGCGGGTGGGCCGCGGCACGCGGGGCGAGCTGCGGCTGCGGCTGAAGGTCACGGACCTGGTCGAGGTCTTCGGCCATCCGGTGCGTCACTCGCAGTCGATGCTCGGCCAGTTGCCGCAGGGCGGCCGCTCGGCCTCCGCCACCGCCAACCGCGCCCTCAGCCTGGCGCCGAAGTTCGACCTGAACGCACTGAGCGCCCCGTTGCAGGACATCCACTGGCTCGGGACGCTGATGAGGTTCGGCCTGTTCAACGGCGGCTTCACCTTCGGCCGGAGCGAGTCGTTCAACGGCAACGCGTCGGAGTTCGCGCTGGCCGGCGCGGTGCAGGACAACGCGGGCGAGGCGCTGGTGCTCGACGGGCTCGCCTCGGCGGAGGTGGAGCTGCGCACCGCGACCGGCACCGAGCGGGCGCGCGTGGACAGCGGCACACCCGGCGACGCGCTGAGCCTGCGGATCTATCTGCCGCACACGCACGCGCAGCGGGGACCGGCCGAGGTCACCCGGCTGCCGGTGAAGCAGTGGCGGCGCACGCCGTTCCCCGAGCATTCCGTCACCGGGCTGACCGGACTCGCGGACCTCGCCGAGCGCACCGCGGCGCGGGCCGGCCGGCCCGAGATCGGCGGCATGACGCGCGACCAGATCTTCACGATCCTGACGAAGGAGCTGCCGGCCCGGCTCGGCGAGGCGATCAACGATCCCGACGGTCTGCGCCGCCCGATCACCGCGAACGGGCGGGTGATCGGCTACGTGCGGATCAAGACCGAGGTCCTGATGAAGACGGCACGGCCGGTCGGCACGCCGAGCGTCAAGCACCGCCTGGAACGGCTGCGCGTGGGATTCTCGGGCGCGTCGGGCTCGCGCTCGGCCGGCCGGTCCAGAGAGGTGAAGGGCACCGCGGGCGTCAAGCTCCCCATCGACGACCAGGGCATGCTCGGCGACGTCGGTCTCGACGGATACAAGACCGCCACCCCGCGGTTCACCATGGGGCTCGGCCGTTCCTGGTCGCGGTCGCGGTCGATGAGCGCGGGCGGGACCGCCATCAGGCCGAGCGTGCAGCGCTGGGCGGGCCACACCCAGGCGTACGCGCTGGAGCTCGAACACACGGTCACCGTGCATCTGAACAGCGACGACGCTCCTCGCGCCGCCGTCGAAGGCCGGAGCACGGGCCTGTTCCGCATGCCCGAGTCGCAGGCCTACCGTTACGGCCTCCCCGTCGACCGTTCGGCTCTGCGGAAGGACGGCCGGCTGAGGGACGACCCGAAGCCCGGCACGCCGAAGGGCCGCCTGCCCGAGCTGCCCGGCTGGTCGCGCGAGTCCGGGGCCGGGCCCGCGCTCGTCCAGGTGAGCGACCGGCAGGACAGCGTCCGGAACTTCGACGACGTGCGTGCGAAGGTCGTGGCGGCGCTGCGCAAGCAGGGCCTGCTGCCGGACGAGAAGGGCGGCCTGTCCCGCGACCCGCTGACCCGGGCGAGCCAGATCGCCAACATGATCGAGGTGGCCGAGCAGTTCTCCCCGGCCCGGCTGCAGACCGGATACGACCAGGCCAGGCAGGACGGGATCGTCCTCGACCTGGTGAGCCAGGGCATCGGCCGGCCCACCCGGCACCACACGATGCGCATCCGGTTGAAGCAGTCGGGCAGTGAGGAGTTCCAGGGCACCAGCGCCGCCGACATCGTGGCCGACCTCGACATCTCGTCGGAGACCTCCGGCCGGTCGGTCAGCAGGTCGGGCGGCCGGTCCGGCGACCTCGGCCCGGGCCTCGGCCTGGAGACGAAGCCGGGCGAGGACGGCTCGACCGGCGGCGGGCCGGGCTTCCACGGCAGCAAGGGGCGCACGGCCGGCACGACCCTCAACGACACGGTCAACCACGTCACGTTGATCGAGGCCACCTCTCCGGCGGCGGTCTTCGAGGTCCCGCACACGCTCACCGTGGAACTCGTCGAGGCCGACGGGAAGACCAGGACGCTGGCCGAGAGCGACGACGTGTGGATGCGGGTGCTGCTGCCCGCCGACCTGCTGCCGGAGCGGCGGACGGAGCCCTCGCCCGCCCACCCGACGTCCAGGGAGGCGTTGAGCCTCGCCACCCTGCTGCACGTGGACGGGAGCGGCGTGCTCGACGCCCTCGGCTCGGTGCTGCCGAGGGCGATGCGGCCGGGCTCGATGTCGTACCACCACCTCGCCGAGGCGTTCAACGTGCGCAGCCTCATCTCCCACCCGGAATGGCTGGCCGCCGACCCCGGCCGGCCGGCCGGCACGTACGGCACCGCGATGGCCGTGCGCCCGCGCGGCCTGCGTACGCACCGCGCGTCGGCGTGGATAACGGCCGAGCCGGGCGAGTCGACGTTCGTCACCGCGGCCGACCTGGTGATCGGTGACATCAACTTCACGATGGGCGCGCACTCCACGCGGATGGAGACGCGGGGCGGACGGTCCGCCGACGTCTCGACCGGCGCGAACGAGGATCTGCCCGGCCCGTTGGGCGGCACGCAGGGGGCCGGCGTGTCCGGGGCGGGGAGCAGGGCGTCCTCGACCACCGACACGGCGATCTGGGGCAGGGAACGGCTGGCCATCGACACCGGCAAGCACTACGTGTTCGCGATGAAGACGGACATCACGGTCTCCGGGGACGAGCCGGGAAACCGCCGGGCCAACGCCGAGCTGCCGGGCAGAACGGTCGTCTACTCCCTCCCCGAGCGCGACGCCCTCGCCCTGTACGGCAAGGGCGAGGTCAAGCTCCCGCTCGGGCAGGTGGCCGACGCGGTGACGCGGCTGCTCGACGGCACCCTCCAGCTCGACCCGCGTACGGCGGTGCCGATGGTCCGCAGATACCTGGCCGACCGGGCGCTGGCGCGAAGGGCCGGTCATCCCCGGCCCGACCTGGAGAAGAAGCACCCCCGCGCCGTGCTCTTCGAACGGCTCGTCAAGGACTTCCCCCTGGGCCGGGCGGCCGGGCTCAAGCAGATGCAGGACAGGCTGCCGGATCTCGCCACCCGTGTGGACGTCCCCGACCTGTACGAGGACTCCCTCGGCGAGAGCACCGTGAAGTCGGTCCGGCTCACGGCTCCGGACGGCACGCGGACCCGGCTGCTCGACCAGGTGCTCGGCCAGATCGGCACGGTGGCGCCCGGCGCGCTGAAGCGCGACCCGGTCCTGCTGCGCAGCCTGTTCGGCGACTTCGCCGGCAGACGCTGGTGGGGCAAGCTCGACGACATGACCGGACCGGCCGGCTTCGTCAAGACGTACTCGCTCAGGATCGGCCCGCACCTCACCGAGGACGTGACGCTCAGGATCACGGCGGAACTCCACGGTGACCAGGCGACGTACGGCGGGAGCGTCCACAACTTCGGCCAGATCCTGCAGGACTACACCTACGGCCAGCAGGACGCCGCCGAGTCGTCCGGCAGGACGTTCGGCGGCAGCGCGAACGCCGGAGCGGGACAGGACGTCGGCAGCGGCGGCCGAGCGGCGGCCACCGACCGCTCGCACACCGGCACGGCCTCCGTCGGCACCCAGCGGACCCGCATCCAGCGTCATTCGGCGTTCCGCGGCGGGCAGCTCGTCGAGCATCCGGTGACCATCAGGATCGAGGTCGAGCGGTCGCCGGGCCGCCTGCGCGGCGCCGTCGCCAGGACCACCGGCGTCCCCCGGACCAGCCACGTCACGCTGCACGGCACCATGACCCGGGTGCTGCCGGACGGCATGGTGGCGAAGGAGGGCACGGTTCCCCCGAGGCGGCCCGCCCGGCCCGACGTACGGCGGGTCGCGCCGCCGGAGGTCTTCGCGACGGAGGGGATCAAGGCCGACGGGCTGCTGCGCGCGGTGTTCGGCCGGCTCGCCCGGGCGGACCTCCTCGGCGGGACCGCCGCCATGGAGCACTACGCCGAGCTGGCCAAGGCCTTCACCGGCAACGGGCTGGCGACCCGGCTGGAGCGGATGACCGGCCCCGACGGTCACCGGCTCATCCGGCTGCCGATGCCGGGCAGCCCCGGCCAGGTGGTGGACGTCCGGGTGCACGCGGACCTCTCCGAGCCCGACCCGGTGGCCCTGAACCTGCAGGACACCGAACTGGGACAGGTGGACCGCGAGCAGAACGTCGCGGGCACGTCCACCGACCGGGGGCAGATGCTGCCGCTCGGCCGGACGTACAGCGGGGGGCTCGCCGCGGGCGCCGGCACCGATCTCGGCGCCGGCGACCAGACCGCGCAGTCGAGCTCGGGCAGCGGCGGCGTCCGCGACGAGACCAGCGTGTTCGAGAAGGGCACCGGGGCCCTGGTGCGCTTCCGGGTCGACTTCGACCTCCGGTTCGAGGTGCGCCGGGTGGCGCCGAACGGCGCGGAGACGCTGCAGCGGACGGTGGAGATCCCCCACGGTGCCACCGGCAGGGCCCACCTGATCATGTTCCAGCACGCGTTCGAGGAGATGCTGGCCCGTCGCGACGCCGCTCCCGCCCGGCCGCTGTGGGACTTCCGGCGGCAGCGGCCGGCCGCGCCCGGCGTCTTCTTCTCCCACGACGCCGTGCGCGGGATGGCCGCGAGGCACCCGTCGTACGACCCGGCGGCGCCGACCAGGGCGATGGCCGAGGCGCTCAGAGGACGGACGGGAACGCTGCCGGTGGGCATCGTGGCCGACCTCGGCCACGCGCATCCCACGGCGCTCGTGGAGGAGGCCAGGCTGCTCGCCCGCGACCTCGGCGCCGACGTCCACCTCCACCTCAGGCGGCCCGACGGCACCGTCGAGCGCTACCGCGCCACGCCGGTGGGCGAGCTGACCGGCGACTCCTTCGCCGAGGCGCTCGGCAGGGTGCCGCCCGACCTGGTGGCGCTGGCCGGGCGGCACGACCTCGACCTGCGCGACCTGTACGACGGGCGGCCCGGCGGGTTCGCCGACCGGATCGCCGAACGGCTCGGCGCCCTCGGCGTGTCCAGGGACACACCGGCCGACCCGGGCTGGCCGGTGCCCGAGACCGCCGCGGACGGCACCTGGGGCGGCAACCCCCTCGTCACCGGCCCTCCCGGCGGCAGCGTGACGGCCGAGGCCATGGAGAGGACCGCTTTCGTGGCCGACGGCCGGGCCCCGCACCTGCCCGACCTGTCGAACGACGAGATCCCCACGGCCGTCGCCGACCTGCGCCCGTCGGACTTCGGCAGGGGCGTCCAGGCCGTGACCGTGACGCCGGACGGCACGGTCGTCACCGTCGAGACCACCCGGTTCGGCACACAGCGCTTCGCCGTGCTGCCCGAGGACCCCGGCGGCGGACGCCCGGGCCGTACGGAGGTCCACACGGGCACGGACCCGCACGTGACCCGGCTCGCGCCGAGACTGGCCCCCGACGTGGTGGCCCGGGTGCTGCTGCACGAGATCAGCGACACCCTGCAGAAGCGCGCCGCGGCGGAGCAGGGCGTGGTGCGCGCCTTCCTGAACGCCCTCGATCCCGGCTACGACGCGTGCGCCGCCGCCCGCCGCAACGAGCACGCGTACCTGTCCCGCAAGTGGCTGGCGGCGTCCTCGGACGAGGAACGGGCGCGACTGCGGCACGAGATCGAGGCGGTCGCCCGGGACCTCGGCGCGCGGGGTCAGGCGGCGCCCCCGCCGCCGTGGGTCACCGCGCCGCCTCCCGCGCCGGTCCTCGACGTCTGGGAGCGGATGCGCAGGCTCAGCAACCCCTCGGGCGGGGAACCGCCCGACGACGAGGACGACGACGCCCTCGAGAAGGAGACCGGACAGGGACAGGTGATCTGATGCCGTACTCGATCGCGAGGAGCAGGGACGAGGCGCACCTCTACCTCGACCTGAACCCCTGCGCCTGCGGCTCGGCCGGCACCGACTGGGACAGCGGCCTGGCGAGTGCCGAGGGGGAGCTGGTCACCTGCTACGAGGGGCGGTGCGCGGCGTGCGGCGCCGAGCGGGAGTACCTGTTCGGTCTTCCCGAGCGCGAGGTGACGCCCACCGGCTACCCGACGTTCGGCGGCGCGGAGCCGTCCGAGCTGCTGGACCCCGGCGAGTGGATGTGGGTGGCCGACCTGACGGCGGGCAACGTCCCGGAGGGCCCTCTCCCGGAGGGAGGAGAACGGCGGCAGGCGCTGTCCATCGCGCGGGCGGCGGTCGAAGAAGTGATCAAGTTCGTCCCGCCCGGGCAGGACGAGGTGCCCGAGGAGGCGTTCTGGTCGGAGCGCGGCCGGGCCGTACGCGCCGCCGAGCCGGGGCGGTTCCGCCTCGACCGGCTGCTCGTCGTCCGCGACACCTACCGCGAGCTGGCCGGGGCCTAAGGTGGCTGGAGTGACTCCTCCGCTCCCTGAAGGGAGCGGCTTCTCGCTAGGCCGCTTCCGCGGCGTCGCGAAGGGCAAGCCCTGCCCTGAGAATGTTCTTGGCCGCGTTCACGTCGGCGTGCGCGGTATGCCCGCACGCCGTACAGGCGAACTCGGCTTGGGTGAGGCGGTTCTCCGCAGCGCAGTGCCCGCAGCGGGCACACGTTCGGGAGGTGTTGGCAGGGTTCACCGCGATCAGCTCTCGACCGGCGCTTTCAGCCTTGTGCGCGAGCACACGCAGGAACACCCCCCAACCCGCGTCCAGGATGCTCCGGTTGAGGCCAGACTTTTGCGCCACGTTCCGGCCAGGCCGCTCGATCGTGCCGGACGCGCTGCGGGTCATATTCGCGATACGCAGGTCCTCATGCACGATCACGTCGTAGCCGCGCACCACGGCGAGCGCGGCCTTGTGTGCGCTGTCCAAACGTTGCCGCCGCACCTTGGCGTGCAGCGCCGCGACACGGGCCACGGCATTACGGCGGCGCTTGGACCCGCGTTTCTTGCGGGCGAGCCCCTGCTGTGCCGCCGCGAGGCGATCGGCCGACGCTTCCAGGTGGCGCGGGTTGGCCAGATGCTCCCCGTGGCTGGTGGTGACGAGCGAGGCCACGCCCATGTCCAGCCCGACGACCGGGCCCGTCGCGGGCTGGGGCTGCGCGGGCACATCGTCGCACGACAGGATCAAATACCAGCGATCGCCTTCCCGCTTCACGCTGATCGTCTTCGCCCTGCCGCGCACCGGGCGGTGCTGGTGTACACGTACATGCCCGATGCCCTGCAACCGCACGTACGTCGCGGCCGGGTGTTCGGGCTGGCAGTCCCACCGGCAGCCGTCGCCGTCTTTGGGCCATTCGACGGTGTCGAACCAGCCCCGCGCCTTGAAACGGGGGTATCCCGGCGTGCGGCCCTCGCGGACTCGCTTGAAGAACGCGGCGAACGCCTTGTCCAATCGCCGCAGCGTGGCCTGCTGGGAGGAGAACGACCACCGGCCCTGACCTTCTGGGTCGTCGGCGCGGATGTGCTTCAACTCCCCGGACTGGTCGCCGTACCGCACCGTCACACCGGCCTTGCGGGAGGCGGTGCGCCGGTGCTCAAGGGCGGCGTTGTAGAGCTGCCGGTGATCCTCAAGGAACGCCACGAGCGCGGCGGACTGCTTGGAGGTGGGGCGCAGCAGGAACTTGTACGACCTACGCACGGCGGCCTGCCCTGGGCCGCTCGTACCGCGTCTCGATATAGCGCTGCACGGTCTGCGCGGAGACCGCGCCGACGGTGGCCACGAAGTACGACCGTGACCACAGCGTGGGCAACTGCGAGCGCAGGTGCGGAAACTCGGCGCGCAAGTGGTGGGAGGTGAATCCCTTGAACTGGTTGGCCACATACGACGGCGAGTTCTTCGGGTGCGGCTTGACGAACAGGTGTACGTGGTCGGGCATCACCTCAAGCGCCACGATTTCCCGGCGGTGTTCGTCGGCCTTGGCGCGGATCAGCTCCTCCAGGCGTGTCTTGACCCGCCCGCCGAGGACCGGGCGGCGGTACTTCGGACACCACACGACGTGGTATCCGAGGTCGTACGCCGCGCCGGGGGAGGTGCGCACCTGACGAGTCACGCGATCATCATTACAGCGCCGTACATCTAATGCGCCTGAGGAAAGGAATCCGCGATGAGCCCCGAGAGAAACCAGTCAGGGACGGCATTCCCCCGTTGCCCGAAGGCGACGCTCCCCCTGCCGAGGTTCTGATGGAGGAGGCAGTGCCGATCCCGCACGCGCGGACGCTCGCGGAGGCCCGGCTGTATCTCGCGCTGACGGTGGACGAGGCCGGCCGGGAGGAGCCGCCGGTCGAGGGTCCCGAGGGGTGGACGCTGCGGTCCGGCGGCGTCGAGGTGCTCGTGCCGTACGCGAGCGAGGCGGAGGCCCGGGACGAGGGAGAGCCGTTCGGCGTCGGACTGTCCGCGCTGCTCGACCCCGGCCAGTGGCGGCTCGCGGGTGCGGGGTACGCGCGCCGGGCGCTCGCCGACGACCTCGAGTACGCCGAGGAGCCGGGAGACGAGAGCCTCTTCCTGCGGGTGGTGAGCGGCTGGGAGGCGGCCAGGGACGCGCTCGCAGAGGTGCTCAAGTTCATCCCGCCGGGCGAGCGGGAGGTGCCCGCCGAGGCCTTCTGGACCGAGACGGGCCTGGCCGCCCGCGAGGCGGAGCCCGAGAGCTTCCTGCGCGACCGGCTGGCCGAGGACATCGCGTTCTACCAGCATAACCTGGACGACTTCCGCCGCCTCGGCGGCTGACCTACCTGCCCGCCGGCACGGGCACGCGGGCGGCGGCGGGATCGAGCGCCGGGCCCTCGGGGATGAGGTGCAGCAGGTGCGCGGGCACCGGCGTGGCGTCGGAGGCGTCGTAGCCGAGCTTCGGCAGCAGGTCGGCCGAGGCGACGGCGAACCTGCGGCCCTGGTCGGTGACCAGGTAGTAGTTCGTGATCGACGCCACCTGTCCCTCGCCCGGCAGCATCCCGGCGACCGCCGCCGATCCGGGCGGGAGCAGCACCTGGTCGAAGCTCTCCTGGCCGCCGGGGGTCCGGGGCGTGGGGATCGCGATCGAGGCGCCGACCGTCAGGGTCGCCCGGGTCGAGCCGCCGCGGGCGCCGGCGTAGACCGCGCACAGCGGCGAGGTGGAGGCGGGGGAGACAACGGCGGGCATCGTCTCGGGCAGCCCGCCGCCCGTCACGCTCTGCTTGGACGGCGCGGCGTTGGCCGTGGCCGCGTCGATCGTGACGGCCCGCGGGGGACGCCTGCCGTACGCCGCCTTGATGCCCGGGTCGGCCAGCATGAGTGTGGCCTGGGTGAGGGTGATCGGCGCGAGGCCGTCGGACAGCAGGACGTACCAGCGGGCCGGGGCCCCCGCGATGCCGGGCACGGTGAAGACCTGCCCGACCGCCGCCGTGCCCCCGCCGGGCCCTCGCACCTTCTTGCCCAGGTCGCGCACCTTCGGGCCGCCGAAGTCGGGGCCCTCGGGCACGGCGTTGAGCCAGGCGGCGGGCACCTTCCTGGGCTGGGCGTTCAGGGCGCTCACCGCGCTGGAGCTCGCCCGCATCCGCCGGTCGCCCCAGACGACCCACTTCTGCCGGCCGTCGTCCACGACCATGGCGCCGCCGCCGAGGGGTCTGCCGCCGACGTCCAGGCCGCCGACCAGCGTGACGTACGGCCGTGGCGCCCCGGTGGCGTCGGGGCCGTCCACCACGCACACCGACCACGGGCCGTGCACCAGCTTGTCCTTGGCCGGCAGCGAGTCGGGCGCGCCGGGGATGCCGACGAGCGGCCCGCGCGGCAGCTCGGCCAGCGAGGCGGCGGAGACGTCGCGCACCGTCACGTCGGCGGTGTCGAGCAGCAGCCGGGCGGAGACGTAGTTCGCCACCGGAAGCAGCACGCGCTCCTGCCGGCTGTAGACGTAGGTCGCGCCGGTGTCCTGCTCGACGAGGAGCTGGCCGGGCTCGGTGAGCTTGGTGGCGCCGCCCGGCTTGATCACCCCCCAGATGCCGAAGACGGCGAGCAGGAGCACCGACAGCAGGACTCCGCAGAACGTGGCCAGGTTGTGCCGCCGCATCGGCGACTCCGCCACGTCCGGCTCTCCCTGCAGCAGGGCCTGACCCAGGCGCTGCTGCATCAGCCGGTATGCCTGATAGAGGTCCTTCCGGGTCTGCACGTCACCTCTCCCTGTCAGAGGGCATGACCGCCAGCATATTGATCCGGCGGCGTCCTTGTGATCACGGCTTCGGATCGCCGGGGAACCGGTGCGGCGTTCGGGCGGGCCTCGCCTGCTCCGGTGGAGGCCGTGATGTCCCGGGGGATCCGGGGCGAAGCCACCGACGGGCAGTGGACGCCTTTCCGGGCGTGCGGAAAAAAGGGAATGGAGTGGTGGAAAAGCCAGATTTCCCAGGCCGCGGATATAGCCGCTCGGCATAAGGGGTTCACAAGATTGACAAACGATTTACGGTGAGGGCGGCCCCTTTGTCGATGAAGGAGTGACTGGATGAGTAACAGCTTGCTCGGCGGCGACCCCGCGGAGATGCAGGGCATGGCCGCGCAGTTCAGCCAGCAGGCGGACCAGGTTCGCGCCACGATGGCCAACCTCGACCGTGAGGCGGCCAAGGTCGGCACCGCCTGGACCGGCCCCGGCGCGCAGCGCTTCCACGACGCCTGGCAGAGCTACCGAGCGGCGTTCCAGCGCATGGCGGAAGAGCTCAACGAGGCCTCCCGGGTCATCACCACCTACCGCGGCAACATCGAGTCCGCGACTCGCTGACAGCCGGCCGCCGGACCACCATGGAATGCCATGGAGGTCCGGCGGTTTCCGTATTCAACGCGGTGTTTCCGTCGAGCGGCCCGAATAGTGGCGGTGCGCAAAAACGCCTCTCCCGGCCCCGGGCGGGAGCGCCGGGTCCGCCGGGTCCGCCGGGTCCGCCGGGTCCGCCGGGTCTCAGTCCGGCGCCGCGGCCTGGATCGGGGTCGCGGTGCCCGAGACGACGAGCAGGCCGCGCCCGGGAGGCCCGCCGACGGCGCCGCGCGGCAGCCGTACGGCGAACAGGTCCCCGTCGGCCGGGCTCTGCACGTTGAGCAGCAGGCCGGTCCTGCCCTTGCGCGCCTCCGCCGCGAACCCCCGGTAGGCCGTCGCCAGGTCGCCGGTGGCCCCGGCGATGAGCAGGCCGTGCTCGCCGTCCCGCCCGGTGCGCAGGATCTCGTCCAGGGCCAGGCCGAGCGCGGAGTCGGGCGAGATGAGCTCCGCGTCGTCCACGGCCACCACGTAGCGCTCGTGCCCGGCGACCAGCGCGAGCGGGTCGAGCGCGCCGGGCAGGCCGCCGAAGTCGTCCGCGCCGCCGCCGGTCACGCTTCTGGCGTTGCCGTCCAGCACGGCGAGCACCCCCGGCGCCCCGGCGAGGTCGCGCAGCGGGCTGCGGCGCGGGGTCACGACGAGCACGGGCGTGCCCCGGTCGAGCAGTGAGCGCGCCGCCGTGACCAGCGCGGACGACCTTCCCGATCGCGGCGGCCCGGCGATCACCGCGGCCGGGCCCTGGCCCTGCAGGTCCACGCCCATCGGGGCGAGGGCGTCGCCGCCCGCGCCGAGCAGCGCCCACAGGGCCGAGGGCGGCCGATGCGCGGGCGCCAGGTCGAGCGCCTGCCGCGCCGTGATCCGCATCGGCAGCGCGTCCACCCGCAGCGGCGGCTCCGACGGCCAGGCCCACTTCCCCGGCAGGTCAGAGCCGCCGAACCGGGCCGCCGCCGTACGGGAGAGCTCCTGCAGGACGGCCACCTGCGCGGGGCCCGAGGGGTCGTCGCACAGCAGCGCGAGCTGGCTCTCCGCCAGGCCGTGCTCGCCGACGGCGAGGGCCCTGCCGGGGGGCATGGAGCTCGGCAGGTCGCGCAGGGGCAGCCCGGC
The DNA here is from genome assembly GCF_012999525.1 of Microbispora sp. H10836. Lineage (NCBI taxonomy): Bacteria > Bacillati > Actinomycetota > Actinomycetes > Streptosporangiales > Streptosporangiaceae > Microbispora > Microbispora sp. H10836. Next base: position 41,071 of record NZ_JABBWU010000020.1, read on the forward strand.
GAGCCCGTAGTCGGCGGGGTCGGCGAGTCGCAGCACGAGCCGGTCCTCGAAGACCGTGGAGATCTGCCCGAGCAGGCCCGACCGGTCGGCGGTGACCACGGCCCGCAGGCCCACGGCCGGTCCCTCCCGCAGCAGTTGCAGCAGGGCGTCGACCAGTCGCCCGTAGTCGTAGTTCTCGAACGCGGCGACGTACCCCTCCCAGCGGTCCACGAGCAGCACCATCCAGGGCAGGGCCCCCACGCCCGTACGGTCGCGGGTGGCCCGCGAGCGGGCGGCGGCACGCGCCTCGGCCAGCGAGGCGTACCCGGCCTCGGCCAGCAGGTGCTGACGGCGCCCGACCTCCGCGCGCAGGCGGGTCAGCAGGCGCTCCACCCGGTCGAGCTGGTCGCGGGTGACCACCGCGCCGCAGTGCGGCAGCGCGACGAGCGGCAGCAGCGCGCCCGACCCGCAGTCGACGGCGTGGACGTGCACGTCCTCGGGGGAGGCGCCGGCCGCGATCGAGCCCGCGATCGTCCGCAGCGCGCTGGAGCGGCCGCTGCGCGCCCCGCCCGCGATCAGCAGGTGGCCGCCGTGCCGCATGTCCAGCGCGAGCGGGCGGCGGCCCTGCTCCCACGGCAGGTCGGTCACGCCGAACGGAAGCGGCGGCACCTCCTCCAACCCCGGCCGGTACGGCGCGGCGCCCGCGAGCAGGCCCCCCGGGGAGTCCGCGGTCCCGGTGTCGAGGACGACCTGGCCGGGCAGCGGCGGCAGCCACGGGCTCGGCTGACGGGGCATGTCGCTCCCGGCCTCCCGCAGCGCGTCCACGAGCAGGGCCAGATCGGTGCCGTCCGCGGCCTGGGCGGGCGGGGCGGGCAGCGGGTGTCCGAGCGCCTGCCAGGGCAGATCGAGCACCCGCACGGTCTCCCCGGCGTCGGCCGCTCCCGCACTTCGCGGCTGGGGTGTGCGGCCGCCGATCCTGGCGGTCTGCACCGCCACGGGCGCTGCGGAGCCCGCCCGCACGTAGCAGCGGCCCGGCGTCGTACGTGAGATGTGCGCGGCGTCCGGCACGTCGATGACGTCGGCGGACTCGGTGGCGTCGGTGACCCGCAGCGCGATCCTGAGCGAGGTGTTGGCCTGGATGTCGGCGGTCACCACGCCGCCGGGCCGCTGGGTGGCGAGGATCAGGTGGATGCCGAGCGAGCGGCCCCTGCGCGCGATGTCGACCAGCCCCTCGACGAAGTCGGGCAGCTCCGTGACCAGGGCGGCGAACTCGTCGATGATCAGCACGAGCCGGGGCAGCGGCGGCAGTTCCCTGGTCCCGGCCGTCTCCGGCACCGGCGCGGCGAAGATGCCGCCGCCGCGCGCCCGCAGGACGCCGCCCGCGCCGAGCACCCAGGTGGCGCCCCGGGCCCGCTGGTAGTCCTCGATGTCCTTGGCCCCCGCGTCCAGCAGCAGGCGTTCCCTGCGCCGGATCTCGGCGGCCAGCGACGACAGGGCCCGCTGGGTCAGGTGGCCGTCGAGGTCGCTCACCATGCCGACCGTGTGCGGGAGCCGTACGCACTCCTTGAAGGCCGCCCCGCCCTTGTAGTCGATGAGCACGAACGTCATCTCGTCCGGCCGGTTGGCCACGGCGAGGGAGCAGATCAGCGTCTGCAGCAGCTCCGACTTGCCCGCGCCGGTCGTGCCCGCGACCAGGGCGTGCGGCCCGTCTCTGCTCAGGTCCACCTCGAACGGCCCGTCCGGTCCCACACCGATCAGGGCCCGGGTCGTACGGCCCTGCCGCTCGGCGAGCGCGGCGGGGTCGAGCGGCGCCTCCAGCAGGTCGAGCAGGCGGACCGCGTCGGGCAGGGCGGCCGAGGGGTCGTCGCGGCTCACGTCGCGCAGCGGGGCCAGCGCGCGGGCCAGGCGTTCGGCCCAGGACGGCGAGACCTGGTCGGCGCGGATGCCGGTGATCGGGTCGAGCCCGCCACCGTGGAGGCGTACACCGCCGTCGCGGTCGCAGGACACGACCGTCGCGCACTCCTCGGGCAGCAGTCGCTCGTCGTCGTCGATCGCGAGCGTGTAGACCCCGGCACGCGGACCCTGCCGCAGCACCTGCGGCATGCCGGGCAGGCCGCGCAGCACCTGGGCGCCGTCGAGCACGACGAGCACGTCGAACGGCCGCTCGTCGTAGGTCGCGAAGGCCGGCTCGGCGGGCCGGTTGCCGCTCGCGCGCCCCAGGTCGTCCCAGCCGGCCGGGCCGCCGGACAGGCGGGCGCCGCGCGGCACCCCCGGGTAGGGCCCCGAGCCGTTCTCGGCGTCGAGCCGTTCCGTCACCAGGGCGGCGAGCTCGGCGACCCTGCGGGCGGCGGCCTCGGGGTCGGCGCCGACGAGCGCGGCGCAGTCGGACGACAGGGCGCCTCCGCGGGCGGCGTCCGGGGCGCAGTGCGGCAGCCAGCGCACCCAGCCCCACTGCCCGGCGCCGTCGGCGTTGGCGGACAGCACCACGACGGCCAGGTCGCGCGGGCTGTGCAGGGCGGCGGCCTGGCCGACGAGCCAGCGAGCGCAGCCGAGCGCCACGTCCCTCGGGCCGGTGAGCCCGGCCACGCCGAGACGCCGCATGACCAGCGCGACCGGGACGTCGTGGCAGGGGGGCGGCTCCCGGCGGGGGACGTCCTGGGGCGTGCCGCTCTCGGGCTCGAACTCCAGGTCAGCGGGCAGGTCGGCCAGTCCCACGCGCAGCCGCAGCGCGTCGCGGTCGTGCACCCGGCGCTCCCAGAGCCGGCGGCGCGGGCCGGTCGCGGTGAGCAGCACCTCGGCCGGATCGGGCGCGCCGCCGCGCCTGGCCTCCTCGTCCTGCCGCACCGCGCGGGCCACCTCCTCCTCGAAGGCGGCCAGCCGCTCGCGGTACGCCTTGAGCGCCCGGCGGTGCTTCTTCCTGCCGTGCCTGCGGTCGCTCACCCACTGGCCGATCATGATGAGCGGCGTCATGAACGCGATCAGCAGGTAGTACCACGTGCCGGTGACGGCGGCCATGACCACACCGAGGACGGCGGGCAGCAGCGCGGCCAGCAGCTGCAGCCGCATGCCCTCGCCCCGCTTCGGCTCTGCGGGGACCGTGAACCGCCGCTGCCGCTCCGGCCGCTGCAGGCGCGGTGGGCGGTTGTAGGCGAGCCCGCCGTCCGGCAGTGCGTCGAGGTGGGTGTCGGGCGGCAGGACCGGGCCCAGAGCGAAAACGGAGCCGCCGCAGGCGAGCATGCCCGAGGCCGGCCACGGCACGGCCTTCGTGAGGGGCTCGCCCTCCAGCCGGGCCACCGGGTCGCCGCCGGAGGTCGCGGGTGTCGCGGGCTCCACGGTGGCCGTGCCGGGGGCCAGCCGCACCACCAGCGCGACCGGCGGCATCCGCGGGTCGGGTACGGAGATCGCACAGGCGGGGTCGGCGCCGATCGTGTGCGCGCCGAACCCGATCCGGTGGACGGCTCCCGCGCCGGGCCCGCCCACCACGCGCAGCTCGGCCTGCCCGCCGGGCTCCTCGGTCACCGTCGCCACGGCGGCGTGGCCGTCCACGGAGACCAGGTCGCCATCCCTGAGAAGGCCGAACACGGGCGCGTCCGGGTCGATCGGGCGGCCGTCGACCCACAGCTTCACCTCGCCCGGGGGCCGGGCCTGCCGGTCCCGGTCCAGGTCCAGGTCGTACGGCGCGCGGGCGTGCGGGAGCCGTACGACGTTGGCCGGCCGGGAGGTGGCGCCGTCGAGCAGACCGGCGAGCGCCGCGGCGAGGGCGGCGGCCGTGGTGCTCTCGTCGCCCTCGACCAGCACGTCGCGACGGCCGTCCTCGCCGACCACGGTGAGCGTTATCCGCATGCGCGAACTCCCAGAAGGCGGTTGTACGGCGGCCTCGCGGAAAGCGTTTCATCCCGGCGCGTTCCCGTGAAGATCTCCGGGTGCGGCCCTGCGGAGACACCGTAGCCGGGCCACCCGCGCTCATCTGGGCGTTTTCCGGAAAAGGTAAAGGTGCCTGGCATGGCACACTTCGACGTCACCGCCGGGAGAGTCCTTCCGCGTACGGATCCGCTTGCGTGCCGTCCGCAATAGCACGAACAGTGTGAATGCTGTGACAACTGGGAAAGAAGTGCATACGTACTATCACGAAATATCGTGAGAGTAAAGCCTTGTGTCGATATGGCGATAGATCGACTCCCGTTGACAGGCGTATTCCTAACGGATAAGCATGGGTCGCGCATCAGGGCACTTATGGCGGCGCAAGCTGGCCATAATGGAGTGAATTCGCAACAAACGGCAAGACCGTAAACAAATTCGAGCGGCCCGAAAACAGAAGGGCGCCCTCATCCCTGGGAGTCCCCCACCCATGAGGATCAGCGAGAAGACGTCGCAGGACGGCCGGGCACCCGCACGGCCCGGCCTGTCCGGGCCGGCCGTGCGTAAGCTGCCCGTCCCGCCGAGGGAGCGCAAGCCCGCGCTCGCCGCGCTCGCCGTCCTCCTCATCCTGGGCGGCGCGCTGGCCACCACGCTGCTCGTCATACGCAGCGGCGACCGCGTCTCGGCCGTGCGGATCACCCAGCAGGTGGGGGCCGGGCAGCTCATCCCGCTGTCCGCGATGCAGGAGGTGCAGATCGCCGACACCGGCGTCGACTACGTCCCCTGGCGGTTCAAGGACCAGGTGGCCACGACGTACGCCCGGGTGACGCTGCTGCCGGGCACACTGCTCACCGAGCCGATGACCGCCAAGACGACCGACCAGGTCGGACCGGGCAAGGCCAAGGTGGGCCTGTCGCTCAAGGCCGGACAGATGCCGGCCGACCTGAGGAGCGGCGACGTCGTCCAGGTGATCTACGTGCCGGCGGCCGGCCGCGGGTCGGCCACCGCCCAGCAGAAGGTGCTGGCGACCGCCGCCCGCGTCCACGGCGTGGGCTCCGGGCGCTCGGGCGGCGGGCTGGTCACGGTCGTCGTCGACACGTCGATCGCGCCCGCCGTCGCCCAGTACGCCTCCAGCGGGGAGATCGCCCTCATCACGCTCCCGGGGGTCAAGTGACGTGGCGCTGATCGTGCTCGCCGCCGACAAGGGGGCGCCCGGCGTGACCACCGCGGCGACCGCCCTCGGCGCCGTGTGGCCACGCCCGGTGCTGCTGGCCGAGTGCGACCCCTCCGGCGGCGACCTCGCCTACCGGCTGCCCGGCGACGACGGGAGCGTGCTCAACCCCGGGCGCGGCCTGCTCAGCCTCGGCGCGGTCGCGCGGCGCGGGCTCCACGCGGAGCTGATCTACGAGCACACACAGCGGCTCGTCGGCGGCCTCGACGTGCTGGCCGGCCTGACCAACGGCGAGCAGGCGGCCGGCCTCACCTGGCTGTGGGGCCCGCTCGGCCGGGCGTTCGCCGCCCTGCCGCAGGCCGACGTGCTCGCCGACTGCGGCCGGCTGGGGCTGCACCCCCAGATCGGCGACCTGGTGGCCGAGGCCGACCAGGTGGTGCTGTTCACCCGGGCCAGCCTCGACCACGTCGCCCACCTGCGCGAACGGCTGTCGCTCATCGGGCGCAAGGTCGGGGTCGTGGTGATCGCCGACCCCCGGTCGTACCGGTCGTCGCTGGAGGAGATCAGGCGCATCGTCTCCGGCTGGGATGTCGCCTTCGTCGGCGGCCTCGCGTACGACCCGAAGGGCGCCGAACTGCTGCGCGGGCAGTGGGGCGGGCGGCTCGACCGCAGCCTTCTGATCCGTACGGCCAGGGAACTGGCCACGCGCCTGGCCGCGCAGCCGGTCGCGGGCGGCGACACGGCGGCGGCGCCGCCCGTCATCAGGACGGCGAACACGGCGAACAGGGAGCCGGAGGTGCGGTCGTGAACTCCCAGCGGCGGCCGATCGACCACGGTCTGGTGAAGCGGTTCCGGCAGGAGGTCGGCGACCGGCTGGCGCACCAGCGGCGGCTCGACCAGGCGAGCGGCGTGCCGCCGATGTCGGGGGAGGACGAGCGGCAGTTCGCCCGGGCCCTGATCGCGCAGGTGCTGGAGGAGCACGCGCGGAGCGAGATCGGCGTCGGCCGCACCCCGCCCACGGCCGAGGAGGAGGAGGCGCTGGCGGCGGGCATCCACGCCGCGCTGTTCGGCGTCGGCCGCCTGCAGCCGCTGCTCGACGACCCCGAGGTCGAGAACATCGACATCAACGGCTGCGACCGGGTCTTCGTCGGTTACGCCGACGGCCAGGAGCTCATGCACGACCCCGTCGCGGAGACCGACGAGGAGCTCGTCGAGCTGATCCAGATCCTCGCGGCGTACTCGGGCCTGTCGTCGCGGCCCTTCGACACCGCCAACCCGCAGCTCGACCTGCGCCTGCCGGACGGCTCCCGCCTGTCGGCCGTCATGGACGTCACCGTGCGGCCGGCGCTGTCGATCCGCCGCGCCCGCCTCGGCAAGGTGTTCCTCAGCGACCTCGTCGGGAACGGCACGCTCACCCCCGAGCTGGGCCGGTTCCTCACGGCCGCGGTGGCCGCGCGGAAGAACATCATGATCGCGGGATCGACGAACGCGGGGAAGACCACGCTGCTGCGGGCCCTGGCCAACGAGATCCCGACACACGAGCGGCTGATCACGGTGGAGCGCGCGCTGGAGCTGGGGCTCGACCAGTTCCCCGAGCTGCACCCCAACGTCGTCGCCTTCGAGCACCGCCTGCCCAACTCCGAGGGACAGGGCGAGATCACGATGGCCGAGCTGGTCCGGCGGTCGCTGCGCATGAACCCCTCGCGGGTGATCGTCGGCGAGGTGCTGGGCGACGAGATCGTCACGATGCTCAACGCGATGACCCAGGGCAACGACGGGTCGCTGTCGACGATCCACGCCAACTCCAGCATGGAGGTGTTCAACCGCATCGCGACGTACGCGCTGCAGGCCGAGGAACGGCTGCCGATCGAGGCCACCCACATGCTCATCGCCGGGGCCATCGACTTCGTGGTGTTCATCGAGAAGCGCAACGACTACCACCGGGGAGGCACCCTGCGCCGCTACGTGTCCAGCGTCCGGGAGGTCACGGGCTGCGACGGGCGCGTGCTGTCCTCGGAGGTGTTCGCCATGGCGGGCGACCACCTGGTGCCGCACGCCCCGATCTCCTGCGCGGACGAACTGGCCGCCCACGGGTACGACCCGGCGCGGGGAGCGTGGCGATGAGCGGCCTGCTGCCTCCCGGCGTCCTCGACCCCCTGGTGCTGCTGGCCGGCGCCGCGGCGGGCGGCGGGCTCTTCCTGCTCGCCCTGGCGCTGTACGGCCTGCGCCCCCGGCCGGCCGGTCCCGACGGCAGGGCCGAGCGGATGCGCCTGCTGCGCGCCCTGTCCACGCGCTCGGCGATCGCGGCGGTCACCGGTGTCGTGGTGCTGGTGGTGACCGGCTGGCCGGTCATCGCGGCGGGAGCCGTACTGCTGGTCCTCGCCTGGCGGGGCTTCACCGGCGGCGCGGCGGAGGAGCGGGCCGCCATGCGGCGCCTGGAGGGCCTGGCGGCGTGGACGGAGTCGCTGCGCGACACTATCGCCGGCGCGGCCGGGCTCGAACAGGCCATCCCCTCGTCGATCCGGGCCGCGGCCCCCACGCTGCGACCACACCTGCGGGCCCTGGTCGACCGGCTGCACACGCGGATGCCGCTCGCCGACGCGCTGCGGATGTTCGCCGACGAGCTGGACGACCCCTCGGCCGATCTCGTGGTGGCGGCGCTGATCCTCAACTCGCGGCTGCGCGGGCCCGGTCTGCGCGACGTGCTTTCGGCCCTGGCGGTCTCCGCGCGCGAGGAGCTGGACATGCGCCGGCGCGTGGAGGCCGAGCGCAGGTCCACCCGCAAGAGCGTGCAGATCGTGGTCGGCACCGCCCTCGCGTTCGCCGCCGCGCTGGTCGTCTTCAACCGCTCGTACGTCGAGGAGTACAACTCCGTGCTCGGCCAGGCCGTGCTGGTCGTGGTGGCGGGCCTGTTCGGCGCCGGATTCGCCTGGATGCGGCGGCTCGCCCGGTTCGACACGCCGGCCCGGATCCTGGCCCCCTACCACCGCCCCCCACCCCCCGCCAAAGACAAGGACGTGATCGTGCGGAAGGTCGCGGGGAGGGGTGGTGAGCTGCTCCATGACCAGCCGTGATCGTGCGGTTCGTCGCAGCGCCGGCCCTCGGCCGGCGGCTTCGCTCTTCGTGATCACGCGGGAAATCGCGCATCCGCCGTCCACCGGGCGCGATGCCATCCGTGATCTCGCGGACGGACGGAGGGCGCCGTGATCGAAACAGTGCTCTGCGGAGCCGTGCTCGGCCTCGGGCTCTTCCTGCTGCTGCGGGCGCTGTTCCCGCCCCGGCCCGGCCTGACCGCCCGGCTCGCCGCGCTCGACCAGGCCCGTGACGGCGAGGGCGTGCCGCGGGCGCCGCTGATCGCGCCCGAGGAGGACGTCAGCGAGTTCCGCCGCGTGCTCGGCCTGCGGCTGGCCCGGTTCTACGCGGCGCGGGGGTGGGAGGCGCGGTCCGTCAAGGCCGACCTGGCGCTTCTCGGCAAGTCCTTCGAGGGGTTCCTCGCGACCAAGCTGCTGCTCGGTGTCTCCGGCCTGCTGGCGTTCCCGATCCTCGTCGGCTGGCTCACGCTGATGGGGTGGGGCGTCTCGGTGCAGGTGCCGCTCTGGTCGGCCCTCGTCGTCTGCGTGATCTTCTTCCTGCTGCCCGACGCGCAGATCCGGCGGGACGCCGCCGTACGGCGCCGGGACTTCCGGCACGCCGTGGGCGCCTTCCTCGACCTCGTGTCGATGAACCTCGCGGGCGGGCGGGGCGTGCCCGAGGCACTGATGATGGCGGTCGCCGTCGGCAGTCCCGTCACCACGCCCGGGGCACTGAACGGCACCGCGTCCGTCAACGGGGCCGGGCCCGCCCCCGGCTCCAACTGGGCGATGGAGCGCATCCGCGAGGCTCTGGCCAACGCCCGGATCGTCGGCATCACCCCCTGGCAGGCCCTCGGCCAGCTCGGCGACGAGATCAACGTGGACGAGCTGCGGGACCTGTCGGCCGCGCTCGGGCTCGTCGCCGACGACGGCGCCAAGGTCCGCGCCTCGCTCACCGCCCGCGCCGCCACCCTGCGCCGCCGCGAACTCGCGGAGGTCGAGGGCAAGGCGGGCGAACGGTCCCAGTCGATGCTCGTCGCCCAGCTCCTGCTGTGCGCGGGTTTCGTGATCTTCCTCAGTTTTCCCGCAGCCATGAAGATGTTGGGGGCCTGATGCTCTGGTTCCACTATTTGATCGCCGTGCTCCACGTACGGCTGGACCGCGCCAGGAACGCTCCGTCCAGGGGAGCCTCCGCGGTCGAATGGGTGATCATCACCGCCATCATCGCCGGAGTCGCGCTCGGCCTGGCCACGCTGATCAAGCAGTTGGTCGAACAGAAGCAGTCCGACCTCCAGAACAGCTTCGGCGGTGGTGGCGGCGGCGGTGGTGGTGGCGGCGGCGGTGGCGGCGAGTGACCGGCATGGGCGTGGCGACCCGGGTATGGCGACCATGCCGGGAGTGACGAACGCGCGCGCCGCGACCCCCGCGCGGTGTGCGGAGGGCGTGCTGGCCGTCGTGGGCACCGTGGGCGCCGCGGCCGTCGTGCACGGCGCGCGGGCCGGGGCGACCGCGGACGCGGCCCGGGTGCCGTACGGGTCCCGGCCGCGGCGGGCCGAGGCGAGTGAGCGGGCCGGGGCGAGTGAGCGGGCCGGGGCGAGTGAGCGGGTCGCGGGAATTACGTGGGCCGGGGCGAGTGGGCGGGTCGCGGGAATGACGCGGGCCGGTGCGAGTGAGCGCGGCGAGCGAAGCGGGCGGGCTTCGGGACGCCAGAGGAGCGAGCGGGGCGCCACGGTGATCGAGCTCGCCATGCTCATGCCGGTCGTGCTCGCCGTCGTGCTGCTGATCGTCCAGGTCACGCTCTGGTTCCACGGCCGCCAGGTCGCCGACGCCGCCGCGCGGGAGGGCGCGCGCATCGCCCGTGCGGGCGGCTCCGACGGCTGGCAGGAGGCGGCCGAGGGCAAGGCGCGGCAGATCGTGCAGGCCATCGGGCCGCAGTTGCTGAAGAACGCCCAGGCCAAGGCCTGGGAGCAGGGCGACCAGCGCGGGGTGGAGATCACCGGCAGCGCCGTCCAGGTGGTGCCGCTGCTGCCCGAGATGACCTTCACGATCACCTCGCGCTTCGGCGGGCCCATCGAGTGCTTCCGCCCCGACGACGGCTCGGACGGCTGCGAATGACCCGGACCTCGCCCGAACCCGCCCCGCCCGGCGAGCCCGGCGAGCCCGGCGTGCTCGGGCCGCACGGTGCGCCCGGCGGGTTCGGTGTGCCCGGCGGGTTCGGCATGTCCGGACCGTTCGGCGGCAGGGGCCCCGTTGGCCGGGGGCGCGTCGGCTGGGGAACGAACGTGGGGGAACGCGGGTCGATGACGGCCGAGACGGTCATGCTGGCCCCGCTCTTCCTGCTCTTCCTGTTGTTCCTCGTCGGCGCGGGCCGGATCGTGGAGGCCCAGGGCGAGGTCAACGGTGCCGCGCGGGACGCCGCCCGGGCGGCCTCCGTGCAGCGCACCGAGGCGGAGGCCGAGTCGGCCGCGAAGGAGGCCGCCGAGGCCGCGCTCTCCGGCGACTGCTCGCCGCAGGTCAGCATGTCCGGCAGTGAGTGGAAGATGGACGGCTTCGTGCGGGCGACCGTGACCTGCGAGCTCAACCTCGACTTCCTCGGCTTCGGCGCCACCAAGCAGATGTCGGGCGCCTCGGTCGTGCCGCTCGAACGGTATCGGAGGGTGCAGTGACCCCGCCGCGTCCGTGCCCCGGCTCTCCGGCTTCCGTCTTCCCGCGGTGTGGTCGGCGTCCGCGCGACCGCGGGACCGCTCCGCGTCGGGCCCGAGGCGCGGCGCCGTCGCCGCGCACCCCCGTGGGGCCTGTGGCGGGCAGGCGTACGACGCGCGCCGCCGCAGGCGGGGGGCCGGGAGAGCGGGGCTCCATGTCGGTGTTCGTGGTCCTCTTCTCGGGGGTGGTGTTCCTGCTGGCCGGGCTGCTGGTCGACGGCGGGGCCGCCATGAACGCCCGGCTGAAGGCCGCGGACATCGCCGAGCAGGCCGCCCGCGCCGCCGCCGACCAGATCGACGTCGAGACCCTGCGGGCCACCGGTCAGGTGCGGCTGCTCGCCGACGAGAGCGCGGTGTGCGGCCCGGCCGAGGAGATCACGGCCAACCAGCAGGCCGACGGCGTACGCATGACCGAGTGCACCGTGGGCGGCGGCCAGGCGGACGTCACCGTGGCGGTGTCGGTCCACTGGAACGCCTTCTTCCTTGCCGCGCTGGGTTTCGCCGGCTCGGACATGGAGGCGGAGGCCACGGCCGCCCCTGATCCGGGAGAGGCATGACAGGGACGCGGCCGCCGGGCGGGCGGCGGGAGGAGTTCCTCCGCGAGACCCAGCGGGGGCCCGAACGCGAGGTACAGCGGGGGCCCGAGCGCGAGGTACAGCGGAGTCAGGGGCGCGACGTGCGGCGAGGGTTCGAGCGCGAAACGCAACGGCCTTCTGGACGCGAGGCGCGGCGGGGGTTCGAGCGCGAAGCGCAGCGGGGTCCCGGCACCGAGGCCCCGGCGGGTGGCACGCCCGGGCGGGGCCCCCGCCCGCGCCCGGAGGGCCTGCCGTCCGTGCTGGGGCCGCAGCGGGCGCCCGAGCACTGGCACGACGACCGGCCCGTACGGCTGCGCACCCGGCGTACGGCCGGGGACGTCCTCGCCGGCCTCGGGGCCCTGGTCGCGCTGGTGGGTCTGGTGGGCGGCGTGCCGTACGCGCTGCTCCGGCTGGCCGGTCCGCCCATCAGCGGCGACCTGCTGAACGCGGACCTGTTCACCAGTCAGGTCGGCCCCGATACGATCATCGCGATCCTGATCCTCCTGGTGTGGCTGGCCTGGCTGCAGCTGTTCCTGTGCGTGGTCGTCGAGGTCTACGCGGGGCTGCGGCGGGTCGGCATGCCGGCCCGGGTGCCGCTGTCGGGGGGCACCCAGGCGCTCGCGAACCGCCTGGTCTCCGCCGTGCTGCTGCTGTTCACCGCGGCCGCCGTGGCGGTGCCCATCGCCCGCGCGGGCGCCCCGGCCCCGATCCGGCCGCAGGTCGCGGCGTTGTCGGCGCCGGTGCCGCAGGCCGAGGCGGAGCGTCCGGCCCTGCACGCGAGAGAGGTCAAGAAGGTCTACGTGGTCCAGCCTCCGCACGGACGCCACCACGAGAGCCTGTGGGAGATCGCGGAGAAGTGCCTGGGCGACGGGCGCCGCTATCCGGAGATCTACCGCCTCAACCAGCACAAGGAGCAGCCCGACGGCAGCCGGCTGCACATGGCCGACCTCATTCGTCCCGGCTGGGTGCTCGACATGCCGGACGACGCCAGGAACGTCCACATCGTGCCGGTCGACGACGACCGGCCGGAGATCCTGAAGGAGCACCGCCACGCGCCGGCCGAGCTCGACGGCGACACCCGGTACGCCGGGGGAGGGGCCACCGGCGGCGGCGCCCACGCCGACCAGGGCGCGGCCGAGGACCGGCGCACGACGCCGGACTCGCGTCCCACCGCCGGTTCGCACACCGGGAGCACGACGGACGCCACGGCGGACGGCCAGGCGGGCGGTGACGCGGACACCACACGGCCCGACCAGGGGCAGGGCGACCCCACCGCCCGGCCGGGGGACGCGGGCCACGAGCGGGGCAGGGCGACGCCCGAGCCGAGCAAACCGGGGATCGTGCTGCCGCCGCCCGCGATGCCGCAGGACACCCCGTCAGAGCGCGCCGGCCGGGCCGGCGACGCGACGGACACACCCGCCACCGCTCGGTCGGCGCCGACGCCGCGTCCGGTCGGCACGACCACCGCCCAGCCCGCCGGGGTGGCCGAGACGGCGCGGGAGGCACCTCCCACGGCGCAGCCGCCGGCGCACGGGCGGCCCACGGCGGAGGCCACGACCTCGGGTGGGCATGCCGCCGGGCAGCCGTCCGCTGAGCCCGCCACCGCCCAGGCCAGGGCGGCCGGTGGCCACGCCGCCGGGCAGCCGTCCACACAGCCGTCCACGCGGCCCTCCGTAGCGCCGTCCGCGCCGTCGTCGGACACGGGCGGTCACCTGACCGCCGGCGAGGAGCCCGGAGAGCGGCAGGGCGGGCCGGTCCTCGCCGACTACCTGGCGGCGTCGTCGCTGGCGGCGGCGGGGCTGCTGGCCCTGCTCGGCCGCAGGCGGCGGGAGCAGCTGTGGCGCCGGGCCTTCGGACGGCGCATCGCCCGGCCACGAGGGGACGCCGCCGAGGCCGAGGTCGCGATCCGTCTGGGTGCCGACGCCCCCGGCAGCCGGATGCTCGACATCGGCCTGCGCCTGCTCGGCCGCCTGCTGGCCGACGCCGGCCGGCGCCCTCCGACGATCTACGCCGTCCACCTGTCCAACCGCGGTCTCGACCTGTGGATCCACCCGGCGGAGCAGGACGCGCCCGAGCCGTGGGAGTCCTGCGACGACGGGCAGGTCTGGCGTCTTCCGGCCCACGAGGGACGCCGCATCGACGAGCACACGCTGGCCGGGGTGCCCGCGCCCTATCCCGGGCTGGTCTCGCTCGGCACCGGGCAGGGCGGCCGGGTGCTGGTCGACCTGGAGGCCGCGCACGGGGTGATCGCGATCACCGGGGCGCACACCGTCGCCGCTCTGTCGGCGCTCGCGGTCGAACTGGCGACCAACCGGTGGTCCGACCAGATGCGCATCACGCTCGTCGGCTTCGGCGAGGAGCTGACCCTGCTCGCGCCCGAGCGGATCAGGACGGCGGGCAGCCTGGCCGCGGTGCTGCCGGAGTTCGAGGAGCGTGCCCGGTACGACGGCGACGTGCTGACCGGCCGCGTCCACAGCCGGGTGGCCGACCCCGCGCACACCCCGCACTACCTCCTGTCGGCCATCCGCCCCGACGAGGACGAGGCGCGTCGCCTGGCGCTGCTCGGCAAGGGCAGGCGTACGGCCTGCGGCTTCGTGATCGCGGGCGAGGTGCCGCACGCCACCTGGACGTGGGAGGTCACCGACGACGGCCGGGCCCGGGTGGACGCGCTGAGCCTGGACATCGAGGCCCACCTGCTGCCGCGGCGGCACTACGACGCCGTGGTCGGCCTGTTCGACACGACCCGGCAGCAGGAGGGCGAGCCGCTCACCCCGCTCACCGAGCGGTTGAGCGAGGAGCCGCCCTCCATCGAGGTCCGCGTCCTCGGCCCGATCGAGATCAGTCCGGTGAACCGGCTCGAAGAGGGCCGGGCGGCCCTCGCCCACGAACTCGTCGTCTACCTGGCCACCCACCCGGACGGGGTCCACCCGGCCGTACTGGCCGGCGTGCTGTGGCCGCGCGGCGTGCAGCTCGCGGTGCGCGACGCCACGATCGCGCGGGTCGCCGAGTGGCTCGGGCGCGACTCCGAGGGCCGCCCTCACCTCTTCCTCGACCGGTCCGGGCGGTTGCGGCTCGGGCCGGAGATCCGTACGGACTGGCGGCTCTTCCAGGACCTCGTACGGCAGGCCGGCGAGTGGGCCGAGACCGCCGCACCCGGCGGCGCCGGATCCGGCACGGCCACGCTCGGCGCCGGATCCGGCACGGCCACGCTCGGCGCCGGTGACGTGGAGGCCGGCCTGCTGGAGCGTGCGCTGAAGCTGGTGCGCGGCCCGCTGCTGAACGGCAGGCCGCCGGACCGGTACGCCTGGCTGGCGGCCGACCCCCTGGAGTACGACGTGACGGCCTGGGTGGCGGACGCCGCCCACGCGCTGTGCGAGATCAGGCTGGCCCGCCACGACCCGCACGGCGCGGTGGCGGCGGCCCGGGCCGGGCTGCTGCTCGCGGCCGACGACGAGGGGCTGTGGCGCGACCTGCTCCGGGCAGCGCACGCCACGGGGGAGCCCGTCCGGCTGCGGGCGGTCGTCGACGGCCTGCTGCGCCGCGCCGCCTCGCACCCGTACGGCGGCGGGATGGCGCCGGAGACGGAGGCGCTCATCGACGAGCTGTTGCCCGACTGGCGCCGCACCGTCTCCCCGGACCTCAGAACCTCACGTCTCGCCTGATCGGAGCCCCAATGCCCGGGACGTCACCCTCCGAATCATGCCGATCGGCGCATAGCGCTGGCTCGTCGCCGACGGCCCTTTCTAGGGTGGCAGCGACGGGGGCGGCAGCGGCGGGGGATCGCGTACTGCGGAGGACCGCGTTGATGCGTCCAGGACTCGTAAGGGCGGCGGCCGCGCTGCTCGCCCCGGCCCGCGCGCTGCTCCTCTCAGCCCCCGTGCTGCTTGTGCCGGCCTGCGTGCTGCTTCTGTCGGCGTGCGCCCCGCCGGACGCGGACCGCGGCTTCACCCCCGGTGGCGGCGCCGAGCCGGCCGCGGCGACGGCGCCCGGGACGCCCGCCCGCCCGCCGGGGGCAGAGGCGATCACGGCGGCGCCAGGGCTGACCGTCGAGATCGAGTGGCCGGACGAGCCCGACCCGGTGCGATCGGCCGTGATCAAGGCGTTCGCCCGTGACTTCACGGCTCAGTGGCGGGCCGTCGGCACCTCCGGCGGCGACCGCTCGTACGTGAAGGGCATCGATGCCGAGTCGTCCGCCTACCAGGACGCCGTCACCTGGGTGCGCGAATTCCTCGACGACAGGCAGTCCGCCCGGGGCGTCGCCAAGCTCTACGCCCTGCGGGTGCCCGCGCTGATGGGACGCGGAGCGGAGGCCTACGGCTGCGTCGACCTGACCGGCGTGCGGCTGACCGACCAGGAGGGCACCGCGCTGGCCCGTCAGCCCGCCTGGCTGAAACGCCCGCGCGCGGTCTACCTGCAGACCGCCGGCCTGGGGCGCGGCGACGACGGCGTCTGGCGGATCCGGCTCTACCGCCACGCGGACTACCCGGACGAGCTCGCGAAGGAGTGCCAGCGATGAGCAGCAGAACGACGATCGCGGTGACGTCCCTGCTGGCCTGCGGCATGCTCGCGGTGTGCGTGCCCCCGGCCGCCGCCGACGACCCGGACGGGAAGCCGCACGGCGAGGCGTTCCAGTACGGCAACACCGCCGGGGTCAGGCTGACCAACTCCAAGATCGGCCTGTCCGGCAACGGGCTCGGCGGCAAGAGCGACGGCTACCGGATGCCCCGCCCCTGCTGGTACGAGCCGAACTCGTCGGCCGACGACATGCGCAACCTCCAGGCCCAGCAGAAGAAGCAGGCGGTGGAGGCGGGGCTGGACTACGACGTGAACCTGGACAAGTTCGGCGACAAGATCGGAGAGAAGGGTAAGTGGTGGGGCGTCGCCTACGACGCCGGCAACCCGGACGGGCCGGCGTGCGCCGCCGGGCTGGAGCCGCTCGTCTGGGTGCCCGAGGGCACCACCCCCGCCGGGGGCATCACGCTGGAACAGCTCATGCAGATCGCCCGGGCCGCGCTTACCGTGCCGGAGCCGAAGATCAAACTGAGTCCGGACGTCAAGAGCTACGTCAACCTGGGGACCTGGGTGTGGCTGGACGGGGCCGAGGCGGCGCCCCGGTCCGTCACCGCCACGCTGCCGGGGGTCATGTCCGCCACCGTCACGGCGACGCCGGACCACCTCGTGATCAAATCCGGTACCGGCGCCGACCGCGCCGAGGTGTACGACAAGGGATGCGGCGCCACCGGCAAGCCGTACGTGAAGGGCGCCGACAAGGAGGGCGAGGGCAAACCCGAGTGCGGCGTCGTCTACCTGCACTCCTCCGTCGACCAGCCGGGCAAGGTCTACACGCTGACCGTGACGAGCGTCTGGAACGTCGTCGGCAACGGGAACCAGGGCGGCCAGGCCGTCCCGTTCGCCTACGACCCGATCCAGGTCTCGGCCACCAGGGACGTGCCCGTCGGCGAGGTCCAGAGCATCGTCAAGAACTGACTCCCCCGGGACTCCCCGGGACTCCCCGCCACGGTGGCGTCCGCATCGCGGGCGTACGCGCCGCGGCTGGGTGTGGGGAGCCGGGTGTAGGGAGATCGGCGGAACGCCGGTCGTCCCCACGGGGGACGACCCGCCGGGACGTCCCTGCCTACTCTCCGTGCCGGTCCCGCCCGACAGGCGGCGGGCCGGACACGAGGAGTTGCCATGTCGGTGCTTTCGGACGCACGCGCCTTCCGCCGGACAGCGGCCGGGCTCTGCCTGGTCGCCGCCCCGCTCGTCTACGTCGCGGGGGTGGTCGCGGACCCGGCGCTGCGGCAGGGCGGGGACACCGTCGGCGTCTACGGCCGCCATCCCGAGCAGGTGTCGGTCAGCGCCTCGCTCCTGCACTGGAGCTGGGTCCTGCTGGTGCCGGGGATCATCGGCATGATCCACCTGATCCGGCACAAGGGCGTGCTCTTCGGGCACGTCGCGGGCGGCCTGGCGCTGCTCGGCGTCGTCAACTTCTCCGCGCTGATGCTCGGCGACTTCTTCTACGCCCGGTTGGAGCGGGCCCTGCCGCCCGAGCAGGGAGCCCGGATCGGGGACGAGGCGTTCGCCGATCCGGGGGCGACGTTCGGGTTCCAGGTGCCCGGTTTCGCCGGGCTGCTCGGACTGTTCCTGCTGGGGCTCGCGCTGGCCTACTCCCGGCGTACGCCGTGGTGGGCGCCGTTCGCGATGCTCGCCGGCATCCTGACGGCGCCGATCTACCCGGTGGGCACGATCGTCGGCGGGCTGCTCTACCTGGCCGGCGCCGGGGTGATCGGGCTCAGGATGCTGCGCATGACGGACGACGAGTGGGCGGGCGACGCCCCGGCGAGGACCGCCGTGGGGGCATGAGGCGCTCAGCCGGGGAGCGGGAAGACGGCCAGCACGCGGTATCCCCCTGACGGCGTGGGCCCGGCGGACAGCTCGCCGCCGTGCAGCGCGGTCCGCTCCCGCATGCCGATGAGCCCGTGCCCTCCCGTGCCCGCCGAGTGAACGCCCACCCCGTCGTTGACGACGGTCACGCGCAACTCGCCGGGCGCGTACCGGAGGACGACGTCGACCCTCGTGGCGTGGGCGTGCTTCAGCACATTCGTCAGGGCCTCCTGGATCACCCGGTAGGCGGACAGGCCGAGCCCCGCCGGCAGGGGCCGGGGTTCGCCCGCGACACGCAGGCGCACCTCAGGACCGGCCTCCGCCACCTGGGAGACCAGCTCGTCGAGCCGGTCGAGCCCGGCCTGCGGCGAGGGCGGCGCGGCCCCGGTGTCGCGCAGCATGCCGAGCATCAGCCCGAGCTCCTCGACCGCCTCGCGGCCGGCCTGTTCCACCGCGAGCAGCAGGTCGCGCTCGCGGGCGCGGTCGTCCCCGAGCAGCCTGCGCACCCCGCCCGCGTGCAATGTCATGAGGCTCACGTTGTGGGAGACGACGTCGTGAAGCTCCCGGGCGATGCGGGATCGCTCCTGCGCGACCGCCCACCGCGCCCGCTCCTCCCGCTCGGCCTCGAGCCGGGCCGCCTGCTCGGCCAGCCGTCTGGTCTGGTCCATCTGCCGCCGCAGCAGGATGCCGCTGCCGTACGCGACGCCGACGAAGATCGCGCCGATGAGGATCTCGGCGGCGTCGTTGCTCTGCAGCGTCTGCAGGTGCGCGTAGGCGAGCAGCACGCACCCGAGCCCCGCGAGCCCACGCCGGCTGCGAGGTTCGGCCGCGCCGGCCACGGTGTGGACGAGGATCAGCGTCGAGTAGAAGTGCCAGGCCGCGTAGTACCCGGGACCGGCGACCGCCTGCACGGCCCACCCGATGGCCGTGAGCACGAGGAGCCCGGTCGCGGGGAACATCGACCGCAGCAGCACCACCAGCCCGGCGGCGACCGCGCCCGCCGCGTACGCGAACGGGTCGGCGATCTGCCACGGCTCGGGGCCCTGCCGGCCGAACGACTCCACCAGCCCGGCGACCGCCACCGCGAGGGAGAGCAGGACGTCGAGGCGGGAGGGCCGCCAGCCGACGGCAAGTCGCCTCAGCACGGTCCGGGCCGCTCTCCCGGCCGTACGACCCCGGCCTCGTAGGCGAAGACCACCGCCTGGATGCGGTCGCGCAGGCGGAGTTTGTGCAGGACACGGGCGACGTGCGTCTTGACGGTCGCCTCGCCGATGCCGAGACCACGGGCGATCTCGGGATTGGACAGGCCCTGCGCGACCATCCGCAGGACCTGGAGCTCGCGCTCGCTGAGCGAGCCGAGCTCGGCTGGCGCGGCGAGGTCGGGCAGGCCCGCGATCTCGTCGATCACCTGGGGGGCCACCGTGGGGTCGATCAGCGCGGCGCCCGCCGCCGCGGCGCGCACCGCCTCCACCAGGTGCTCCGGGGGCGAGGTCTTGAGCAGGAAGCCGTTCACCCGGGCCCGCAGCGAGGCCTTCAGGTTGTCGCCGGTGTTGAAGGTGGTCAGCATGATGATCTTCGGTGGCAGGGCATCGCCGAGAAGCAGCCTGGCCGCGCCGATTCCGTCCAGCCGCGGCATCGCGATGTCCAGCAGCAGCACGTCGGGCCGGAGCCGCCGGGTCACCTCCACCGCCTCGAAGCCGTCGGCCGCCTCCCCGGCGACCTCGATCCCCGGCTCGGACTCCGCGACGAGCCGCAGCCCGGCCCTGATCATCGCCTGGTCGTCGGCGATCACCAGTTTGATGGTCACCGGAGGCTCCCGTCCGTCGATGGCACCGGCGGCAGCGTAGCCGGACCGCTCGCGGGCGGGCGTCCCTCGGAGACGTGACCTCGCATGCGGCGGGGTCCCCCGGGTGACGGATCGGCCGTCCTCCCGCCGGGCGACTCGCCCCGCTCCCACGTGTGGGTCAGGCGCGGGACTCATGGGCGAGGAGCCATTCCTTGACGGGCGTGCCGTAGTAGTAGCCGCCGTAGCCGCCGGTCGAGGGCAGCACGCGGTGGCACGGCACGAACGGCGCGATGAGGTTCTGCGCGCAGGCCGACCCCGCGGCCCGCGCGGCCGTCCTGGGCAGCCCCGCCCTCTCCGCGAGCTGGGCGTACGACACGGTGGTCCCGGCGGGCACGGCGCGCAGCGCCTCGTACAGGCGTTGTCTCGTCGGGGTGCCCGGTTGCTCGGCCGGGATCCGGTCGAGCGCGTCGACCTTTCCGTCGAGGTAGTCCCGTACGGCCTCGGCCGCGTCGCCGAGGTCGCCCTCCCGTAGGGGAAGCGCCCGCAGGGACGGCGAGAGCCGGGCGAACATCTCGCGGGGGTCGGCGGTGAAGCCGGCGGCGACGAGCACGCCGTCACGGGCGAGGATGGCGAGGGGACCCACGGGAGTGGGCAGGGTCTGCGTGACAATCATGATTTGTCGCGTCCTTCCGCGGTGTCGGATGCGTGGCTCCACAAATGAAGCGCGGCGTACGCGCGCCAGGGCCGCCACCGCTCGGTCTCGTCCGGGGCGATGCCGAGCCGTTCCATGGTTTTGCGCAGCACGAGGTCGCCCTCGGGCCACGCGTCCGGGTCGCGCAGCGCGCGCAGCGCGATGTAACCGGCCGTCCAGGGGCCGATGCCGGGGATCTCCAGCAGCCCGGCGATGGTGTCGGCGGGGTCGCCGGCGCCGTCGAGGTCGATCGCGCCGGAGGCGACGGCCTCGGCCAGCGCCCTGATCGTGGCGACCCTGCGGGTGGTGAGCCCGAGCCCGTCGAGATCGGCGGCGGCGAGCCGGTCGGCCGTGGGGAACAGCGACGGGACCTGGTCCGCCTCGGGGGCGTGGCCGGCTCCCGTCCCGTCCGGGACGGCGGGCAGGCCGGCCCGGGCGGCGATGCGGCCGAGCAGGGTGCGGGCCCCGGCGACCGAGATCTGCTGCCCGACGACCGCCCGGACCGCCAGTTCGAACCCGTCGTACGCTCCCGGCACCCGCAGCCCGGGACGGGCGGCGACCAGCGGCGCGAGCGACGTCCCGCCGAGGATCTCCCGCACCGCCCCCGGGTCGGCGTCGAGGTCGAGCAGGCGGCGGCAGCGCGCCACCAGCCGGGAGAGCCGGTGCGTCTCGGTGGTCCGCACGGTGAGCCGGATGTGGCCGGCGGCGGGCCGCAGCGTGATCGAGCCGCCGGGGACGGCGCGCGTGTAGGCCGTCACGTCGGGCCCCGACCGGCAGACGGCCTCCACCGAGGGGATCGCCCGGGCGGCGAGGAAACGCAGCACCGCCTGCGCGTCGTACGGCTCCCGGTGGCCGAGCCGCAGGGTGAGGCCGGTCGTGAGGGCGACCGGACCGTGCGCGCCCCGCACCGGCCCGCCGGCCCTGCGCAGCTCACCCGGGGCGAAGCCGTACGACTCCTTCATGGCCGCGTTGAACTGCCGCACACTGCCGAACCCGGCGGCGAACGCGACGTCGGTGATCGGCAGGGTGGTCTCGGTGAGCAGCTGCTTGGCGAGCAGCAGCCGTCTGGTGCGGGCGACGGCGAGCGGGCCGGTGCCGAGTTCGGCGGCGAACAGGCGGTGCAGGTGCCGCTCGGTCACGTGCAGCCGGCGGGCCAGTCCGGCGACGCCGGACTCGTCGGCCACCCCGTCGTCGATCAGCCGCAGCGCGCGTCCGACCAGGTCGGCCCGGACGTCCCAGCCGGGGTCGCCGGGGCTGAGCTCCGGACGGCAGCGGCGGCAGGGACGGAACCCGGCCGCCTCGGCCGCGGCGGCGTGGCGGTAGAAGCGCACGTTGGACCGCGCGGGAGTGCGGGCGGGGCAGATCGGGCGGCAGTAGATGCCGGTGGTGGTGACAGCCGTGTAGAAACGCCCGTCGAAGCGGGAGTCCCGTGCGGACACGGCGAGGTAGCACGCGTCGAAGTCGAGCTGTCGTCTGGTCACGCACACGACGTTATGCGCTGGCCACCGGGGCGGGCTGGCGGAAATCGGACTCGGCCGTCGCGGCGGTCGCGCGGAGCCTCGCGCGAGACCGGGCACCGAGCCGGAGCGCCTCGCGCGAGACCGGGCGGTTGAGCCGGGAGTGCCTCGAACGGGACCGGGCACTGAGCCGGGAGTGCTTCCGCGCGGGCTCGGACGCCGGCGTCACTTGCTGGAGATGCCGACCCCGAGGTCGAACTCGCGGTAGACCCGGGCCCAGAAGCCGTCGCGCAGCCACACGCGTGCCTCAGGGTAGGGCCGCAGAGAATGGCCGAGCTCCTTCTCGGCCTCGATGAGCAACTCGGTGTCGATCACCGTGGGCAGCAGCGGGCCCGGCAGCAGGTCGCGGATGTTGTCCCGGCCGCGGGTCAGTATCCACTTCTGCGCCACGTGCTCGCCGACCTCCTCCACCCGGGGCCGGCCCGGGCCGAGCTTGGCGACCTGACCGGCGGGCGCCTTCGGCGGCATCGGCTTGACCGTACGGCCCGCGAAGACCTGGGCGGGCGACGGCGTGGGCGGCACGGGGACGGGCACCGGGGCGCGGGTGAAGAACGGACGCAGGAAGTCGGCGCTCAGGATCTCGACAGTGTCCGACTCCCAGACGAGCCGTTCGGCCTGGTTGGTCCCGAACGGCGGCTCGACTCCCCACAGGTGGACGCGCACGCCGTACGCCTGCGCGGCCTCCACGGCGGGCACCATGTCCTCGTCCCCGGCGATCAGCACGGTGTCGCTCACGGCGTGGTGCCGGGCCAGGGCCTCGAGGTCGCTGCGGATCTGCGCGTCCACGCCTTTCTGCTGGCCACGGGCGTTCAGGTTACCCAGCCTGACCTTGACCCAGGGCAGCTGGGCGATCACACGCTGGTCCACGGTGGGCACACGGTCACGGGCGGCGTCGTACCAGTAGACGCGCAGCAACTCGCCCTGGATGCGGTCGACCGCGTGCTTCTGCAGCGCCTGGATCAGCTCGTCCGCGGCGACGCGGTACTCCTTACGCTCCTTGGCGCCTAAGAGAACTTCACCGGCGGCCGCGTAAAGGTAACCGACGTCCACGAGGACGGCATACTTGGCGGAAATGCCATGTGCGCTGAAGTCCGGGATGGCCATGGTGTCCTCCTGGACTCGTCACTAGATGATCGGCTGACTATATTCCCCCGCTTTCTAGATAGTCCCAACTCTTGAGCCAGTTGACACCCTGTTCCGTCGATGTAATCGGACCGTGGTCGTCGCGGATGGCAGGGTAGGCGGCGTCAGCCGCCGGGGAAGAAGGCCCGGCGCCAGGCTCCCGGTCCGTGCGGGAGCCCCGGGCGCAGCCGATGTGCCGGGTTGCTCCAGTTTCCCGTGGCCGGCGGCGGCGTGGGCCGGGCGCCGCGTGCCGCCGCCCGGGCCGCCAGCGCGGCGACGAGGGCGGCGGTCTCCTCGGGGGTGGCGTCCCCCCGCACGATGCTGAGATACGGCTCGCTGCTGCTCACAGCGGGATGTTCCCATGCTTCTTCGGGGGCAGCGCGGCCCGCTTGGAGCGGAGGGCGCGCAGCGCGCGGACGATCTGGACCCGGGTGTCCGAGGGCCGGATGACCGCGTCGACGTAGCCGCGCTCGGCCGCGAGATACGGATTGGCCAGCGTGTCCTCGTACTCGCTGACGAAACGGGCCCGCGCGGCGTCCGGGTCGTCGGCGGCGGTCAGCTCGCGCCGGTAGAGGATGTTGACCGCGCCCTGCGCCCCCATGACGGCGATCTGGGCGGTGGGCCAGGCCAGGTTGACGTCCGCGCCGAGGTGCTTGGACCCCATGACGTCGTACGCGCCGCCGTACGCCTTGCGCGTGATGACGGTGACCAGCGGCACGGTCGCCTCGGCGTAGGCGTACAGCAGCTTGGCGCCGCGCCGGATGATGCCGTTCCACTCCTGGTCGGTGCCGGGGAGGAAGCCCGGCACGTCGACGAAGGTCAGCACCGGGATGTTGAAGGCGTCGCAGGTGCGCACGAACCGGGCGGCCTTCTCGGAGGCGGCGATGTCGAGCGTGCCGGCGAAGCTCATCGGCTGGTTGGCGACGACGCCCACGGAACGCCCCTCGACCCGGCCGAAGCCCACGAGGATGTTCGGCGCGAAGCCCGCGTGGATCTCCAGGAACTCGCCGTCGTCGAGGACGTGCTCGATGACCGTGTGCATGTCGTACGGCTGGTTGGCCGAGTCGGGGATCAGCGTGTCGAGCTCGCGGTCCTCGTCGGTCGTCTCCAGGTCCGCCTCGAGGTCGAAGGCCGGCGGGTCGTCCATGTTGTTGGACGGCAGGTACGACAGCAGCGCCCTGGCGAAGTCGAGGCAGTCCTGCTCGTCGGACGCCTCGTAGTGGGCGACGCCGCTCTTCGAGTTGTGCGTGTGCGCGCCGCCCAGCTCCTCGAACGTCACCTCCTCGCCGGTCACGGTCTTGATGACGTCGGGCCCGGTGATGAACATGTGCGACTTCTCCTGCACCATCAGGACGAAGTCGGTCAGCGCGGGGGAGTACACGGCGCCGCCCGCGCACGGGCCCATGATCAGCGAGATCTGCGGCACCACGCCGGAGGCGTGCACGTTGCGCTTGAAGATCTCGGCGTACAGGCCGAGGGAGACCACGCCCTCCTGGATGCGCGCCCCGCCCGAGTCGTTGATGCCGATCACCGGGCAGCCGGTCTTGAGCGCGTGGTCCATGACCTTCACGATCTTCTCGCCGAAGACCTCGCCCAGCGAGCCGCCGAACACGGTGAAGTCCTGCGCGAACACCGCGACCGGCCGGCCGTCGACCGTGCCGTACCCGGTCACGACCCCGTCCCCGTACGGGCGCTCGCGGTCGAGGCCGAAGGCGGTCGCCCGGTGCCTGGCCAGCTCGTCGAACTCGACGAAGGAGCCCTCGTCGAGGAAGGCCGCCAGCCGCTCGCGGGCCGTCATCTTGCCCTTGGCGTGCTGCTTCTCCACCGCCCGCTGGGACCCGGCGTGGGCCGCCTCCTTCCGGCGGCGCTCCAGGTCGGCGATCTTGCCGGCGGTGGTGTGGATGTCGATCTCGGGGACGCGTTCGGCGCTCATCGCCCGCTCACCGTTCCTCGTATGCTCAGCGGCCCTCGGGTCCCGAACGCCGCTCCGGGTCGCGTCGAATCCATGGGCGACAGGTTAACCAGGCCGGGGCCCCTCGGTCGCGCCGGGGCTCACCCACGTTGCGACGTGACGCGAGGTTGTGGTGCCAAGGGCTTTGATCACGGGAGCGGATCACAAGATTGCTCCCTGCCGGGACAAGGATCAACCGGCACGTCGCCTTCCCCTGCTGTCATCCGAAATTGCCGTTTCGGCGGGCATAAACGACTTCGCGAATCGAAAGGCCTGATCGGCGTTATGCTGACCTCGTCGGGGAGGCGATGCGATTAGTCTGCTGCACCTCGGAGGCTATGTGAGCCGGGCTCTACTTCCCGCTTCGGACCTGCGCTTGGGACATTGCCCGACGCCACGTCCCTCGGACCGGGTCACCTGGTTCCAGGATCGAAACCGTTACGTCGGCACGCTCATTGGCCACGACATGCACGGACGCCCACGGATCCGGACCCAATTCGATACCGACGCGAGCGCGGAGTCCTTCGATTGCCTTCGTTTGGCGGACGACGCAGAACCGGCTGGTCCCAACTGGACCCGTCTGTCTGAGCATGCGCTCGTAGTACAGCCCACCGAGGAGGAGCGCAAGGCTTTCGAACGCCTCCTCAGCCAACGGACGCCGCCTGGTCCCCGGTACGAGGACCTTGTCAGTGAAATCACGTTCCGAGGTTACGAGACCTATGTGGTCGGGGGGACGGTCAGAGACGTTATCAACGGTACTTCGTCAAATGACGTCGACCTGGTCACCTCCATGCCGCTGGAGAAGGCACTCCCGCTCGTGCGCAGCATGTACGGAGGTCCCCAGACTCTCAGGGACTCGGCGAAAAAGAACGGCCATTTACGTCCCGGCGGTGACCCGCGAGCGGGGGATCCCTACATCGACCTCAGTGTCTTCAAGCATTCTTTCATCGGAACTCAGAACGCCATCTTCAGTGACGACTTCGGATTCGACGTTCGAAACCGAGATTTTGCTTGCAACGCAATCTACTACGACCCGCTCAACAGAGCCTTGATCGATCCCACTGGGCTCGGAATCGCCGACGTTACGAGCAGGGTCCTGCGGCTCGTAAACGACGCCAGACTTCGTGCTCCTGGCCAGCTGGGCCGGATATTCATCCGGTGCGTCAAATTTATGTGCAAGGGATTCTCTCCAGCAGAGGAGCTGGAGCGGCAATTGGGAGATCTGATCCAGCACCTCGCATCGCTGGACGCTCCGATAAGGGCGAACTACATCAGAACTCAAATCCTGAGCAAGGGTGACGGGAATGGCCGTAAGGAAGAATTTGAAAGGTTTCATGCCGTTTTCATCGAAATCGGTGGTGAGGAGCACTGGAAGCTGTACATCGAGCCGATCCGGGAGGTGATTCTGTGACGGACTCCTCTGCCTCTGGGTCGCGTCTGGCGCTGCCGCTGACGGAGTTCGGCTACGCGCTGGTAGAGGACGAGGACGCGTACGAGTCCGACGAGGAGATCGCGCTCACACCGGAGTTCGAGCAACTCCTGACGGACGGCTACGTGAAGCGTACGCGCCACGTCCAATTGGACGGCAAGTCCTTCAACGCCAGTGTGTACGAGCCCAGCACTGGGGAGGGGTGCCGGTACGTCATTACGGACGTGAATCATGTACCGGTCGACATGGCGGGGGAGGAGTCGGCGCAGGCTCGAGATGCTCTCGCGGAGACGCCGGAAGAGTGCTTCGACTCCTACCG
The DNA here is from genome assembly GCF_012999525.1 of Microbispora sp. H10836. Taxonomy (NCBI): domain Bacteria; kingdom Bacillati; phylum Actinomycetota; class Actinomycetes; order Streptosporangiales; family Streptosporangiaceae; genus Microbispora; species Microbispora sp. H10836. The sequence continues at coordinate 67,626 of NZ_JABBWU010000020.1, forward strand.
TCACCTTCTCTACCGAACTGTCTCGCGAGGCGAGTCCCTTGGAGCCACGGGCGACCTGCCGCTGCAGTCCAGATTCATTCCACCGACGTTCACGGTGGCGGCATCGCGGTTTCCGGGCTTTCCAGGAGGGCAGGCGGAACCAGGGCCGGACTGGAGTTGGGAGGACCTGCACAGAGTTTCCCGAGCCGTCATCTTGGGAGCGCCAGGCGCGGGGAAGACCTCGGCTTTGCGCAGACTGGCTCTGGAACATGTTTCGGGTCGACGTGGTGATAAGTATCTGCCGATCTACATCCAGCTCAGGAACTTGACCTCGGTGCCGGTGGAAGAGGCTCATCTCCCCGTAGCCGCGTCACAAACCCTCGAAGCAGCCGCCGTGCCCGGACTGGACGAGATGGCGAGAAGCGGCCAAGCCTTACTACTTCTCGACGGACTGGACGAGATCACTCCGCGCCTGCGGCGTACTGTCGTCCGTGATCTGCATGGTTTGTGCGCCGAGTATCCTCGCCTGGCAGTCTTCGTGTCCTGCAGGTCTCAATCATATGCGGGAGAGTTCCGGAATTTTCAGCATCTGTCCATACAGCCCCTCCGTCAGTCGGAGGTCCATCAGTGGGTCTGGCATGAGATAGGCGAGGCGGGAAGTCGCGACTTCATGCAGAATCTCAGCGCGGAGCCAAAGGTGAACTCACTGGTCCGGACACCGCTTCTCCTAGCTATCGCCGTGGATCTCTTCAAGAGCTATGGGACCCTGTCCCGTGGGCGGGGCTTTCTCTATCAGACCTATTTGGATGCTTTGTCGGACGGCTGGGACCGTACTCGTGGTATCCGCCGCTCGGACTTCACGCCACCTGATCCGGAAAAGGTCATGCGAACGCTCTGCCTGACCTCCTATCGAATGATGTCAGACAACCGGAGCCAATTCACTCTGGGTGATTTCTCCCGATGGAATGTCGAGGACCTGCATATCTCCGAAGGTGAATATCTGAAGTTTATTCAGGAGTCCACGGGACTGATTTCGCGCGTGGGTGCGGATGAATGGACATTTGTCCATCGCACATTCCAGGAGTATCTGGCCGCCGAGTGTCTGGTCCGGAGCACGGGCGACGTGTCCGACCTCCTTGCGCGCCGGGCCTCGGAGCCAAGCTGGCGCGAGGTGTGGCAATTCGTCTCCGAGAGGACCGTTGACGCTTCCGACCTGTTCGGCAGGATGCTGATCGAGAAAGATGGCGTCCCCGCAGACGTGCCCGTGATGCTCGTCGCTGCCCTTCTCCGTGACGCGAGCGTGAATCCGGGGGTGGCGGGCGCGGTCGCGGAGGTAGCCGCGCGATTCATGCTCGATGTGCTGAGGCAGAGCATCACCTCTCCCGACTGGTGCACTTACGACCCTGCGACGAGGCGGCTGCGCCTTCGACTGAAAGCCGCACGACAGACACCGCGCCTCGGTCTATCGCGACTCCACCTCTTGCTGGAGGACCTGTCGCAGAACTGGTCAGATCGGCTTGTTCCGCTCATTGCGGCGAAGCTGCGGCAGGAGGGGTCCCAAGATACGGCGGCACTGGCCACGGTCCTCGCGCGGCGTATCCAGTACGAAGGCCAAATGAGCGCGTCGAACGATGAGGAGTATCTGCAAGCCGATATCACTGTGCGCGAGCCGCTGGCGGAAGGGTTCGGAGGAGCTCGATGACCGAGCTCGCCGAGGAGGCATCAATCCGGGAGGTTCAGCGGCAGAGGCGGGTGGTCGATCAGCAACTCACGATCTATTCACTCCTCAGGGACCGCTACCGGCGCTACTCCACCACGCTCACGCTCCTCATGCTGGGTGGCTCGGTTCTGACCGCTGGATTCGCGTTCGCCACCGACAGCCCTGAGATCATCGTTCTAGGGGTCTCCGCTTCCCGCACCACCTGGATGGGCTGGCTGTCGCTGTTGCTGTTCTTCTCCTCACTCATGGAGATGACCATGGACTGGCGGAAGAAGGCTGAACGCTGCGACGATATGACGCGGAAGCTGGGAGTGCTCAAGCACGAGTACCGCGGATTGGATTTGAGTCGTATAAGCCAGGCGAAGACCGACGAGCTGTGCGCCAGATATCGCAGCGTCATGGCCGACTCACCCGCGATCAAAGATCGGCAGTTCGTCCGGCTGAAAGCCGCGCACGTTCGCAAGGTCGAGCTGAGCCGCCTGGTCGCCGACTATCCCGGGGCCTCCATGCTCTCGCTGCGCTACTACCTCTGGAGACGCCGCCGGCGGAAGTAACTCCCGGAACGGGGGCCGCGCGCCGTTCGTTCGGCTTTACGACGGCTAGAGACAAGTGGGGGCTCCATGGCGGACGCCGTACGCACGCAGGGGTTGCACAAGCGCTTCGGGCAGCAGGTGGCGGTCGGCGGGGTCGACCTGGTCGTGCCGAGAGGCAGCTTCGCCGGCCTGGTCGGTCCCAACGGCGCCGGCAAGACGACGACCCTGAGCATGGTCACCGGGCTGCTGCGCCCGGACGGCGGGCGGATCGAGATCGACGGCCACGACGTCTGGGCCGACCCGGTCAGCGTGAAGGCGCACATCGGGGTGCTGCCCGAGGGCCTGCGGCTGTTCGAACGGCTGTCCGGCCGTGAGCTGCTCATGTACGGCGGCCAGTTGCGCGGCATCCCCCTGGACGAGGTCGGCAGGCGCGCCGACGAGCTGCTCAAGGTCATGGACCTGGTCGAGGCGCAGGACAAGCTGGTGGTCGACTACTCCACCGGCATGCGCAAGAAGATCGGCCTCGCGGCGGCGCTGCTGCACAACCCGCGCGTGCTGTTCCTCGACGAGCCGTTCGAGGGCGTCGACCCCGTCTCCGCCAACACGCTGACCGAGGTGCTGCGCAGATTCACCGCCTCCGGCTCCACCGTCGTGTTCTCCAGTCACGTGATGGACCTGGTCGAGCGGCTGTGCGACTGGGTGTCGGTGATGAACCGCGGGCTCGTCGTCGCGCAGGGCCCGCTCGACGACGTACGGCGGGGCCGCACGCTCAACGAGGCGTTCCTCGACCTGGTCGGCGTGCGCGGCAACGGGGACGACGGGCTGTCTTGGCTCGGCTCCCGGAGCACCCCGTGACGATGACGTGGCTGTTCGTCCGGCTCAAGCTCAGCCTGGTCCGCGGCGGCCTGCGCGGCGACGTGGGCAAGCAGGCCGGCTTCGCCTTCTCGCTGGCCGCCGCGCTCCTCAGCGCCGTCGCGGGGTTCGGGCTGCTGTCCCTCATCCGGCTCGCGCCGTCCGACGTCGGCCTCGACCTCGTGTCGGCGGCGTTCGCGATGTTCGCCGTCGGGTGGGTCGTCGTGCCGCTCATGGCCTTCGGGCTGGACGAGACGCTCGACCCGGCCCGGCTCGCCCTGTTTCCGCTCACCACCCGGCAGCTCGCGACCGGCATGTTCGCGGCGTCGGCCGCCGGGCCGTGGCCGATCGCCTCGCTGGCCGCGCTGTGCGGAGGGGTGGTCGCGCTCGCCCACGGACCTGGCGGGGTGCTGATCGGGGTGCCCGCAGTGGTCCTCCAGTTCGCCTTCTGTCTCACGGCCTCCCGCCTGGTGACCACCGCGTTGTCCGGTGTGCTGCGCACCCGCAGGGGACGTGACCTGCTCGCGGTGGTCGCGATCTTCGGCGTGCTGCTCGTCCAGGTGCCGAACCTGCTGCTGAACCGGGGGTTCTCGGGCGACCCCACGCGGATCCTGGCGTCCGCCGGGGACGTCCTGCGGTGGACGCCGCCGGGCCTGGCCGCGCACGCGATCGCCGACGGCGGGCTCGTCGGCGTCGCCGAACTGATCGTCGTCGCGATGTCGGTGGTCGTTCTGGGATGGCTGTGGATCGCGGCGCTGCGGTACGCGCTGGTGCGGCCCGACTCCTCCAACCGGGGTGGCGGCTCCGTCCGCCGTTCCCGGACGGGCCGCTCGCGGACAGGCCGGTTCCTGCCCGGCGGCATGCTCGGCGCCGTCGTCGCCAAGGAGTTGAAGTACGCGAGGAGGGAACCGCGGGCACGGGTGAACTGGATCAGCGCGGTGTTCGTGAGCGCGGTCGTCATGTTCTCCCTCCGGGGTCCCGGCGGCTCGACAGGGCCGTGGACCGCGATCGGCCCCGCCTGCCTGGCGGCCGTGGTGATCGGGCTGCAGGCGGCCAACTCCTTCGGCATCGACGGCAGGTCGCTGTGGATGAACGCGGTGGCCGTCGCGACCCCGCGCGACCTGCGTACCGACCTGGCCGGGCGGCACCTGGCCATGGCGGTCGTCGCGGTGCCGCTGCTGGCGCTGGCGTCGCTGGCCGCCGCGCTCGTGGCGGGGAACGCCGCGTGGGCCCTCGTCGCCGCGCTCACCGCCTGGGGCGTGCTCGGCACCGCCATGGGAATCGGCTCGATCACCAGCGTGACCGCGCCGTACACCTATCCCGACCGGCTGAACGCCTTCACCGGCGCCGCCCCGGGGCAGGGCGGGCAGGCGTTCGCCGCCTCCTTCGCCACGATGCTCGTCACCGGCGTGCTCGCGCTGCCGATCGTGCTGCCGGTCCTGCTCGGCCTGACCTGGTGGGCCGTGCTCGCCGTGCCGTACGGCGTGGCGGTCGCCTGGGCGGGACGCCGGATCGCCGCCGGCATCGGATTCGCCCGCCTCCCCGAACTCCTCGCCGCCGTCTCCCGCCCCTCCTGAGAGGTAACAGAGCGGTCCCGAAGTCCTTGCGGCATTGCGGGCGATTAGGCCCGGCCTTATAACCGTTTGGACCGTTCTCAAAGGGAGAGGCGATATGCGCGAACGTGGCCTGACGGGCCGTGCGATCTGGGCGCCGCTGGCCGCGGCGGTGCTGAGCGGCCTGGTCATCGGGGCGCTGGCGCGTCTCCTGATGCGCGGGATCAAACTGGCCATCGGAGGGACGACCGACATCTCCCCGGCGGGCACCGCGATCATCATCGTCGCCTTCGGCGTGCTGGCCCTGCCGGCGGCGGTGACCGCGACCGCACGTCCGGTGATCATGCATGTCGGCCGCTGGGTGACCGCCCTGGTTACGGGGCTGCAGACCGCCAGGACGGGGCTCGGCGACGCGAAGACCATCCTGCTGGCCGACGACGGCCAGTTGGCGACGATCTCAATGCTGATCGTCGCGTTCGCCGCGATCGTGGTGGCGCACGGCCGGGTCGCCCAGTACCTCACCCGCCGTTTCAGAGCGCTCCCCGCGGCCCGGGCGGAGGCGCTCGGGGCCCCGGACGCGCGACCGGCCTGACCTGCGTGGTCCAGTGGTCTAGTCCAATTGGTGAGACCGCCCTCGGGTCACCGAGCGCGATTCGCTAGCCTTCGAAGCATGGCCGCCATCGCTCCTGCCGAACGACACAACGCCGTAGCGGAGATGCCGGACGAACTCCGCGCTGACGTGCGCCTATTGGGTGGACTCCTGGGTCAGGTGATCGCCGAACACGGCGGTCCCGACCTCCTCGCCGACGTGGAACGGCTCCGCAAGGCGGTGATCGCGGCCCGGCGTCAGGAGACGACGGCCGACGAGGTCGCGGCCATGGTGGCCGAGTGGCCCGTCGACCGCGCAGTGCAGATCGCCCGGGCCTTCACCTGCTACTTCCACCTCGCCAACCTCGCCGAGGAGCACTACCGGATCCGCACCCTGCGGCAGCGGGACAAGGACGACGTGCCGCTGCGCGAGTCCCTCGCCGAGGCCGTGCAGGGGCTGCGCGGGGACGACCGGCTCCAGGCCCTGATCGACGGGCTGGAGTTCCGGCCCGTGCTGACCGCCCACCCCACAGAGGCGCGGCGGCGGGCGATCGTCACCGCCATCCAGCGGATCAGCGCCCAGCTCGACGCCTACAACACCCCCGGGCGGGGCGCGGCCGAGCGGGAGGAGGCCCACCGGCGGCTGCTGGAGGAGATCGACATCCTCTGGCGGGCCAACCAGCTCCGTCACACGAAGCTCGACCCGCTGGACGAGGTCCGTACGGCGATGGCGGCCTTCGACGAGACGCTGTTCCGCACGGTGCCGCAGATCTACCGGTCGCTCGACGCGGCGCTCGGTCCCGGCACCGGCACGCGGGAGCCGCAGGCCAAGGCGTACATCCGCTACGGCAGCTGGATCGGCGGCGACCGCGACGGCAACCCCAACGTCACCGCCAGGGTGACCAGGGAGGCCATGCAGATCCAGGCCGAGCACGTGCTGATCGCGCTGGAGAACGCGACCACCCGCATCGGCAGGTCGCTCACCCTGGCCGAGGTCTTCACGCCGCCGTCCGCCAAGCTGCGCGCCGCGCTCGCGCAGGCCGAGCACGACCACCCCGACCTGGTGTCGGAGATGGCCACCCGGTCGCCGCGGGAGCCGCACCGCCAGTGGCTGATGTTCGTGGCGGCCAGGATCGCCGCGACCCGCCGCCGCGACCTCGACCTCGCCTACCGCGCGCCGTCGGAGCTGCTGACCGACCTGCGGCTCGCGCAGGACTCCCTGCGCGGCGCCGGCGCCGTACGGCAGGCCTACGGCGAGCTGCAGCACCTGATCTGGCAGGTCGAGACGTTCGGCTTCCACCTGGCCGAGCTGGAGGTGCGCCAGCATTCCGCGGTCCACGCGGCGGCGCTCGAGGAGATCGCCTCCGGCACGCTGTCGGAGCGCACCGAGGAGGTCCTGGCCACGATCCGGGTGATCGCCTGGATCCAGGAGCGCTTCGGCGTGACCGCCTGCTCCCGGTACGTCGTCTCGTTCACCCGCTCCGCCGACGACATCGCGGCGGTGTACGAGCTGGCCAGGCACGCCCTGGGCGACCGCGCCCCGGTGCTCGACGTGGTCCCCCTGTTCGAGTCGGGCGAGGACCTGGACAACTCCTCCGCCGTGCTGGAGGGCATGATCAAGCTGGAGCCCGTGCGCCGGCGGCTCGCCGGGAACGGGCGGCGCATGGAGGTCATGCTCGGCTACTCCGACTCGGCCAAGGAACTCGGCCCGGCGGCGGCCACCCTGCGCCTGTACGACGCGCAGGCCGCGCTGACCGCCTGGGCCGCGGCCAACGACATCACGCTCACGCTCTTCCACGGCCGCGGCGGCGCGCTCGGCCGGGGCGGCGGCCCGGCCAACCGCGCCGTGCTCGCCCAGGCCCCCGGCTCGGTCGCCGGCCGGTTCAAGGTCACCGAGCAGGGTGAGGTCATCTTCGCGCGGTACGGCCACTCGGCGATCGCCAAGCGGCACATCGAGCAGGTCACCAACGCCGTGCTGCTCGCGTCCACCTCCGCTGTGGAGTCGGGCACCGCCGCCGCGGCGGCGAAGTTCCGCCGGCTGGCCGACACCGTGGCGGCGGCCTCCGAGCACGCCTACCGGGCGCTGACCGAGGCCCCGGGCTTCCCCGAGTGGTTCGCGCTGGTCAGCCCGCTGGAGGAGCTCGGCTCGCTGCGGCTCGGCTCCCGGCCGGCGCGGCGCGGCCTCGGCGCGCCCCGCTCGCTGGACGACCTGCGGGCCATCCCCTGGGTGTTCTCGTGGGCGCAGACGCGGGTCAACCTCCCCGGCTGGTACGGCCTGGGCAGCGGCCTGGCCGCCGTGGTCACCGACGGCGGCATGGCCGAACTGCGCTCGGCCTACCAGGAGTGGGCGTTGTTCGCCGCGATGCTGGACAACGCCGAGATGTCGCTGGCCAAGACCGACCGGTCCATCGCGTCCCGCTACCTGGCCCTGGGCGGCCGGGCCGACTTCGCCGAGCAGGTCCTGGAGGAGTACGACCTGACGAGGCGGCTGGTGCTGGAGGTGACCGGGCACACCCGGCTGCTGGAGAACCGGCGGGTCCTGTCGCGGGCCGTGCAGCTGCGCGACCCGTACGTGGACGCGCTCAGCCACCTGCAGCTGCGGGCGCTGTCGGCGCTGCGGGCGCCGGGCGACCTTTCGGAGAAGGAGCGCGAGCGCCTGTCCACCCTGCTGCTGCTCAGCGTGAACGGCGTGGCGGCCGGCCTGCAGAACACCGGCTGACGCGGCGAGCCGACCGATCGGGCGCCCGGATTCCGGGCGCCCGGCCGGCCTTTCAGGGCTGTCCGACGTCGACGCGTTCCGGGCAGGCGTAGATGTTGAAGCGCTCCTCGCGCAGGAACCCCACCAGCGTGACGCCGAACTCCCGCGCCAGGTCGACGGCGAGCGAGGAGGGCGCGGACACGGCGCACACGACCTGGATGCCGGCGCTCGCCGCCTTCTGCATGATCTCGTAGCTGACCCGGCCGCTGACCAGCAGGACGTGCCGGTCGAGGGGGGTCCGGCCGCCGAGCAGCGCCCAGCCGACCAGCTTGTCGACGGCGTTGTGCCGCCCCACGTCCTCACGTACGGCCACGGGCGTGCCGTCGGGGGTGAACAGCCCGGCGGCGTGCAGCCCGCCCGTCCTGCCGAACACCCCCTGGGCCGCCCGCAGCCGGTCCGGCAGGCCGTACAGGGTCGTGGCGGACACGCCGACCGGCGGGCGCACGGCCGGCACGGCGCAGCGGTCGCGTAACGCGTCGAGGCTCGCCGTGCCGCACACGCCGCACGCGCTCGACGTCAGGAAGTTGCGCGCCCGGGCGCCGAGGTCGGGCAGGTGCGGGGCGGTGAGCCGCACGGTCACGGTGTTGTAGCGCGCCTCGGGGTCCAGGTCCTCGTCCGTGCAGTAGCCGATGGCGGCGATGTCGCCGGGACCGGCGATCCCCTCGCCGTGCAGGAAGCCCGCCGCGAGCTCGAAGTCCGCGCCCGGTGTCCGCATCGTGATCGCCACCGTACGGCTCTCGCCGCCGGCGAGGAGCCGGATCTCCAGCGGCTCCTCGGTGGCGAGGTCGTCCCGCCGGTCGCGTACGGACGATCCGGACACCCTGCGGACGCGTGAGCGCGTGACGGGCCCCGGTCGAGCCGAGGGCCGCGCCGCGCCGTCCCGTTCCATGTGCCGCCTCCTCCGGGCGTGGCTGCCGTTCTTTCCGGTACGCAGCCTGCCACGCCGCGTCTCAGGCGTCGTCCGCCGGGTGGCGCACGGGGGAATCGGCGCACAGGCGCGTCACGGCGCGGGCGACGGAGGACACGCCGATGTCGGTCATGCAGGCGGCCCCCGCCGGAGACAGCGGGCATTCGGCCGTCCACCAGCACGGCTGCTCGGTGATGGCGGTGGGCCGGCGGTGCGGGCAGCCGGGCTGTCCCTGCAGGTCCACGGCGTGCTCCGGGCCCGTGGACGCGCCGATGCCGTACCTACGGGCCCAGGTGGGGCCGAAGAGCCCGACGGTGGCCGCTCCGGCGGCGGCGGCCACCCGCAGCGGCCCGGTGTCGCCGCCCACGACCACACCGCCGCGCCGCGCCACGGCGGCGAAGCACGCCGCGAGCCCGCGCAGGCCGCACCGCGGCAGCACGGCCACCTGCGGGCCGAACGCCGCGTGCGTGGCGTCGGCGCGCTTGGGCGGCGCGTCGGGCGTGAGCAGGGGATGGCCGCGCCGGGCCAGCAGCGCGGCGAGTTCGCGCCAGCGCCCGGCGGGCCACCGCTTCACGGCCATGCCCGCGTCCGTGACCAGCACGACCGGGGGCCGCGCCGTACCTGCCGGGGGCGGAATGCGGCGGGCGAGCACGCTCTCGCCGTACGCGATCTCGGCCGGCGTCAGGCGAACGACCGGACGGGCGAGGACGTCCTCGGGCCGGAGCAGTCCCTCGGCGAGCAGTATGCGCAGGTAGCGCTCGCCGACAGGCTCGTCCGGGGGCGGGCGGCGCCACAGGTCGGTGACGCATCGCGCGCCCGATGCGGCGAGGAGCTCGGGGATGCCGTCGTAACGGGTGGTGGTGACCACGAGATCCGGGCGGCGGGCGGCCAGGGCTTCGGCCACGGCCTCCCGCTCGGCGCCCGCGCCGCCGTGTCGGGGGGTGAGCACCCGCGTGACGGCGGGGTCGCCGCGCAGGAGGGCGGCGCCGGGCTCATGGGTGAGCACGCGCAGCGACGCGCCCGGGTTGCGCAGGGCCAGGCCGTGCACGGCGGGCAGGAGCATGACCAGGTCGCCGATCCCGCCGAGCAGGTCGACGACCAGGATCTCCCGGTACGGCTCACGCATCCCGGCGGCCGAGCGGCCGGCCGGGGCCGGCCAGGGTCTCGTACAGCGCCCGGTGGGCGGAGGCGACCCGCGACCAGGAGTGGCGGGCGGCGAGCCGCCGGGCGGCCGCGCCCAGGCGCCGCCGCGCCTGCGGGTCGCCGAGCAGCGGCCCGACGGCGTACGCGATGGCGGCGGGGTCGCGGCGGGCCCCGATCACGGCGACGGCCTCCCCGAGCGGGAGGACGGGGTCGGGCTCGTCCGGCACGGTGACCGCGGTCGGCAGCCCGTGGGCCAGCATGGTGAGCAGCGCGCCGCTCTTGGTCGTCACCCCGGCGGTGAAGGGCAGGACGCCCACGTCCGACGCGTGCAGGAGCTCCGACACCCGGGCGGCGGGCAGGTGCCCGGTGAACGTCACCGCGTCCGCGACGCCGTGACGCGCGGCCAGCGCCTCGAGCTCCACGCGGAAGGCCCGGGCCTCGGCCTCCGGCAGCGCCTGGGAGGTGAAGCCGCCCACGACCAGCAGGCGCAGGCGGGGGCTGGCCGCGCGCAGCGCGGGCAGCGCCTCGACGAGCTGCCGCACGCCCTTCACGGGGTGCACGAACCCGAAGAAGGCGAGCAGCGGGTCGTCGCGGCCCATGCCGAGCGTGCCTCGCACGCGCACGCGCGCCTGCCGTCCGCCGCCGTGATCCACGACGTTCGGTGCCAGGGGCACCTCCACGGCGGCCGTCCCGGCGCGCCTTCGGACCTGCAGGGCGTGGGAGGCGTTGGTCACGACCACGAGGGCGCTCGCGGGCACCAGACGCCCGGTCTCCCGGTCCCACAGCCGGGCGCGTTCCAGCGACCGCCAGACGGGGCCGGGCACCCAGCCGGGGGCCGCCCACCAGCCGTACTCGTGCAGGGTGGTCACCAGCGGCGCGCCGGGCGGCAGCAGGGGCGGCAGCAGTCCGGGCAGCCCCGAGAACCGGTAGGCGGACGGGGCGAACTGCACATGGACCACGTCGGGGCGCAGCCGCCGCACCCTCCGGGCGGCGTCGAGCGTGGCGGGCAGCCAGTGCCAGGGGGAGCGGGACCCCGGCGACCCCACGGGCACCCCCACCGCCTCGACCCCGGCCTCGCCGAGCGCGCCGACGAGCCGTTCGACGTAGTCGCCGACGCCGTCGCGGTCGGCGGGCCCGGGGCCGTGGACCATGGCGACGCGGATCCGGCCCCTCTCCGTCATGGCCGCCCCCTTCCTCGGCTCGCGGCGACCGGCCCGCGCCTGTCGCGGCGATGTCGTGTCCGTGCGTCCACGACCCCGCCGTTCCGTCCGGTTCCACTGAAGAAGGCGCCCTCCCACCCCGCATGAGTGCGCCTTCGCGGCCGGCCGCGGCGCCTGGGAAGGTGCCCGAGGGACTTTCGTGGCAAACCATGCATTTGTGGGGCTTTATGCGCCTTTTTGGGGGGGTACGCGCAGGAAATGGAGCATCCCGCGGCGCTCGCAGGCCCGCCGGTCCCGTGGCGGGAGCTCGCTCGCGTGCTCGTGATCCGCCCCGACAACCTCGGCGACGTCGTGATGGCGGGCCCGGCGCTGCGGGCGCTTCGGCGGGCCGCTCCCCGGGCTCGGCTGGACCTGCTGGCCGCCCCCGCCGGCGCCGCCGCGGCCGCGCTGCTCCCCGAGGTCGACGGCGTGCTCACGGCCTCGGTCTCCTGGCAGAAGACCGGCGGGCAGGACGTTCCGGTCACCGACGACCTGGACCTCGTCGAGCGGATCGGGTGGGGCGGCTACGAGGCGGCGGTGATCCTGACCTCGTTCTCCCAGGCTCCCTGGCCGGCCGCGTATCTCTGCCGGCTCGCCGGGGTGCCCGTACGGGTCGGCATGTCCAAGGAGTTCGGCGGGGCGGGGCTGACCCACTGGGTGCCGTCACCGCCGGACGAGATCCACCAGGTGGATCGCGCGCTGCACCTGCTCGAACGGGCGGGTGTCCCCCCGGTCGAGGGCAGGCTGCGCGTGCGCGTGCCCGCGGAGGCGGCCCGTACGGCCCGCCGCCTGCTCGGCGCCGCCGCGGGCGGCCGGTCGGCCGGGGACGGTCACGGGGACGGCCGCGGTCATGGGGACGGCCGCGGTCATGGGGACGGCCGGGGGAGGCGGCCGTGCGCGCTGATCCTCCCCGGGGCCTCCTGCTCCGCGCGGCGGTACCCGGCCGACCGGTTCGCCCGGGTGGCCGGGCTGCTCACCGCCGCGGGGCTGCGGGTCGTCGTGGCGGGCACGGCCAGGGAGAGGCCGCTCGTCGAGCTCACCGGCGCCGGCGTGCCCGGCGCGCTCCTGCTGCCGGGCCGGCTCGACGTGCCGGTCCTGGCGGCGCTCATCGACGCCGTCGACGTGGTCGTGTGCAACAACAGCGGCGGGGCGCATCTGGCCAGCGCGCTCGGCACGCCCGTGGTCGTGCTGTTCGCCGGCACCGAGCAGGTGGAGCAGTACCGGCCGCGGTTCGGCCCGGCCTCGATCCTCACGGTGCCCACGGCGTGCTCGCCCTGCCGCCAGTTCGCCTGTCCCTTCGCCCTCGACTGCCTCGACATCCCTCCCGAGCAGGTCGCCGCCGAGGCGCTGCGCCTGGCCGACGAGCGCGGCGGCCCCTGGTGGCGGGCCCCGGCGGGCATGCGGGACGCCCAATGAGCCGGCGCGCGGAAACGGACCCCGGCTCGCCGCCCGGCTCCGGCGCGTGCGCGCGGTGGACGGACGGCGCGCGGCGGAGCAGGCCCGGGGGCCGATAGCCTGATCGGGTGCCCAACTCGCCGTACGCCGATCTCGACCGTCCTCCGCTGTCGGAGACCGCGCTGACCAGGGCGCTGGTGCGCCCCGGCTCGCTGTGGTCGTCCGTACGCGTCGTCGAGCGGACCGGCTCCACCAACGCCGACCTGGCCAGGACCGTGCGCGAGAGCCCGGCCGAGGGCGCCGTGCTGGTCGCGGAGGCGCAGGAGGCCGGCCGGGGCAGGCTCGGGCGGCCGTGGACCGCGCCGACGCGCTCGGGGCTGACATTCTCGATGCTGCTGCGGCCGGAGGTGCCGCTCGCCCGGCAGGGCTGGCTGGCGCTGCTGGTCGGCCTCGCCGCCGCCTCGGCCGTACGGCGGATCGCGGAGGTCGACGTGCGGCTCAAGTGGCCCAACGACCTGATGGTGGGGGAGCGCAAGCTCGCCGGCATCCTGGCCGAGCGGGTCGACCGCGCGGTGGTCGTCGGCATGGGGCTCAACGTCTCGCTGCGGCGGGAGGAACTGCCCGTGGACCGGGCCACGTCCCTCGCGATCGAGGACGCCGCCTGCACCGACCGCGACCCGCTGCTGCGCGCGATCCTGCGGGAGGTCGAGTCGCACTACCGCGACTGGGTGGCCGCCGACGGCGACCCGGACGCCTCGGGCCTGCGTGCCGCCTACCTCGCCTGGTCGTCCACCGTGGGGCAGGAGGTCAGGGTCGAGCTGCCCGGCGAACGGGTGCTGACCGGCCTCGCGACCGGCGTCGACGCGTCCGGTCATCTGCTCGTACGCGGTCAGGACGGAGACCACGCGCTCAGTGCGGGCGACGTCGTCCACGTCCGCCGTGACACGTCCGGGGAGAACGGCGCCGCGGGCTGACCTAAGGTCGTGCCTGACAAATCATGGCCCTGCTGCGCGTGGCCCAGGCGGCGCCTCGCCGCGTTGTCGTCGTCGGCCGGAGGCTCCGCTCCGGCCTCCTCCTCCGCCTTGCGATGCATCCACCTGGATCCACGCTCGCGACGGGCAGCATTTGTCAGACACTCCCAACGCATGCAATCCACCGGCGATCGTGTCACGATTTGCGCCATGGGTCTCCCTGATCAATACCTGGCCGACGGCGAGCGGATCGTTCTATCGTTCCATCCGCACTGGAAGCGGCTGATCCTGCCGTTCCTCGCCCTCCTCGTCGTGCTCGCCGCCGCCGTCGCGGCCTTCGTCTTCATCCCCGGCGACTACGAGTACGCGGGGTACGCCCGCGGCACGGTGGCCGTGGTCGCCTTCGTGGCGCTGGTCCTGTGGACGCTCATTCCCTACCTGCGCTGGGTGACGACCTCCTACACGCTGACCTCCCACCGCTTCGCGATCAGCACGGGGGTGCTGAACAAGTCGGAGGACGACATCCCGCTGGCCAAGGTCAGCAGCGTGAGCTCCGACCAGCGGCTCATTGAGCGCATTCTCGGCTGCGGCACGCTCCGGGTCGAGTCGGCGTCGGAGAAGGGCGACATCGACTACCGGGACATCCCCCAGATCCAGCGCGTACGGCACGAGCTGTTCCGGCTGGTGGAGGACGCCGCGGACGGGAACATCGACGGGGACTGAGCGCGGCGCGGCCCACGGGCCGCCCGGCGAAGCGAGCCCGGACGAGACGGACACGGGGGAGGGGGACGTGGACACAGGGGGGCGCCCCGGCGCCGATGACATGCGGCGGTTGTTCCTGGGGCCGCCGCCGGCCTACACGCGACGGCAGGTGGCCGAGGCGGCCGGCATCCCGCAGGACCTGGCGGCGCGGATCTGGCGGGCCCTCGGCTTCGCCACGTTCGCCGACGAGGCCGTCGCGTTCACCGAGGCCGACCTGGCGGCCCTGCACCGCATCCGCGACCTGCTCGACGCGGAGATGCTCGACGAGCGGACCGTGATCCGCATGGCCCGGGCCCTCGGCCGTACGACCGCGCGCCTCGCCCAGTGGCAGGCCGAGATCATGGTCGACGCGCTGATCGAGCCCGGCGCGAGGGCGGGGGAGGACGCGCTGCGGCAGGTGATGGACACGGTCAGCCGCCTGCTGCCGGACTTCGAGCAGACGCTGGTGCACGTCTGGCGCTCCCAGCTCGCCGCGACCGCGAGCCGGCTGGTCTCCCTGGCCGAGCCCGGCGAGGACGTCTCGCCGACCCGTCCGAGGCTCGCCGTCGGGTTCGCCGACCTCGTCGCCTTCACCCGCGTGTCGCGCGAGCTGGACGAGCTGGCGCTGGCCGACCTGGTCGAGGGGTTCGAGTCGCGGGCCTCCGACGTGATCGCGGCGCACGACGGGCGGCTGGTCAAGACGCTCGGCGACGAGGTGCTCTTCACCGCCGCCGACCCGCGGACCGCGGCCCTCATCGCGCTCGACCTGCTCGACGAGCTCAAGCGGGACGCCGAGGGGCCGGACGTGCGGGTCGGGCTGGCGTACGGGCCGGTGCTGCCGGCCATGGGTGACGTGTTCGGCACGACGGTCAACCTGGCGGCGCGGCTGACGGCCATCGCGCGGCCGGGAACGATCCTGGCCGACAGCGAGCTGGCCGCGGGCCTCGCCGGGGCGTCCGGCGTCGACCTGGTCAAACTCCGCCGCCGTCCCGCGCGCGGGCTCGGCGTGGTGGAGCCGTATGTTCTGAGGAGATCCAGCCGAGAGAGTTGAGGTGCAGGACATGCCGTACGAAGTCCAGGGCGTGGTGGCGCGCGGCAAGGGAGAGGCGGTGACGCTGGAGACGGTCGTCGTGCCGGACCCGGGGCCCGGCGAGGCGGTCGTCAACGTGCAGGCCTGCGGCGTCTGCCACACCGACCTCCACTACCGGGAGGGCGGCATCAACGACGACTTCCCGTTCCTGCTCGGCCACGAGGCCGCGGGTGTCGTCGAGGCGGTCGGCGAGGGCGTGACCGAGGTCGAGCCCGGCGACTACGTGATCCTGAACTGGCGGGCGGTGTGCGGGCAGTGCCGCGCCTGCCTGCGTGGCCGGCCGTGGTACTGCTTCAGCACCCACAACGCCGCGCAGAAGATGACCCTGGCCGACGGCACCGCGCTCAGCCCGGCGCTCGGCATCGGGGCCTTCCTGGAGAAGACCCTCGTGGCGGCCGGGCAGTGCACGAAGGTCAACCCGGCGGCCAAGCCGGCCGTCGCCGGCCTGCTCGGCTGCGGCGTGATGGCCGGACTCGGGGCCGCGATCAACACCGGCGGCGTCACACGGGGCGACACGGTCGCGGTGATCGGCTGCGGCGGCGTCGGCAACGCGGCCATCGCGGGTGCGCGTCTCGCCGGAGCCCGGACGATCGTCGCGGTCGACGTGGACGACCGCAAGCTCGACTGGGCCCGCGGCTTCGGCGCCACGCACACCGTCAACTCGCGGGACACCGACGCGGTGGAGGCGATCCGCGACCTGACCGGCGGGTTCGGCGCGGACGTCGTGATCGAGGCGGTGGGCCGCCCCGAGACGTACAAGCAGGCCTTCTACGCCCGCGACCTCGCCGGGACGGTCGTGCTGGTCGGCGTGCCGACCCCGGAGATGCAGCTCGAACTGCCGCTGCTCGACGTCTTCGGCCGCGGCGGAGCGCTCAAGTCCTCCTGGTACGGCGACTGCCTGCCCAGCCGGGACTTCCCCATGCTGATCGACCTCTACCTGCAGGGTCGGCTCGACCTCGACGGGTTCGTCACCGAGACCATCGGCCTCGACCAGGTCGAGGAGGCCTTCGGCAAGATGCACCGCGGGGAGGTACTGCGGTCCGTCGTGGTGCTCTGATCGGTTTCCGAGGGAGCCGGTCCCGAAGGGGCCGGTTCGAAGGGGGCGGTGCCGCGTGGAGCGGCGCCGCCCTTTTTGTGCTCCGGGTCACATAGGCAAGCCTTACCAAAGTGAGTTATCTTAGGTATGCCTAACCTTCCTGAAGATCCCTGAGAGGCGACCCATGTACGTCTGCATCTGCCGCGCCGTCACCGAGAGCGAGGTGCACGACTGCATCGCCGACGGGGCGAGGACGGCTCGCCAGGTGCGGGATGCCACGGGGGCAGGGGGGGACTGCGCGTCTTGTGTCCGGAAGATCTGTGCGATCCTGAAACGGTCAGAGGACCTGGTAACCAGCGCATAGATCGAGGAAGCTTATGCAGGGCGACAAAGAGATCATCGCGCTGCTCAACGAGCAGCTCACCTCCGAGCTGACCGCCATCAACCAGTACTTCCTGCACGCGAAGCTGCAGGAGAACTGGGGATATACGAAGCTCGCCGCCCTCACGCGGGCGGAGTCCATCGACGAGATGCGGCACGCGGAGGAACTCACCGACCGGATTCTGTTCCTGGAGGGTCTGCCGAACTACCAGAAGCTCAACACCCTGCACATCGGCCAGACCGTCAGGGAGCAGCTGGAAGCGGACCTTGAGCTGGAGCTGGGCGTGGTCAAGCGGCTGCGGCCGGGGATCGCCCTCATGCGGGAGCGGGGAGACGTCACCTCGGCGACGCTCTTCGAGCACATCCTGGCCGACGAGGAGCACCACATCGACTATCTGGAGACCGAGCTCGGCCTTCTGGAGAGCCTGGGCGAACAGCTGTACCTGCAGCGGTACGCGGAGCCGCCGTCGTCCTCCTGAACCACCGTCGTTCCCGGGGCTTCACGGGAATTCAGATGGACAACGCCCGTCGTCATCGTTTCGGCGGGCGTTTTTCGTACCCTCATCCGGTTTCCTGCGACGATGTTCTAAATGGTTGAGAATAGGGTAGAAGATCGCGTCGCTTGCGTGCTGACTATCCCGGATTTATCAGTGTTTGCCCAGGTCAATTGATGGGTCAACGACAAGTCAAAAGGCGCGCTGTAGCCGGGAAACGATCGCACAAGGTCCTACGATCGCACCATGACCTGCGTACTTCTCGCCGAGGATGACACCTCGATATCCGAGCCGCTGGCGCGTGCCCTGCGCCGGGAGGGCTATCAGGTGGAGGTGAGCCCGGATGGCCCGCAGGCCCTGGAGAGGGCCTTGTCGGGGGGCGTCGACCTGATTGTTCTCGACCTCGGCCTTCCAGAGATGGATGGGCTGGAGGTCGCGCGCCGCATTCGCGCGGAGGGGCACGGGACTCCGGTCCTGATCCTCACCGCGCGCGTCGACGAAGTCGACACCGTCGTCGGTCTCGATGCCGGGGCCGACGACTACGTGACCAAGCCGTTCCGCCTGGCGGAGTTGCTCGCCCGCGTGCGGGCCCTGCTCCGGCGCGGAACATCGGAGACCCCGGTGGTGCAAGGCGTCCGCATCGACGCCGACTCGCGCCGGGCCTGGATGGGAGACAAGGAACTGCACCTGACCACCAAGGAGTTCGATTTGCTGCGCGTGCTCGTACGGGACGCCGGCAAGGTCGTCACCCGCGAGCAGATCATGCGCGAGGTGTGGGACACGAACTGGTGGGGGTCGACGAAGACACTCGACATGCACATCTCGTGGCTGCGCCGCAAGCTCGGCGACGACGCGGCCAAGCCGCGATACATAACGACAGTCCGAGGGGTCGGCTTCCGTTTCGAGCGCGAGTAGCCGCCGTGGGGCGGTTGCGGGGGAGGGGCTAGCACGTGCGCCGGCGCCTGCTTTCCTCCATGCTGCTCGTCGCGGTCATCGCGGTACTGCTGTTAGGCGTGCCCCTGGGCGTGGTCGTCGTGCGCTTGATCAACGACGAGGTCGCCCAGGAGCTCAGGACGGACGCGAACCGGCTGCTGCTCGGAGTGGAGTACTCCGTCAGCCAGCGGCAGGAGATCAGTCCCGACCAGCTCGCGCGGAACTACCCGGACCGGTACCTCCAGGTGTTCGTCCGCGGGAACCCGCCGATCGTCGTGGGTGCGCCTCCTCTGGCGGGCCGCGACCTGACCGAGGAGGCGCGTTCCGAGAACGGATACGTACGCGTCAGCCGTGACGCGGCCCAGATCCAACAGGACACCCAGGCGCGGCTGGTGCTCATCATGGCGCTCGCCGTCGTGGCCCTCGGGGCCGCGATCGGGCTGGCCACCGTCACCTCGCGTCGCCTGAGCCTGCCGCTCCAAGATCTCACCAGGATCGCGGAGCGGCTGGGCTCGGGCGACGCCAGGCCGAGCAGGCACCGCTACGGCATCCCGGAGCTGGATCTCGTGGCCGAGGTGCTGGACCGGAGCGCGCTGCGGATCTCCGACCTGCTCGCGCGGGAGCGCGAGTTCGCGACCGACGCCTCCCATCAGCTGCGTACGCCGCTGACCGGGCTGAGCATGCGCCTGGAGGAGATCGTCGCGGCGGCCGACCAGCCCGAGGTGGTCCGCGAGGAGGGCGAGGCGGCGGTGGTGCAGGTCGAGCGGCTGACCGCGGTGATCGACGAGCTGCTGGCCGCCGCCCGCAGGCAGCGGCACGCCCAGGCGGAGCCGATCGACGTGGACGACGTGGTGGGGCAGCAGATCGTCGAGTGGGAGCCCGCGTTCCGCCGGGCCCACAGGTCGCTGGTGCTCGCGGGCGACCGCGGCCTGCGCGCCCTCGGCACGACCGGCGGGCTCAGCCAGGTGCTGTCCACCCTGCTGGAGAACTCCCTCAAGCACGGCGACGGCGTGCTGACGATCAACACATCGAGTACGGGCAGGTCTGTGGTGATCGAGGTGGCCGACGAGGGCCCGGGCATCCCGGAGGCCCTCGGCCACCGGGTGTTCGAGCGGAGCGTGAGCGGAGGAGGCGGCACGGGCCTGGGGCTCACCCTCGCCCGCGCGCTGGTCGCGGCCGACGGCGGGCGGCTGGAGCTCGTCAAGCGCCGCCCGGCGACCTTCGCCATCTTCTTACGGCACACCCGCGACAACGACCGTCACCGAGTGGTGAGCGGTCCCGCGTGACGGGATTTCAGCGGGTGGCGAGGGGGTCGACCTGGGCCTTCACCTCGGGGTGGGGCCGTACGCCGGCCCCCTCCACGCTTTCCTCGGCCAGTTGAGGGGCCGCCAGGAACACCCACTTCTTGTAGGACCAGAAGCGGAACAACGTGCCCAACCCGATGCCGACGAACTGGGCGATGTTGTAGCTCAGCGCGTCGTGCAGGCCCAGCGAGTACGTCACGAAGCCGATGGTGAGCAGCGGGGGCAGCAGTCCGATGCCGTTCAGCACGAAGAACAGCACGTACTCGCGCGCCAGGCCGCTCTGCTCCCGATGGCGGTAGGTCCAGAAGCGGTTGCCCATGTACGCGAACGAGGCGGCGACGATCGTGGCGAAGACCTTCGAAGACAGCGGACCCAGGCCGACGCCGAACCGCAGCAGGTTGGTGCCGCCGAAGTCGATGACGAACGCGATCGCGCCCACCAGGCCGAACTTGATCAACTCGTGGATGAGCGCGGCGAACCGCTCGTAGGCGCTTCGAAGAAACTGCACGTCCCGCACGGTCCTTCCTGTTCGGCGGCCACGGTCGGCGGCGAGGTCTTCTCAGGCTACCGGTAGGAGGCACAAATCGGGGTCTTGCCGCAACCTTGGCCCGCTTCGCCCCAGGTCACCAAAGAACATTTCAAGAAAAATCCTGCTATCTGGGATGACCGGGCGGTCTTCGCACTACGCTCTCGCCCAATCAGGATCACTTCGCTCGGGGGCGCGCGCGGTCTGGAGGGGTGGCCTTTCATCGTGTTGCGGAAAATCACGACCCTCGGTCTCGGCCTCGTCCTGCTCGCGGGGTGTGGGACCGAGGGCGTGCGCGAGACCCCGGCCGGCCCCGGTGACACGTCCCCGGCGACCGTCGAGATCACCATGGCCGAGGCGCAGGCGGCCTTCGACGGCCTCGGCGATCTCGCCGGCGCCTTGCGGGACCAGGACTGCGCCAAGATCGAGCACCTGACGACCGGCGTGGAGAGCACCATCGGCGGCCGCGTCTGCGCGGCCGCGCGCGAGGGCCTCGCCGTGCCCGGTCTGCCCGCCTACCGGGATCCGGAGTTCCTGCTGCCCGCCCGGCAGGACGGCGAGGGCGGCGCCTGGTTCGCCGTACTCGCCAAAAAGCCCAAACCTGTCTACCTGATCTTCGTCCGGGCGGACGGCCGATGGCGGCTCGACGCCGGACCGATCCCGGTCGTGGGGAAGGCGCCCGAAGTGGAGGGCGGCGTGGAGGGCGAGGTGACCGACGCCTCGGCCGACCCGGACGCGGCCGTCGGCGCGCGGCTCGCGCCCACCCGGCACGTGGCCTTCCTGACCGATCCCGCGGGGGTGAACGGAAAGGGGGTCAGCGGGGTGCGCTTCGCCTCCGGCGACCCCATGCGCGGCCTTCTCACGGAACTGGTCGGCGCCCCCGGCAGGGTTCGCCCCGATCACCTGTCCACGGACGTGCGCATCGAGGGACCGGCCCGCGCGCTCGCGCTGCCCGGCGGCGGGTCGCTGGTGTTCCACGCGCTGCGCGTCGTCTTCGCCCAGAAGCCCGGCTCCGGCCGTTCCTCCCTGGCGCACCCCCGCTATCGCGCCGCGGACGTACGCGCCTTCACGGGCGGCACGCCCAAGTCCGTCACCGGCAGTGAGATCCTCGTGCTGGCCACCAAGGTGGCGAAGGACAACACGATGACGACGGTCGGCATGCGGCGGGTCCTCGCCGATCTCGCCGAGGGCTCCGGCTGACGGTTCTTCGCGCGCAATAGGTAGGCTGACGTGTCGTGAACAGCCCGAACGTTCCCCCTTCGAAGCCCGTGACCGCGCCCGTGGTGGGCATGGTCGGCGCGGGCCAGCTCGCGAGGATGACGCAGCAGGCGGCCATCGCGCTCGGCGTCGACCTGCGCGTGCTCGCGAACACCCGTGACGAGAGCGCCGCCAAGGTGATCGTGGACACCCGGCTCGGCGACTACCGCGACCTGGCCGACCTCCGGGAGTTCGCCAAGGGGTGCGACGCCGTCACCTTCGACCACGAGCACGTGCCGACCGAGCACATCCGGGCTCTGGCCGCCGACGGGCTCGCCGTGCACCCCGGGGCCGACGCCCTGGTCCACGCGCAGGACAAGGCGGTCATGCGGGAGCGGCTCACCGCGATCGGCGCGCCCTGCCCGGCCTGGGCCCGGGTGAGCGACGTGGCCGGCGTCGAGGCGTTCGCCGGGGAGCACGGCTGGCCGGTGGTGCTGAAGGCCGTACGCGGCGGCTACGACGGCCGAGGCGTGTGGGTCTGCGCCTCGCCCGAGGAGGCGCGCGAGGCGCTCGCCACCGGTGTCGAGATGCTGGCCGAGGCGTTCGTCCCGTTCGAGCGGGAGGTCGCCGTGCTGGTCGCCCGGTCCCCGCACGGTCAGGGCGTCAGCTATCCCGTGGTCGAGACGGTCCAAGAGGACGGCATCTGCGTCGAGGTCATCGCGCCCGCGCCGGACATGAGCGAGGAGGAGGCGGCCGACGCCCAGCGCGTCGCGCTCACGATCGCCCGCGACCTCGGCGTGACCGGGCTGCTCGCGGTCGAGATGTTCGTCACGAAAACCGGGCTCATCGTAAACGAGCTGGCCATGCGCCCGCACAACAGCGGCCACTGGACGATCGAGGGCGCCCGCACCTCGCAGTTCGAGCAGCACCTGCGGGCCGTGCTCGACCTGCCGCTCGGGTCGCCGTCGATGACCGCGCCGGTCGTCGTCATGGCCAACCTGCTCGGCGGAGCCGACCCCGACGTGTACTCCCGGTACGAGCACGTGATGGCCAACGACCCGGGCATCAAGATCCACTTCTACGGCAAGGACGTCCGGCCCGGCCGCAAGATCGGGCACGTCACCGCCCTCGGGACCGACCTGGACGAGGTGCGGGCCCGCGCTCGCCACGCCGTCACCTGCCTGAAAGGACCCGCCGATGCCTGACGTCGGGATCGTCATGGGGAGCGACTCGGACTGGCCGGTGATGCGTCAGGCCGCCGAGGCGGTCGCGGAGTTCGGCGTGTCCTTCGAGGCCGACGTGGTGTCGGCGCACCGCATGCCCGCGGAGATGATCGAGTACGGCTCCCGCGCCGCCGGTCGCGGGCTGAAGGTGATCATCGCGGGTGCGGGCGGCGCCGCGCACCTGCCGGGCATGCTGGCCTCGGTCACCCCGCTGCCCGTGATCGGAGTCCCGGTGCCGCTCAAATATCTGGACGGCATGGACTCGCTGCTGTCGATCGTCCAGATGCCGGCCGGGGTGCCCGTGGCGACCGTCGCCGTAGGCGGAGCCCGCAACGCGGGACTGCTCGCCGTACGGATCCTGGCGGCGTCGGACGAGGGGCTGCGGCGGCGGATGGAGGAGTTCCAGGCCGCCCTCCGGGACCAGGCGCACGCCAAGGGCGAGCGGCTGCGCGCCGAGGCGGCCCAGCTCGGCCAGTAGACCGGGCCAGGCGCGGTCAGCGACCCGTCGCGAGGTGACCTGCGGGAACGGCTCCTGACGGAACGCGGGGGGATCAGGGGCGGCCGAGGGCGTGGTAGTCCCAGCCGGCGTCCCGCCAGGTCTCCGAGTCGAGCGCGTTGCGGCCGTCGATGACGACGCGCGCCGCGACGGCCGCTCCCAGCTCCTCGGGGTCGAGGGCGACGAACTCCGGCCACTCGGTGAGCAGCAGCACGACCTCGGCCCCCCGGGCGGCCTCCATGGCCGATTCGGTGTACCCGAGGTGGGGATGGGCCGCCCGCGCGTTCGGCAGGGCGACCGGGTCGTAGACCGTGACCTGCCCGCCCTGCTCGGCGATCTTCACGGCCACGTCGAGCGCCGGGGAGTCGCGGATGTCGTCGGAGTTGGGTTTGAACGCCGCTCCCAGCACCGCGACCCTGCGGCCGTCGAACGCCCCGCCCAGGACGTCGCGGGTGAGGTCGACCGTCCGGCTGCGGCGCCGCATGTTGATCTCGTCGACCTCGCGGAGGAAGGCGAGCGCCTGCGCGGCGCCCAGCTCGTCGGCCCTGGCCGTGAACGCCCTGATGTCCTTCGGCAGGCAGCCGCCGCCGAAGCCGAGGCCGGGGTTGAGGTATCTGCCACCGATCCGCTCGTCGTACGACAGCGCCTGCGCCAGCTGCGTGACGTCGCCGCCGGCGGCCTCGCAGACCTCGGCCATGGCGTTGATGAACGAGATCTTCGTGGCCAGGAACGCGTTGGCGGCCGACTTCACCAGCTCGGCCGTGGGGAAGTCGGTCACCACGATCGGGACCTCGCCCAGGGGCGCGTAGACGTCCCGCAGCACTTTCTCAGCCCGCTCGGAGGCGACCCCGAGGACGATCCGGTCGGGGCGGAGCGTGTCCTGCACCGCGAAGCCCTCACGCAGGAACTCGGGGTTCCAGGCCAGCTCGACCTGCATGCCGGCGGGCGAGAGCCGTACGAGCTTGTCCGCGAGGCGCTCGGCGGTGCCGACCGGCACCGTGGACTTGCCCACGACCAGGCACTCGCGGTCGAGGTAGGGGGCCAGCGACTCGACGACCGCGTCGAGGTAGGAGACGTCGGCGGCGTACCCGCCCTTCTTCTGGGGAGTGCCCACGCAGATGAAGTGGACGTCGCCGAACCGCGCCGCCTCCTCGTACGAGGTGGTGAAGCGCAGCCTGCCCGAGTCGAGGTTGCGGCGGAGGAGCTCCTCAAGGCCGGGTTCGTGGATCGGCAGCTCACCGCGCTGCAGCCGTTCGACCTTGCTCTGGTCCACATCCAGACCGAGCACTTCGAAGCCCAGTTCGGCCATGCACGCCGCGTGCGTAGCACCCAGGTATCCGGTCCCCAGCACAGTGAGGCGGTACGGCACGGCATGCTCCCCTCTTACCGACTCTTTGTGATCTGGCATGGTACCGGCCCACTCAACTGCCCTGTGAGCCACCTGGGCAAACCGGCGCCTTGGCCCCACGGTACGGCTCTCGGCCCGCCCGGTCGACGCCAGGCGGCCCGGTTCTCCCTCCCAGTCAGGGAGTTCTGTCAAGGACGCTGCCGTACTGACTGGTAACTTTCTAGTCGGACGTCCTAGTATCGCGCTATGAGCTTCCCTCTCTACGCGCCCGCTGAGGAGCACGACATGCTCCGCGAGACGGTCCGGGCCCTCGCCGACGAGAAGATCGCCCCGCGTGCCGCGGCGGCCGACGAGAACGAGGAGTTCCCCTGGGAGGTCTACAAGGACCTCGTCGCGGCCGACCTGCAGGCCGTCCACATCCCCGAGGCGTACGGCGGGGCGGGTGCGGACGCGCTCGCGACCGTGATCGTGATCGAGGAGGTCGCCCGCGCGTGCGCCTCGTCCTCTCTCATACCCGCCGTCAACAAGCTGGGCACCGTCCCCCTGCTGCTGTCGGCGTCCGAGGAGCTCAAGCAGCGCTACCTGACGCCGGTCGCGCGCGGGGAGGCCATGTTCTCCTACGCCCTGAGCGAGCCGGAGGCGGGCTCGGACGCCGCCTCGATGAAGACCAGGGCCGAGCGTGACGGCGACCACTACGTGCTCAACGGCACCAAGATGTGGATCACCAACGCGGGCGTGTCGGAGTACTACACGGTCATGGCCGTGACCGACCCCTCGGCCGGCGCCCGGGGCATCTCGGCGTTCGTGGTGGAGAAGGACGACGAGGGCGTGTCGTTCGGTGCCAAGGAGAAGAAGCTGGGCATCAAGGGCTCGCCCACCCGCCAGGTCATCCTGGAGGACGTCCGCATCCCGGCCTCGCGGATGGTCGGCGAGCCGGGGACGGGGTTCAAGACCGCGCTGGCCACGCTCGACCACACCCGCGTCACGATCGCCGCGCAGGCGCTCGGCATCGCCCAGGGCGCGCTCGACTACGCGATCGGATATGTCAAGGAGCGCAAGCAGTTCGGCAAGCCGATCGCCGACTTCCAGGGCCTGCAGTTCATGCTCGCCGACATGGCCATGAAGCTGGAGGCGGCCCGGCAGCTCACCTACGCCGCCGCGGCCAAGTCGGAGCTGGCCATGAACGGCACCCCGGTCAAGGACCTGACGTTCTTCTCCAGCGCCGCCAAGTGCGCCGCCTCCGACGCCGCCATGGAGATCACCGTCGACGCCGTCCAGCTCCTCGGCGGGTACGGCTACACGCGCGAGTTCCCGGTCGAGCGCATGATGCGCGACGCCAAGATCACCCAGATCTACGAGGGCACCAACCAGATCCAGCGCATGGTCATGGCCCGCCAGCTCCTCAAGTAACCCCTGACATGCGAAAACCCCGTCTGCCGTACTGGGCAGGCGGGGTTTGTCATGTCTGCTTTCGGACCTGTGTGCGATCTTGTTCCGTCGCTGTACGTGAGGGGCCTGATGCGGGGTCGCCGGCCGTTCTCCTCGGGGCAACGGACATTCGGCATGCTCTTGACGGTAGTCAAAATACTGCCCTAGTTTCGGGGGGTTCCGCGTTCACAGGACACTCTCCTTCCCGGGAACGGAGCTCTTTCGTGCCTCGACGCCTCCTTCGCATCCCCGTCGCCGTGGTCGGCTCTCTCGCCCTCGCTGCGGCCACCCTGACCGGAACCGCCGGGGCCGCGACGGACACTCGGACCGGCACCACCGCTGCGGCCGCCACCATCCCCTCGCACCTGTCCGGCACCCTCGCCGACGGCGCCACCTGGATCGCCGACGTGCCCGCCGACTGGAACGGCACGCTCCTGCTGTTCAGCCACGGCTATGGTCCGGCCGTCGCGCAGAACGCACCTTCCGACGAGGCCCGTACGGCCCTTCTCTCGGAGGGTTACGCGCTCGCCGGTTCCTCGTTCGACCCGCAGGGCTCGTGGTGGGCGCTGAACAGCGCCGAACGCGACCAGTTCGCCACCCTCGACGCCTTCGCCCGTACGGTCGGCCGGCCGTCCCGCACCCTGTCGGTCGGGCTGTCCATGGGCGGCCTGGTCAACGCCCAGATCGCCCGCGACGGAGCCGGCCGCGTCGACGGGGCCCTCGGGCTGTGCAGCCTCGTCGCGGGGGGCGTCGACCTGGACGACTACCAGTACGACGCCGAGTACACGATCGCCTCGCTGCTGATGCCCGGCCAGGACGTGCGGCTCACCGGGTTCGCCGACGCCGCGGACGCCGCCGCGACGGCGCAGCGGCTGACCGACGCCGTGATCGCCGCGCAGGCCACCCCGCAGGGACGGGCCAGGATCGCGCTCGCCGCCGCCTATCTCAACCAGAGCGACTGGGCACCCGGCCAGGACCCGCCGGCGGCCAACGATCCCGAGGGGCAGGAGGCCCAGCAGTTCGCCTGGCTCTCCCAAGGGGTGCTGGGGTTCATCGAGCACGGCCGCTGGTCCATCGAGCAGTCCGCTGGGGGCAACACGTCCTGGAACGCCGGGCTCGACTACGCGGCACTGCTGCGCGACTCCGAGCACGCCGGCCAGGTGCGGGCGCTGTATCGCAAGGCCGGCCTCGACCTGCGCGCCGACCTGACCACCCTGACCCGTGGTGCCAACCTGCGCGCCGACCCGGGGGCGCGGCGCAGGCTGCAGGCGTCCTCCACCGCCGGTCAGAGCCTCGCGGTGCCGCTGCTCAACCTGCACACCATCGCCGACGAACTCGTCCCGGTGCAGCAGGAGGCGGCGTTCGCCGAACGGGTCCGGGCGGCCGGCGACGACCGGCTGCTCCGGCAGGCGTACGTCGCGCGCCAGGGCCACTGCGCCTTCACCACCGCGGAGATCGTCGCGGGTGTGCGGGCGATCGACAGGCGGGTCACGACCGGCCGCTGGGGCGACGTCGCCGAACCCGCCGCCCTGCAGCGCTCCGCTCTGTCGCTGAACCTCGGCGGGGCCGCCTTCGTCCGCTATCGGCCCGGCCGCCTTGTCGTCGGCCGGCACTCCTCCTGATCGGCTCGCAGATGCCGGCAAGCCCGGCGAAAACCGGGTGATCCCATCCCGTACCCGAGCGGGTCTCCGGCCCGCCGACTCCGCGACTAACCGCTGAGCAGCGAGAACCCCGCCTCCCATGATGGGCAGGCGGGGTTCTCTGCTTCTCGGTGGTGATCACTGTTGCGCCGGTGCTCGGCGGGCAGGAGGCCGGGGGCATTTTGATCTCCGCCGAACGGGCCGAATCAGAAGAATCTGGGGCAAATGTGATCCCAATGTCATAAAGATCCGCCATCGTGGGAGGAGTGCGAACGTGGCTCGGTGATCAGGTGAGGAAACGGCTGGGCACGTTCAATCTGATCGGGCCCTCCATCGCGCAGTGCGCCGTGGGCGCCGCGCTGGCCTGGCTCGTCGCCGTGCATCTGCTCGGCCACGCGCACCCTCTCTTCGCGCCCATCTCTGTGATGATCTGCGTGGGCATAGGGCTCGGCCAGCGGCTGCGCAGGCTGGCCGAGCTGGTGGTCGGCGTCAGCCTGGGTGTGGGCGTCGGCGACCTGCTGGTGTCCTGGATCGGCTCGGGCCCCTGGCAGCTGGCGCTCGTGATCGCGCTGGCGATGACCGTCGCGTGGCTGTTGAACAGCAGCGAGCTGTTCGTGTCGCAGGTCGGATCGTCAGCGGTGCTGGTCGCCATGCTGGTGCCGGGCGCGGACGTCGGCGGGCTGGACCGGATGGCCGACGCGCTCACCGGCGGCATCGTCGGCATCGTCGCGGTCGCCCTGCTGCCCGCCAGCCCCCTCACCATCGCGGGCAAACATCTGTCCGGCGTGCTGGACGCCTTCTCCACAGTGCTGGAACAGGCGGCGGAGGCGATCGAGAAGGGCGATGCGGACCTGGCCGCAGAGGCACTGGAGTGCGGACGCAGGACCCAGACCGCGGTCGAGGAGTTCGCGGCGGCGCTGGAGAACAGCAAGGAGATCATCAGGATCTCGCCGCTGCGCTGGCATCACCGGGCCAGGCTGGCCGGATATCAGACCGCCGCCGTGCCGGTGGACCTGGCGCTGCGCAACGCGCGGGTGCTGGTCCGCCGCACGCTCGCGGCGATGGGGGAGCCCAGCCCGCCGCCGGTCGCGCTGGCCGAGGTGCTGCGCGAAGTCTCGGAGGCGGCGCTGCTGCTCCAGCTCGAACTGGGGGCCGGGCGCGAACCGATGCTGGCCAGGCAGGCGCTGCTCGCCGTCGCCGCACGGGAGCGGCCCAAGAACCTGGGCTTCTCGGCGAACGTCATCATCGCGCAGCTGCGCTCCATCGCCGTCGACCTGCTTGAGGCGACCGGGATGGATCACGACGAGGCCTCGGCCGCGCTGCTCCCGCTGAACGAGCTGAGCGACGAGAGCACGCGGGGCTGAGGCCTTACGCCCTGCTCATCGGCTTCGGCCGGGCGGTGACCGGTCCGCCGGCCGGGTCAGGGCCGGGGCATTGTCCGGCCCGGTCCCACTGGCGGCGTCGATCGTCGCGCGCATCACCGGTACGGTGAGCGAGTAGTGACGGCATTCGGCTGCCGGAGGTGGCGGTGGTATCCCGGGTGATCAGCTGGCTGGGACTCGCCGGTCAGCTGTGCACGTTGCCGTTCTATCTGGCGAGCGGCCTGGTCGCCCCGCTCTGGGCGATCATCGTCCTTCTCGTGGTGTGGGCGGGGCTGGTCGGCGTGGCCGTGTGGGCCGTACGCCGGCGCTCCGCCTGGGGCCTGGCGGTGCCGTTCCTCGGCGTCGGCGTGTGGCTGGGCGGCGTCTCGGCCGGTGAGGCGTTCCTGGGCTGGACGGCCTGACCACCGTCTCCTCCGCCCAGCCCCGAGGCCCGGGAACAAGCAGGCAGGAAACACGTACGGCAGTCCCCGCGGCCGATACATCGCGGTGTGTAGCCGTCGTGTACCCCACGTCCTGCGGCCGTTCCTAGCGTGGAGGGCGACCCGCCCGACCGACCGGGGATGAGGACGCCCGTGGCCTATCTCTTCGCCTTCTGCCGGCTGCTCACGGGGATCGTCTTCCTCATGTCCGCCGTGAGCAAGTTGCGTGGGCGGACGGCGTACGAGGAGTTCACGGCGGCCACTCGCGCCCTCACACGCCTGCCGGCCCGGCGGGTCAGGCCTGTCGCGGCGCTCGTCGTCGCCGCCGAGGCCGCCGTCGCGCCGCTGCTGGCCTGGGGGCCCACCGTGCTCGCCGGCTTCTGCGTCGCACTGGGGCTGCTCGCGGCCTTCACCGTGGCCATCGTCGCCGCGCTGCGGCGCGGCCGGCGGGTTCCCTGCCGCTGCTTCGGCGCCTCCGCCGTTCCGGTCGGCCCCGGTCATCTCGCGCGCAACGCCGTGCTCGTCGTCGCGGCCGCGGCCGGAGCGGTCCTGGCCGCGACCGAGGCGGTCGTGGCCGGGAGCGGAGCCGTCCTCGCGGACCTCGATCCGGCCGGGCTCGCCGCGGTCGCGCTCGCGGCCGGAGCCATGGCAGCCCTGCTGTCGGCGACCGGCGAGATCGCCGATCTGTTCACCAGTACACCCTGACGGAGGTAGTCCCTCATGCCGTTCCTGACAGCGCTCGTGCTGGGCGTCGGCGTCCTGTGCCTGATCGACCTGGTGCTGACGGTCGGGGTGATCCGGCGGTTGCGGGAGCACCAGGCGATGCTGTCGGCGCGACCGGTGGCGTCCCCGCCGATCGTGCTCCCGCCCGGTGCGACGATCGGCGGCTTCTCCGCTGTGAGCACCGACGGCGTCCACGTCTCCGACGGAACGCTGACCGAGCCGGTCCTCGTCGGCGTCTTCTCGCCCGACTGCTCCGCCTGCCACGACCGCCTGCCGCAGTTCGCCGAGCGCGCGCGGACCTACCCCGGAGGACGCGGCAACGTGCTCGCCGTGCTCGTCGGTACGGAGGAGGAGGTGGCGGACCAGCGGCGGACGCTGGAGCCGGTCGCCCTGGTGCTGATCGAGGAGTACGGCACCGGCCTGACGGGGGCGTTGCAGGTGAAGGGCTTCCCGTCCCTCGCCCTGGTCGACGAGCACGGGAGGGTCGTCGCCAGCGGGACCACTCTCGAGGACCTCGGCAAGATTCCCGCGCACGCGTGACGGCACAGGTGCGGGGTCATGCCGGAGCGCGGGCGGTGGTCACCGCCCTCGGCATGGCCTGGCGGGCGAGCAGGGGGCTGACCACCGCCTTCGCCGCCCTCAGCATGCTCATGGCCGCCCTGCCGGTGACGATGGCCTGGTGCACCAAGCTGGTGCTCGACGAGATCGCCGGCGGCCGGCCCGAGGTCGGCGTGACCACGGCTCTGGGCGCCGCGATCGCCGGGTGCGGGGTGCTGACGGCGCTCGGACCGCAGGTCGTCCAGTACGTCAGGGACGAGAGCGGGCGCAGGGTCGGTCTCGTCGCCCAGGACCGCCTCTTCCAGGCCACCGAGCGGTTCGTCGGCCTCGCCAGGTTCGAGGACCCCGCGTTCCTCGACCGGATCCGGATGGCGCAACAGTACGGCGGGGCGACCCCGGGCATGGTGGTCTCCGCCGCGCTGGGCGGCGCCAGGACGGTGATGACCGGTGCCGGGTTCCTCGTCTCCCTTGTGACGATAAATCCGTGGATGGCCGTCCTCGTGGTCGGCGCGGCGGCGCCGTCTCTGGCCGCGGAGCTCTGGCTGTCCCGGCGGCGTGCCGCGATGCTGTGGGGCATCGGCCCGGTCGAGCGCCGCGAGTTCTTCTTCGGTGAGCTGCTCGTCAACGTCCGGGCGGCCAAGGAGCTGAGGCTCTTCGGCATCGGGGCGCACCTGCGCGGGCTGATGAACGCCCAGCGGCGGGCCGCGAACGCCGAGCGGAGCCGTACCGACCGGCGCGAGCTCGGCGTCCAGGCAGTGACCGGGACCACGGCGGCGCTGGCGGCCGGGGGCGGCCTGCTGTGGGTTATCGTCTCCGCCGCGAACGGCACGGGCGGGGTCGGCGACGTGGCGCTGTTCGTCGCGGCCGTCGCCGGAGTCCAGGCGGCGGTGAGCGGGCTCGTCGTCGAACTCGTCACCGCGCACCAGCAGGTGCTGCTGTTCGGCCACTACCTCGCCGTCCTGGACGCCGAGCCGGACCTTCCGGTCCCGGCCCGGCCCCGGCGGGCCGGCCCGCTGCGCCGGGGGATCGAGCTGCAGGACGTGTGGTTCCGCTACTCGCCCGGCCACCCCTGGGCCCTGCGCGGCGTGAGCCTGACCATCCCGTACGGCACGGCGGTGGCGCTCGTCGGGAGGAACGGCGCGGGCAAGAGCACCGTGGTCAAGCTCCTGTGCCGGATGTACGATCCCGGACGCGGCTCGATCCTCTGGGACGGGGTCGATCTCCGGGAGATGGACCCGGTAGAGCTTCGCGCCCGGATCGGGGCGGTGTTCCAGGACTACATGGAGTACGACATGACCGCGGCCGAGAACATCGGCCTCGGCGATCTCGCCGCGCTGGACGACCGGGGGAGGATCGAGGCGGCCGCGCGGCGGGCGGGCGCGCACGGCGCCGTGAGCGGCCTGCCCCGGGGGTACGACACCATGCTGTCGCGGGTCTTCGCCGATCCCCCCGAAGACGGCGGCGCGGAAGACGACGGCGGCGTGACGGGCGTCCACCTGTCGGGCGGGCAGTGGCAGCGGCTCGCCCTCGCCCGCGCCTACCTCCGGGGTGAGCGGGACCTGCTGATCCTGGACGAGCCCAGCTCGGGACTCGACGCCGAGGCGGAGCACGAGATCCACCAGGGCCTGCGGGAGCACCGCCGCGGGCGCACGAGCGTGCTGGTCAGCCATCGGCTCGGCGCCGTGCGCGACGCGGACCACATCGTGGTCCTCGACGGCGGACAGGTCGCCGAGCAGGGCACGCACGCCGGGCTGCTGACGCGTGGCGGGATCTACGCCCACCTGTTCACCCTGCAGGCGGAGGGATACCGGCAGCGGGAGGACCGGGACGCGGGCACCGCGCACGACCGGCTCTCGGGGGCACGATGACGCCGGTCCTGCTCGTCCTGCTCGCGACGGCGCTCCCGGCCGCCGCCGTGACGGCGGTCCGGCGGACCCTCCGTGTCGTGGAGGTGCACGGGGAGAGCATGAAGCCCGGCCTGTGCCCCGGCGACCGGGTCCTCGTACGGAGGCTGCGCCCCGGCGGCCCCGGCCGGCGCGTCCGGCGCGGGGACATCGTCGTCATCGCCCGCGTGGGCCCCGGGGAGGGTTTCACGCTCGACGGCGGCACGAACCTGGTGATCAAGCGGGCCGCGGCCGTTGCCGGGGACCCGATGCCTCCGGATTTCGAGGCGCTGGGGGAGGCCCGCGTGCCGCCGGGGCGGCTGCTCGTCCTCGGGGACAACCCGTCGCGGAGCACCGACTCCCGTCAGTGGGGCCTGCTTCCCGAAAGCAGGATCACGGGCGTCGTTCTCCGGCGGCTGAACGCGTGAACCAGGTGAACGCGATACAGGAGCTCGTGTATCGGAATGGTATGTCCGTCATCGAATCCGCTCCTAATGTCGACGAATGTAAAGGAGTCCCGCATAGGAGGAACCAAATGACGCGGACGATTCAGCGGCTGGCGGACCGGATGGTCGCCCGGCTGGTCCCGGCCACCCGCGCGCAGGCGATCAACTGCTGGTACGAGGGCTCAACCTGCGTCCGCCGCTACTGCTGCACCGGGTCGGAGATTCCCGGCGGCCGCTACTGCACCGGGTATGAGTACCTCTGCTAGACGAGCACGGCGGAGCGCCCCATCGCACAGCGCCCATCGCACAGCGCCCATCGCACTGGGGGCGCTCCGCCCTCGCATTTTCTCTTTCACCGGATTCCTCGTTTTTCCGAGACCGAGGGTTTTTCCGAGGCAGAGGCGATTTCCCTGGCGTACAGGCGGGTGAGATCGTTCATCCGGTAGTGGTCGGGGGCTATCGGCTTCATCAGGCGGAGATCGGCCAGCCTGCCGAGCGCCGCCCACGCCGTACGCCGGTCGCACCCGAGGAGCTCCGCCGCGATCGCCGACCGGCAGTCGGCCACGCCTCTCTCGCCGAGCCGGTGGAACAGGGCGAGCGCGCAGCCGTCCGCCGTCCCCTCACGCTGCCGCAGGGCCTGGTAGTCGAGGTCGAGGGCGCCCCGCACGGAAAGGTCACCGCAGGTCAGCAGGTCGAGCCGGTGCTCCTCGTCGGCCAGCATGTCGGCGAACGCCGCCAGCGTCCACTCCCGCCGCACGGCCAGTCGCTTGCCCGCGATCCGCAGCGCGAGCGGCAGGTTGTCGCAGAGCCGGGCCACTCTCCGCACCTGCTCGGGGTCGACCCGCTTCCGCCCGCAGAGCCCGGACAGCAGCTCGTACGCCGCGTCATCGGTGAGGGGAGCGAGCGGCAGGTGGACGACATCGTCGAGCGCCGCGAGCACCGCCCTGCTGGTGACCACGAACTGGCAGCCGGGACCGGCACCGATCAGTGGGCGCAGTTGCCCTTCGCCGGTCGCGTTGTCGACGAGGACCAGCACACGCTTGGCCTCCGTGGCGGTCCTGAACTGCAGCACCGCGTCGTCGAGGTCCGGGGCGATCCGGTCGCCCGGCAGCCCCAGCAGGCTCAGCAGCCGCGCCAGCGTCTCGTACGCGCCGGGCCTGGGAAGGGACCGCAGGTCGACATGGAGCACACCGCCGGGAAAATCCGGCGCCGCCGCCCGGACGGCACGCAGGGCCAGGGCCGACTTCCCCACTCCCGCAGGACCGTGTACGCCGACGGGCCGTGGGGGAGAGGCGGCGATCGCGGCCACGAGCTCCTTCAGCTCCGGGTCCCGGCCCACGAGACATCCCGGACCCGCGGCCGGCGCCGCCTTGGGCGCGGGCGACGGGTGGGACCGATCGCGGGCGGGAGTCACGGGGACCGCCAAGAGCGCGGCGTCCCGGTTGAGTATGCTCCGGTGCAGCCCGGCCAGCTCCGGCCCGGGCTCGACGCCCAGCTCCTCCGCCAGGAACGTGCGCGCCCGCCCATAGGCGGACAACGCCGCCGCCGAGTCTCCGCTGCGGTACAACGCGAGCATGAGGATGCCCCACAGCCGCTCCCTGGTGGGGTGGGCGGCCACCATCTCACGGAGCTCCGGCACCGCGTCGGCGTGCTCGCCCAGCCTGAGGCGGGCCTCGGCCCGCGCCTCCAGGGCCAGGCAGCGCTGCTCGGCGAGCGCGTCCAGGCGCGGGCCGAGCGCCGCCGTCCTGGGCACGTCCTCGGCCGGTGCGCCCCGCCAGCACGTGAGGGCCGCCGACAGGTGCCGCAGCGCCGCCTCCGGCCGCCCGGCGGACAGCGCCTGCCTGCCCTGGCGCAGGGCGTCGGCGAACTCGGTCACGTCGAGCTCGCCGGCCCGCACGGCGAGGACGTAGCCCGGCGGCCGGGCCGTCAGCCGGTCGCCGTCTCCCAGCGCGGATCGCAGCCGGTTGACGTAGGTGCGGACGTTGGCGACGGCGGAGCGGGGCGGCTCCTCGTCCCACATGGCCATGACCAGCCGGTCGATCGACACGACCCGGTTGGGTTCGAGCAGCAGCGCGGTCAGCAGGGCACGCTGCTTGGGCGACCCGAGCGGGACCGGCCTGTCGTCTCTCCTGACCTCGATCGGGCCCAGCAACCGGAACCGGAGGCTCATCCCGTCCTCCCCAGGCCTGAGAGGGCGGACGGCGGTTCCCAGCCGGGTGATCGATGCACGAAAGGACCTCCGTAGGCGTCTCGGGAGGAGCGTCTGAGCGAAGCACAACGAAGATCGCCGTCCGCGTGGGCTCCCACAAGGTGCGTGAGCGTCCGGAACAGTCCCGGACGCCGCAGGAAGTAAGGCGGGTTCCCGTTCTCACGAAGGCCTGCGCGTGATTAGCGGAGGGCCGTGCGGGAACCGACTACCGCATGACGGGTACGGGCGACGGGGGCCTGTCCGACCTCATCATCCGGGTGGCGACCCGCCTGTTCGCCGGGCTGGGCTACGACGGTACGGACATGCGGCAGATCGCCGATGCCTCGGGCGTCGACGTGACCATGATCAGGCGGCAGTTCGGTGACAAGCGGACGCTCTACCTCGCGGTCATGGATCGCATGAACCGCTACCACAACGCCGTCCTGGAGAAGGGCGTCAAGGACCTCGTCAGCGCACCGCCCGAACGCAGGATCGCCGCCCTGCACGCGCTCCTCGACCGATACATCGACTTCTGCTGCCGGCAGCCGGAGTATCCGGCGCTCTACACCTTCAGATGGCTCTCCGACGCCAGCGACGTCCCCGAGTTGGAGTCGATGTACGCCGCGCCGGCGGCGCAGTTCGTGAGCGACAGCGTCGCTCCCCTGGTGACCGCCCCGGACGTGGACGTGGACTACATGATCAGCTCGGTCATCTGGTGCGTCCACAGCTTCGTGCAGAGCGGCGTGTACGACCGGTCGGGCCGGCGTTACGGCCACGACCATCCCGGAGCGCTGTGGCACTTCCGCAGGCACCTGCACCAGATGGTCCATCGCACCCTCCGCCTGCCGGGAGAGCCCCCGCCGGTCGAGCGTCCGTCTCACGGGTGAAGCCCCGCCCGCGCGCCGGACATCGACCCGGGACGGGCGTGGTAGTAATGAGACCCGCGGAGGAGGCCGTACAGACAGAGTTGGTGCAACCATGACCGAGCGGTACCTCGGCGTTCTCGGCATCGGCGAGGCGCTGGGCGTGAGCCGGCACGCGGTGCACAAGTGGCGCTCGCGCTACCCCGCCGACTCGGCGCACCCGTTCCCCGAGCCCGATGTCGAGGTCGACGGGACCCCCGGCTGGCGCCCCGACCGGCTGACGGAGATCACGGAGTGGCGCAACGGCCTGCCGGGCCGCGGTACCGGCGGCGGGCGCCCCACCGCCGCGCGCCAGGAATATCTCAGGGAAGCGGCGGCGCGAGGCATGGACCGGGACGAGGCGCTGCGCGCGCTCGCCACGCTCGCCGAAGAGTTTCCCGAGATGACCGAGCCGGAGATCTGCGCCTGGCTCATCGGGCACTGGCGGCGCTGACGCGTCCCCGCGCACCAGGTCGGCCGGGGCGTCGGGCTTCCCACAGAAGTACGGTTCCGTGAACTACACTTCTGTGAAGGAGGTGCCCGTGGTTCCCAAGCCCGAGCGGATGTTCGACCGAGTGCGGGAGTGGCAGGGGCTCGCCTCCTTCGCGTCGGCGGGTGCGATGACCGGGGCCACGCTCGGAATCGTCAGCGGACGCCGTAGGCAGGGAAAAAGCTTCCTCCTGCAGGCTCTGGCGGAGGAGACCGGTGGCATGTACTTCGCCGCCACGGAGGCCACGGAGGCGGAGTCGCTCCGGCTCTTCGCGGACGCGCTCGTACGGCATACGCGGGAGGTGCCGGAGCGTCCATTCCGCGATTGGAACGACGCGATCGCGGAACTGTTCCACACGTTCCGAAGCCGGCCGACCCTGGTGGTCGTGGACGAGTTTCCCTTCCTGTCCAGAGTCACGCCGAGCCTCCCCTCCATCATCCAGCGTGAACTCGGCCCGGGCGGCAGCGGGCGGGACAGCTCCGCCCGACTGATCCTCTGTGGCTCCGCAATGGCGGTCATGGGCGGGCTGCTCGCGGGGCAGGCACCGCTGCGGGGGCGGGCCGGGCTCGAACTGGTCGTCCAACCCTTCGGCTACCGCGACGCCGCGCGGTTCTGGGGGCTGACGGACCCGCGCCTGGCCGTGCTCGTGCACTCGATCGTCGGGGGCACTCCCGCGTACCGGTACGAGTTCACACAAGGTGACGCGCCCGCCGGCCTGGCGGATTTCGATTCCTGGGTGGTCAGGAGCGTTCTCAACCCGCAGAAGCCTCTCTTCCGTGAGGCCCGATATCTCCTCGCGGAGGAATCGGACATTCGCGATCCGGCGCTGTACCACTCGGTGCTGGCCGCCATCGCCAGTGGAAACACCACGAACGGTGGCATCGCGAGTTACGTAGGCCGCAGGTCGGATCAGATCACCCATCCGCTCAACGTCCTCGAGGACTGCGCGCTGATCGCCCGTGAGCCGGACGTCTTCCGCCAGGGCCGTTCCCGCTACCGCATCGTCGAGCCCCTGATCACCTTCTACGAGGGTGTGATGCGGCGGCGCTGGCCGGAGCTGGAGGCGTACCGCGGCGAGACGGTGTGGGGGTCTGTACGTGAGACCTTCCTGGCCCAAATCGTGGGCCCGCATTTCGAGGCTCTGTGCCGCGACTACGCCATGGGCGTCGGCGAAGAAGTGTTCGGGGGTTTCCCCGCCACAGTGGGCGCGGGCACGGTGAACGACCCGGAGAACCGCACCCAGATAGAGATCGATGTGGCGGTCTTCTCTCCCCCTGATGGAGGCCGGGCGGGCAGGCTGTTGTCCCTGGGGGAGGCGAAGTGGGGGGAGACGATGAGCCACCACCACGTGGGGCGGCTCACCCGGGCCCGCGACCTCCTCGCCGCCAAGGGCTACGACACCCGCGACACGGTCCTGGCCTGCTACAGCGGTGCCGGCTTCACCGCCGAGTTGCGGGCCTCGGCCGCCTCGGACGACCGCCTCCGTCTCATCGGCCTCGACGAGATCTACGGCAGCTGAAGCCCGGTCGCTCAGGCCGGCCTCGGCTTCGGCCGCATCCCCGCCGTACGGCGGTTCCGCACGCCCCACGCCAGGCGGGACGTCCGGTCGCCCCGGGCGGTCACTTCTTGCAGATGTTCTGCGTGGCGGTGCGGGCCGTGGGGGTCGCCTGCGGCGTGGGCGCCGCAGGCGTCGCGGAGCCCTCCGGCGCGGCCACGGTCACCTTCTTCACGTCGTGGTTCTGCTGGCCCACGACGACCTCGATGCCGGTCACGTCCGGTTGCTCGCGCAACTCCGCGCCCGGGATGGCGGCGGCCACCGTACGCGCCGAGTCCTCGCGGCCGGGCGGGTAGCGGATGACGGTGGTGGCGAAGTCGCGCCGGGCCGTGTTGCCGGGCGTCGAGGGCACCATGAAGCCCGCTTCGACGAGGCGGGCCTTCGTGGTCGCGCCGAGGCCGGTGACGGACGTCCCGTTGAGCACCTTGACCGAGATCCGGGCGGGCGCGATCGTGAGCGCCGTCGGCGAGGTCGTGGGGGTCGCCGAGGCCGCGGGGCTGCCCGAAGGAGACACCGAGGCCTTCGCCGACGGCTTGACGAGGGCCTGGTCGGCGTCGATCCGCCGGAACAGTTCGCGGGCGGCGGCCTTGTCCCACAGCACCGCCGACTCGCCCGTCGGCGCCTGGTAGTTCACGTCGGCCAGCGGCACGGTCGCGAACGACACGTCGTCGGTCGAGACGGCCTTGAACTGGTCGACCATGCCGAGCAGGTTCTTCTGCAGGTCCGGGTCCACCTTGATCGTCCTGAAGGTGGAGTCGAGGAACCCCTTGAGCCTGATCGGATTGGCCAGCGTGCCGCCGCTGAGCGCCTTGTTGAGCAGCGCGGAGATGACCTGCTGCTGCCGGTCGATGCGGTCGAGGTCGGAGCGCGCGGTGGCCCTCGTGCGGGCGTAGGCGAGCGCGTTGACGCCGTCCAGCGTGTACGTCCCCGGCTGTAGGTTCAGCTTGGTCTTCGGGTCGTCGATGGTCACCGGCGTGCAGACGGTCACCCCGCCCAGCGACTCCACCACGCCGATGAACCCGAGCACGTTGACCTCGATGTAGTGGTTGATGCGCAGCCCCGTCGCCTGCTCCACCGTCTTGACCGCCAGCTTGGCGCCGCCGAACTGGTACGCCGCGTTGATCTTGTGCTCGCCCTTGCCGGGAACCGTCGTCCAGGTGTCCCGCGGCAGGCTGACGACGGTGACCTTGCTGTGGTCCTCCGACAGGTGGATCACCATCATCGTGTCGGTGCGCTCGCCGACGTCGCGGCCGAGATGGAGCTGGTTCTGCTGGCGCCTGCTCAGGTCGTCGCGCCGGTCCACGCCCACGAGCAGGATGTTCATCGCGCCCCGGGACCCGGCGTCGCTCGTGCCCGCTTCCACCGACTCGATCTGGTTGAACGCGTAGTTCTGCGCCAGCCACGTGACGCCGGAACCGATCAGCACTACTCCGGACAGCGAGCCCGAAATGACCAGGGATCGGAGGTTTGACCTCCGCTGGCGGGCGCGTTGCGCCGTCAGCCTCACCCCGCCGTACCCGTCGCCCCCTACGCGGACGCCGGAGTCCTCCCCATCGTCGCCGGGCATTCCCGTCCTCCGGTTGCCTTCTCCACCCCTCCGTACAGTAGCGTGAGCGCCGCCATGAAGCCCTTTCCCGACTCGCGACAGTCGAGCCAGAATCCCGCGCGGAACTGGCCACCGATCTCGGTGATCATGCCGGTGCTGAACGAGGAGCGGCACCTGCGCGACGCCGTGCGGCAGGTTCTCGAACAGGACTACGAGGGCCCGCTCGAGGTCGTCATCAGCGTGGGTCCCTCCCACGACCGCACGCAGGAGGTGGCCGACGCGATCGCGGCCGCGGACCCCCGCGTCGTCGTCGTGCCGAACCCCACCGGCCGCACCCCCAACGCGTTGAACGCCGCCATCGCCGCGTCCCGCAACCCCGTCGTCGCGCGGGTCGACGGGCACGCCATCCTGCCCCGCGACTACCTCCGTACGGCCGTGGAGACGCTGGAGCAGACCGGGGCCGACAACGTCGGCGGCATCATGGCCGCCGAGGGGATCACGCCGTTCGAGCACGCGGTGGCCTGCGCCATGACCTCGAAGATCGGCGTGGGCAACGCGCGGTTCCACACGGGCGGGGAGGCCGGCCCGGCCGACACCGTCTACCTGGGCGTCTTCCGCCGCAGCGCCCTCGACCGGGTGGGCGGCTACGACGAGCACTTCCTGCGCGCGCAGGACTGGGAGATGAACCACCGCATCCGGGAGACCGGCGGGCTGGTGTGGTTCCAGCCGAGGATGCGCGTCACCTACCGTCCCCGGCCCAACGTGCGCGCCCTGGCCAAGCAGTACTTCCACTACGGCCGCTGGCGGCGGGTCGTCTCCCGCACCCACCAGGGCACGATCAACCTGCGCTACCTCGCCCCGCCCGCCGCGGTGGCGGCGATGGCGCTGGGACTGGTGGTCTCGCCGTTCTTCTGGCCCGGCCTGCTGATCCCCGGCGGCTACCTCGCGGCGATCCTCGCGGGCTCGGTCCTCACCGGCCGCGGACTGTCCGGCGCCGCGCTCTTACGCCTGCCGCTGGTGTACGCCACCATGCACGTCTCGTGGGGGACGGGCTTCCTGACCAGCCCCCCGAAGCTCAGCAAGCCACGTCCCAAGCCCGAACGGGCGAGTCTAGAGGACCTCTTCGAAGACTGAGGTGTCCAGCGTGAAGCCGATCGGGTGGGGGACGTGGATCTCCCGCCCGAACGGCACCGTCGAGGTCACCTGGTACTGACCCTCCTTGGGGTCGCTGTAGACCGTGACCGAGGCCGGCTTCGTCAGCGGGTCCACGAGGAGAAACACCGGGACCCCGCCT
Organism: Microbispora sp. H10836; assembly: GCF_012999525.1. Classification (NCBI taxonomy): domain Bacteria; kingdom Bacillati; phylum Actinomycetota; class Actinomycetes; order Streptosporangiales; family Streptosporangiaceae; genus Microbispora; species Microbispora sp. H10836. The sequence goes on from NZ_JABBWU010000020.1 coordinate 108,447, forward strand.
CCGGCGTAGATCGCCGGCTTCTTGACGCGGTCGTCCTCCCGGCTGCCCTTCGACACCACCTCGGCGACCAGCATCAGCCCCGAGGACAGCAGTTCACGTTCCCCCCAGCGCGGGCAGTCCCTGGGGGCGAGGACGAAGTCCGGCTCGACCGGTTCCCGGCTGCCGTCGATGCACACGTCCACGTTGCCCGCCCAGGCGCGCCAGTCGCGCTCGTCCATGAGGGGAATGAACGCGCGGAACAGGCGCATGGCGGCTTGGCCGTGTTCGGGGGTGCCCACGGGGCTCACTATCAGTCTCCCGTCGATGATCTCGGTCCGCAGACCCGGAAGTGGGGGCAGCGAATCGAACAGCTCACGGGGAGTGCCGGGCAGGGGGCGCTCGGGTACGGGTGCCAGAGCGGGGCCGTGTGGCCTGCGTGAGGTCGCGACCATGGGTGTGCATCCCTTCGTGTCCGCGTCGATACGCTGAGTTGACGCGGCCAGTATTTCAGTCGCGGGCGGCAGGGGCGAGGGCTTCGAGGCCGAGGGAGCGGGCGCGCGCCTCGGCCCGGGCGGTGGCACGCCGTACGGCCTCCTCGAAGCGGGCCAGCGGGTCCGGATGGTCGGCGCCGAGCAGGTAGGCGCGCAGGGCCCGCCGGGCGGCGGCCATGTCGTCGCCTCCCGGGGCGTCGAGACGGCGCAGGATGTCCGGCAGCTCGGCCAGGTCGGCCCCGAGCAGGTACGCCGCCCCCGCGGCCGGGTAGCGCTCGCGGAACCGGTCCTCCGGCAGGCCCGCCACGTTGGCCACGACGTACGGCTTGCCGCTGGCCACGAAGTCCGACACCACGCTGGAGATGTCCGAGATCAGCACGTCCGCCTCGTTGAAGCACTCGTACAGCGACAGCTCGCGGCCGGTCACGACGAGGTGCGGCATGCCGGTGCTCTCGTGCAGCAGAGTCATGATCTTCCGGTGCGCCGCGCGGGCGGCCGGCGAGCGGTGGCCGGTCAGCGGGTGCGGCTTGTAGATCACCCGCACCGGCCGGTCCAGCAGGGCGCGCACGATCGCGGGGCCCATGGCGACCAGCGAGCTGTGGAACAGGTCGTCGCTCCACCCCTCCCAGGTGGGCGCGTACAAGACGGTCCGGTACGGCGCCGCCCCCTCGGCGTACGGGCTGGTCCGCCGCACCCCGGCGAGCTGGGGGCGGCCGACCTCCTCGACGGCCTCGTCCCGCACGCCCACCTGGGCACGCAGGTAGCGGTCCCGCCCGGCGGGCCCGGCCACCCAGACCTCGTCGTACACCTTCGTGTACGGGTTGAAGGACGCCTCCTTGTCGCTGTCGCCGTGGCCGATGAACACGCTCCGCACGCCTGCCACCCTGAGCATGTGGATGTTGTTGCCGACGTTGGCGGGGAACAGCGCGACCCGCACGCCGTCGAGCGCGCGGAAGTTCATGAGGTCGACGGAGGCGGGGACGCACACCACCGGCAGCGTCGTCGGCCCGAGGGCCGTGACCAGCGCCCGCTCGCGCAGCACCACCAGCGTCCTCGGCGTGATGCGCTCCAGCGTCCCGAGCCACATCGTGGCCTGGTAGGCCGCCGTGACCGGCCCGGAGAAGTACATGACGACCTCGGGCCGGTAGGCGGCGACCCAGTCGTCCACGACCGCGAGGACCCGGCGCCGGTCGCCCAGGTGCCTGGCCCGCCGCGCGTGCGTCAGCAGCGCGGCCACCGCGACGACCTCCAGCGCCAGGGCCGCGGCGGCGCCCGCGGCGCCCGTCCAGCCCAGGCCCGCCGACGCCCCGGCCGCGGCCGGCACGACCGCGAGCGCGTCCAGGTAGAGCAGCCTGGCGCCCCGCCAGGTGAGCAGCGCGCGGGACGGCGCGGGCGAAACCCGCAGCGCGGGCAGGTCGATGTTGCGGGTCACGACCGGCATCTGGTTGTGCCGGCGGTCGACGTGCTCGGCGAGCCACGTCTGCACCGCCCGCAGACCGTGGAACAGGAACAGCCCGGCCGCGAACGCCGCGAACCACCACGGCCGCCCCGGGGCCAGCCGCGCCAGCAGCACGACGACGGCCGTCTCACGCGACAGGAAGCGGACCGTGGCCCCGAGATGGGCCCGGCTCAGCGTCCCCGCCGCCCGGCCGGGCAGCGCGATCTCCGCGGCGTACGACAGCGGCACGAGCACCGCGAAGGTCGCGGGCAGCGGCCACACGGCGGCCGCGAGCATGGCCGGGTACGACGCGAGCGTGATCGCGGTGAACGCGCCCCTGCGCCCACCGGCCATGCCTCTCAGCGCCGGCCGCCGGACCAGCCTGACCAGTGCGTTCGGGGCCCTGCGCCCCCTGATGATTCCCCCCATGGGCGAGCGCTCGTCCCTCCGTAGATGGTTGCGGTCATCGGCTGAGCCGTACGTCCACGACCTGTCCCGTGAGGCGGGACAGCAGCACGTCGAGGCTGGTGCGGGCGACGGCGGCGGGGGAGAGAAGCGTTCCGGCGGGTTCGTCGCCGAACGCGCGCAGCCGCATGGGGGTGGCGGTGCGCTCGGGGTTGACGCAGTTGACGCGGACACCCTGGCAGGCCCACTCGTCGGCGAGCGCCTGGGTGAGGTTGACGACGGCGGCCTTCGTGGAGGAGTAGAGGCTGTAGTCGGCCCGGCCCCGGGTGTAGGACGAGGAGGTGTAGAGCAGCAGGTGGCCGCGGGTCTCCATCAGGTATTTCACGGACGCGCGGGCGATGTTGACCGGTCCGAGGTAGTTCACCCCGATGGTCTCCTCGATCGTGTGCTGCCCGGACTCGCCGAGCTTGCCCATGTGCAGCACGCCCGCCGTGTTGACGACGTAGTCGATCCGGCCGGTCTGGGCGTAGACCCGGGCGAGCGCGTCCTCCACGGCGGCGACGTCCTCGACGCGCACGCCGTTCTGGCTGCGGGAGAACGAGTGGACACTCGCGCCGTAGTCCCTGGCCAGCGCGACGATGTCCGCCCCGATGCCGTAGCTGCCGCCGAAGACCACGAGCGTGCGGCCCGCGAGCCCGGCCCGGTAGGCCTCCTCGTCCAGCGCGGGCGCCGTGTTCTCGGCGAGCTGGAAGAGCTTGTCGGCGATGAAGACGTCGACCGGATGGGTGACCTTCATGTTGTGCTCGCTGCCGGGCACGATGTAGATCGGCACGTCGGGCAGGTACCGCAGCACGACGCCGCAGTCGTCCGTCGTGGGCGACGAGGGGAACTCGGGGTCGGCCAGGGCGCGCTCGTACGCCGCCCGGATCACCGACAGCCGGAAGCACTGCGGGGTCTGCCCGCGGCGCAGGCGCGAGCGGTCGGGGATGTCGCGGATGATGTCGCCGCGCGGGCCGGGCGCGGCCACCACGATCGTGTCGGAGGACGGGATCGCCACCTCGACCGCCTCGTAGCGTTCGAGGGCGGCCACGCACTCGCTGATGATGCGCGGCTCGATCAGCGGCCGCACCGCGTCGTGCAGCAGCACGTCGCACTCCTGCTCGCCCAGCGCGCGCAGCGCCCGCCAGGTCGTCTCGGTGCGGCTCGCGCCTCCTTCGAGCACCCTGCCGACCTTGGTGTAGCCGTTCCTCCTGACGAGCTCCTCGGCCTCGGCGACGAAGCCGGGCGCCATCAGGACGACGACCTCGTCGATCTCCGGATGGCCGTCGAACACGTCGAGGGTGTGCTCCAGGATCGTCTTCCCGGCGATCTTCAGAAGCTGTTTCGGGGTGTTGAGGCCCACGCGCTGGCCGACGCCGCCGGCCAGCACCACCCCCACCCTGCGCAGACGCGATTCGGCGATCATGATGTCCTCCCCGGAGGAGACCATACCCGTGCCGGAAGCCGGAGAAGGTGATTGCCACCTAGTGATCACTCGGTTACTTTGCGAGGTGAGCACGTGCGGTCAACGTGAAACGGGTTTCCATATGGGGGCGGATCCGAGCAAGCCCGGTACGTCACGGGACACAGAGACGGTGGCGGTCGTCCTCGCGACCTCGCCGGCCGCCGGGCTGCCCTGGTCCGACGGCGCCCGGTCCGAGGGCAGCCTCCTGGAGCGGCTCACCGCCCAGCTCCTCACGCTCCCGGTCCGCGAGGTGCTGGTCGTGGTGCGGAGCCAGGACGCCCAGGCAGGAGGCTGGGAGAAGGGCGCGGAGAGCGGCCCGCGGCACCAGATCTGCGTCAGCGACGGGCTCGCCGAGGACCTGCGGATCGTGGCCAAGACGGCCCGCGCCTCGACCTCCCCGGTCGCCGTGCTGGCGGCCGACGTGGTCGCGCACACCGAGGCGCTGTCGCTGCTGCTCGGCCATCCCGCGCGCCCGACCGGCGCGATCGTCGCCAGCGGCGACCCGGCCCCGCTGCGTCCGCCCGTACGGACCGAGTGGGGCCGCGTCGTGTCGGCGGGCACGTCCTTCCACGAGGTCGAGTGGGCCAACGGCACCTTCCGCGGCGTCCTGCAGGTGGGGGAGTCCCACCTCGCCGGGCTGGCCGACATCGCCGAGGACCTGGCCGACCTGGCCCAGCGCCGCCATCTCGGGCGGGTCGGCGACGGCGAGGTGGCCGAGCTGCTGCTCACCGGTCTGGTACGGGCCGGCGTCCAGGTGCACGCGGTCGCCCTGGGCACCCTGCACTGCGGGAGAGCCGGCACCCGCCCGGCCGCCGAGCGCGCGGTGCGCGAACTCGCCGACGTCGACGAGGCGCAGGCCAGGCTCGGCGCCGCCGTGAAGAGCGGCGACGGCTTCTTCACCACCCACTGCGTCAGCTCGTGGTCGCGGCACCTCATCCGCCCGGCCGCCCGTCTCGGCCTGACCCCGAACACGGTCACCGGCATCTCGGTCGGGTTCGCCGCCATCGCCGCGATCTGGTTCTCCGACGGCAACCGGACGGGGCTCGTGGTCGGCGCCGTCGCGCTCTACCTGTCGTTCGTGCTCGACTGCCTGGACGGCCAGCTCGCCCGGTACACGCGCCGGTTCTCCCCCCTCGGGGGCTGGCTCGACGCGATCTGCGACCGGCTCAAGGAATACCTGGTGTACGTGGGGCTGGCGGCCGGATACGTCACCCTGCCGGACAAGGCGTGGGAGATCTGGGCCCTGGCCGTGGCCGCGATGGTTCTGCAGACGATCCGCCACATGGTCGACTTCTCCTATGCGGGAGCGGTGGCCGACCGGGCCAGGGCGGCGGGCCGGCGGGCGGCCGCTCCGCGGTCGATGGCCGTGCCGTGGGACGAGGCGCCCGCGGCGGCGGCCGCCAAGGGCACCGGATCGGTGCTGGCGCTGTCGCGGCGGCTCGACGCGCTGAGCGGCGCGAAGCGCGTGGCCTACTGGGCCAAGAAGATGATCGTGCTGCCGATCGGAGAGCGGATGGCGCTGATCTCGGTCACGGCCGCGCTGTTCGACGCGCGGGTGACGTTCCTCGCGCTGCTGGGCTGGGGCACGGTGGCGCTGGCCTACACGGCCGCCGGGCGGATGGCGAGGTCCTTCGCATGAGCGAGCGCAGGCTCCGGGCCGAAGGCGAGGAGGTGGCATGAGCCGTCGCCCGCACGAGACCGACCGGAAGAGCCGCGGCGCGATCGCCGTGCACATGATCCCGGTGCCGCGCAGCGTCGTGGTGGCCTACCGGGACGATGGCCCGCTGTCGAAGGCGATGGGGTTGCTCGTCGCCGGGCAGCTCCCGCCGCTGCCGCCCGCGATCGCGGGGGCCTTCGTGACCGCCGTGCTGCTGGTGCTGGGCATCGCCGGTGCCGACGACTTCGCGGTCTTCGCCCCGGCGGTGGCCCTGCTGCTGGCCGGGGCGGGCAGCGCCCACCGGCACGACGGCCGGCTCGACTGGCTGGCGCCTCCGATCCTGCGGCTGACCGAATACGGCTTCATCGCCTCGGCCGGGTTCGCCCGTTCCGTTCCGCCCGTGCTCGTCGTCGCGCTGCTCGGCGCGATGGCCTTCCACCACTACGACACCGTCTACCGGGTGCGCCAGCACGTGTATCCGCCGCCGTGGCTGGCGACGGCCGGGCTGGGCTGGGACGGCCGGATGCTCGTCGTCGCCCTCGGCGGCCTGCTCGACGTGATGACCGCCGTTTTCGTGCTGCTCGCGCTCTATCTCTGGGGTCTGTTCGGCTGGGAGAGCCTGACATGCTGGCTCGCCGCCCCCCGGACGCCGGACGAGGCCGTGGAACCGGCACCCGCTGATTAACGTCAGACCAACGGTGGATTACCCAAGCGGGGTGCCGAGCCAACTAACCTTTGGGGTTACTGTCTGACGCTCGACCTCAAGGAGTGCGGGAAATTGCTCGGAATGGTGCTGGCCGCCGGAGCCGGACGTCGCCTGCGGCCGTACACCGACACGCTGCCGAAGGCGCTGGTGCCGGTCGACGGTGAGACGACGATCCTCGACATCGCCCTGCGTAACCTGGCGGCCGTGGACCTCCGCGAGGTCGTGGTCATCGTGGGCTACCAGGCCCAGGCCGTCCGGGAACGGCAGGCCGACCTGGAGCGGCGCCACGGGGTGAAGCTGACGCTTGTCCACAACGACAAGGCCGAGGAGTGGAACAACGCCTACTCGCTGTGGTGCGCCCGCGACTACTTCTCGCAGGGCGCGCTGCTGGTGAACGGCGACACCGTCCACCCCGTGTCGGTGGAGCGGACTCTGCTGGCCGCCGAGAACACCTCCGACATCCTGCTCGCCGTCGACGACGTGAAGTCGCTGGCGGACGAGGAGATGAAGGTCACGCTGGAGGACGGCCGGCTGAAGCGGATCACCAAGCTGATGGACCCCGCCGAGGCGTACGGCGAGTACATCGGCGCCACGCTGATCCGGCCGGCCGCGGCCGAGCGGCTGGCCGACGCGCTGAAGGCCACCTTCGAGCGCGACCCGCAGCTCTACTACGAGGACGGCTACCAGGAGATGGTCGAGCGCGGCGAGAAGATCGCCGTCGCGCCGATCGGCAAGGTCGAGTGGGTCGAGGTGGACAACCACGACGACCTCGCGAAGGCCCGTGAGATCGCGTGCCGTTACTGATTTCCGCGGTCTTCTGAGGAGTTCGCATGCCGATTCTGGCAAGAATGCTCCCCGCGCCTCTCACGATGGAGGTGCGGCGGGGCGCGATCGCGCAGCTCGGCACCCTGCTCGCCGACAGCAGGGTGGCCACCTCCGGCCGGGTCGCGGTCGCGGTCGGCGTCGGGCAGGGCGACCGCATCGCGGAGGTCATCGCGCCGTCGCTGGGTGAGGCCAAGGTGCTCCGGGTGGCGGACGGCACCGTGGACGCGGCCGTGTCCCTCGGCGCGGACCTGCGCAAGGGCAACTACGAGGCGGTGGTCGGCGTCGGCGGCGGCAGGACGATCGACGCGACCAAGTACGCCGCGTCGCTCGCCGGCATCCCCATGGTCGCCGTGGCCACCAACCTCTCGCACGACGGCATCTGCTCGCCGGTGGCCTCCCTCGTGTACGAGGGCGGCAAGGGCTCGTTCGGCGTGCCCATGCCGCTCGCGATCATGGTGGACCTCGAGTTCGTCCACGACGCCCCGCCCGCGCTCGTACGGTCCGGGATCGGCGACGTGCTCAGCAACCTGTCGGCCATCGACGACTGGCAGCTCGGCGGCACCGAGCGGGGCGAGCCCATAGACGGGCTGGCCATCTCCATGTCGCGCACGGCCGCCGAGGCCGTGCTCGGCCGGCAGGACACGATCGAGTCGGACGCGTTCCTGACCGTGCTCGCCGAGGCGCTGATCCTGTCGGGGATGTCGATGGTCATCGCGGGGTCAAGCCGTCCGGCGAGTGGTGGCGACCATGAGATCCTTCATGCCGTGGATCAGCTTTTCCCCGGCACTTCCAATCACGGTGAGCTGGCGGGCATCGGCGCGGCGTTCTGCTTCTTCCTCCGCGAGGACGCGCACCGGCTCGACCAGGTGACCGGCTGCCTCAGGCGGCACGGCCTGCCCGTCGTACCCGGCGACGTCGGCCTCACGACCGACCAGTTCGCGGCCGCGGTGATGCTGGCCCCCAGCACCCGGCCCGGCCGCTACACCATCCTTGAGCACCTCCGGCTGTCGGAGCACGAGGTCCGGGGGAGAGTTGAGGACTATGTCCGCGCCGTCGGTCGCTGAGCTCCGCGCGGTCGCCCAGCCGCAGACCACCATGGACCGCCGCAGCGGCGAGCACTGGGCAGGCCTGCTGTACATGCGGCGCCTGTCCATCTACGCCACCTGGCTGCTGGCCAAGACCCCCATCTCGCCGAACCAGGTCACCGGCCTGATGATCGTGTGCGGGGTGGCGGCGGGTGCCGTGCTGGCCCTCCCCGGCTTCTGGGCGGCGCTGGCCGCGGCCCTGCTCATCCAGGTCTACCTGCTGCTCGACTGCTCCGACGGGGAGCTGGCCCGGTGGACCGGCCGCACCTCGATCACCGGGGTCTACCTCGACCGGGTCGGGCACTACTTCGCCGAGGCGGCGCTGCTGATCGGGCTGGGCTTCCGTGCCTCCGAGACGCTGCCCGACTGGTACACGGTCATGGGCGTGGCGGCGGCGCTCGGCGCGATCCTGATCAAGTCGGAGACCGACCTGGTCGACGTCGCCCGCGCCCGGTCGGGCCTGGTGGCGACCAGCGAGGCGGCGGCGCAGCAGTTCACCTCGCCCCGGCTCGCGCTGGCCCGCAGGTTCGCCGCGGCGCTGCGGTTCCACCGGGTGATCCAGGCCGTCGAGCTGTCGCTGATCGTCGTGGTCGCGGCGGTGCTCGACAACTGGTTCTCCGCCACGCGGATCCTCGTGGTGGCCTGCGTCGTCATCGCGGGAGTCCAGCTCCTGCTGCACCTGGTCAGCATCCTCGCGTCCCGGCGGCTCTCATGAGCGTGTCGTTTCCCGCGTGGCATGCCGATCAGCCGTACATTCGCGGTTGGGTAGGGGTTTGTTGGCAGTTCCGATACCCTTGTCCCACGGTAAACCAGGCAGATTCCGGATTGCCCGGCCATACAGACTCGGTGATCATGAAGTCGTGTGTAGTGCGCCCCATGTCGAGGCAGTGACGCGGTGAAAATCTCCTGTGTCATCCTCACCATGGGCAACAGGATCGCCGAGCTCGACCGGGCGGTGGAGTCCGCGCTCACCCAGACCGACGGCGACATCGAGGTGGTCATCGTCGGTAACGGCGCGGACGTGCCGCGGCTGACCGCCCAGCCGCTCGCCGGCTCCGCCGCCACGATCAAGACCGTGCGGCTGGAGCGCAACGCGGGCATCCCCGAGGGCCGCAACCGCGGCGTGCAGGAGTGCTCCGGCGACATCGTCCTGTTCCTCGACGACGACGGCTGGTACGCCAACGCCAAGGTCGCCGCGCACGTCCGGGAGCGGTTCACGCACGAGCCCGACCTCGCGGTGATCAGCTTCCGGGTGATGGACCCCGAGGGCGGTTCGGTGCAGCGGCGGCACGTGCCCCGGCTGCGGGCCGGCGACCCCGAGCGGTCCTCCCCGGTGACGACCTTCCTCGGCGGCGCCTGTGCCATTCGCAAGTCGGCGTTCCTGCAGGTGGGCGGGTTGCCGGAGAAGTTCTTCTACGCCCACGAGGAGACCGACCTCGCCTGGCGGCTGCTGGGCGAGGGTTACCGGATCGAGTACGACGCCGAGACGGTGATGTACCACCCGCTGGTGCTGCCGTCCCGGCACACGGACTTCTACCGGCTGAACGCCCGCAACCGGGTGTGGCTGGCCCGGCGCAACCTGCCGTGGCCGCTCGCGCTGCTCTACCTGCTCAACTGGGTCGTGCTCACGCTCGTACGCGAGCGCTCGATGCCCGCGATCAAGGCGTGGTTCCGCGGCTTCTTCGAAGGGCTGCGCGAGCCGGCCGGCGAGCGCCGTCCCATGGCCTGGCGCACCGCCTGGCGCATGCTCCGCCTCGGCCGCCCGCCCATCGTCTAGGTGCACTGACCACGGACGTCGGTGTCGGCGTCCGGCGGCGCGCCCTGGCCGGGGCCGCGTGAGGTGGCAGGCTGTCGATGCCCTGCGGAAACCATAGTCAGCCCCAAACTGTAAGATTTCGGGCGTTTGCTGCCTGATCTTCAGGGGTGTGGGATTGCCCGTTTTCCATCGCGAACGGCTCCGCGTCTTCGTCGACTCACAGGTCTTCCAACGTGCGGTCATCGCCGTCATCGCGCTGAACGGGATCGCGCTCGGGCTGGAGACGTCACCCGAGCTGGCCGACGGCCACGCCACGACCTTCCTCGTGATCGACCGGGTCATCCTCGCCGTTTTCGTCGTCGAGATCATCCTGCGGATCGTCGTCCACGGCAAGGCGTTCTTCCGTGACCCGTGGAGCTGGTTCGACCTGATCATCGTCGGCATGGCCCTCGTGCCGGCCTCGGAGTCGGTGTCGATCCTGAGGCTCTTCCGGTTCCTGCGCGTCCTGCGGCTGATCTCCGTGGTGCCGGGCATGCGCCGGGTCGTTTCGGCGCTGTTCGCCGCGCTTCCGGGGCTGGCCTCGGCCGTGGTCCTCCTGCTGCTGTCGCTCTACACGGCGTCCGTGATCGGCGAACAGCTCTTCCGCGAGGCGGCCCCGCAGTACTTCGGGGATCTCGGGCGGTCGCTGTTCACCATGTTCACGGTGCTCACGGTCGAGAACTGGCCGCAGGTGGCCGAGGACGTGATGGCGAAGGAGCCGCTGGCGTGGATCTTCTTCGCCACGTTCATCGTGATCACGGCGTTCTTCGTGCTCAACCTGCTCATCGGTGTGATCGTTTCCGCGATGGAGGCCGAGGTCAACGCCCAGCGGTGGAAGGAGGACCAGGAGCTGGAACTGGAGCAGCACATCGTGGTCATGAACGAGATCAGGGCGCTGAGCGAGAAGGTCGACCGGCTGGCGGCCGCCCTGCCGGTGTCCGCGGACGCCCGTCCCGGGCAGGTCGGCGCCTCCTCGGGGAGGGACCGCTGCACCTGCGGCCATGATCGGTTACGCGGCGGCGAGGCACCACAGGCCGAGGCGGACGACCGGCGCCAGGGCGGGTGAGGGCGCCGGGAGCACGGCGTCACGCGCGTCCCGGCTCCTCGAAGGCCATCGACACGCGCTCGGCGGTGGCCGTCATCAGGGCCCGCCGGGGCAGGCCGAGCTCGCTCAGCTCCTTGGCGATCGGGTGGTTGCCGAGGCGGATGAGCGCGCCGCCCGGGCGCCAGCGGACGCCCCGGGCGCGGGCCGTCCAGGGGATGCGGCGGGTGACTCCGTCCAGGTGGGCGTAGGCGTCCGGCACGGGAAGGGTCTCACCGAGCAGTGGCACGGGCGTCGCCGGAACACCGGGCCTGAGCAGCAGGTCGACGACCATCCGCCCGTCCTTGCGCAGCAGGCACCGCTTGTACGGCGAGCCGAGCCGCAGGTCGACGTCGGCGAGTTCCTTGGGGAAGCCCCAGATGGTCCTTCCGGCCTCCAGCGTGAAACCCTGGTCGACCGGGAGCCAGTGGACGAAGGCGCCCGTGCCCGCCCCGCGCAGGTCCTTCAGCCCGGCCAGCGGCCCGCGCCTCGGCGGGGGGCCCGCGTCGGCCGGCCGTACGAGGAAGGTCACCCCGAACTCGTTGTAGGAGCCCAGGTCGGAGTCGTGATAGCGGACGAACACCAGCGAGCACAGGGCCTTGCCCGGCAGGACCTCGGTGACGTCCATCCCGGAGTACGCGAGGACCGCGCGGGCGGCGTCGGCTCGCACCAGGTAGGCGGCGAGGCACACCGAGGCGTCGCGTACCTCCACCGGCGTCTCGACCCCGCGCCCCTGGACGACATGGCTTGCCATGGTTCCAGTACAGCAAGCCCGGCGGCCCGGCGACAGTCGTACGGCGGCAAGGTTGTCCCAGACCTGGTTTCCGGCGGATGTCGAAATGCGGATGTCGAAATCAGGGGCGGCCGTTCGTATAGAGGGTGAACGGGCCCGCGTCCGGCGGGCCCCGCGGAGGAGGTGTACGAGACGGTGAGGCACTACCTGCTCAGCATCCAGCAGCCCGACGGCGGGACGCCCCCGCCGGAGGTCCTGGAGCCGATCATGCGGGACCTCGCGGCCCTCAACGGGGAACTGCGGGCCGCGGGCGCGTGGGTCTTCTCCGGCGGGCTGCACGATCCGGCCACGGCCACCGTCGTGCGGGCGCGCGACGGCGAGGAGCTCGTCACCGACGGGCCGTACACGGAGGGCAAGGAGCACGTCGGCGGGCTGACGATCATCAGGGCGCCCGATCTCGACGCGGCGCTGGAGTGGGGCCGCAAGCTCGCCCGCGCCACCACGCTCCCGGTGGAGGTGCGCCCGTTCGCCGGGGTCGTGGAAGGCGATGACGACCTCGCGTAGTGCGGCGTCCCCGGACGTCGAGCGGGTGTTCCGCGAGGAGTACGGCCGCGCCGTCGCGGTCCTGGTCCGCCACTTCGGCGACATCGACGTCGCCGAGGAGGCCGTCCAGGACGCGTTCGCGGAGGCGGTGCGGCGCTGGCCCCGCGACGGGATGCCGCCCAGTCCGGCCGGCTGGATCATCACCACCGCCCGCAACCGGATGATCGACCGCCACCGGCGGGAGTCCCTGCGTGCGGACCGGCACGCGCGGGCGGTCCAGCTGCACGCCGCCGAGGACGAACCGGACGAGGAGGGGCCGGATGAGGAGGGGCCGGTGCACGACGACCGGCTCCGCCTGATCTTCACCTGCTGCCATCCGGCGCTCGCCCCCGCCGCCCGGGTCGCGCTGACGCTGCGCCTGCTGGGCGGCCTCACCACGGGCGAGATCGCACGGGCGTTCCTGGTCCCGGAGCCGACCATGGCCCAGCGGCTGGTCCGGGCCAAGGCCAAGATCCGCGACGCCGGCATCCCGTACCGCGTCCCACAGGAGGCCGACCTGCCGGAGCGGCTCAGGGCCGTGCTCGCCGTCGTCTACCTGGTCTTCAACGAGGGGTACACGGCGAGCGCGGGCGACCGGCTGGTCCGCGAGGACCTGTGCGCGGAGGCCGTCCGGCTCGGCCGCCTGCTGGCCGCGCTGATGCCCGGCGAGCCGGAGGTCATGGGGCTGCTCGCGCTCATGCTGCTCCTCCACGCGCGGCGTGACGCCCGCACCACCCCGGCCGGCGACCTCGTGCCGCTGCCCGATCAGGACCGCGGCCGGTGGGACCGCGTCCTCGCCGCCGAGGGCCAGGACATCGTGCGGGCGTGCCTGCGGCGCGGCCGGCCGGGGCCGTACCAGATCCAAGCGGCGATCAACGCCGTCCACGCCGACGCGCCGACGGCGGCCGCCACGGACTGGCGGCAGATCCTGAGCCTGTACGACCACCTGCTCGCCCTCGCCCCGAGCCCGGTGGCCGCGCTGAACCGCGCGGTCGTGGTCGCCGAGGTCGACGGGCCCGCCGCGGCGCTCGCCCTCGTGGACGCTCTCGACCTGAACGGCTACCACCTGTTCCACGCCGTCCGGGCCGACCTGCTGCGGCGGCTCGGCCGGGCCGAGGAGGCCGTGCGGGCGTACGAGGCGGCGATCGCCCGCACCCGCAACGCCTCCGAGCGGGCCTTCCTGGACCGCCGCCTGCGTCAGGTCCGGGAGCGGTTGAGGTAGAGCAGGACGGCCAGCACGCGGCGGTGGTCCTCCTCCGAGCCGTGCAGGCCGAGCTTGGCGAGGATCGAGCTGACGTGGGTCTCCACCGTCCGGTCGGTCAGGTAGAGCCGCCGGGCTATGCCGACGTTCGTACGGCCCTCGGCCATCAGCGCGAGCACCTCGCGTTCACGGGCGCTGAGCGACGCGAGGGGGTCGGCGGCCCGGCGTACGCCGATGAGGCGCGAGACGACCTCGGGGTCGAGGGCGGAGCCGCCGGCCGCCACCCGGCGCAGCGTGTCGAGGAAGTCGTCCACGTCGAAGACCCGGTCCTTGAGCAGGTAGCCGAACCCGCCGCGGGACACCAGGTCGACCGAGTGCCGGGTCTCGACGTGCTGGGAGAGCAGGACGATGCCGAGGCCGGGATGGGCGTCGCGGATCCGCCGGGCCGCCCGCGCGCCGTCGTCGGTGTGGTCGGGCGGCATCCGGATGTCGGCGATGACCAGGTCGGGGGCGGCGGCGTCGACGGCGGCGACCAGCCCGGGGGCGTCCTGGGCCTTGGCCACGACCTCGTACCCGGCGTCGGCGAGCAGCCGGGCCAGCCCCTCCCTGAACAGGGCGGAGTCCTCTCCGATCACGACGCGCACGGCAGCACCGCCTCCACCGTCGTCCCGCCGCCCTCCGGGCTGGACAGCCGCAGCGCACCGCCCGCCGCGCGGACGCGGTCGGCGAGTCCCGCCAGCCCCGCGCCGGGCCGCATCTCGGCGCCGCCCCGCCCGTCGTCGCTGATCCGCACGGTGACCCGGTCGCCGGCCCGGCTGACGCGCACGCCGATGGCGGCGGGGCCGGCGTGCTTGACGGCGTTCGTCATCGCCTCGCTCGCCACGTAGTAGGCGGTCGTCGCCACGTCGTCGGGCAGGTCGTCGGCGGACACGTCGAGTGCCACGGGCACCGGCACCTTGCCCGCCAGCGTGACCAGCGCGGTGCCGAGACCGTCGTCGAGGCTGCTCGGCCGCAGGCCGTGGGCGATCTGCCGCAGCTCGGTGACCGCGGCGGCCAGCTCGGCCACCCACTCGTCGAGCAGGGCTCCGGCGTCGGCGGTGCCGTCGCCGAGGTGGCGCTGGGCGAGCCGGATCGCCATGCCGAGGGACACCAGGCGCTGCTGGGCCCCGTCGTGCAGGTCGCGTTCGAGCCGCCGCCGCTCCTCGTAACCGGCGTGCAGCAGCCGGGTCCGGCTGGCCTCGGCCTCCTCGAGCGCCCGGCTCACCTCGATCCGCAGCCGGACCACCTCGATGAGCAGGGCGCTTACGCCGGCCGCCTCGCGCAGCAGCTCACGGCTCCCGGTCCGGCCGCGCACGATCGCGCCGATCTCGTGACCCCCGAGCCGTACGGGTGTCACGGGGGAGTCGCCGGGATCGACGGGGGCGCCGGCCGCGTCGACCAGCCCTGTGGCGCCCGGGATCCGGTAGCCGACGCGCAGCGCCGGGTCGCGCAGCGCCTCGCGCAGCGCCGCCTCCAGCTCCTCCGGCCGGGCCTGCCCGGCGTGCATGCGGTCGCGCAGCCGCGCGACGGCGGTCAGCACGGCCTGCCGGGCCGGGTAGAGCCGCCGGTCCACCCGGCGCTGGAGCCGGACGCGCAGCGGAGACAGCGCGGCGGCGCAGACGGCGGTGGCGGCCGCCGCCGCGACGGGTGAGCCGCGTCCGGCGCCGAAGCCGACGAGGAACGAGGCGGCCATGTAGAAGCCCAGCAGGGCCGCGGTCACCAGGCCGTAGGTGACCGCGGCGCTGATCGCCCGGTCGACGTCGTACAGGTCGTGGCGCAGCACCGCGATCGCGGTCGCCACCGGGATCGCCAGGGCCGTCGCCGCGAGGCCGAACACCACCAGGTCGGGGCCGCCCAGGAACAGATAACCGGCCCAGCACAGCAGCAGCGTGAGCGGCAGGAATCCGGCGCCGAGGGCGAACCACTTGACTTGTGCCCGGCTCACCTCGTCGGCCGCCCGGCGGTAGCGGACGACCATCGCCGCCGCCGACGCGATCAGCAGCCCGAGGAAGACCGGCAGCAGCGCCACTCCCACGATCTCCAGCATCGGCACGTACGCCCGCGGAGGCCGCAGCAGGTGGGGCGTGCTCTCGAACGGCGGCGGATACGTGTCGGGGACGCACGCCGCGATCAGCATGAACAGCACGGGCACGACCAGCAGCCCGGCGACGGCCCAGCGCCAGCGCCGCCCCGGCAGCCTGCCGTCGGGGAAGACGAGCATGAGCAGCGCCGAAGGCACGTACAGGAACATCCAGTCGCCCTGCGACAGCGCCGCGTAGACCTCGGTGAACAGCCCCCGCCGCACGGCCAGGCTCGCGTACGAATCGCCGACCGCGAGGTAGATGGTCGTCGCGCCGGCCAGCACCAGCAGCAGGCCCACCACGCCGCGCGGGCGCCGGGTGGCGACCAGCACGCCGAGCACGACGGAGGGCAGGGCGAGCGCGATGCCGATCACGAGCGCCATGCCGTCCGGCGCCACCGTCCCGTCGCCCGCGACGGCCGGTACCACCGGGGCGACCATCAGCGCGAACACCAGCATCGCGGCGGCGTACGTGAGCAAACGGGGGAGTGCCACGAGCACACCGTAGGCCGCGCAGCGGCCGGGGTGAATACGTGCCAGCACGGAGATCGGACCAGAGCCGGCCCGGATCCGCCGGTGGGGCCGGCGCGCCCACACTGCGAGACATCGGCATCCGGTCCCGCAGCTCAGGAGGCACAGTGAAACGCTCCGTTCCCCTCGTCATCGGCCTGGTCCTGGCCGGCCTGTTCGGTCTCAGCGACGTGATCTCGGTGCCCTTGGGCGACGGTGAGCACCCGCCGTTCGCGGTGGCTCTCGCCGGCGGCGTGCTCGGTCTGATCACCGTGGTCGGCGTCGTGCTCGCCTGGCGCGGCAGCCGCGCCGGGGTGGTGGCCGTGATCGTCACCCGGCTGCTGTCGGCGCTCAGCGCCGTGCCGGCGTTCTTCGCCGAAGGGGTCCCGGCGCCGGCGGTCGCGGTGGCCGCGACCGGGATCGTGCTCACCCTCGTCTGCGTGGCGCTCCTCGCCCCGGCGCTGCGCTCCCGCGCATGACCCCCCACCTGCTCGACCGAGGAGAACCCGTGGAAACGGCTCCGTCGCACACTCGTCATCTGCCGCTCGCCCTGGCGCTGTTCACCGCGCCGTGGGGCTTCGTCGTCGCCAACGGCGCCTACGCCTGGGCCACCCGCGCCGGAGGTGACGACAGCACCGGGGCGAACACACTCGCCCTCGTGGCGGCCCACCCCGGCCTGTATCGCCTCAGCACCGTCGCCGCCATGCTGGGCAGCCTGCTCATGGTCCCGGCCGCCCTCGGCGCGAGGCGCCTCATCGGCGACCGGAGCCGCAGGCTCGGGGCCCTCGGCGCGACCCTCGTGGCGGGCGGGTACATCTGCTACTTCGCGGTCGCCTTCGCGGGGATCACCGGCATCGTCATGGCGGAACGCGGGGGGAGTGTCGCCGATTACGCGGCGGTCATCGACGGCGCCCAGAGCGAGCCGACGGGCATCTGGGTGTTCCTGCTCTTCGCGCTCGGCAACCTCGTCGGCACGCTGCTGCTCGGGCTGGCCCTGCTCCGCGCCCGTGTGGTGCCGCTGTGGGCCGCCGCCGGGGTCATCGCGTGGCCGCCGCTGCACGTGATCGGGCTCGTGGCCGGCACCGAGTGGTTCGAGGTCGCGGGCGCGATCGCCCAGGCCGCCGGCCTTGCCGTCACGGGTGCGCGCCTGCGGTCCGCGTCCGGCCGGCCCTGAGCGGGGTCAGGCCGGGACCGTACGGCCGGGGTTCAGGGCCGGCACCGTGTTCGCGGCCTGGGCCCACTGCTCCAGCAGGGCGACGAACTCGCCGGCCACGGCGGGCCAGTGATGGTGGTTCAGCGCCTCGACGTAGCCCCGGGCGCCCATCGCGGCCCGCCGTTCGGCGTCCTCGCGCAGGCGGAGCACGGACTGCACGGCCGCGCCGGCCACCGCGCCGACGTCGCCGAACGGGACGATCGTCCCGCAGTCGACCCGCCCGACCAGGGACGCCGCCCTCGGCAGCGGGGTCGTGACGACGGGGATGCCGCGGGCCATGTACTCGACGACCTTCGTGGGCGTCGAGTCGCGGTAGTTCGGCACGTCGTGCAGCAGGGACAGCCCGGCAAGGGCGCCCTCGGCCATCCGCAGCGCGTGGTTGTTGGGGACGTACCCGAACCAGTCGAGCAGCCCCGCGCGCTGCGCGTCGCGCAGCATGGGGCGCACCGCCGCGTCGGCCGGTCCGATCAGGTCCAGGCGGATGCCGTACGGCCGGAGCCGCCGGGCGACCTCCACCATCTCGGCCGCGCCGCGCGCCAGGGAGATGTGCCCCACGTAGACGACCCGGGAGTCCCCCGGCGGCGCGGGCGGCGTCGGGGGCACGTACGTGTGGTTGGGCACCACGGGGTGGGGGCCGGGGAAGCGCTCACGGTAGGACTCCTCGGCGAGGATCAGGTGGAGACGCCGCTCGGCACGGCCCTCGACCGCGCGGATCAGGGGCGGCAGGACGCTCCGCAACGGCCCCGGCAGGTACGCCTTCGCCCGCAGCGCGCCGATCGTGTCCTCGTGGACGTCCCAGACCGTGGGCGGCCGCCTGCGCGGCAGCGCGAGCAGCAGCTCGATGTCGTGCACGAGCAGCAGGTCGGCGTCCCGCACGGCCCTGCGCAGGGCGGAGGCGGCGGCCCGCAGCGCCTTACCGCGGTGCAGGCCGACCGCCCTCGGCACGTCGACGGCCCGGATGCCCGGCCGCGGCGTCACGTTGCAGTGCGTGAAGGGCGCGACGAAGGTCACCTCGTGCCCGGCGTCGAGCAACGCCCGGATCTGCCGGTGGGTGATCCGCGCGTCCTCCGGGTGATGGACTGTCGTGCCGACGCATACCCTCATAGGGGGAGGCTGACCGTGCCGTCCGAAATGACCGGATGCCCCGGGTGAATGCCTCCCGAAATAAGGCTTAACTTCCGGTGCTCACCGGCTTCGGCGCCTGTCCGCTCGGCCGCCGGTACAGCCACGTCAGCCGGGGTTCGAGCAGCCACTTGAACGCCGTACGGGTCACCGGCAGGCAGAGCACGATGGCCAGGGCGAAGCCCGAGGCCGCGATGGCCGCCACTCCAAGCGGGCCGTACAGCCAGGGGAAGCTGACCCAGCCCATCTCCTTGGCGATCATCACCGGCACGCCGTGCAGCAGGTAGCAGTAGAGCGTGCGGGTGCCGAGGTCGGTGAACCACGTCTGGCGCCGGGGGATGAGCGACATCACGGCCGCCGACATGGCCAGCGCGGCCACCAGCAGGCCGGTGCGCAGCAGCATGCCCTTCCACCAGGCCAGGTGGAGGTCCTTGTAGCTGTCCTTGTAGTAGATCGGGCCGAGCTTCACGGAGTAGTTCTTCACCAGGAAGACCGCCACACCCGCGGCGCCCAGCAGCACGACCACCGACAGCATCATCACCCAGCGCTGCTTGAGGAAGTCGAAGACCTCCGGCTTGAGCACGAGGCCGAGGACGAAGAACGGCAGCAGGCCGAAGAATCGGTCCATGCTGAAGTCGCCGGACAGTTGGGAGAACCCGGCGAAGAGGTAGACGGCCACCGAGATGGCGAACGGATATTTCATTCGCTTCCACACGGGTGTGGAGAGCCGCCAGAACAGCAGTGCGAGCAGATACCAGTTCAACCACGCCGGATCCATGATGGTGAGGCTGAACTTGTGCCCGAAGGCGGTGCGCAGGAGGGCGTACCCCACCTCGACGATCACGTACGGCACCAGGAACGTGTCGACCAGCTTGTTGGTCTTCGCGTTGGAGTTCCAGAAGTTCCTGGACAGGTAACCGCTGATGATGACGAACAGCGGCATGTGGAAGACGTAGATGAACAGGTACGTCGCCCGCGCGGAGTCGGCCGCGAGCGTCGGGACCAGCGCGTGCCCGATGGGCACCAGGGCGATGCCGACGAACTTCACGTTGTCCAGGTAGGGGTCGCGGGGCTTCTTGGCCCGGGGCGCGGCCTCCTGCTCGGGCTCGTCCACCCGGCGGTCATCCTGGCCCCCACCGCGGGCGAATGCGTCGTCCGGACGGAGGGGCACCTCGGCCCAGGCGGGCAGCGGGGCGTGCAGCGGCCTGCCGAGCGGGCCGGTCTGGCGGGGGTCGCCGGCGCCGTCCTGGGAGGAGCGCCGCCAGGGGTCCCACTGGGCGGGGTCGGCCTCCTGGCCGGGCCACGCGGGAGCGGGCGCCTCCGGCGCGGACGCGGGGCCGAAGGCCGCGTTCGAAGCGGCACCGGGGAAGGCGTCCGGGAAGTCCCGCCCGCCGCGCCGGCCGTGGGTGGTCTCGGGGAACGGCGGTGCGGCGCCGAAGGGGTCGTCCGGCGGGAAGGCCGGGCCCACGCCGGACGGGGGAGTGTCGAGGAAGGGGTTGGCCGTCCTGTCCGCGGCGGCGGCCGGCTGCTGCGGGAGTCCCGGGGGTTCGGGGAAGCTCGGTGGAGGCTCGGGGAAGCCCGGAGGCTCGGGGAACGGCGGCGCGGCGCCGAAGGCCGGCGCCGGGAAGGCCGGGGAGTCGCCGAAGGGCGGCGTCGGGGCGTCGGAGCCGCCCCGCAGGCCCGAGCCGTCCCGCTGGCCGAAGCCGGGCTGGGGGCCGGCGCCGGGGAAGGCGTCCGACAGGTTGCGGGGACCGTGTTCGGGGAACGCCTGCGGCCAGGCGGGGCCGTCGGCGGCGGCCGCCGCGCGCGGGGCGCCCGGACGCTCCTGGCCCCCGCCCGCGGAGAAGTAGTCGAAGCCCTCAGGCCGCGGGGCGGACGCGGGCGGCATGCCCAGGCGGGAGGCGCCCGGCTTGCGCGGCTTCCGTACGGGCAGGGGCTGCTTCTCGTACGGCTTGTCGTAGGGGGCGGAGCCTGCCGCGCTCCCCAAGGCGCTGCCTGCCGTGCTTCCCGGGGCGCTCTCGTCGCTTTCGTGGCGTCCGTGTGCGGGCGCGGCCGTGCTCTCGTCGCCGGGGGCCGGGAGACCGCTCTCGTGGCGCCCGTGCTCGGGCCGCTCGCTCGCCGGGCCGCCTGGCCCGCCCGCGCCCTGCTCCGCCCCCGGATCGCCCGCGGGCTTCGGCTCCCGCCGCGGCAGGCCGCCTTCCGGAGCGGGCCAGTCTCCGGTGATCCGGCCTATCACTCCGGTGGGAGCCTCTTCGGCATCGGGGTCGTTGCCTTGCGGGGATCCGGGAACCGGGGGGTGATGGCGGGTGTCACTCACGGGAGAAACGCTCAGCTATCTGTTGGAGGCTCGGGGGAACGGCCACGCCTCGGGTGCGTCGCCGCGTCCATTCGGACACTAGCGAAGGCGCCCCGGCGCATCAGCCCGAACGGGCGAACAGGGCGCGTTGGCCAGGTGTTCACCCTAACGTTCTTGAAGACTGATGTCGCCTCTGGGGCTGAACGTAACGGGTGTGACACTGTCCTGTTCCTCTGTCAGACCACCGGTGACAGAACGGCCGGGGCGCCTCCGTCCACGTGGACGGCCTGGCAGCCCCGGCCGGGGTGTGGGACAGGGTGTGACGCGTGTCAGCTCGCGCAGATGTTGGTCTCGGCGGTCACCGCGTTGTCACCGACCGGCAGGGGGACGCGCACGCCCTTCCAGTCGGCGCCGATGACGAGCTGGATGATCGGCCCGCGCACCTTGCCCGTGGGCGCGTCCGGCGGAGGCGAGGACGGGGTGAACGGCGTGACCGGGCCGCTCGCCGCCTTGCCGGTCTCCGGGCTGATGGGGTTGACCAGCTTGCCGACCAGGATCTTCGAGTAGTTCCAGCCCTGACCGGTGTAGCGGACCATGGTCTTCGGCTGGTCGGTGCCGTCGGGCTTCCTCGCGTCGCCGATGCCGACGACGTTGAAGCCGAGCCCGGCGAGCTCCTCGGCCACCTCCTTGGCGCGGCCGGAGACGTTGGTGCCGTTGAACACCTGCACCTTGACCTGCTGCGGCTTGGTGACCACCGGACCGGAGGGCGAGGCGGCCGGGCTCGCGGACGCGGTGGGGGCCACCTCGGTGTCGTTCGCGATGGCCCTGAAGAGGTTGCCGGCGGCCGGCTGCTTCCACTGGACGCGGTTCTTGTCGGCGGCGTACGGCTCCCACGGCACGGTGGTGGCCTTGAAGCCCTTCGCCGACAGCTTCGACGCGCTCTGCGCGATCCTGATGAGCTCCTCGGTGTTGAGCGCGTCGTCCATCGTGACGGACTTCGCCGCCGCGGCGATGAAGTTCTGCAGCTTGCCCACGTCGGTGAGCAGGGCGCTGCTGGTCGCCTTCTTCACGACCTGGGAGATGAAGACCTGCTGACGCTTGATGCGCGAGATGTCGCTGCCGTCGCCGAGGCCGTAGCGCAGCCGCACGTAGCCCAGCGCCGCCTCGCCCCTCACGGTCTGCTTGCCGGCGGGGAGCGTCAGCTTCGACTTCTTGTCGTTGACGGCCTGCGGCAGGCAGATCTCGATGCCGCCGAGCGCGTTGACGATGCTCTTGAAGCCGGTGAAGTCGACCTTCACGTAGTGGTGGACGCGGATCCCGGTGAGGCTCTCGATGGTCCGCCGCGTGCAGATCATCCCGCCGTCGGAGAACGCGGAGTTGATCATTCCGAGGTGCGCCGGGATGAGCGTCCTGCTGCGGGAGTAACAGGCGGGGATCATCACCATGGAGTCGCGGGGGAAGCTGAGCAGCGTCGCCGCGTCACGGTTGGGCGACACGTGCAGCAGCATGATCGTGTCGGTGCGCTCGCCGTCGTTGACCAGGTGCTGGCCGTACTTCTTGTTGTCTCCCGCCCGGGTGTCCGAGCCCACGAGCAGCACGTTGATCGCGCCGGTCTCGTTGACCGGGCGGTTCTTGTCGAGGTCGTCGGTGGACGCACCCCTGTTGATCAGGCCGATCGTGCTCCGGTAGACCTTGTAGGCCGTCAGCGTGCCGATGACCAGCACACATGTGAGCACCACGCTGATCCAGCCGCCGATCCCCAGGCCGGAACGGCCGCCGCCTCCGCCGCGCCGGCGCGGCGGTTTGCCGTCCGGGGGCAAGTCGGCGCCGCCGCCGTGCGCGCGGCTCGGGACGGTGCCGGGGGCGTGGCCGGTCTCCTCGTCTTCGCCGCGCCTGCGGCCGCGCCGCCGCGGCGGCTCCTCCTCGTCGTAGGAGGACTCGGGCGGGACGCTCGGCTCGGCGCGCCGCCCGCCGCGGCGTCCTCCCCCGTCGTACGCCTCGGGCGGGTAGTCGTCCCGGGGCGGTCGCTGTCCGCCACGTCTGCCCGGCATCTCCGCGTAGCCGGCGGGAGCGGCGGCCACCGGCATGTCGGCGTACCCGGCGGGCGCGGGAGCCGCTCTGCGGCCTCGCGGGGGCTCGAAGGCCCCGCCGTACGCGGCGTCCTCCGGGGGACCCCACACCCTCTGGTCGGACGGGGGCGGCGGAGGGCTGGTGCGCGCGGAGACGCGCCTGCGCTCGCTCACCGCAGGCCCGCCCGGGAGGCGGCGGCCGGGCGACATGCCGTGTCATCCGGGCGGCATGCGGCGTCAGCTGGGCGACATGGTGTGGCAGCCGGACGAGTGGGCGAGAGGCCGGAAGGATTACTGGTTCGCTCGCACACTTGTCCTCCTTGCCTGGCGATCACAGGTGGCGCTCCGAGGGTAGGTCACGGGAGCGTCTGCGAGTGCCGCGATTGGGAGGATCCGGGCCACGATCATGCCGTGTCACGTCCCCCTGATCCAGGGGCAGAGCATACTAAACACCGACATTCTGGGTATGGGAATGAGTTTGCCTTTACCTGGCTTTGATGATGCGCGCGCCGTTTGGCCAGGTCAAGGGGTTCGTGCCCGTCGGCCGGGCCCTCGCACGGACAGGGCGGCGGCCAGGCAGGCGAGCGGCACCGCGGGCAGCACGTAGCGGTAGTCGAACTGGGCCGTGGCGGACGGGACGAGCAGCAGCGCCCAGGCCGTCGCCCAGGCGATGCCCCACTTCGAGGGGGCACGGTTCGAGCGAGCACGGTTCGAGGAGACGCGGTCCTCGGGCGCCCGTCGAGTCCACGCTGCCCGGGATTCGCCCGCTGCCCGGGTCGTGCGCCTCGCCCGGGCCCGGCGTGCGGACCTGGTACGGACGGCCCAGGCGGCCGGGGGGACCAGGAGGATCACCAGCAGCGCCGTCCCCGGAAGCCATGCGACGTCCTGGTAGGCCCGCATCAGGCCGGCGAACGGCTCGGCGATGCGCAGCGTGAGGGACCCACGCTCGTAACGCTGCGCGAACTCCTTGCCCACCACGGCGGGGTGCCGACCGGGCGGTGGCGGCACGGTCGCCGGGAACTCGTAGTACCCGTACGTCTCGACGTCGGGGTAGACGGGCCGGCCGGGCGTGAACGACCTGCCGAGCTCGGTCAGCGTTGTGCGGACGAACCCGAACGGCTGGCTGCGGATCGCGAGCGAGGCGAACCTCCCGGCCAGGGTGTCGGTCTCCTTGGTGAACGTGATGCCGGGCAGCCGGACCAGGGGGGACTGCGCGTTCCAGATGTACTCCTGGGACGCCGGCCGGGACGCGGGGGGCCGCGAGTCGCACAGCACGGCGAGGTCGGGCGACGGCTTCATCACCGAACAGTCGGCGAACGACATCGTCCGCGCGTAGAGGAAGACACCGTTCGAGCCGACCAGCCCGACGCGCTCGTAGGTCGCGTGGAACCACCCCGCGTAGCCCGCGACCGGCAGGAGCGCGGCCACCAGGAAGGGCACGGTGAGCCTGGCCACCGCCCTGCCCGGGCGCACCGCCCCGCTTGTGCCGCTCGCCCCGCTCGCCCCGCTCTCCCCGCTAGTTCCGCTCGCACGGCGTACGCCGTACGCGAGCAGGAAGAGCGCGAAGACGGCGACCAGCGGAAGCCCGACGGTCCTGGTCAGCGTGGCGGCGGCCAGCACGAGGCCGAGCGCGGCGGCCGAGCGCGGCGTCAGCGGGCGGCGCATCGCCAGGCACACCGCCCCCACGAGCAGGAAGGTGAACAACGAGTCGGAGACGAGCAGGTGCTCCAGCTCGATCTGGTACGCGTCGAGCAGCACCGGGACGCAGGCCAGGACGGCCGCCCACGGGGGACCGCCACGCCGCAGGACGGTCACGTAGAGCATCACGCCGACGAGCAGCCCCAGCACGTGCTGGACGGTCACGACCAGGGCGAAGCTGTGGAACGCCTCCAGCAGCCTCAGGAACATCGAGTAGCCCGCCGGGCGGACGAGGTCCGGCCTCGGCCGCATGGCGGTCACCACGTAGGTGTAGGAGTCGGGGAACCACAGCGCGGGCCGGTAGCCGAGCACGGTCACCAGCCGCAGGAGCGCCCCCAGCCCGAGGACCACGAGAAACCACCGGTGCCGGCGCGCCCATCGGGGGAGGTCCTCACGCGCCCACGCCACCGGGTGCAACGGGTCGCGGGGCGCGACACGCCCACGCACCCAGCCCTTGAGCCGCCCGCCTCCGGTCCGCCCGCCGATGGCCCGTTCGCCGATGGGCCGCCTGTCGATGGGCCGCCCGTGCGCGAGCGGCGTCGGCGGGCCCGCGGAGGGCGGCTCGCCGGGCCGGGCGGGTCCGGGGCGTTCGTGGGGGCGCCCGTCCTCCCCTTCCGGCCAGGGCGCCGAGCCCCGGCTGTCCGACACCCTCATGCGCCCCCCTGCCTGCCTCCCGGCGTACGCTACCGGCTCCCCGCGACCCCTGTGCGGGGCCGGGACGCGCCTGTGGACAACGGCGACGCGCGGGGCGGGCGGGACACGACGGTGAAGGCGGTGCTCCGGGGCGGGCCGCTAGTCTCGGGTGCATCCCGGTGAACACGTCAGGCCACGCGCGTGGCCGCACACGGCTGCCATCGCAGCGGAAGGCGGCGGGCAGGCTGCTCGCGGCCGTCTCCGTCGTGCCCGCGCTCGCGCTGAGCGGGTGGCTGATCGCCGGGCTTCCGCTGCTGCTGCTCGGGCGGTTCCTGCCGCTGCCCATGGCGGTGCTCGGCGGCGCCGCCGCCCTCCTGCTGTGCGCGTACGGCCTGCGCCGCCTGCCCGAGGCCGCGACGCCGCACCGCCGGGCGACGGCGGCCACCCTCGCCGTGGCGCTCGGATCGGGGGTGTTCAACGGGCTCCTGCACGGCGAGCAGCTGATCGTCCGGCGTGACCCGTCGACCTACGCGCAGTACGCCGTCTGGCTCGCCCGGCACGGGTCGCTGCCGATCCCGGTGGGGGACTTCGGCGGCCCCGACACCGCACTGCGCTTCGACAGCATGGGGTTCTACGCGGTCGACGGCGGGATCGGCCCGCAGTTCATGGCCGGGCCGCCGATGATCCACGCGATCGGGCACTGGCTGGGCGGCGTCCCCGGCCTGCTGCTCGTGCCGCCCGTGCTGGGCGCGCTCGCGGTGCTCACCGTCGCCGGGACCGCCGCGCGGCTCGCGGGCGCGCGCTGGGCGCCCCTGGCCGCCCTCGTGTTCGCGGTCAGCCTGCCGATCCTCTACACGTCGCGGACGACGTTCAGCGAGATCCCCTCGCTCATCCTGCTGTTCGGCGGGATGAACCTGCTGCTCGACGCGCGTGCCAGGCTCCGGGCCGAGCCGCCCGGCGCGGGCCTCCCGTCCGCCGCGCTCGCGGGGCTGTCGTTCGGGCTGGCGCTGCTGGTGCGCATCGACGGCCTGCGCGACGTGCTGCCCGTGCTCGCCTTCGCCGGGGTGCTCGTCGCGCTCCGGCGGACACCCCGCGCGAGGCCCTTCCCCGAGGGACGGCTGGGCGTGCCTCTGCTGACCGGCCTGCTCGTGGGCGGTGTGTGGGGGTTCACCGGCGGTTACGTCCTCGCCCGGCCCTATCTGGAGTACCTGTCGGGCTCGCTCATGCCCCTGCTCGCGATCTGCGCCGTCGTCGTGGCGCTCACGGTCGCCGGCGCGGCTCTCGCGCCCCGGATCGCCGCCCGCGCCCGCCGCCTCCCGGGTGCGGGATGGCTGCCGAACGCCGCCGCGGCCCTGGTCGTGCTGGTCATGGCGGGCTTCGCCGTACGGCCCTGGGTGCAGACCGTGCGTCGTGACGCGGTCACGCCCGAGGACATGCTCACGGCCGACTTCATCGAGAAGACGCAGGTCGCCAACGGTCTGGTGCCCGACAAGTCCCGGCTGTACTACGAGCACTCCCTCGACTGGCTCCTCTGGTACGTCGGGCTCCCCGCCGTCGTGCTGGCGACCGTGGCGGCGGCCGTGCTCGCGCGCCGCCTGACCAGGGGCGGCCTGATGAAGGGAGAGGCGTTCGACTGGCTGCTGCCGCTGGCGGTGATCGGGTGGACGACGGTAACGACGCTCTGGCGTCCCGCGATCACCCCCGACCACCCCTTCGCCTCCCGCAGGCTGGTGCCGATCGTCATCCCCGGTCTGGTGCTGCTCGCCGTCTGGGGGCTGCGGTGGCTTTCGCGGCGGCTCGCGCGTACGCGCTGGTTCGCCGCCCGTCCGGGCCGCTCGCGGGCGGCCGTCGCGGCAGGGGTGCTGCTGCTGGCGGTCCCGCCCGCGATCACCTCGATCGGCACCGCGTTCTCGCTCGTCAACCGGGGGGAGGCCGCCGCGGTCGCGGGCCTGTGCCGGGCGATCCCGGCGAACGCCTCCGTGCTCGTCGCCGAGCGCGTCACGGGCGACCGGCTGACGCAGGTCCTGCGCGGCCAGTGCGGGCTGCCGACGGCTCGCGTGGTCTACCCCCCGCGCTCCGACGTGCCGCGCCGGGCCGACGTGCTGCGCCTGGTCGAGGCCGTCCGGCGGACCGGCCGCCGGCCCGTGCTGCTCGCCGCCGAGCCCGAGCAGCTCATGGCGTACGGCCCGGCGACGCGGGTGATGAGCCTGCACACCCGGCAGGACGAACGCTCGCTGGTGGACCCGCCCAACGGCACCTGGTCGCTCAACATCGACGTCTGGATGACCGTTCCAACCGATTAGCTCTAGGGTTCGGCGTGTGGATTCTCCTGCGATGGAGGAATTGTCCTTCGGTGGCGATCGGCGGGAGCCGGAATCCGGGGCGAGTCCTTTCCGGAAGCCGCTGGTCATCGCCGGTCTGGCGGTCGTGGTCCTCGGCGGGCTCGCGGCACTCGGCATCGCCGGGTGGCGGTTCTACGAGCAGTCCCGCTGGCCGCTGCCCCCGCCCGGCGACCCCCGGCCCCAGACCGGGTCTTTCTCGGCCTACCTCTGTGACCGGAGCAGCGTGGAAATCTGGCCGAACTGCCACCACCGCACGGCTACGGCCGGCGACAAACGAGCGATCGAGGCCGAGCTCAAGACGTATCCGGAGATCCGGGACCTCTCCTTCGTGACCAAGGAACAGGCGTGGGAGGAATTCCGGACTCATGCCGACGAGAGCGAGGGCGGCCCCAAGCTCCTCAGCGTGCTCAGCGCCGACGACATGCCCGAGTCCTATCGGGGCACCCTGGGCCCGGGGGACTGGAACGCGCTCAAGCGTCGCCTGGAGGCGCTGCGGGGAATCTCGAACACCTACATCTTCGGAGACACTTCCTGGCAGGGCATCGCCGACATCGGGATCAAGCTCTGTCCCCGGGAGGGCGAGGCTTACAAACCGTGCCGGGGGCGTGCACACGCCTCTGAGCGTGAGAAGGCGGCCGTTCTGAGTCGCGTCAAGGACCTCGACGGGGTGAAGGCCGTCTACTTCGAGGACATCGACCACGCGATCGAGGACTACCGGCGGATTCTCTGGAACGGGCAGGAGAGCGATCTCGACCCGCGCGGCCTGACCGAGACCTTCTACGTCACGTTCGACAGGCCGCCCGCGAGGGCGGACATGGAGAAGGTCTTCGGCCGGATGCCCGGCGTCGCCGAGGTGGTGTCGGTCTCATGACCCTTCCCGGGGCTGCCCAGGCCGAGGAGATCACGATCGGCGAGAGCCGGGGCCCGCGGAGAGGGCCGCTCCTGGTCGCGGCGGCGGCCGTGCTCGTCGTGGCGCTGGCGGCCGGTGGCGTGTTCGCCTACCGGGCCTCCCGGGAGCCGTCGCTTCCGCCGGACGGGCCGTGGCCGCGTACCGGCACCTTCCTGGTGCACCTGTGCGGGCCCCCGTCCCCTTATGACGGGCGGTTGTCCGACGAATCGCCGACCATGGACGACTACTGCCCGTCGGGTGCGGCCACGGCCGCCCAGCGGCGCGAGATCGAGCGCGTGCTCACGAGCCACGCGGAGACCCGCGGATACCGGCGCCTCTCGCCGGCCCAGGCGCTCGCCATCGCCCGGCAGGATCGGCGTGTCGGGGACATGCTCGACGAATACCTGGTGAGGCGTGCGGTGTACGGCGGTGTCCTGGCGCCGGGGGACTGGCGGCGGGTCCTCGGCGAGGTGCAGCGGCTGCCCGGCGTCTTCCACGTCGAGTCCTACCGGGACGACTTCTGGTGGGGCAAGGCCGACGCGGCGGTCCGGCTGTGCCGGCAGGACTGCGAGGGCGGTGTGGCGGACCGGCGGGCCGTGTTCGACCGCATCCGTGGGCTACCGGGAGTAGCCGAGATCTACTTCGAGGACGCCGAGCACGCCGCCGCGGTCATGCGCCACAGGCAGTGGTGGGAACGGCCCGACATGTTCCAGGCGGACCGGATGCCGGAGGCCTTCCACATCAGGTTCGCCGGTTCGTGGGACCTCGCGCAGGTGCAGCGGGCCCTCACCGGCATGCCCGGCGTCGTGAAGGTGGTCCGGCAAGTTCGCCCCCTGTAGCGGCGGGGTGAGGAGATTCGAAGTGAGACCGCGATTTGGCGGGGCAGAGTACCCTAGCCGGACGTGACAACGCCCGAGACCTCTGGAAGCGCCGTGACTCCCGCAGAAACCCCGTACGTCACGATCGTCCTGCCCTGTTACAACGAGCAGGATCACGTGATCGCCGAGGTGGAGCGCATCTGCGCCGCCATGGACGCGAGCGGCTACACCTACGAACTGCTGGCCGTGGACGACTGCTCCACCGACGAGACGCTCGCGCGTCTCCACGAGGCCGCGCCGCGCTTCCCGCACATGCGGATCAGGGCCTTCCACCGCAACGGCGGCTCGGGCACCGTACGCAGGATCGGCAGCCAGGAGGCCCGCGGCGAGATCGTCGTGTGGACCGACGCCGACATGAGCTACCCCAACGAGCGCATCCCCGAGCTGGTGCAGATCCTGGAGAAGGACCCGACGATCGACCAGGTCGTGGGCGCGCGGACCACCGAGGAGGGCTCGCACAAGTTCCTGCGGGTGCCGGCGAAGTGGTTCATCCGAAAGATCGCCGAGCGGCTGGCCGGGCAGAAGATCCCCGACCTCAACTCCGGCCTGCGGGCCTTCCGCAGGTCGGTGGCCAGGCCGTACCTGCGGCTGCTGCCTCCCGGCTTCTCCTGCGTCACGACGATCACGCTGGCGTTCATGTCGAACCAGCACGACGTCTACTACCTGCCGATCGACTACGCGAAGCGGGCGGGGAAGTCGAAGTTCAGCTTCGTCTCCGACGCCTACCGCTACATCCTGCAGGTGCTGCGGATGATCATGTACTTCAACCCGCTCAAGGTGCTCATGCCGCCCGCGCTCTGGCTGGTCGGTTTCGGCCTGGTCAAGGGTGTGTACGACGTGATCAGCCACGGGATCGAGTTCTATTTCACCAGCAACACCGTCGTGATCTTCCTGACCGGAATGATCATCGGCTCGCTCGCGCTGCTCGCCGACCTGATCGTGCGTTCGAGAGGTGATGTGTGAGGATCGCGATCGTCGGCCCGACATATCCGTACAAGGGCGGCGGGGCGCAGCACACCACCGAGCTGGCCCACCGGCTGCGGGCGGCCGGGCACGACGTCGTCATCGAGTCGTGGCGGGCGCAGTATCCGTCGTTCCTGTATCCCGGGCAGCAGACGATCGACAGCCCCGAGGGCGAGCCGTATCCCGGCACCCGCCGCGACCTCGACTGGCGGCGGCCGGACGGCTGGGTGGCGTGCGGGCGGCGGCTGCGGGGGGCCGACCTCGTCGTGCTCACCGTGCTCAGCCCGGTGCAGGTGCCCGCCTATCTCGGCATCCTGTCCGGCCTGCGCCGCCGGGCGCGGGTCATCGCCCTGT
The DNA here is from genome assembly GCF_012999525.1 of Microbispora sp. H10836. NCBI lineage: Bacteria > Bacillati > Actinomycetota > Actinomycetes > Streptosporangiales > Streptosporangiaceae > Microbispora > Microbispora sp. H10836. The sequence goes on from NZ_JABBWU010000020.1 coordinate 139,015, forward strand.
GTCACAACGTGCTGCCGCACGAGAGCAAGCCGTACGACAGGCCGCTGATGAAGGCGTTGCTGCGCCGGGTGGACGGCGTGCTCGCTCACTCGGAGCAGCAGGCGGACCTCGCCCGCGCGCTCACCGCCGCGCCGGTGCGGGTGGCCGCCCTCGCGCCGCACCTGCCCTCGCGCGGAGCGCGGGAGACGGCGGGCCGCACGGCGCACGGCAGGCTGCTGTTCTTCGGCATCGTCCGGCCGTACAAGGGGCTCGACCTGCTGCTGGAGGCGCTCGCGCAGGTGCCGGACGTACGGCTCACCGTGGCGGGCGAGTTCTGGGGCGGCCTGGAGGACACCCGCGCCCTGATCGAGCGGCTGGGTCTCGCCGGCCGGGTCGAGATCCGGCCGGGGTACGTGCCCGCCGAGGACGTGCCCGGACTGTTCGCCGCGGCCGACGCCCTGGTGCTGCCCTACCGGTCGGCGACCGCCAGCCAGAACGTGTGGCTCGGTCACGAGCACGGCGTGCCGGTGATCGCCACCCGGGTCGGGGCGCTGCCCGACAACGTACGCGACGGGGTGGACGGCCTGCTGGTGGAGCCGGGCTCGGCCGGCGCGCTGGCGGAGGCGATCAAGCGGTTCTACGAGCCGGGGACGCCCGAGCGGCTGCGGGCGGGCGTCGCGCCCGTCGACCCCGAGCCGCACTGGGCCGTCTACCTGGACACGTTGCTGGCCGCGTCGGACAGCTGACCGGCGGGGGCGGCGCGGCCGCGGGCGAGCAGGAAGCCGAGCCCGGCCCAGGCGACGTCGCCGAGGGTGAACATCACGCGGGACACCACCGCGATCGCCAGCGCCCTCGGCATGTCGAGCACCGGCGCGAGCGCCACGACCATCGCGCCCTCCCGTACGCCGATCCCGGCGGGCACCACGACCGTGAGGATGCCGGTGGACCAGGCCAGCGCGTACGCCCCGGCCGCGACGGCGTACAGGGACAGGTCCGCGGGCCGCATGCCCCCGACGAGGACCCACAGGTGCACGCCGTACACCAGCCAGCCGGCCATCGTCCAGGCGGCGGCCTTGGCCATCTCCGTCCCGCTGAGCACCCGGTCGAGCGGCTCCCTGCGGACGACGCGCAGGGCGAGGTTGAGCCCCCAGGTCATCACCCGTGGGTGGAGGCAGACGAGGATGAGCGGGACCAGCGCGAGCAGCCACCACGCCTGTCTGGCGATCTGCTGCGACAGCGTGGCCGCGGCGAGCGCGAGCGCGCAGCCCAGGGAGGTCACCAGGCCGAGCGCGGTGGCGCTGAACGTCCGGCGCGGCGGCGCGCCGTGGTCGCGGGCCAGCTCGATCATCGCGGCGAACGCCCAGACCGAGCCGGGGATGTACTTGCCGAGCTGGCCGACGAACAGCACCCGCGCGGCCACGCGCAGCGGCAGCGGCGAGCCGAGCCCGGCGAGGATGTCGCGCCAGGCGACCAGCATGAACCCGAGCCCGGCGAGCACGGCCAGGAACGAGGCGCCGAGCGACCACCACGACAGCCGCGACAGGGCGGCCGAGGTGTCCGTCCAGTTCCGGGCCAGGCCGTACGCCAGGAAGGCGAGCGCGACCAAGGCGAGCAGCACCCGCAGCAGCGGGCTGGAGCGCAGGCGGTTCAGCAGGCGCGGCACGCGCCCAGAGTAAAGCCTGAAGCTACTGATCGGTAGGTTCGCCGCGAGGGTTGTCCACAGGGTCGGCTGATCGCGAGGCGGGGGCGGGGCGGCCACGGGTACTGTTGGGCACCGTGGACGACAGGCAGGACGCGAGGGTGATCGACCGGTGAGCGGGGAACGCGCGGCCCAGCTGGAATACTCCGAGTTCCAGGCCGCGATGCTCGACGAGGACAAGCGCCGGCGCAAGGCCGCGAAGATCATCGCCGTGCTCGCGCACTTCCTGGGCAGGGACGCGGCCAAGCCCGGCGAGGTGCTGTCGGGGCTCACCGTCGGCGACGTCGGGTGCTCGGCCGGATTCATCGCCGACGAGCTGGCCGCCGCGGGCGCGCGCCACACGCTCGGGCTCGACATCGACGTCCCGGGCCTGCGCAAGGCGTCGGACCGCTTCGGCGGGCGGGTCGCGTTCGTCTGCGCCGACGGCTCCCGCCTGCCCTTCCCGGACGGCTCGATCGACGTGCTGGTCTTCAACCACATCTACGAGCACGTGGTTGACCCCGACGCCGTGATCGCCGACATGCACCGGGTGCTGTCCGACGACGGCGTGCTCTACCTGGGCCTGGGCAACCGGCTCGGCGTCATGGAGCCGCACTACAAGCTGCCCTTCCTGTCCTACCTGCCGCGCGCCGCGGCCGACCGGTACGTGCGGGGGTTCGGCCGGGCCGACCACTACTACGAGCGTTTCCGCACCCGCCCGGGGCTGCGGCGGATGCTCGCGGACTTCCACGTGTGGGACTACACGTTCCCGGTGCTGGCCGCGCCCGAGCGGTTCGCCGGGGGCGAGCTGTTCCCCGGCGCGGTCGGCCGCGCCGCCAAGGCCACGCTGGAGCGGACCCCGCGCCCGGCCCTGCGGGCGCTGCTGCCGGTCGTCCCGACCTACCTGTGGGTCGCGACCAAGACGCCCCGCCGTCCCCTCGGCGCGCCGCTCCCGCAGCCGCCCGAGCCGGTCCGCACGTCCCGATGAGCCGCCGCAAACTCGTACGCGCGCTGTTCCTGCTCGTGGCCCTGGGGTTCGGCGTCTGGGCGGTGGCGAGCCAGTGGACCGCCGTGGCCGACGGGTTCACCCGGCTGTCGTGGGCGGAGCTCGCCGGCTCGCTGGTGGCGGTGCTCGGCGCGCTGGTCGCGGGGATGCTCATGTGGCGGGCGCTGCTGGCCGACCTGGGCTCCCCGCTGGCGTTCACCGACGCATCCAAGATCTTCTTCGTGGGCCAGCTCGGCAAGTACATCCCCGGGTCGGTGTGGCCGATGCTCGCGCAGATGGAGATGGGCCGCGACCACGGCATACCCCGGCCGCGCAGCGCGGCCGCCTTCTTCCTGACGTACCCGATCTACCTCGGCACCGGCCTGCTGGTGGCCGTCGTCACGCTGCCGGTGCTCGCCGGGCAGTCGGTCGCGAGGTATGCCTGGCTGCTGCTGCTCGTGCCGGTGGTCGCCGTCGCCCTGCATCCCCGGGTGGTCAACGGCGTCATCGCGTTCGGGCTGCGCAAGCTGCGCCGCCCGCCGCTCGAACGGCCCCTCACCCGGCGCGGCGTGCTCGTCGCGTGCGGCTGGGCGCTGGCGGGCTGGGCGGCGTACGGCGTGCACCTGGCGCTGATCGTGCACGGCCTCGGGGCGGGCGGGCCCTCGGCCGTGATCCTCAGCTTCGGCGCGTTCGCGCTCGCCTGGTGCCTGGGGTTCGTGTTCGTGATCGCCCCGGCAGGCGCCGGCGTGCGCGAGGTCGCGATGGTGGCCGCGCTCGCCCCGGTGCTCGACCGGCCCGCGGCGATCGCCGCCGCGCTGTGCTCCCGGCTCATCGTGTCCGTCGGCGACCTGGTGTGCGCCGGCGCCGCCGGTCTGGCCTCCCGCCGTGCGGTCCGTACGCGGAAGGAACCCGTAGTCCGGGCCTGAATCCGTGGACTCGGCGCGGAATGGGCATCCTGAGAGACGACCCTCATGTGATATCGCTCACGTTTCGGGGGACTCCGGAAATAGAGTGACAAGGAGGGGAGCGGGGGAAGGCGTCCGTTCGCGGCGTGGGCCCCCGGGCCCCTGCCGGAACACCGCCGGAACAACGGGACCACGTGGGCGGGGAGCGATCCTCCCGGCCGGCGCGGGCCCAAGGAGGGGAGCGATTCATTTGACACCCCGGGTGCTCGTCGACGCCGCCGCGGTCCCCGCCGACCGCGGCGCCCTGATCAGGTATGTCGATGGATTGGTCGCGGCCCTGCATGAGGCGGGCGCCGACGTCGCGGTGGTCTGCCAGCGAGCGGACGCCGAGCGGTACGCGGCGCTGGCCCCCTCGGTGCGGATCCTCTCCGGACCGCCCGCCATCACCAACCGGGACAAGCGGCTGGCCTGGGAACAGACCGGGCTGCCGGTCCTGGCCCGGCACGCCGGCGCCCAGGTGATCCACGCCCCCTACTACTCGATCCCGCTGGGGTCGGGCCTGCCCACGGTGGCCACCGTCCACGACGTCACCTCGTTCACCGACCCCGACCAGCACGATCCCGTGCGGGCCTCGTTCTTCCGGTCGGCCACCCGCACCGCCGTACGCCACGCGAACCGCGTGATCGTGCCGTCGAAGGCCACCATGGACGAGCTGGTCCGGGTGCTGGACGCCGACCCCACGCGGATCGACGTCGCCTACCACGGGGTGGATCCCGCGCTGTTCCACCCCCCGGCGCCCGAGGACGTGCGCCGGGTGGCCGGACGCATCGGGCTGCACGGCCGGCCGTACGTCGCCTATCTGGGCGCGCTGGAGCCGCGCAAGAACGTGCCGAACCTGGTGACCGGCTTCGGCCGGGCGGTCGCGCACCTGTCCTCGCCGCCCGCGCTGGTGCTGGCCGGCGGCCCGGCCTGGGACGAGGAGGTCGACGCCGCCGTCGCCGCGCTGCCGCCCCGGGTGAAGGTCGTACGTCCCGGCTACCTGCCCTTCGCCGACCTGCCGGGCTTCCTCGGCGGGGCGCTCGTGGTCGCGTCCCCCTCGCGGTGCGAGGGGTTCGGGCTGCCGGTGCTGGAGGCGATGGCCTGCGGGGCGCCCGTGCTGACCACCCACCGCACCTCGCTGCCGGAGGTCGGCGGCGACGCCGTGGCCTACACCGAGCCCGACGCCGACAGCATCGCGCGGGCGCTGCGCGCCCTCCTGGAGTCGCCGGCACGGCGCGCGTCGCTGGCCGCGGCAGGGGTCACGCGGTCAGGCGAGTTCACCTGGCGGCACTCGGCCGAGGCCCACCTCGTCGCGTACCAGCGAGCCGTAGAGGATTGAGCGCCACCTTTCGCGGCGAACCCCGCCGGAGGCGGCACTAGGCTACCCTCGCGGCTGTGAGGGAGAGTTCTGTGCGGTCGCCCGACGGTCTCGAGGCGATCCTTCTGGTGGGCGGCCAGGGCACGCGTCTGCGACCGCTGACGCTCAGCACGCCCAAGCCGCTGCTTCCGACGGCGGGGGTGCCCTTCCTCGCGCACCAGCTGGCGAAGGCGCGGGCGTACGGGGTGCGCCGGGTGGTCTTCGCGACGTCCTATCGGGCGTCGATGTTCACCGAGGCCTTCGGCGACGGCTCGGGCTTCGGCCTGGAGATCGTCTACATGACCGAGGACACCCCGCTCGGCACCGGTGGCGCGATCCGCAACGCCGCGCGGGCTCTGACCTGCCCGTCCGAGGCGCCGGTGCTCGTGCTGAACGGCGACATCCTGTCGGGTCACGACATCGCCGCCCAGGTGGACCTGCACGTCGCACGGGGCGCCGCGGTGACCCTCCACCTCACGGAGGTGGACGACCCGTCGAGGTTCGGCTGCGTGCCGACCGACGGCGACGGCAGGGTCAGCGCCTTCCTGGAGAAGACGCCCAATCCCGTGACCAACCGGATCAACGCCGGCTGCTACGTGTTCCGGCGCTCGGTCATCGACACGATCCCCGAGGGCCAGGTCGTCTCCGTGGAGCGTGAAACTTTCCCCGGGTTGATCGCGGCCGGTGCGCTGGTGCTCGGCTTCGCCGACAGCTCGTACTGGCTGGACGTGGGCACGCCGGCGGCGTTCGTGCAGGGCTCGGCGGACCTGGTGCTGGGCAAGCTCGGCTCGCCCGCCCTGCCCGGCCCGGCGGGCGAGCGCCTCCTGCTGGACGGGGCGGTCGTGTCGCCCGAGGCCAAGGTCACCGGGGGTACGGTCGTCTGCGCCCGGGCCACGGTCGAGGCCGGGGCGAGCGTACGAGGAAGCGTGCTGTCCGAGGGCTGCCACGTCGCGTCCGGCGCGACCGTCGTCGACTCGGTCGTCGGCGCGGGCGCCCGCGTCGCGTCCGGTGCCGTGCTGCGGCAGGTCGTGGTCGGCGACGGCGCGCTGATCGGCCCCGGCAACGAGCTCACCTCCGGCATGCGCGTCTGGCCGGGGATCACCTTGCCGGAGTGCGCGGTCCGCTTCTCCAGCGACGTCTGACCGTGCGGCAGACTGGGCAGGTGGAGGCGAGCCGAGCACCTGTGTTACCCGCGCCCGGGGCTGCCCTCCGCGAGCGGTGCTGGCGGCCGTCCGCGCCGCTCGACGTCGTGCTGACGCTGTCCCCGCACCGGCGCGGCGGAGGCGATCCGGCCTGGCGGCGCACCCCGGACGGGGCGATCTGGCGCACGTCGCGCACCCCCGAAGGCCCGGGCACGCTGCGCGTGACGGCGAGCGGCGGCGAGGTCCGCGGGCAGGCGTGGGGGCCGGGGGCCGGCTGGCTGCTGGAGACGCTCCCGTCGCTGCTGGGCGCCGACGACGACGTAACCGGCTTCGCCGCGATGCTCGCGCGGCTGACCCGCGCCGGCGATCCCCGGCACGCCCGCGCCGCCGCGTTCGTCGCGGACCTGGCCGGCCGCGCCGCCGGGCTGCGGATCGGCCGCTCACTGCGGGTGTTCGAGGCACTCGCGCCCGCCGTGCTGGAGCAGAAGGTGGTCGGCAGGGAGGCGTGGCGGGCCTGGCGGTTCCTCATGCGCCGCTACGGCGAGCCGGCCCCCGGCCCGGCACCCGAGGGCATGTACGTGATCCCGCCGCCGCAGGTGTGGCAGGCGATCCCGTCGTGGGACTGGCACCGGGCGGGCGCGGAGGCCGTACGGGCGAGGACGATCGTCAACGCGGCCCGGCACGCCGGGAAGCTGGAGCGCACCACTACCACCACCGCGGAGGCGTCGGCGGAGGCGGACCGTCTGCTGCGGGCGCTGCCGGGGATCGGCGTGTGGACGTCCGCCGAGGTGCGCCAGCGGGCCCACGGCGACCCGGACGCCCCGAGTGTCGGCGACTTCCACCTGCCGGGCATCGTCGGCTACGCGCTGACCGGGCGCAAGGCCGACGACGGCGGCATGCTCGAACTGCTAGAGCCGTTCCGGGGGCACCGCCATCGCGTGGTCAGGCTGATCGAGCTCAGCGGCGTCAGGCCGCCGGCGCGCGGCCCGCGCATGGCCCCTCGCGACTACCGGGCCTTCTGACCCCGTCCCGCGCGCCGGCCGCCGCCCTCCCGCGTCCGCAGGGCCTGGTTGATCCCGCAGTCGTCGAGCCCCTTCCTGCACTGGCCGCTGAGGGTGTTGGTGAAGACGGCGACGCTCGTCTCCTGCTGGAGGCCGGCGACCGCGAGACCGCTGTTGCCCGCGGAGGCGTTCACGTTGCGCCTGCCCCCGGACAGCTGGCGGACCGGACTGGTGATCGTGGGGGCGTTGGCCGTGTTGCGGCCGTCCGTGACCTGCTTGGCACGGCCCTTGCCGGACCCGTCTCCGTGCCCGGTGTACGGCACGGCCAGCGCCTGAGCCGGCGACAGCGACATCCCGACGACGAGGGTCGCGACGGCCAGCGGCCGGACCCCCGAGGCCAGACAAAACACGCCAATCACCCTGATTACTGCCATCGATTTCCCGCCGGTTCGTTGATTTCGCCCCGTCGTCATACCCTCCGGCCGCAAACTTCCCGGCAGCCACAGGCCATGACTCCTCCCGCACGGGTCGCCGGGGGCTGAGTGCGCCGGACGGACCCACGCCCCATAGGGTGCGGCGTATGACGGCGAAGCGACCCCCGAACGTCAGTTCCGACAGCGGCACCCGCCGGGCACTCGCACGGGCGCGGGACGGCAAGACGCTCGACCTCGCCGAGGCGGCGATCCTGCTGCGCGCCCGCGGCGACGACCTCGACGCGCTGCTCGCGCACGCCTCGCGGGTCAGGGACGCGGGCCTGGAGGCCGCCGGACGGCCCGGCGTCATCACCTACAGCCGCAAGGTGTTCATCCCGCTGACCCGGCTGTGCCGGGACAGATGCGGCTACTGCACGTTCGCCACCGCCCCGCACAAACTGCCGAGCGCCTTCCTGTCCCCGGACGAGGTGCTGGAGATCGCCCGCCAGGGCGCCGCGATGGGCTGCAAGGAGGCGCTGTTCACGCTCGGCGACCGTCCCGAGGACCGGTGGCACCAGGCGCGCGAGTGGCTCGACGCCCACGGGTACGACGACACGTTGTCGTACGTCCGGGCGATGGCGATCCGGGTGCTGGAGGAGACGGGGCTGCTGCCGCACCTCAACCCCGGCGTGCTGACCTGGAAGGACCTGCAGCGGCTCAAGCCCGTCGCGCCCTCGATGGGCATGATGCTGGAGACCACCTCACGGCGGCTGTTCACCGAGAAGGGCGAGGCCCACTACGGCTCTCCCGACAAGGACCCGGAGGTACGGCTGCGCGTGCTGGAGGACGCGGGCCGCTCCAGCGTGCCGTTCACGACGGGCCTGTTGATCGGCATCGGCGAGACGGTCGAGGAGCGCGCCGAGTCGATCTTCGCGATCCGCCGGGTCGCCAGGGAGTACGGCGGTGTCCAGGAGGTCATCGTGCAGAACTTCCGCGCCAAGCCGGACACGGCCATGCGCGGCATGCCCGACGCCGACCTGCGCGAACTGGCCGCGACGATCGCGGTGACACGGCTCGTGCTCGGCCCGAAGGTCCGCGTGCAGGCGCCGCCCAACCTGATCGGCGAGGAGTACGCGCTGATGCTGCGGGCGGGCATCGACGACTGGGGCGGGGTCTCCCCGCTCACGCCCGACCACGTCAACCCCGAGCGGCCGTGGCCGCAGATCGACGACCTCGCCACGCGGACCGCCGCCGCCGGGTTCACGCTGCGCGAGCGGCTCACGATCTATCCCGAGTACGTGCTCGCGGGGGAGCCGTGGCTCGACCCCCGGCTGCGTGAGCACGTCGCGGCGCTCGCCGACCCCGCCACCGGGCTCGCGCGGGAGGACGCGGTGCTCCTCGGCCGTCCCTGGCAGGAGCCCGACGGCGGCCTCGTCACCGGCGGCCGGGCCGACCTGCACACCGCCGTCGACACCGAGGGCCGCACGGGCGACCGCCGCGACGACTTCGACAGCGTGTACGGCGACTGGGACGCCCTGCGCGAGCGCCTGCCCAGCGGCGGACGGGACGGGTCGGTCAGGGCGGACGTGCGGGAGGCGCTGCGGCAGGCCGAGGCGGACCCGGCGCGGCTGACCGACGAGCAGGCGCTGACGCTGCTCGACCTCGCCGGGGACCAGTCGGGGGCGGGGGCCGACGACGCCGGTCTGGACGAGCTGTGCCGGATCGCCGACGGGCTGCGCCGCGAGGCGGTGGGCGACGACGTCACCTACGTCGTCAACCGGAACATCAACTTCACCAACGTCTGCTACACCGGCTGCCGCTTCTGCGCGTTCGCCCAGCGGCGCACCGACGCCGACGCCTACACCCTGTCGCTGAGCGAGGTGGCCGACCGGGCGCAGGAGGGATGGGAGGCCGGGGCGACCGAGGTGTGCATGCAGGGCGGCATCCATCCCGACCTGCCCGGCACGGCCTACTTCGACATCGCCCGCGCGGTGAAGGAACGCTGCCCCGAGATCCACGTGCACGCGTTCTCGCCGATGGAGGTCGTCAACGGGGCCAGCCGTGCGAACCTGTCGGTCGAGGAGTGGCTGCACGCGGCGCGGGAGGCGGGGGTCGACTCGCTGCCCGGCACGGCCGCCGAGATCCTCGACGACGACGTCCGGTGGGTGCTGACCAAGGGCAAGCTGCCCGCCCGGGAGTGGATCGAGGTCGTCACCACGGCCCATCGGGTCGGCATCCCGACGACCTCGACCATGATGTACGGCCACGTGGACACCCACGAGCACTGGGTGCGCCACATCCGGCTGATCCGGTCGATCCAGGAGGAGACGGGCGGGTTCAGCGAGTTCGTGCTGCTGCCGTTCGTCCACCACAGCGCCCCGATCTACCTTGCGGGGATCGCCCGGCCGGGGCCGACCTCGCGGGAGAACCGGGCCGTCCACGCGCTGGCGCGGATCATGCTGCACGGCGCGATCCGCAACATCCAGTGCTCCTGGGTCAAGCTGCGCGACGACCTGTGCCGGGACGTGCTCGCCGGAGGCGTGAACGACCTTGGCGGCACGCTCATGGAGGAGACGATCAGCCGGATGGCCGGCTCCGAGAACGGGTCCTACAAGACGATCAGCGAGATCGCGGCCATGGTCGCGCCGACCGGCCGCCCGCTGCGCCAGCGCACCACGTCGTACGGCCGGCCGAGCGAGGAGCGTGCCGAGGCCGCCCGCCGCAGTGACGGCGTGTGCGGATCCGTCCGCGGTGTGCGGTTCCTGGAGACGCCGCAGTTCGGGCGGCAGCCGACCGGGTAGCCCGGCCGCCGCCGCGCGGTTTTCCAAGCCGATTGCAAGATCACGATCTTAACGTCGGTCGGCATGGAGAGACGGCTGGTGCTCGGTGTCCTGCTGATGACGGTCCTCAGCGGATGCGGGGTCCTGGAGGAGGGCGTGATGAGCGGCTCGGTGAGCGAGGGGCGGTCCGGGCGGGGCGTGGATCCCGGGGAGGCCGAACCCGGGGAGGTCGAACCCGGCGTGCTGAAGGGACGGGTGGTCGACGCGCAGGGCCGCCCGATCGAGGGGGCCGAGATCGTCGCCGACAACCAGGTGCTCTACGACAGCAACGAGGTCGTGCGCACCGGCGGCGACGGCCGCTACCGCGTCGCCACGAACATCGGGGTGACCTTCCACGCGTCGGCGACGATGACCAGGCGGTACAACGGCCGGGAGTACACCCTGAGCCTGGCGCCCGACGACGACGCGCCGTTCGCCGGGCCGAGCGGCGCGATCAGGAACTTCACCTGGAAGCTTTCGGGGGAGAAGCCCGACGGCCTCGGTTTCTACGGGGGCAAGGTGCTGTTCCGCGTCGACCTGAACGACCAGCTCGACGCGGGCGCCTTCCTGGAGGACGAGAAGGTGCGGCTCACCCTCGTCCCGGAAGGTCCGCTGATCGACGGCTCAGAGGGAAGCCGGATCGTGCGGACGGCCACCCGGAACGGGGACGGCTCGGGCCTGGAGGACGTGCCCATCGGCCGCTACCGGATCACGGCCGACTACGAGGGCCGCCCGCTCGGGGTGAAGCTCCGCGACGGCGGCGACTACGCGCAGGAGGTCGTCGCCGACTTCACTCCCGTCATGACCGGCGTCTACTGGATCGAGCTGGAGCTCGGGCTTCCCCGGGAATGACGGCGCCCGTCTAATTGGACGCCGTGTATATAACAAGTTCTACGTTGCTCTTGCGCGGGGAGCGGGGGTGATGGGCAGAATCGTGACATTCGGCAGCGCACGGTGACCGTTCCAGGAACAGGCGCGGCGCCGCGGAGCGCCGGCGACGAGAGCCCCACGAGAGCCCCACGAAAGCTACGAGAACTGGGGAGGATCCGCACGTGCCCTCCGGTCGTCACCGGGCCGCCTTCACGGCCGAGCGGCGCCGCAGGCAGGCCGGCTGGAAGGGCGCGGTCGCGGTCCTCACGGTCGCGGTGATCATCGTGGGCGGGGCCTATCTCTTCCTCACCCGGTCGGCAGGAACGTGTTCCGCCCGGGATCCGATCCTCGTGAGCGTCGCGGCGGCGCTGGACGTCGCGCCGCCGGTGATGGACGCGGCCGGGCGGTTCAACGCCTCGGGCGCGGAGGTGGAGGGGCGGTGCGTCCAGGTCCAGGTGGCCGAGCAGCCGCCCGCGCCGGTGCTCCGCACGCTGATCGGCGACCGGGCCGGCGTCCTGCCCGACCGTCCCGACGGCTGGATCGCCGACTCCTCGGTGTGGGTGCGGCTGGCCCGCAAGCAGGGCGGGCAGGACATCGCCGCCGACGAGACCGTCGTCGCGACCTCCCCGCTGGTCTTCGCCACGCACCGCTCGCTCGCCGAGCGGTTCGCCGCCGGGGGGACGGCCATGAGCTGGGACATGGTCTTCCCCGCCACGGTGCGGGGGCGGCTCCGGCCCACCGAGCACGAGCCGGACATCGTGCGCATCCCCGATCCGTCGGTGTCGGGTGCGGGGATCGCGACCGTCGCGGCGGCCCGCGACATCGTCGGCACCGGCGAGAAGGCGGACCGCGACCTCACGGCGTTCGTGCGGATGGCGCAGTCGGGATCGGCCCCCGACTACCGCAGCATGCTCGGCGCGGTGGACGCGCCGGGCTTCTGGTCGCGGCCCGTGGTGATCGTCCCCGAGCAGTCGGTGTGGGCGCACAACCGCGAGGGCCACGCCGAGCCCGTGGTCGCCCTCCAGCCCAAGGAAGGCACGATCGACCTCGACTACCCGTACGTCGTGACGGCCGCGGACCCCGACCGGGCGGCCGCCTCGCGGCTGTTCGCCTCCTGGCTGCGGTCGGCGGCCACGCAGGAGGCCGTACGGCGGGCCGGGTTCCGCGGCGCGGACGGGCAGCCGCCGTTCCCGGCGGGCGACGACATTCCGACCGTGCAGCCCCGCTCGCGCCCGTCGATCACCGCGGAGGTCATCGACGAGGCGCTGGAAGCGTGGAGCAGGCTGGCCCCGCCGAGCCGGATCCTGGTGCTGGCGGACGTGTCGAAGGAGAACGCCGAGCCGATCAGGGCGGGCGGTGAGACCCGGCTGGACGTCGCGGTCGAGGCCGCCAAGCTCGGCCTGCAGCTGTTCCCGAACGAGACCCACATGGGCCTGTGGGAGTTCGCCCGCGACATCAAGGGCGGCGCGGACCACCGTGAGCTGATCGGCCTCGGCCCGATCACCGAGCCCGACGGCGGCCAGGAGGAGATCCGCAGGACGGCCCTGTTCCGGGTGGCCGACGGAATCAAGGCCCTCGGCGACCGGAGCGGCGCGCTGTACGACGCGATCGACGCGGGCTTCCGCTCGGTGTCGGAGGGCTACGACCCGCTGATGAGCAACGCCCTGCTGGTGCTCACCGCGGGCGTGGACGACGGGAAGGGCGTGTCGCGGCGCGAGCTCGTCGACAGGCTCCGCGAGGAGTGGGACCCGGACAGGCCGGTGCAGATCATCGTGGTCGCGTTCGGCAAGGCGGCCGACCGGGCGGCGCTCGGCGAGATCGTCTCGGCCACCAACGGCCAGCTCTACGTCGCCCAGGAGCCGGGCCAGATCATCGACGTGTTCCTGTCGGCGCTGGCCCGGCGGCTGTGCCACCCCACGTGCACCTAGCACGTGCACCTGGAAGGGACGGTCACCTGGTGACGTAGAAGTCGGCCGGGTCGCGCGGCGGCCGGTCCCTCGGCGGCGCGGCGGGATGGCCGATGGCCACGGCGCCCATGGGGTCCCAGTTCTGCGGCAGGCCGAGCACCTTGCGCACCACGTCGCGGCAGAACATCGTGGACGACACCCACGCCGAGCCCAGCCCCTGCACGGCGAGCTGGACCAGGAAGTTCTGCACGCCGGCGCCGGTGGCGACCACGAACATCTCGCGCTCCGCGGCGTTCCTGCGCTCGTCGCGGTAGGTGTGCGAGCCGTCCATGACCAGGCACGGCACCGCCAGGTAGGGCGCGTTCCTGAGCACGTCGCCGCGCCGGATCCGCCGGGCGATCGACTCCTCGGAGAAGCCGTCGGAGCGCAGGTCCTCGACCCAGGCGTCCCGCATCGCGTCGAGCAGTTCCGTGCGCGCTCCCTGGGTCTCGAGCAGCACGAACCGCCAGGGCGTGGTGTGGTGCGGGGCGGGTGCCGCGACGGCGGCCGCCACGGCCCGCCGTACGGCGGCCGGATCGACCTCGCGGGCGGAGAACTCGCGGATCGTGCGGCGGGCGAAGACGACGTCGGCCGAGCCGAACCGGAACATGTCCTCGTCGGCGGGGCGGACGAGCACCCGCCCGCCCGGGCCGTCCTCGTCCGTCACCAGGCCGCCCAGCCCGCGCACGACGGCCACCGGGACGCCGGACAGCTTGCCCTTCGCCAGGTCGCCCGCCGCCGCGATCTCGTCGGCCAGCGCCGTGACGGTGGCGTTGAGCGGATTCCCGTAGGGGTCGACGCCGCCGCGCAGGTCCTCCAGCGGCCGTACGCCGGCGGCGCCGATGGCGACGTCCGTCAGGCCGTGCCGCCAGGGCCGGCCGAAGGTGTCGGAGACGATCACTCCGACGCGCACGCCGAGCCGCTCGCGCAGCCCCCGGCGGATGCGGCCCGCCGAGGCGTCCGGGTCCTCGGGGAGCAGCAGCACGGTGCCGGGGGAGGTGTTCGAGGCGTCGACGCCGGCCGCGGCCATCACGAAGCCGTGCCGCGTCTGCGCGATGACCGTGTCCCCGCGCCGCGCGACCACGCGCGCGGTCTCCTCCTCGATCGCGGCCGTACGGCTGTCGCGCTGTGTTGTCCCGCTGTCGCTCTCTGTTGTCCCGCTGTCGCTATGGCGGACGCGGCCCTCGGCCTTGCTCACGATCTTGGAGGTGACGACCAGGATGTCGCCGTCCTCCAGATCGGGCGCGGCCCGCGCCACGAGCAGGGCGATGTCGTCGCCGGGCCGCACCTCGGGCAGGCCGGGCACGCCGCTGACGGTGATCTGGGGCATGTGCTCCTCTGACATCTGGATTCAGGACCTGAGTGACTGGGCCAGGGCGAGGGCCGCGGCGGCGATGTCCCTCGTGGCCTCGGGGCCGCTCATCAGGAGCGGGCGGGCCTCCACCGCCACGCCGTCGAGCGCGACGCCCTTGTCCTCCTCGGCCACGAGCCAGCCGTCGAGCAGGGCGGAGCCGTACAGCTCCAGCACGGCCTGGGCGCTCGTCTCCACGCCGATCGCCGTCAGGCAGGCGTCGGCCATGCCGCGCACCGGGGCTCCGCCGATGATGGGGGAGACGCCGACGACGGTCTTGGTCTCCAGGGCCGCCCGGATGCCCGGGATCTGGAGGATCGTCCCGATGCTGACGACCGGGTTCGACGGCGGGAGGATCACGACGTCGGCCGCCGCGATGGCGTCGAGCACGCCGGGCGCGGGCCGGGCCTCGTCCGCGCCGACGAGCACGATCTGCTCGGCCGGCACGGAGGCGCGCAGCCGCACCCACCACTCCTGGAAGTGGATCGCCCTTCTGCCGGCCTCGTCGGAGACGACCACGTGGGTCTCGGTGCGGTCGTCCGACATCGGCAGCAGCCGCACCCCGGGCCGCCACCGGTCGCACAGGGCCTCGGTCACCTGCGAGAGCGGATAACCGGCCGCCAGCATCTGGGAGCGGACGATGTGGGTGGCGAAGTCCCGGTCGCCGAGGCCGAACCACTGCGGTTCCATGCCGTACGCGGCGAGCTCCTCCTTCACGGTGAACGTTTCATCTGCCCGTCCCCAGCCCTGTTCCTCGTTGATGCCGCCGCCCAGCGTGTACATGACCGTGTCGAGGTCAGGGCACACGCGCAGGCCGAAGAGGGTGATGTCGTCGCCGGTGTTGCCGATCACGGTGATGTCGGAATCGGGGGCCGCCGCCTTGAGACCTCGGAGGAACCGGGCGCCGCCGATTCCTCCGGCGAGGGACACGATGCGCATGCCGTCAGTCTTCCATCGGCCGTACGCGGCATCGCCGACACCCACCCCGGGAGCGGTACGAACAGCCATATGTAGGGTGTGTTCGGCTTGCGAGGTTGTTGGGTCTGCCGACGCTTAAGTCAGGCATGTGCGAAACTTCCCCGAGTGCCGTTTGGACCGATGGGGGTAGTCGTGCTCAAGGTCGATACCGGCCGGCTCCGCGAGCCGGCCGCGTGGATGATGCTCGCGGTGGTGATCACCGGCATCCTCGTGAGCATCGCGCGCTTGCTGATCGGCTCCTCGCCGAGCAGCACCTTCGGTGTCCGTGCGGCGATGAGCCTGCACTCCCTCGTGTCCCCGCTCTCGACCGCGCTCGCGGCCGGCGCCGTCCTGCTCGTCGCCAAGGCCGGCGCGCCCACCCCCCGGGCTCGCCTGGTGTCGCTCGGCGCGGCCGGGTCGCTCGGTCTCGGCGTCGTCTTCGGCGTGATCGGCATGCTCGGCGTGCTCGTGGGTGACCTGCTCACGTTCCGCGACCGGTTCGAATACCTGATCACCGGACTGCCGATGATCGCGCTCGCCGTCTTCGGCGCGCTGTTCGCGTCGAGCACGGCCGCGGCGCTGCAGTCCGCCGCGGAACCGGCGGGCGACTACTTCGGCAGGCGCGAGGACGCCCACCCGCCGCTGTCGTACGCTCCGGCGCTGCCCCAGGGCCCCCACGGTCCCCAGGGCCACCACGGCCCCCTGGGCCAGCAGGCCCCGCAGGGATACGGCGAGGCCCCCGGAGCGGGCGCGCAGCCTCACGCCCCCACCGTCGGCGCGATGCCGGTCCAGCAGGGACCCGGCCAGCAGGGTCCCGGCCAGCAGGGTCTCGCCCAGCAGCAGTTCGGGCACCCCGCTCCGGGCGATCCGCAGAACGGCCCGCTGCCCGGGCAGAACGGCCCGCTGCCCGGGCAGAACGGCCCCCAGGGCGCGCCGCACATCGCCTCTCACGCCGCTCCCTCGCACGCTGCTCCCTCGCACGCCGCCGCCCCCGGCGGCCAGCAGGGCGGCCCGGGTCAGGGCCACCAGAACGGCCACCAGAACGGCGCGCAGACCCCGCCGCAGAACCTTCCGCACCCCGGCCAGTACGACGCCCTCCACCAGGGCCAGCCACAGAACCAGCCGCAGAGTCACCCGCAGAACCAGCCGCAGGGGACCGCGTACGGGCAGAGCGAGCCCGCCCAGCCCCAGCTGCCGCCCGCCGAGCACCGGTACGCCGAGCCCCAGCAGTACGCGGAGCAGTACCCCCAGGAGCAGTACGGCCAGGAGCAGTACGGCCAGGAGCAGTACGGGCAGGAGCGGGGCCAGGGCGCCTTCGGCCAGGAGCGGCCCCAGGACGTCTACGGCCAGGAACACGAGCCGCAGCACTCCTACGCCCCCGCCCCGACCGCCCCGCAGCCCCCGCCGTTCGGGCAGCCCGGCGCCCCCGTCCATGGGCAGGGTCAGGCGCAGCAGCCCCGGCCGTCGCTGCAGGACGTCCAGACCGGCGCCCACTACGCCGACTACGGCGCCCAGGGCTACCAGCAGGAGCGGCCGCCGACCGGCGCGTACGGCACGCAGCCCGAGGCGCCGGCGCCCCAGCGCTCCGACTACTCCCCGCCGCAGGGCCCGGTGTTCGACCAGTACGGCTACGCGGGACAGCAGACGGACTCCGGCTCGTTCGGGCAGTTCCCGGCCGTTTCCGCCGGCGCGTCCAACGCCGGGTACGACCAGCCCTCGTACGACCAGCCCTCTTACGACCAGCCCTCCTACGACTCCCCCAAGCAGGACCAGCCGTACGGGCAGGGGTCGCCGTTCTCCGGATACTCCGGCCCGGCGTTCGCCCGGCAAGCCGGAGAGCACGCCGCCACGGGCCCGGCCTTCGACGCTCCCCCCGCGTACGAGGGCCCGGCCGACCCGAGGGAGCAGCAGCTCGCGCAGGCCTACCAGCAGGCGCAGAGCTACCAGAAGATCGCCCTGCCGGATCACCCCACCGGTCCGCAGGACCTGCCGGAGTACTACGACAACCCGCTCGGCCACCCCCAGTCCGAGCCCGCGCCGTTCCAGCCGCCGGCGGCCGGCCCCACCGAGCAGACCGTCCGCTTCGACCCCTCCGCCTACCACGGAGACCCCCTCAGCGACCCGCTGCGCAGGGAGGAGCCGCTCGACCCCACGGCGATCTACACGCCGGACCGGTCGCAGGCAAAGTATGAGGAAGGTTCCGCCCCCGATCAGGCAGGCCGCGGAACCGACCCCAACCTCCCTTGGTATGGTTCCGAACGCTGATAGGACCGTAGATCGGGGCATACGAACCGGGGCGAGCAGGTCTTTCCCCGGGTATCGTTATGCCGCTTGACGCCACACGCGCCACGCGCGTGTAATTACAGACATGTTGTTACGCCTTCCCGAGGGTGGGTATAGGGCAGGCGTTTTTATGGGGGGCTCCATGTGGGCGGGCGAGCGACAGGGAGGTGTGCAATGACCGATCTGGTCATGGCACAGGCGCTCGATGGTGAAGATCTGGGGTGGCAGGAGCGCGCTTTGTGTGCGCAGACCGACCCTGAAGCGTTCTTTCCTGAAAAGGGCGGTTCCACCAGGGAAGCCAAGAAGGTGTGCCGTTCGTGTGAGGTGCGCGCCGAGTGCCTTGAATACGCGCTTCAGCATGATGAGCGTTTCGGCATCTGGGGCGGCCTGTCCGAGCGGGAAAGGCGCAAGATCAAGCGCCAGGCCGTCTGACGACGACGTCGGCGGGGTCGCGCGTTGGGCGTGCGGCCCCGTACGCATGTCCGGGGCATGTCCGGGATGCTGCTGACATCCTGTTTCGCCTGGATGTGATCGGGTGAGTCCGGGTTGCCGTATCGTGGTCGGCGCTCAGCCGTACGACCCCCCTAGGACTCGACGTGCACTCGGTGACCGCGATCGTCGTCGCCCACGACGGCGCCCGCTGGCTCAAGGAGACGCTGGCGGCGGTGCTGCGCCAGACCCGGCCTCTCGACCGTGTCGTCGGCGTCGACAACGGCAGCCGTGACGGCAGCGGGAAGCTGCTGACCGAGGCGTTCGGGACGGGCAACGTGCTGACCCTGCCCCGGTCCACCGGGTTCGGCGAGGCCGTCCACGAGGTGCTGCGGCGGCTGCCGCCCGCGCCGGGCCAGGAGTGGGTCTGGCTGCTCCACGACGACTGCGCGCCCGACGCGAACGCGCTGCAGGCTCTGCTGTGGGCGGCGGAGCAGGATCCCAAGGCCGCCATCCTCGGCCCCAAGCTGCGCGACTGGCTCGACCGGCGGGTGCTGCTGGAGATGGGCGTGACCGTCAGCAGGTCGGGGCGGCGCGACACCGGCCTGGAGCCGAGGGAGTACGACCAGGGGCAGCACGACGGCATCGCCGACGTCCTGTCGGTCTCCACGGCGGGCATGCTGATCCGCAGGGACGTCTGGGACGAGCTGAACGGCCTCGACACCGCGCTGCCGCTCTTCCGCGACGACCTCGACCTGTGCTGGCGGGCCCGTACGGCCGGGCACCGCGTGCTCAACGTGAGCGACGCGGTGGCCTGGCACGCCGAGGCGGCGGCGCGGCGGCGGCGCAGGATCGCCACCAGCGACGAGCATCCCCGCAGGCTCGGCCGGCGCAACGGCCTGTTCGTCCTCATGGCGAACCTGCCGTTCGGCGCGTTCGTGCGGTCCGTGCTGCGCAACGTCGTCGCGTCGACGCTGCGGGCCCTGCTGTTCCTGCTGGCCAAGCAGCCGGCCAACGCCCTCGACGAACTCGCCGCGCTCGGCTCGGTCATCGGCCGCCCGTTGCGCCTGCGGCGGGCCCGCAAGGCCCGCAGGAAGGGCAGGAAGCAGAGCTGGCCCGCGATCCGGCGCAAGCTCACCCCGCCGGGCGCCGCGCTGCGGCGGCTGGCCGACATGGTGCAGGGCTTCCTCGCCGGAGCCGGCCCGGTCGACTCGGCGGGCCGTCACCACGCGGCCGCGGACCGCGCCCAGGAGGACGACGGCGACGAGCTGCTGACCGACTCCGGCGGCGTCCAGCGCGTGTTCGGCAGCCCCGTTGTGATGCTCGGCCTGATCCTGGCCGCGATCACGCTGGCCGCCGAAAGGACGCTGTTGTCCGGGCTCCTGTCCGGAGGACACCTGGGTGGCGGGGCCCTGGTGCCCGTCACCGGCGGCGCGTCCGACCTGTGGCGGCTCTACGTCGAAGACCATCACGGCACCGGGCTCGGCTCGCAGACCTGGGCCCCGCCGTACGTCGCCGTGCTCGCCGGGCTGTCGGCGGTCGCGCTGGGCAAGGTGTGGCTGGCCGTCGGCGTGGTGCTGCTCGGCTGCGTGCCGCTGGCCGGGATCTCGGCGTACGCGGCGACCAAGCGGATGATCCCGTACACGCCCGCGCGGGTCTGGCTGGCCGTCACCTATGCCCTGCTGCCGGTCGCGACCGGCGCGGTGGCGGGCGGGCGGCTTGGCACCGCGATCGTGATCGTGCTGCTGCCCGTCTACGCGGCGCTCGCCACGCGCGTGATCGCCGGGTCGCGGCGGGCGGCCTGGGGCTTCGGCCTGCTCCTGACCGTGGGCACGGCCTTCGTCCCGCTCGTGTACGTGCTCGTGGCGATCCTCGGCGGGCTCGCCGCGGTGTCGTTCGGCGGCATCCGCAGAGGCGTCAGGCGGTCGCTCGTGATCGGCCTCGGCACCCCGGTCGTCCTGCTGTTCCCGTGGCTGGTCCAGGTCGCGAGGGAACCGGGACGCATCCTGCTCGAGTCCGGCCTGCACGACGAGCGTCTCACCGGCCTCCGACTCGGCGCCGAGTCCCTGCTCATGCTGAGTCCCGGCGGGCCGGGGGTGCCGCCCGTGTGGGCGACGGCGGGCCTGGGCGCGGTCGCGCTGGCCGCCCTGCTGCTGCGGCGCCACCAGATGATCGTCGCGATCGGCTGGGGCGTCATGCTCTTCGGGCTGCTGGTGGCGATCGTGGTCAGCCGGATCGACGACACGGCGTGGCCGGGGGTGCCGCTGGCGTTCGCGGCGACGGGCCTGCTGGTGGCCGCGGGGCATCAGGCGCACCGGATCGCCGAGTTCCGCGCCGCGGGCGGGCTGCGCCGTCTCGGCGCGATGCTCATCGTCGTGGTCGCCTTCGCGACCCCGCTCGCCGCCGCCGCGCTGTGGGTGACGAGGGGCGCGGACGGCCCGCTGCGCGGCGACCTGAGCGACCCGGTGCCGGTGCTCGCCGCGCTCCAGTCGGCGCCCGGCGAGGGCACGCTCCTGCTGCGTTCCAGGGACGAAAGGGTCGGCTACACGCTGCTGCGCGGCCGGGGGCCGCTGATCGGCGAGTCCGACCTCGAACCGCCCCGGGAGGAGAGCGCCCGTCTCGCGACCGCGGTCGCCGGGCTCGCCTCGGGCCGGGGCAGCACGTACGTCCAGACGCTCGCGTCGTTCGGAGTGCGCTTCGTGACGGTGCCCGGCTCCGTCGACCCGGCCCTGCGACGGGCGCTCGACTCGCAGCCCGCCCTGATCAGGGTGAGCCTCTCGGAGACGGGCGGCCTGTGGCGCGTGGCGGGTCAGGTGACGGTTCCCCCGCCGCCCGCGACGGCGGGCGCGCTGCACCGGGGCTGGCTGTGGGCCCAGGGCGCGCTGCTCGTGCTCGTGCTGGTCCTGGCCTCGCCCGGGGCCCGGACGAGAGAGCCGGAGGGCGACTACGCCGACGTGCCCGTCGAGGAAGGGCCTCGGGGCCGCCGCCGGGCGAAGGAAGATCGGGTGCCCGCGTGAGGAGACTGATCGAGAACCGCTTCGGCCTGCTCGCCCTGGTGCTGGTCGCACTGGGCGCGTTGTACGGCGTGGCCTACGTCAGCCGGCCCGCGCCGGTCGCGCAGGCGCGTCCGCAGGCCGTCAAGGCGCCGGTGGAGTCGGTGACCGCCGTGTGCCCGGCGCCGTCCGGCAGCCGGGTGAGCGTGGTGACGCCGGCGGACCCCGAGCGTCCCCAGACCCCCGGGAGCGCCACCCTCTCGGCGATCAAAGCGCCGGGCAAGAACGGCGGCGGCAAGGACGACGTGATCGACCGGGTCGGCCTGCTGTGGCAGCGTGACGTCGCCGCCGGGGGCGGCCCTCTCGTGGTGGACGCCGACGGTTCGATGGCCGCCGGACTGGAGAGTGCCCAGACCGCACGGGAGACGTCGGGCACCCAGCGTGGGCTCGC
This sequence comes from Microbispora sp. H10836, assembly GCF_012999525.1. Classification (NCBI taxonomy): domain Bacteria; kingdom Bacillati; phylum Actinomycetota; class Actinomycetes; order Streptosporangiales; family Streptosporangiaceae; genus Microbispora; species Microbispora sp. H10836. The sequence continues at coordinate 160,613 of NZ_JABBWU010000020.1, forward strand.
CGGGGTGCGCTGCGTCGAACCGGGGGCCGAGAGCTGGTTCGTCGGGCCGGGGCCGGCCGCGGCGGAGATGACCCTCTACCTCGCCAACCCCGACTCCGCCCCGGCCAACGTCTCGTTCATGGTCTACTCCGGGGAAGGCCCGGTGCTGAGCGAGCGGGGCAACGGCGTCGTCGTCAAGCCCGGCGAGCACCGCGTGATCAGGCTGCGCGACCTCGCGCCCTCTCCGCTGATCATGGCCCTGCAGGTGAGCACGAGCAGCGGCCGGGTGGCCGCCGCGGTGAAGGCCGTGCTGGGCCAGGGCAGGGGCGTCGACTGGCTGCCCGTCGCCACGGCCCCCGCCACCCGGGTCGTCGTCCCGGGCGTCCCCGGCACCGCCGGGCAGCGGGAGCTTTACGTCGCCGCGCCGGGGGAGCGGGACACGGTCGTGCGGATCAGGGCCGTGCTCGAGGACGGCTCCTACGCGCTGAAGAACAAGGAGACGCTCGATGTGCCGGCCGGCTCGGCGTCCTCGCTCGACCTGTCCACCGGCATCGGAGGACAGCCGGCCGCACTGGTGCTGGAGTCCGACGTCCCGATCGTGGCGGGCCTGAAGATCACCGGAACGGGAGCCAGGCAGGACGTCGCCTTCACGGCCGGCGCCGCCTCCGTCGACCTCGGCAGCGTCGTCGCGGACGGCCGGGCCGAAGGCAAGCAGACCTCCTGGCTGGTGCTCTCGGCGCCGTTCGGGCCGGCCACCGTGGAGGTGCGGCTGCTGCCCGCGAAGGGCGAGGCGCCGGCCCCGATCGAGGTGACGCTGCCCGCCGCCCGAACCAAGGAGCTGAGGCTCACACCCCCCAAGGGCAGCAAGGGCGGCTTCAGCGTCGTCGTACGGCCGAAGCCGGGCTCGGGGCCGGTGTACGGCGGGCGCGTCCTCGACGAGGCGGCCAGGGACGGCCAGATGGTGACCGCGCAGCCGCTGGCCATGGCCAGGATCTGGGCGCTGGTGCCCCCGACCGTCGATTCGCCGGGCGTGGTGCTTCCCTAACGACTCACTGCCGCGCAGCGCCGCTCAGTGCCACTCAGTGCCGGTCGTCGTAGCCCGGGTCGATCGTCTCCGGGGTGAGGCCCAGCAGGCTGGCCACCTGCTCGACGACCACATCCAGGACCAGCGTGCCGAGCTGCTCGCGGTCGCGGGCCCGCGCCTCGAGCGGCCGGCGGTACAGCACGACGGCGGCGGGCTCGTCCCCCAGGGCCGACTCGGCGCGCCCGAGCGGGATCGGGTCGGAGGACAGCCGGGCGGGCCCGTCCACCAGCTCGGCGGCCGGCGGCACCTCCTCCACCGCGAACTCGACCGACGCGAGCTGGGTGCCCCACCGCGGCTTGAGCCGGTCGACCGCTTCGAGCACCAGGTCGTCGAACCGCTCGCCGCGGGACTTGGCGATGGGAACGTGCGAGGGTGCGAGGGGGCCGCGCATGCCACGGCCGTGCCGGTCGCGCCGGCGCACCCGCCGCGCTGGATCCGGCCTGTCACCGCTCCGATCGCTCACGCAGCCAGCTTAAGGCCCGTCCCGTCGGTGTGGTGGATCCCGCGGGTTGTGTCCGCTTTGCCCACCAACGTCATACCGACTTCAAAGAACGCTGAATTGTGGCGACACGTTCAATAAGAGCGGCGGGGTGGTGGCAATGTGAACGCGGACCGGATACGGTCCCTCCGTGAGCCCCGTCCGCAGCTGTTCCCGTACCGCCTGCAGGCAGCCTGCCGTCTTCACACTCACGTATGTCTACGCCGACTCGACCGCCGTACTCGGCCCCCTGGCGACGTACGTCGAGCCACACTGTTACGACCTGTGCGCGGAGCACGCGGAACGGCTCACCGCGCCGAGGGGATGGGAGGTCGTGCGCCTTCCGTCCGAGTCCGTCGCCCCGAGCGGGGACGACCTGGAGGCCCTGGCGAACGCGGTCCGGGAGGCCGCGCGCCCCGCTCCCGCCGCCGGCGAGCCCGTCGGTCAGGCGGTCGAGGTGGGCCGCCGAGGTCACCTGCGGGTGCTCAAGTCCGCCCAGCCGAACAGGGAGCGATAACACCCCGCGACAACACCCCGCGATGAGATCGCGCGCGGCGCGTTGGAGGGCTCATTGTGTGGGCAATCGGGCGCTATAGGCTCAGGTGCGAAGACTAACGACTTTTAGGGGCGTGCAGTGGCCGACCTCGGCAGGATCTTCAAGGCGTACGACGTACGCGGCGTGGTGCCGGACGAGCTCGACGAGGAGATCGCACAGGCCGTCGGGGCGGCCTTCGTGGAGCTGACCGGTGCGACCTCGGTGGTGATGGCGCACGACATGCGCCCCTCGTCGGGCCCGCTGGCCGCGGCGTTCGCCCGGGGCGCGACCTCCCGGGGCGCCGACGTGGTCAACGCCGGTCTCGGCTCGACCGACATGCTCTACTACGCCAGCGGCAGCCTGAACCTGCCGGGCGTCATGTTCACGGCGAGCCACAACCCGGCCAAGTACAACGGCATGAAGATGTGCCGGGCCGGCGCCGTACCGGTGGGCACCGACACCGGCCTGCTGGAGATCCGCGACCGCGCGGCCGAACTGCTCGCCACAGGGCTGGGCGGCACGCCAGGCGCGGGCGCGGTGACCGAGCGCGACCTGCTGGAGGGCTACGCCGCCCACCTCAAGACGCTGGTCGACCTGTCGGGCATCCGGCCGCTCAAGGTGGTCGTGGACGCAGGCAACGGCATGGGCGGCTACACGGTCCCCGAGGTCTTCAAGGGCCTGCCGATCGAGCTGACCCCGCTCTACTTCGAGCTCGACGGCAGCTTCCCCAACCACGAGGCCAACCCGATCGAGCCGGAGAACCTGCGCGACCTGCAGAAGGCGGTCGTCTCGCAGGGCGCGGACATCGGCATCGCCTTCGACGGCGACGCGGACCGGTGCTGGGTCATCGATGAGCGGGGCGAGTCGGTCTCGCCGTCCACCGTCACGGCGCTGGTCGCGGTGCGCGAGCTGGCCAAGAACCCCGGCGCCACGGTCATCCACAACCTGATCACCTCCAAGGGCGTGCCGGAGATCGTCGCCGAGCACGGCGGCAAGCCCGTCCGCACGCGCGTCGGCCACTCGTTCATCAAGGCGGAGATGGCCCGCACCGGCGCCGTCTTCGGCGGAGAGCACTCGGCCCACTACTACTTCCGCGACTTCTGGTTCGCCGACTCGGGCATGCTGGCCGCCCTGCACGTGCTCGCGGCCCTGGGCGAGCAGGACCGGCCGCTGTCGGAGGTACTGTCCCGCTACTCGCGCTACGCCGCGTCCGGGGAGATCAACAGCAGGGTCGAGGACCAGGCCGCCGCCCTGGCGCGGGTGCGCGAGACCTTCGCGGGCCGGGAGGGTGTTACCTTCGACGAGCTGGACGGACTCACCGTCAGCGGTCCGGACTGGTGGTTCAACCTGCGTCCGTCCAACACCGAGCCGCTGCTCCGGCTCAACGCGGAGGCCGCCGACGAGGAGAAGGTCGCCGCCGTCCGGGACGAAGTGCTCGCCGTGGTAAGGAGCTGACGAGTTGAAGATCGACGACTGGCTGCTGGACATCCTCGCCTGCCCGGCGTGCAAGTCCCCGCTCCGCGCGATGCCCGACGCGGACGAGCTGGCCTGCACCTCGGAGTCGTGCGGGCTGGTCTACCCCGTGCGTGACGACATCCCGGTGCTCCTCGTCGACGAGGCCCGCAAGGCATGACCGCTGCCGGAGGGGCCCGGTTCGAGCCCGACCGGCTCGACGACCAGGCGTACCTGATGGAGGGCGACCCCTCCGGCATGCTGCGTTCCGTCGCGTCGTCGGCCGCCCAGATGCGGGCGGCCTACCGATCGTCCGTGGAGAACGGCGTGGCGCGGATAGGGCGGGACGGCCGCCCCCGCGCGATCGTCGTGGCGGGCATGGGCGTCTCCGCCCTCGCCGGCGACGTCCTGGAGGCGCTGTGCAGATACGGCGCCCCGGTCCCGGTGGTGACCGTGCGCGGCCACCGGCTGCCCGGCTGGGCCGGCGCCGCCGATCTCGTCATCGCGGTCTCCCGCTCCGGCAGGACCGAGGAGACCCTCGGCGTGACCGCCGAGGCCGTACGGCGCGGGTGCGCGCTCGTCGGTGTGGGCGCGCCCGACACGCCGCTGTCGGCCCTGGTCGCGCGGGCGGGCGGGCCGTACGTGCCGGTGGGTGGCGCGACCGGGGTGGCCGGACAGCCGAAGGCCACGCTGTGGTCGCTCGTGGTGCCGCCGATCCTGGCGGCTGCCGCGCTTGGCCTGGTCTCCGCGGGGGAGAGCGAGTTCGAGTCGGCGGCCAAGCGGCTGGAGGACCTGGCCCATCGCTGCCGCCCGTCGAGCGAGTCGTTCATCAATCCCGGCAAGACGCTGGCGATGGAACTGGCCGGGACGCTTCCGCTCATCTGGGGCACCTCGCCGCTGGCCGCGGTGGCGGCCCGCCGCCTGGCCGACCGGCTCAGTGGGAACGCGGGCTATCCGGCGATCTGGGGGGAGCTGCCCGAGGCCGCGCACAACCAGATCGTGACGTTCCACGGCCCCCTGGCCGGGCGGGACGTCTTCGCCGACCCGTTCGCCGACGAGCCGGGTGAGAGCCCGCGCCTGCGCCTGTTCCTGCTGCGCGACGTGGAGGAGGATCCCCTGGTGGCCGCGTCCCGCACGGCCGCCGTACGGCTGGCCGAGGACCGGGGCGTTCCGGTCTCCGAGATCAGGGCCGAAGGCGGGCACCCGCTGGACCGGCTCGCCGCCCTGGTCGGCCTCTGCGACTACGCGAGTGTCTACCTCGCTCTCGGGTACGGGATGGACCCGGCGTCGGCCGCAGCGGAACTCCGGGCGAGGATTTCCCCTTAGGATCGCTTCGGCCGATCGAATTGAGGAGTTCAACGTGAGTGCGGGTGGCGGTACCAAGGCGATCCTCGCGGCACTCGGCGCCAACATGGCGATCGCCGTGGCGAAATTCGTGGCGTTCGTGTTCACCGGGTCGTCGTCGATGCTCGCCGAGTCGGTCCACTCGGTGGCCGACTCCGGCAACCAGGCGCTGCTGTTGCTCGGCGGCAAGCGCGCCGCCAAGGGGAGAACCCGCAAGCACCCCTTCGGCTACGGCCGTGAGCGCTACTTCTACGCCTTCGTCGTCGCCGTGGTGCTGTTCACGATCGGCGCGCTGTTCTCCCTGTACGAGGGCTGGCACAAGATCAGTGACCCGCACCCCGTGGAGGCGCCGCAGTGGGCGTTCGGCGTTCTGATCTTCGCGATCGTCGCCGAGGGCTTCTCGTTCCGTACGGCGATCAAGGAGTCGAGGGAGCACAAGGGCAGGGAGTCCTGGGTGTCGTTCATCCGCAGGGCCAAGGCACCCGAACTGCCCGTCGTGCTGCTGGAGGACCTCGGCGCGCTGCTGGGCCTGGTCTTCGCGCTGTTCGGCGTCGCGATGGCCGTCGTCACCGGCAACGGCGTGTGGGACGGTGTCGGCACCCTCATGATCGGCGTGCTCCTCGCGGTGATCGCGGTCATCCTGGCCACCGAGACCAAGTCGCTGCTGATCGGCGAGAGCGCGACCCCCGAGGTGGAGGAGAAGATCTGCGCCGCGCTGGAGGCCGCCCCCGAGGTCAGCCGGGTCATCCACCTGCGCACCCTGCATCTCGGCCCGGAGGAGCTGCTGGTCGCCGCGAAGATCGCGGTGCAGCACGACGACACCGCCGGCGAGGTGGCGCGGGGCATCGACGAGGCCGAACGGCGCATCCGTGAGGCGGTTCCGATGGCCCGGGTGATCTACCTGGAGCCGGACCTCTACCGGGCGGACGCCGCCTCTGGGCAGCGCGCCGGCGCATGATCCCTGTTACGGTCCGCCACTTCTCGCTGCGCGCCGTAATTGAAATGTGATGCTGAGTCACTTCAACCTCTGCGGTACCGATCGGTAACTTTGCTTCTGCATTTGACTGGTTCCCCCCAGAGGTGACTCATGGCTCAACAGGGACGCGTCCGGCAGGGACGCGTGCGTTGGAAGCGCTTCGCGCTCGTCTTCGTGCCCGCACTCGCGGTCGCGTCCGTGTTGGTCGGCGCGACCGCCGAGGGGGCGATCGGCGCGTCGTTCGTGGTCTCGGGTGACACGTTCAAGGTCTCCGCGGACACCCTGCAGGGTCAGGGCTTCGTCCAGTACGGCAGCACGGTGGAGAACAAGAAGGGCCAGAAGATCCCGGTCGCCGTCTCCGGCATCCGGAAGGCCACCCTGACCAACATGTGCCAGACGGTCCTGGTGAAGTCGCCCGTCGGCGCCGTGACCATCCGGATCACCGCCGGCACGGGCAAGGACCCGGTCACCGCCGAGAACATGATCGTCGACGCCTCCCAGATCGAGGGCAACGCGGTCTTCACGAAGCTGGAGGCGGGTCGTGACGCCAGCGCCCTCGACCAGCTGCCGGGCGCCGAGGGTGCGGCCGGCATGTTCGGCCAGCAGGCGAGCGGCATCACCATCAAGGACTTCCGGCAGGTCTCCTGGTCGGTCAACGCGGCGACGTTCAAGCTGCCGGGGCTGAAGCTGTCGGTGGAGCCGGGCAAGCACGAGTGCTTCTGATGCGGGTGCTTCAGATGGCCGGACACACGATCTCGGGCGGGCGGAGATGAGCGGCTCCTGGCGGCGGTCGCGGCCGTTCTGGGGCGGCCTGCTGGTGCTCGCGGCCGGCCTGGAACTGCTGAGCATTCCGTTCGCGACCCAGGCCCTGCCGCTCGTCATCCAGTCGGGCACGGTCGGCGCCACCTACCTGATCTCGCTGGTGCTGATCATCCTCGGCCTGATGGTCTGGCTCCAGCCCGACAAACGGGCCTTCCTCGGCGTGGTCGCCGTGCTGATCTCGATCGCGTCGTTCATCTACGCCAACCTCGGCGGCTTCCTGATCGGCATGCTGCTCGGCCTGGTCGGTGGTGCGCTGGCGGTCGCCTGGACGCCCGCGGAGACCACCGTGGCCGGCTCGGCGCCGACCCAGCCCGCCGCTCCGCCGGGGCCGCAGGAGGGCGAGATCACTATCACCGGGCGCCGGGTGGTCAGCGGCGACGAGCGGCTGGGGGCCACACGGCCCCAGCGGCCGGCGGCCGAGCCCCCGGGAGAGGGCCCGCGTGTCCTGGTGGCCCGCGTCCGCGACGGGTCCGCGTCCGAGCCGGAGGACGAGAGCCCCGGCGGCGGCCCGGATGACGGTGACGGCCCGGTAGACGGCCCTGACGACGGGGGCGTGCGGCCGGACGGCGGCGGGCACGGCGGTGGGCACGGTGGCGGACGCGGAGACGGGGGTCCGGGCCCGGCGACGAGGGCGCTGGCCATCGCCGTGCTCCCCGTCATCCTGGCGGCCGGAACGGCCGTGGCACGGGAGGACCCCGGTCCGGGCGGGCAGGGCGGCTCCCTCCTGCCCGGTGTCGTCCCGAGTGCCGTTCCCAGCGGCCTGTCCGACGTCCTCGACGGAGTACTGCCCAGCGCGGTCCCCACGGCCCTGCCCACGAGCCTGCAGGACGCCGTGGGGTCCCTCACGGGCAGGAGGAGTCCCTCGCCGTCGCCCGGGGAGGGCGGCGAGGACGAGCCGGGGGGCTCCTCCACGCGCGGGGGCAGTGCGCCTGGGGCGGTGCGGGTCGCGACCGAGACGGCCGCGGTCCGCGCGCCCTCGCTGACCATGACCGGGATGAAGTTCACCGGCGTGGTCGAGATGCCCACCGCGACCGGCACCGTCAAGATGCTCCGCTTCACCATGGACAAGGCCGTGCTGGAGCGGCCCACCCAGACGATGGGCCCGACGACGCTGACCGGCAGCACGTTCACCTTCGAGGGCAACGTGGTGATCTGCACGACGAAGATGACCGCCAAGCTTCTCGGCCTGCCCCAGGAGTTCACGGCGGAGCACCCGAACCTCCTGGTCAAAGCGCTCAGGTTGGTGCCGTCCCTGAACGTCCCACTGACGATGACCGACATCGTGAGCGAGCAGCCCTACGTCACGGCCGACTCCCTGCGCGCCGACGACCTGCGTCTCGTGGTCGGCGCCTGACTCGTCGGCGCCTGGCTCATCGGTGCCGCAGCAGCCGCAGGGCCTTCTCCTTCTCGAAGTCCAGCGCCCGGCGCGGCGCTTGGATGCGCCCGATGCGCACGCCGAGGTCGCGCACGGCCTGGGCCACCGCCGGCTCGGACAGTGCCCGGAGCGCGAAGGCCAGTTCGGCCGGCGAGACGTCGAACCGGCGCTCCAGCTCCGTCGCCTGGCGCACCGCCTCCAGTTCGTCGGGCCCGAAGCGCCGATGGGCGCCCCTGTCCCGTACGGGCGGCAGCAGGCCGAGGGCCTCCCGGTAGCGCAGCATCCGGGGGGACATGCCGAGCCGCCTGGCCGCCTCGGTGATGCGCATCGTGCCTCCGGTCCCCGTTCCCTGGGTCCACGCTAGACAGTCCGGCGGCCCTCTGGCACCCGTCGGCGGCGTAATCTCACATTCTTGTGTCAGGTTCGCACGCCTCCGTATGCGTCGGCGCGTCCGCGACACCTAAACTCGCACCGACGGACAATGGAGGAGACACTCATGGACTTCAAGGTCGCCGACCTTTCGCTGGCGGAATTCGGCCGCAAAGAGATCCGCCTCGCGGAGCACGAGATGCCGGGCCTCATGGCGACCCGCAAGGAGTACGCCGCGGCGCAGCCGCTGCGCGGCGCGAAGATCATGGGCTCGCTGCACATGACGATCCAGACCGCCGTACTGATCGAGACGCTGGTCGCGCTCGGCGCCGACGTCCGCTGGGTGAGCTGCAACATCTTCTCCACGCAGGACCACGCCGCCGCCGCGGTCGTCGTCGGCCCGGACGGCACGGTGGACAACCCCTCCGGTGTCCCGGTCTTCGCCTGGAAGGGCGAGACGCTGGAGGAGTACTGGTGGTGCACCGAGCAGGCCCTCCGCTGGCCCGACGGCTCCGGCCCCAACATGATCCTCGACGACGGCGGCGACGCCACGCTGCTCGTCCACAAGGGTGTGGAGTTCGAGAAGGCCGGCGCCGTGCCGGTCGCCGGTGAGGACGACCCCGAGGAGTGGGCGGTCATCCTCGACACGCTCCGCCGTACGGTCTCCGAGGACAAGTGGTGGACCCGCGTGGCCGAGGAGATCAAGGGCGTCACCGAGGAGACCACGACCGGTGTGCACCGGCTGTACGAGATGCACAAGTCCGGCACGCTCCTGTTCCCGGCGATCAACGTCAACGACTCGGTGACCAAGTCGAAGTTCGACAACAAGTACGGCTGCCGCCACTCGGTGATCGACGGCCTCAACCGCGCCACCGACGTGCTGATCGGCGGCAAGGTCGCCGTGGTCTGCGGCTACGGCGACGTGGGCAAGGGCTGCGCCGACGCGCTGCGCGGCCAGGGCGCCCGGGTCATCGTCACCGAGATCGACCCGATCTGCGCGCTCCAGGCCGCCATGGACGGCTTCCAGGTCACCACCCTGGAGGAGGTCGTCGGCATCGCCGACATCTTCGTCACCTGCACCGGCAACTTCAACATCATCACCGCCGAGCACATGGCGCAGATGAAGCACCAGGCGATCGTGTCCAACATCGGCCACTTCGACAACGAGATCGACATGGCCGGCCTCGCCCGCACCCCCGGTGTCGAGAGGAACAACATCAAGCCGCAGGTCGACGAGTGGGTGTTCCCCGACGGGCACTCGATCATCGTGCTCGCCGAGGGCCGGCTGATGAACCTCGGCTGCGCCACCGGCCACCCGTCGTTCGTCATGTCGAACTCGTTCACCAACCAGGTCATTGCGCAGATCGAGCTCTTCACGAAGACCGAGGCCTACCCGATCGGCGTCTACGTGCTGCCCAAGCACCTCGACGAGAAGGTGGCCCGTCTCCACCTCGACGCGCTCGGGGTGAAGCTGACCACGCTCACCAAGAAGCAGGCGGAGTACATCGGCATCGACGTCGAGGGCCCGTACAAGCCGGACCACTACCGCTACTGACAGGCGGGTCGCACGACGAGGGCGCGGGCCCGGCCCGCGCCTCGTCAGGAGGTAGACGGCGTGATTCAGCCGGACGTCACGGCGGACATCGCGGAGGCCGGAGAGCGGCGCATCGAATGGGCGGCCCGGTCGATGCCGGTCCTGCGGGCGGTCGGCGCCGGTTTCGGCGCCGATCGGCCGCTCGACGGCCTGCGCGTCGCCGCCTGCATGCACGTCACCGCCGAGACGGCGGTGCTCATGGGGGCCCTGCGGGAGGGCGGCGCCGAGATCGCCCTGGCCGCGTCCAACCCCCTGTCCACGCAGGACGACGTCGCCGAGGCGCTGAGAACGTACGGCATCGCCGTCCATGCCCGCGCCGGCGTGGACATGGAGACCTACTACCGACACATCCACCAGACGCTCGACATCGCGCCGAACATCGTCCTGGACGACGGATGCGACCTCGTCAACACCCTGCACACCGAGCGGGTCGAACTTCTCGACGACGTGATCGGCGGTTGCGAGGAGACCACGACCGGGATCATCCGGCTGCGCCAGATGGCCTCGGAGAACGCGCTGCGCTTCCCGATGGTCGCGGTGAACGACACCCGGACCAAGCGGATGTTCGACAACCGGTACGGCACCGGCCAGTCGACGCTCGACGGCATCATGCGAGCCACCAACGTCCTGCTGGCCGGCCGCACCGTCGTCGTGGCGGGTTTCGGCTTCTGCGGCCGAGGCGTCGCGGAGCGGGCCAAAGGCCTCGGCGCGCGGGTCGTCGTCACCGAGATCGACCCGGTCAAGGCACTCGACGCGGCCCTGCAGGGCTACGACGTGCGGCCGATGAGCCTGGCCGCCGAGACCGGCGACGTGTTCGTGACCGTCACCGGCAACCGCGACGTCATCCGGGCCGAGCACCTGGCTGTCATGAAGGACGGCGCGATCCTCGCGAACGCGGGCCACTTCGACGTCGAGATCGACGTGCGCGCGCTGGAGGAGATGGCGCGCGAGGTGCGCTTCGGGATCAGGCCCAACACCGACGAGTACGTCCTCAATGACGGCCGCAGGCTGCTGCTGCTCGCGGAGGGGCGCCTGGTGAACCTGACCGCGGCCGAGGGGCACCCGGCGGCGGTGATGGACATGTCGTTCGCCGCCCAGGCGCTCGCCGTCGCCTGGCTGGTGCGGGAGTCGGCGCGGCTGACGCCCGGCGTGTACGACGTCCCGGCCGGCATCGACGCCGAGGTGGCCCGCCTGAAGCTGGCCGCGGCCGGCATCTCGATCGACGCGCTCACCGTTGAGCAGGAGGAGTATCTCCACTCCTGGCGTCTTGGGTCCTGACCCCCGGCCATCGATCCTCATTCCCGCACCCGCCTGGTTCGGGGCGGGTGGTAGGTGAAGGCCCAGCGGTCTTTGCCGGTCTTGTGGCGGGTGTAGCGGTCGGGGTGCTGGTAGCGGTCGCGGTTGTGGAACTGGCAGGCCGGGCCCAGCAGTTTGAGGTCGGTCAGGCCGC
>NZ_JABBWU010000021.1:0-161992 GCF_012999525.1 Microbispora sp. H10836
CAGGCGTGGCTCCCGGCGTCCGACTAAAGCACGGCCTGAACGACCAAGGAGATACGACGTCAGCGAGCAACCACCCCGATTTTCAGGCCCGAACGGCCTGCTCCGCCAGGGGGAGATTGGAGACTAAAGCGGGTGCCGCAGGTTCGAATCCTGCCGGGGGCACTCACCAAATCTTCGGCACAGGTGCCTGTCTCCGACAGGCGCCTGTTTTCGTTTCCGGGAAGTTCCTCCGCCATCTCCGCGATTCGATCGTCTCGTAGTCCAGGGTGATTCGGATCAACGCCACCCCAAGGCGGGCGTCATAGCAAATCTCCAGGTGGAGGGCCATGAACAGCTCGCGCTGGAGCTCTTCGGGCAGCTCAGCGAGCTTCGCCTGGAGCATCGGGATCTTGCGGAGCAGATCGGATTGGTGGTCACGAGCGGGCCTGCGAAGATCGCCGCGTGCCGATCTTCCGTGTCGCCCTGGTCACCGTCGCGGTGCTGACCGCCGCCGTCCTGGCCTTCCCTCAGTTGATGCCGAACGGGATCGGTAATCTCGGCAGCCTGGTCGAGACGTTCCTGCCGTGGCTCGCGCTGGCCGTTCCCGTGCTGCTCGGCCTGGCCTGGTGGCGGCGCTCCGCGGCGGGTGCGCTGGCCGCGTTGCTGCCGGTCGCCGCCTGGTTCGCCCAGTTCGGCGGACACCTACTACCCCGAGGAGAACAGCCACATCACCTGGTCGCCGTGCAGCACAACGTCAGTGACGAAAACACCGACCCGGCCGGGACGGCGCGCACGCTGATCGCGGCCCGGCCGGATGTGATCGGCCTGGAGGAACTCCTGCCGGCAGCCCTGCCGGCCTGGGAGGCCGCGCTGCACGCCGAGTACCCGTATCGGACGGTGCACGGCACCGTCGGCCTCTGGTCCCGCTTCCCTCTCACCGAGACGGCCACGGTGGACATCCGCCCGCACGACGTCGGCCCGGACTGGAACCGCGGGCTGCGCGCCGTCGCCCGCACCCCGCACGGCGACCTCGCCGTCTACGTCGCCCACCTGCCCTCGGTACGCATCGGTGCAGGGGGATTCGACGCCGTACGCCGCGACGAAAGCGCCCACCGGCTCGGCGCGGTGCTGGCCGCCGAACCGCTCGACCGCATCCTTCTGCTGGGCGACCTCAACAGCACCGTCGACGACCGCGGGCTGCGCCCGGTCCTCTCGCTGATGGCAGCCCCACCCCGCGATTTCGCCTTCAGTTGGCCGGCCCGCGCCCCGCTGGCACGTATCGACCAGATCCTGACCCGCGCGATGGCGGTGACCGACATCCACCCGCTGCCGAGAACGGGCAGCGACCACCTGCCGATCACCGCCCACATCCGCCTGTGACCGATACGGCAGGTCGCATCTGAGCGCCGCCGACATCGCACTGGGCTACATCACGCAGCAGGAAGTCCACTTCTCGGCAGAGCCAGACGGATCCCGCACTCGGATCTCCGACGCCCGCCCAGCGGCGTCAGCGGATGGTGTTCACCACGTGACAAGCTCGGCCAGTGCGGCGCCGGTCGCTTCGTCGGCCGGTAGGAATGCTTCCAGTCGCAGTTCGGCGATGGTGACGTCGGTGGCGGTACCGAAGTGGGTGAGTGTGGTGATGAGCCGGAGTTCCCGGCTGTCCGGGTCGCTCGTGCGGAGTTGCAGCGGCACCGCGAAGCCGAGGTGATGTGGCGGCAGGTGCCGTGGACGCGGTGGCGCCAGGTCGGCGAGTTCCGCGGCGAGGCGGCGGAGCCGGTCGCTCGGGTTACGCAGGCTCTCGGCTTGGACGCGGTGGATGATGTGCCATGCCCACTCGTCGAGGTTGACGATGCGCGGCGCGAGACCTCGTGGGTGCAGCAGGACCTTGGGGACGCTCACCGGTGGGGCGAGCAGGTCCGGGTCGACCTCGCGAGTGATCACGTGGAACCCGGCGTTGGCCGAGATGAGGTCGCCGTGCCGGTCGACGATCACAGCCGGGTACGGCAGGTGGCCGTGGAGGACGCGATCAAGGGCGGTCCGGACTGGCGCCAACTGGGGGTCGTCCAGGTCGGTATGTGGGTACGCGGGCGCGAATCCCGCGGCGAGGAGCAGTTCGTTGCGTTCGCGGATCGGCACCTCCAGCGACTCGGCCAGCCGTATGATCATCGACCGGCCAGGGGTCGAGCGTCCGCTCTCGATGAAGCTGACGTGCCGTTGCGTGGTGCCGGCGCGCACCGCCAGTTCGAGTTGGCTGACGCGTCGGCGGGTGCGCCACGTGCGCAACGCGCCCGCGAGTCCGCCGCTCGCCGATTCGGTGATCATTCCTCCTGTGTACCGGGTTCAGTGCCGGCAGGCGATTCCCTGCGGGGAATTGTGGCGGCTCGCCGGGCGCAGCACAGTCGTGGTCGCAAACGACTATCCACGACCAAAGGATCATCATGGCCGACATCGACTTGAAGGACCTCACAGACCGCTACGTCGCCGTGTGGAGTGAACCCGACCCGGAACGTCGCCGCGCCGCCATCCGCGCACTGTGGTCCCCCGACGCGGTCCACGTCCTGCAGCCCCCTCAGGAGATGCGCCAGGCCGCTGAAGGGCTGGGGTTCGATCGTCTCGTCCTGGAGGCGCGCGGCCATGACGCACTGGAGGTCCGGGTGACGCGAGCCTACGAAGAATTCGTCGCCCCGGGCACCTTCGTTTTCCGGCCCTGCGGCGATGCCGAACAGCTCCACGACGTGGTCAAGTTCCACTGGGAGATGGTGGCTCGTGCCGGTGGCGATGTGGCCGGTATCGGGCTGGAGATCCTCATGCTCGGCGCGGGCGGTCGCATCGTCAGCGACTACCAGTTCATCGAGGGATGACCGCGATGACGGCGGCACTGCCATCGTCCGTCCGGAGCTACCACGTCAACAGCGGCGACGGCATCGATGGGCTGTCGCTGCGGACCCGCCGACCGCGCACGCCGGGCGTCGGCGAGGTCGCGGTCATGGTCCACGCCGTCTCGCTCAGCTTCCGCGATCTGCTGGTGCTGCGCGGGCAGTACGTGCTGCCGGTGAAGCCGGACGTCATCCCTGTTTCCGACGGTGCCGGGCAGGTCGTCGCCGTGGGCCCGGGTGTCCAGCGGGTGCGTCCGGGCGACCGGGTCACGGCTACGGTGTTCCCGCAGTGGCTGGACGGCCCCCTGCAGCCGTCATCCCTGCCACAACTGGGAGGCTCCCTCGACGGCATGCTCACCGAACTCGCCGTCATGCCGGAGCAGGCCCTCGTCCCCCATCCCCGAGCACCTTTCCTACTCCTACGCCGAGGCAGCGACGTTGCCGTGTGCCGCGGTCACGGCGTGGAACTCGCTGACCGGGGACGGTCCTGGGATCCGGCCAGGGCACACGGTGCTGACCACCGGATCGGGCGGCGTATCGCTGTTCGCGGTACAACTGGGCAAGCTGCTCGGCGCGAAGGTGATCGCCACGACCGGCCAGGCGGACAAGGAGCAGCGCCTTCGTGAGCTGGGCGCCGACGAGGTCGTCAACTACCGTGCCGTTCCCGACTGGCACACCGCGGTCCGCGACATCACCGGCGGTCGCGGCGTCGACCGGGTAGTCGACACCGCCGGGACCCTGGAACAGTCGCTGAAGTCGCTTGCCATCAACGGACACGTCGCCTTCGTGGGGTCCGTTTCCGGTAATTGGCCTCCCCTCGACCCTCGCCTGTTGTTCGGTGTCGCCGGGACGGTCCGGGCGTTGGCCGTCGGCAGCTACGCGCAGTTCACCCGGCTGAACGAGATCATCGCCGCGCACCGGCTTCGGCCCGTCATCGACCGGGTGTTCCCGTTCGAGGAAGCCGGCGCGGCGCTCCGCTACTACGAATCGACCAACCAGTTCGGAAAGGTCGTCATCGGAATCCGATAACCGGCGTGCGTGGCGGCGCAATCCGCCACGCACGCGCCGCCTGGCGCTCCGTTGCCGTCGAACAACCGGTTCGCCGACCGGTACGACGCCTCACTCAGCGCCGTGAAGCTCGCAGTCGGGATGTTGAGGACCAAGGGCCGCAACTCGCGGTTTTCTCCGAATTCTCTGAGACCTGATTTTTTGCGGTCAGGTCACGAAGGCGGCCGGCCGGCCTCGCGTTGACTAGCCTCACCGGCATGCCCCTTGCCTCGATACCCAGCCCTTCCGAAGGGGTCTGGTATCTCGGATTCATCCCGATCCGGGCCTACGCATTGTGCTTCGTCGTCGCGATCGTCTTCGGCACCTGGCTCAGCGAACGCCGCTGGCGCGCCCGCGGCGGCGAGAAGAGCGCGATCAGCGACATCGCGGTTCCCGGAGTGATTTTCGGCCTGATCGGCGCTCGTCTCTACCACGTCATCACCGACTGGCAGACCTACTTCGGCCCGCGCGCGATCAAGGAGCCGTACCGGGCGCTGTTCATCTGGGAAGGCGGGCTCAGCATCTGGGGCGCGGTCGCCCTGGGAGGCGTGGGTGTGTGGCTGGCCTGCCGCCGCCGGGGGCTGCCTCTGGGCGCCGTGGCCGACGCGATCGCGCCCGGCCTCGCGTTCGGGCAGGCCATCGCCCGGTGGGGCAACTGGTTCAACCAGGAGCTGTACGGCGGCCCGACGACGCTGCCGTGGGGCCTGGAGATCGACCAGGCGCACGGCGGCGAGCCGGGCGTGCTCTACCACCCGACGTTCCTGTACGAGTCGCTGTGGGACGCGGCTCTCGGTTTCGGACTGATCCTGGCCGGCAGGCGGTTCACGCTGCGCCACGGCCGCCTGTTCGCCCTCTACGTCGCCGGCTACACGTTCGGGCGTTTCTGGATCGAAGGGCTGCGGGTCGACCCGGTGGGCGGAGTGGATCACGCGGTGACGCTCCTGGGGCTGCGGATCAACCAGTGGACCTCGATCGCGCTGTTCGCCGGCGCGCTGGTCTACCTCTGGATGACTCGTAACAAGGAAGACGAACGGATTCCGGCACCGGCCCCCTGATCGCCGTATCCGCCCGTCCTTGCGGGAAGCAGGAGGGCTGAAACATTCATCGCCGTTGTGACGGCCGGTCTTCCCCATGCTTCCGCGAAGCGCCTGTTCGAACGGCATTCCACGCGGCGAGGCGAGAACAGGGCAAACCCTCACCTCGTTGACTCGCCCCTCCTCGCCGGGATTGGCTCACCGCGGCAGAGCACCATCCGCGGACATCGGCGTCGCGAAACGTCAGCGCCAGGACACCGCTCCGCGCCGGCGCCGGTCCTCAACTGGTGTTCCACCAGGGCGTATTCGTCGCCCCGAGGAAACGTCACATCTCGGAAAGTGGAAAACATCTATGCGACAAGTCAGCTCTTTGCGCCGCCGGTTGAGCCTGTCGGCCGCCGCCGTCGCCGCGCTGGTGGCGGCCGGTACCGGTGTGGCCGGCACGCACGCCGCGTCGGCCGCCGCGGCCGGGTGCCAGGTCGGCTACACGGTCACCAACCAATGGCAAGGAGGCTTCGGCGCGAGCGTCAGCGTCCGCAACCTCGGTGACCCGATCAACGGCTGGAAGCTGACCTGGTCGTTCCCCGCCGGGCAGACCATCACCCAGCTGTGGAACGGCACCCACACCCAGTCCGGCTCCCAGGTCACGGTGACCAACCTCTCCTACAACGGCGGCCTCCCCACCGGAGGCAGCACGGAATTCGGGTTCAACGGCAGCTGGAACGGCTCCAACCCGGTGCCGTCCGGCTTCGCCCTGAACGGCGTGACCTGCACCGGCGGCGTCACGTCCGCCAGCCCGTCTCCCTCTCCTTCGTCCTCTCCCACGCGCTCACCCTCGCCCTCGCCGAGCCCCAGCGTCACGCCGGGCACCGGCACTCCCGTCGAACGGCACGGCCAGCTGCACGTCTGCGGCACCACCATGTGCGACAAGAACAACGCGAAGGTCCAGCTTCGCGGCGTGAGCAGCATGTGGCTCAACTGGGAGACCGCGCCGTACGCCGAGAACCTGTCCGCGCTGAAGTGGATGCGGGACAACTGGAACCTGCAGGTGTTCCGGGCCGCGATGGGCGTGGAGCCGGCCGGCGCCTACCTGAGCGACCCGAACAAGGCCCGCTCGCAGGTGGAAACGATCATCAACAACGCCGTCGCCGCCGGGGTGTACGTGATCGTGGACTTCCACGCGCATGAGGCCCACAAGGAGCAGGCGCAGGCGGTGGCGTTCTTCTCCGACCTGGCCAAGCGCTACGGTCACCTGCCCAACGTCATCTGGGAGGACTGGAACGAGCCGCTGCAGCTCAGCTGGACCGGCGTGCTGAAGCCGTACCACCAGGCGGTCGTGTCCGCGATCCGCGCCGCCGACCCGGACAACATCATCGTGCTGGGCACCCCGACCTGGTCGCAGGACGTGGACACCGCGGCGACCAGCCCGGTCTCCGGCACCAACCTGATGTACACGCTGCACTTCTACTCGTGCACGCACGGCGCCTCCCTGCGCGCCAAGGGCGACGCGGCGATCAGGGCGGGACTGCCGCTGTTCGTCACCGAGTGGGGCGCGAGCAACGCGGACGGCGGCCTCGACGGCAGGGTCTGCCTCGACGAGGCGCAGACCTGGATCAACTGGATGAAGGCGAACGGCATCTCCTGGGCCGCCTGGAAGCTCGACGTCGGCACCGACTCCACCAACATCCTCTCCCCCGGCGCGCCGGTCACCGGCGGGTGGAACAACTACCTGCACGGCCACGCACCGTTCGTCGTCGCCAACATGAAGTAAGGCGACGTTCCCCCAACGCTGTCGGCCCCGCCCTCACAGGCGGGGCCGATCGGCACGTGTCACGGCTGCCCGCGGTGGACAACGGATCTCGCCCGCTTGCAACCGCGGGTGGCGTGGGCTCAGAGCAGGGTCTCCGCTATCCACCGCACGATGCCCGTGAACTCGGTGACGGCGCTCGCCAGATCGTTCTCGGCGGTCGGCCGATCGGTCTGGGGGTCGTAACCTTCCAGCCCGGTCTCCTCCTCGACCACGCGCGCGAGCCGGTACGCCTTGGTCAGTACGGCGACCGCCTCCTCGGCGGCGGTCAGCGCACACCCTCAGCGGCCGGATGCCCGGGAGCGCGAACCCTGCCGCGCAGCCCACGGCGGCGAAGACCGGTAGAGCGGGCCGGTTGGTGGCACGGCCCGGCGGACTCGCGCCGGCATCGGCAGCGGACCGAGGACATGGTGTCTGTCCGGGTCACGCGGCCTCCGGTCGCCGCAGTCCTACGTTCAATGATTGTTAACGTTCACATTTCACATGTCGTACACAGTCGCCTCTCCCTCGGATGGGTGGAGGTGGTGGTGGCCGGAGCAAATCCGAGGCCGGGATGCGCTGTCAAGTGGCCCGCCGCCCGCCGGGCCGGCCCACATGGGTGCGATGCGCCCATCTGGGCATCGAGATCACCGTCGCCGGACGCTCGTCGCATCAAGTTGAAAGTTTCATCGTTCACGACCTCGGCCGACACCGGCCCAGCCCTTGTCACGGGCCCGCGACAACGACGCCCTCGAAAAGATTTCGTGCTCTGGACATGTACGAGACCTCCTCGTGAGACGAAGATGCCGAAACTTTTCTAAATAGTCTTGACACATTTCGGCGCGATTCCCACACTGAGTCCCCAAGGCGGTCCCCCTGCCCGGTGGTGGTGCACTGCAGGGGGCCCGCGCTTACGACGCCCTCGTGGTGTGCGTTCCCGACGACGGAGCGCGGCGTCGATTCCACGGGATCCCCCCGTGTGTCCCCCTATTCGTTCGTTCAGCCATGGAGGCTCAGGCATGGGCGCAAACGCCTTACCCCCGTCTGGAAGCCCGCGATCCACCAACAGCTGGCGCCGGGCCCTGGTCGCCGGCGCGATCGGCGTGCTCGGCGCGGCCTCGGCACTGGTGACGGTGTCGGTTCCCGCCGACGCGGCGGCCAGCACGCTGGCCGCGGCGGCCCAGCAGAGCGGCCGCTACTTCGGCACCGCCATCGCCTCGGGCAAACTCGGTGACGGGACCTACACCGGCATCGCGAACCGTGAGTTCGACATGATCACGGCCGAGAACGAGATGAAGATCGACGCGACCGAGCCGAACCAGAACCAGTTCAACTTCACCAACGCCGACCGCATCTACAACTGGGCGACCCAGAACGGCAAGAAGATGCGCGGCCACACCCTGGCCTGGCACTCCCAGCAGCCCGACTGGATGCGGAACATGTCCGGCAATTCGCTGCGCCAGGCGATGATCAACCACATCAACGGCGTCCTGAACCACTACAAGGGCAAGATCCCCTACTGGGACGTGGTCAACGAGGCCTACGACGACAACAACGGCGGCCGCCGCGACTCCAACCTCCAGCGCACCGGCAACGACTGGATCGAGGTCGCCTTCCGCACCGCGCGCGCCGCCGACCCGTCCGCCAAGCTCTGCTACAACGACTACAACATCGACAACTGGACCTGGGCCAAGACGCAGGGCGTCTACAACATGGTCAAGGACTTCAAGCAGCGCGGCGTGCCGATCGACTGCGTCGGCCTGCAGTCGCACTTCAACAGCCAGAGCCCGTACAACAGCAACTACCGCACCACCATCTCCCAGTTCGCCGCCCTCGGCGTGGACGTGGCCATCACCGAGCTGGACATCCAGGGCGGGTCGGCCTCGACCTACGCCAGCGTCGTCAACGACTGTCTGGCCGTCTCCCGCTGCATCGGCATCACCGTGTGGGGCGTGCGTGACAGCGACTCCTGGCTCGGCGCGAACACCAGCCCGCTGCTGTTCGACAGCAACGGCAACAAGAAGGCCGCGTACACCTCGGTGCTGAACGCCCTCAACGCCGCCTCGCCGAACCCCCCCACCTCGCCCAGCCCCGGCACGTCGCCCAGCCCGGGCACCTCGCCCACTCCCGGTGGCGGCAACGGCAGCGGACCGATCCGCGGTGTCGCCTCCGGGCGATGCCTGGACGTGCCGAACGCGAGCACCTCGGACGGCACCGCCCTGCAGATCTGGGACTGCAACGGCCAGACCAACCAGACCTGGAGCTCCACCTCTGCCGGTGAGATCCGCGTGTACGGCAACAAGTGCCTCGACGCGGCCGGCACCGGCAACGGCGCCAAGATCCAGATCTACTCCTGCTGGGGCGGCGACAACCAGAAGTGGCGCGTCAACTCCGACGGCAGCATCCAGGGCGTCCAGTCCGGGCTGTGCCTCGACGCCGTCGGCGCCGGCACCGGCAACGGCACCCAGCTCCAGCTGTACTCCTGCCACGGCGGCAACAACCAGAAGTGGACCTGGAACCGATAACCAGGCCCTGACGGGCGAGCCGACCCGGCACGTCACCTGGTCCACGGCCCGCCACGCCGGTCCCTGCCGACGTGGCGGACGGCCCGACGATCCGGATCGATCTCACCCCTGACATCTCCCCGGCCTCCGGTGCGGCGCGATCCGCCGCACCGGAGGCCGTTTCATTGCCAGGACCCCGGCCCGCATTGCTCCACCCGGCCCGAGTCGAATTAAATACCGGCTCTTTCCCGGCACCGGCACCGCAGTCGACCCCTAGAATGCGGGCCGATCCCCGCGCCGATATAAATAAGGAAAGTCCGTAACACCACATGCCCACTCGCTGTTCATGCAATTCCGGCGGGCCCGGAATTCGTATGACGTAATAGCATTATTCCTTTTACGTGAGTACCGCCCGCAGGCCGATTCTCTCGATCATAGTTCCCAACAAATCAGCCTTTATCGGCATTTGTACGGTTCCTGTCGGTGAACGTCGGGCACTGCAGGGTGATCACATGGATTTCAAGATCCTCGGACCGATCGAAGTCCGTACCTCCCACGGGACGCCGATCCCGCTCGGGCGGCGCAAACAGCGGGTTCTGCTCGCCGCCCTGCTGCTCAACGCCGGCAGGGCGATCCCGAGCAAACGGATGCTCGACTGGCTGTGGGGCGAACGGGCTCCCGCCGCCGCCGAGTCGAACCTGTACACCTACATCTCCGCGCTGCGCAGGGTGCTCGGCACCCCGTCCCGCATCGAGGCGGGCTGTAACGGGTACGTGCTGCGGGTCACGCCCGGCGAGATCGACGTGACGTTGTTCGAGGACCTTGCCGAGCAGGGCCTGCGCGCGCTGTCCGAGGGGCGGCACGACACCGCGCTCGAACGGCTGACCCGGGCCCTCGGCCTGTGGCGCGGCGAGTCCGTCCTGGAGGGGTTGCCCCTGCCCGCACCGCTGCGCGGCGAGGCGGCGCGCCTGGAGCGGCTGAGGGCCGTCGTCGTGGACGCCTCGCTGGAGGCCCGGCTCGCGCTCGGCCGGCACGGCGAGATGCTCGCCGATCTGGAGACCCTCACCAGCAGGGACCCGTTGAACGAGCGCCTCCGGGCGCACCTCATGCTGGCTCTGTACCGCTCCGGACGCCGGGCGGACGCGCTGGCGGCGTACCAGCGCGCGCGGGGGGTGCTCGCCGCCGAGCTCGGCATCGACCCCGGCCCGGACCTGCGGCGCATGCACCAGCGCATCCTCGCGGACGACCCCGCCCTGGCGCCGCCCGAGGCGAGCGCCGCCCTCAGATCCCCCGCCCCGGCCGAGCTGCCCATCGACTGCCGGGCCTTCACCGGCAGGACCGCCGAGATCGCCCGCCTGCGGGCGGCGCTGACCTCGGCCGGCCCGGGCGCGGTCGCGGTCTCGGCGATCACGGGCGCGGCGGGAGCGGGCAAGTCGGCGCTGGCCGTACACGTCGCCCACCAGGTCGCGGACCACTTCCCGGACGGGCAGCTCTACGTGGACCTGCACGGCTGCACACCGGACGTCGCACCGCTGAACCCCGCCGACGTGCTGGCCCGCCTGCTGCGCTCCCTCGGCGACGACAGGGCCGTCCGGCCCGACGTGGACGAGGTGGCGGCGCGGTTCCGTTCGCTGACCGGCGGCAGGCACCTGCTGCTCCTGCTCGACAACGCCTGCGACGCCGCGCAGGTTCGCCCGCTGTTGCCGGCGAGTCCCACCTGCCGGGTGCTGATCACGGCCCGCAGGACGCTTACCTCGTTGGACGCCGTGTCGCATTTTCCCCTCGGCGTCATGACCGAGGACGAGACCTGCATGCTGCTCGGGCGCCTGATCGGGCCGGAACGCGTCGCCGCCGACCCGCGGGCGGCGCGCGCCATCGTGCGGCTGTGCGGAGGGCTGCCGCTGGCGGTCCGGATCGCCGCCGCCCGGCTGATCGCCCGGCCGGGCCTGTCGCTGCGCGCCCTGGCGGACCGGCTCGCGGTGGAGGACCACCGCCTGTCCGAACTCCAGACCGACGACCGGGCCGTGCGGCCGTGCTTCATGACGAGCTACCGGAGGCTCGATCCCGAGTCCTCCCGCATGTTCCGGCTGCTCAGCCTGGCCGGCGGCTCTGCCGTCAGCGTCGCGGCCGCCGCGGCCCTGGCCGACCGCACGGAGCCGCGCACCGCCGACCTGCTGGACCGCCTCGCCGACGCGCACCTTCTCGAGGCGTGTGACCAGGACTGGTACGGCATGCACGACCTGCTCCGCCTGTTCGCGCGCGAGCGGGCCCGGGAGGAGGAGACCGAGGAGGACCAGGCGCAGGCCGTGCGGCGGTTGCTGCGCAGCATCTGGTCGTCGTCCGGTCCGCCGGCCCGCGGCGACCGCGAGCGGCTGAGACCGGTGAGTCACCCGGCCCACGGGAAATCCTCCGCGGGAACCGTGAGATCCGACCGATAATTCGCGGCGGCCGATTCCGGCCGCTTTTTCTTTCCGTCGTCCCGCTCCTCAACGCCGACCTACACGCGTTCGTATGGGGCGGGGTGTGGTCGCTTTCACCACCATTGACCACGTGCAATTTCCTAGCACGTAAGGGGATGGGCGTAACGTGTCTGAACTGATCGGCCTCGACGCGTGTGAGAACCTCACCGTGAAACAGGTCCAGGACCTGTACAAGAAGTACGTCAGCCGCAGTCAGGTCAATCTCATGACCTCCTTCGGCTTCGGCCGGGAACTCGTCGAGCGCGCGGAGGGCGCCTGGATCTGGACCCGCGACGGGCGAAAGGTCCTCGACGTCACCGGCGGGGTCGGGGTGCTCAACCACGGCCACAACCACCCCCGCATCCTGGAGGTGCGGCGCCGGTTCGCCGAGCGGCGGCGCATGGAGGTGCACAAGGCGTTCTTCTCGCCGTACGTGGCCGCGCTGAGCCACAACATGGCCGAAGTGCTGCCGGGCGACCTGAACATCTCCTACTTCCCGAACTCGGGCGCGGAGGCCAACGAGGGCGCCGTCAAGTTGGCGTACAAGTACCACGAGGGGCGGCGCAACACGATCCTGCGCTCCGACATCAGCTTCCACGGCAAGACCCTCGGCGCGGGGAGCCTGACGGGCTCGGCCGAGAACTCCTTCCGCTTCCCCGGCCTTCCGGGCATCGCCGTGTACCCCTACGGCGACGTCGCGGCCGTCCGCGAGCTGATCGAGAACGCCCGAACCCCGGACGGGAAGTGCGACGTCTACGCGATCATGGCCGAGCCGTACAGCGCGTCGAGCATGCGCTGCTGGTCCGAGGCGGACCTGTACGAGTTGCGACGGCTCTGCGACGCGAACGACATCATGCTCATCTTCGATGAGGTCTACACGGGATGGGGTAAGACGGGCAGCCTCTTCTACTTCATGCGCTACCCCGACCTGCTGCCCGACATCCTCGTGTACTCCAAGTCGCTCGGCGGCGGGAAGGCGTCGATCTCCGGATACACCGCGCGTGAGCCGATCTTCCGCAAGGCGTACGACCGTCTCTCCGACGTCATCCTGCACAGCACGACCTACTACGGGTTCGGCGAGGAGACCGTCACCGCCATCGAGGCGATCAACATCGCCATCGAGGAGGACTACCCCGCCAGGGCGCGGCAGATCGAGCGTGTCCTGGGGCCCGGCCTGGAGAACATCGCCAAGCGCCATCCCGACGTGGTCGGCCGCGTGAGCGGCGTGGGCGCGCTGTGGGGGGTGTTCCTCGGCGGCGGCCCCAGGGTGCTCGACCTGGCCGGCAAGCTCGCGCCCGGCTTCTCCCACGATCCGCGGTTCCGCACCAAGTTGATCACTCTCTCGGTGATCGCGGACCTCTACCGCGAGCACGGAATCGTCTCCTACTACAGCCCGAACGCCGACAATCCCCTCGTCGTCGCGCCGACCCTCGTCATCGAACCCGAAGAGGTCGAATTCTTCCTGGAGAGCCTCGACAAGACGCTGTCCAAGGGCCTGCCGCGGCTGCTCAGCCGGTTCGTACGAGAGAAGGTGGGGTCGCGGTGGTCCAGCGGGTCGTAGTCACCGGCAGCGCCGGAATGCTCGGCGGCAACCTGGCCCGCCGGCTCGTCATGGATGGACACGACGTGCTCGGGGTGGACCTGCGCCCGCAGGCCGACCCGCTGCTCGCGGCGCGGCACCGGTGCGGCGACGTACGCGACCTGGGGCTGTTGCGCGGGGCGATGACCGGGGCGGACGTGGTCGTCCACTGCGCCGGCGCGCTGCCGAGCTACCCCGCCGAGCAGATCCACGACCTGATCGTCGGGGGCACCCACACCGTCCTGGAGGCGGCGCGCCTGGCCGGCGTGGAGCGGATGGTCCACATCTCCTCCACGGCCGTGTACGGGCTGCCGACGCTCGTGCCCACGCCCGAGGATCACCCGCGCGAGCCGGTCGACCCCTACACGAGGGCGAAGGCCGAGGCGGAGGAACTGGCCGAGAAGTACCGCGCCGGGGGGATGTGCCTGCCCATCCTGCGCCCCAAGACCTTCCTCGGCCCCGGCCGGATGGGCCTGTTCGCGATGCTCTTCGAATGGGCCGAGGAGGGGCGCAACTTCCCCGTCCTCGGCAGGGGCGACAAGCGCGTGCAGATGTTCGCCGTCGAGGACCTGGTGGACGCCATCGTCGGCGTCCTCGACGCGCCGGCCGACGTCGCCAACGACACCTACAACCTGGCGGCCGCCGAATTCGGCACGCTGCGCGAGGACTTCCAGGCGGTGCTCGACGCGGCCGGCCACGGCAGGCGGGTCGTCTCGGTGCCCGCCGGCCCGGCCCTGGCCGGGCTCCGGCTGCTGGAACGCACCCGGCTGTCCCCGGTGTACGGACGGCTGGTGCGCAAGCTGCTCGCCGACTCCTACGTCAGCATCGACAAGGCCCGTGAACGGCTCGGTTTCCGTCCGCGGCTGTCCAACCGGGACGCCATCCTCCGTACGTACGCGTGGTGGCGGGAACAGCGCGCGGCCGGGTCGGCGCGCGGCGCGGGCCAGACGAGCCGCGACGCGTGGCGGCAGGGCGCGCTGGCGCTGGCGAAAGTCTTCTTCTGAGCTGACGGGGAGAGCATGCGCGTCGTCGAATCGGCAGACCTTCCAGACAGCCCGGAGCGTCCGCAACAGGCGCAGGACCGGGTCGTGCGGACCCGGACCCGCCTGGTCGCGGACCTCGCCGGCCTGATCCGCCCGTCCCACGCGGCCAAGGCGATCCTCCTCGTCCCCGTGGCGCTCATCGGCGCACCCTCCTACGGCCTGGCCGAGGTGGCGGGCGTCGTCTCGGCCACGGTGGCCTTCATGGTCGCCTCGGCCGCCGTCTACATCGGCAACGACATCGCCGACCGGCACCGCGACCGGCACCATCCCGTCAAGCGCCACCGCCCCATCGCGGCCGGCCGGGTGGGTGTGCTGACCGCGGGCGCCTGCTGCGCCGTCCTGCTGGCGCTGCTCGCCGTGATCGTCGCCCAGGCCCCGGCGTCGTACTGGCCGGTGCTGGTGTATCTCCTGCTCAACGTCGCCTACAGCCGCTTCCTCAAGCACCTGCCGCTCATCGACGTGGGGACGGTGGCGGCCGGCTTCGTCCTGCGCGTCGTGCAGGGGTTCGAGGTGACCGGAGGCCGGGCGCCCGCCTGGCTGCTGATCACGGTGTTCTCGATGTCCCTGCTGCTGCTGCTCGGCAAGCGCCGCCAGGAGCTGCTGCACGGCGGATCCGTACACCGGCCCGCGCTGCGCGGCTACTCGATGGAGCTGACCAACTGGCTGCTCCAGATCGCCTCCGTGCTCGCCCTCGTCTCCGGCCTGATGTACCTGCGTGACGAGGGCCCGTTCGGACCCCAGCACGGTCAGACGGCGATGATGCTGTCCACGCCGTTCGCGCTGTTCGCGCTCTTCCGATACCTGCAGATCCAGCTGATGGACAAGGAGGGCGGTGACCCGGTCCGCATCCTGCTGCGCGACCGCGTCATGGTCGCGAACTCGATGGTGTGGGCCACGACCCTGGGTGTGACGCTCGTGCTCGTCCACCACCCGTCCCTGGCGGCCGCCCTCTCGTTGTGAGAGCGACATGGAAGGAAGCCGATGGACGTCCGCTTGTTGGGACCGGTCGAGGTCACCCTGGACGGCCGCCGCGTCCCGCTGGGACCACCCCAGCGGCACGCGGTGCTGGCCGCCCTGGCGGTCGACGCCGACCGCCCCGTGTCGCTCCGTACGATGATCGAGCGGGTCTGGGACGACCCGCCGGACCGGGCGACCGACTCGGTGTACGCCCACATAGCCCGGCTGCGGCAGGCGCTGACCGGGACCGGGGTCGCCATCGAGCGCCGCGGCGGCGGGTACGCGCTCGAGGTCGACCCCGAGCGGGTGGACGCCCATCGGTTCCGCCGGCTGACCAGGCAGGCGCAGAACGCCCGTGACGACGCCGTACGGGCCGCGCTGCTGGCCGAGGCCATGGAGCTGTGGCGCGGCGCGCCGCTGACCGGCGTTCCGGGCGACTGGGCCGCCCGCATGCGGTACAGCATCGAGCAGCAGTTCGTCGGCGCCCTCGCCACCTGGGCCCAGGCGCACCTGCGCCAGGGCCGCCCCGACATGGTGGTCGCCGAACTAACCCCGCTGGTGCCGCACTACCCGCTCGCGGAGCCCCTCGCGAACATGCTGATGCGCGGCCTGTGGGCCCTCGGCCGCACCGCGGAGGCGGTGGCCCTGTACGCCCGTCTTCGCGGGTATCTCGCCGACCGCCTGGGCGTCGAGCCGGGGCCCGAGCTGCGCGCGCTGCACCTGCGGATGCTGCGCGGCGACGCGGAACCGCTCGTGCGGACGGGCCTGCGGGCTCAGCCGCGCGACCTGCTGCTGGCCCAGGTCACCGAGTCAGTGAGATGACCAGACGCTGGCCGCTGTGGTCGGACTGGCCCTGCGAGGGGACCAGCCGATACTCGTGTACGGCGACCTCCGGGGTGGTGAACGCCCAGTCGATCCGCCACAGGGGCCACCGGTCGTCCCAGGTGGCGGGGTAGAGGGAGTCGATCGCGGGGGCGGCGTCGGTCAGCCGCTGCGGCAGCAGGCGCAGGATGCCCATGGCCGGGGAGGCGTTGAAGTCCCCGGCCAGGAAGGCCGGCAGCGGGTTCGCCCGGACGTCGGCCGCGAGCGCGCGGAGGTTGGCCTTGCGCGCCTCATGCTGGGTGCGGTTGAGGCGGCGGGGGTCCAGGCCCGGCGGCGACGAGTCGACGGGCGTGTTGATGTGCGTGTTGTAGAACGAGACGGTCCTGCCGCCGACGCGCAGGTCCGTGCGCAGCGTCTTCACCGTGTGGAAGCCGGGCCAGCCGGAGCCGGGCGGCACGGGCGTGTCGCGGCCGTCCTCCAGCCACGGGCGCAGGTCGAGGCCGCGCTGCGCGACGATCGGGAAGCGCGACAGCGTCACGAGCTCGCCCACGGTGGCGACGTGGTAGCCCGGGAACTCGCGGCGCAGCCTGTCGAGGTCGTTCACCCGGATCGGCCGGGAGTCGGCGCCGAAGTAGACGTACTCCTGCAGCAGGAGCACGTCGGCGCGCTGGGCCCGCAGATAGCGGTAGAAAGCCTCGACGTCCCGCCGGGGCGTGCCGGTGGGCGGGGGCTTCGGCTGTCCGCCCACCGCCGGCTGGTCCCAATACCAGGTGTTCCAGGAGAACACGCTGATCGCGTCCGGCGGAGCCGGAGTGGCGCGGTGCCACAAGGAGGCGAGGTTGAGCCCACCGGCGCCCCCGCCCAGCACCAGTGACACCAGAGCCATCGCGACGGCCGTACGGCGCGCGCGACGCGCCACCGCGACCGCCGCGAGGAGCACGACGGGAACGGCCGCGAACGCCAGCGGGGGGACGAGCTCGGGGACCTGCCACCACCAGACCCGGCCCGACAGCGCGCGGTGCAGCCCGGCGAACATCAGCCAGGCCGCCGCCGCCGGCATCACCACCGGGATCCTCCGGCGGGCCCTCGGAGTGCGCAGGGACCCGCCGGGTCGCGTCGCGACCCGCGTGCCGTCGGTCATGCGCCGCGCCCCGTCCCGGGGCGCGGCGGTGCGAGCGCGGCGAGCGCCGTCACATGGCCTCCCCGAGGGCCGAGGAGCGCATGGGCAGGTCGGGGTCGTAGAGCCGGCGGAACCTCGCCGAGCACAGCCAGCGCGCGGCCCCTGCCGCCACGCCGGCCGCGATGGTCACGTTCACCAGGAAGTGCACGGCGCCGAAGTAGAGCAGGAACAGCGGGCCGCGCCTGCGCAGCACGAAGCGGTACATGCCGAGGTCGGCCGCGACCGACACGGCCAGGGCGAGGGCCGGGAGCGCGGCGCCGGCCGCCCCGAGCGGCACCGCCACCGGTATCGCGGCCAGCGCCGCCAGCGCGGCGAGGCTGCCGCCGGCCCTGTTGGAGGTCTCGAACCCGCGGGCGAACCGCCGCCGCCGCGCGTACAGCGGCACCCGGGCACGGCCACGCCGGTACAGCTTGCGCAGCAGGCCGGGCAACTCGTGGTCGTGGTCGTGCCGCGAGCGGATCGCCGACGTGAGCACCATCCCGTATCGCTGGGTGAGGCGGTGGCCGTAGTCGACCTCCTCGGTCTCGCGCAGCCGGGTGTTGAACGGCCCGATCTCGTCGAACACGCGGCGGGGCATCGCCATCAGCGCCGAGAACAGGAACGAGATGGGCCCCTCGGAGCTCGCCGTCCAGTAGTAGTACTGCAGAGCGCGGTATTCCTCGACGAGGCTGTGACGGACCAGCGGCTCGGGGTCGTGGATGCTGCACACCGCCCCCAGCCGCGGATCGGCGGCGAGCATGCCCACGGCGACCTCGACGGCGTCGGGGTAGGCGGCCACGTCGGAGTCCACGAACACCAGGATTTCACCACGGGCGTGCGCGGCGCCCAGGTTTCGCGCCGCCGCCACCCCCATGTTGTGTTCCGTACGGACGACTCGGACGCCGAGCCGCCGCGCGACCTCGACCGAGTCGTCGGTGCTGCCGTCGTCCACCACGATCAGCTCGATCCGCCGGTAGGTCTGCGCCTGCATCGCCCGCAGGCACAGCTCCAGGGAGGCGGCGTAGTTGTAGTTGGGCACGATCACGGACACCAGGGGCGAGTGTTCGGTCATGTCACGCCTCCACCGACGCGGAGCGGGCGGGGATGTCGTAGGTACGCCGGAACCGGCTGGACAGCGCACACTGGGCGACGCCGGCGAACACCGCCACCGCGACGGTCACGTTCACCAGGAAGTGCACCGCGGCGAAATAGAGGGTGAACCGGATGCCGGCGTAGCCCAGGACGAAGCGGTACATGCCGAGGTCCGCCGCGATCGACGCGGCCAGCAGCGCGACCGGCGCCACCAGCCAGACCGGCCCGAGCAGCATCGGCAGCGGCGCGCAGAGCACGGCGAACAGGGCGGCGAGCGAGCCCCAGCCGCGGCTGCTCTGAGCCGGGCCGCCGTTGAAGTCCGGGCGGCGCAGGTACAGCGGGATGTGCAGGCGGGCGCGGTGGAAGAACTTCGACAGCACCACGCCGAGCCTGTCGTCGTGGTCGTGCCTGCCCCTGATCCGGTTGTCCAGCACGATGCGGTACCGCTGCGTGACCCGGTGGCCGTACTCCGCGTTCTCGCTGTGCCGCAGCGCGGGGTTGAGCGGGCCCACCTCGCGGAAGACCTCCGCCCGCATGGCGAACAGCGCGGAGTAGATCGTGGTGATCTCGCCCTCGTCGCCGGAGATCCAGTAGTGCAGCTGGAGGCTGCGATACCGCTCCACCCGGCTGTCCGGGATCAGCGGCTCCGGGTCGTAGGTGCCGCACACCACTCCCAGAGTGGGGTCGGAGGTGAGCAGGTCCACCGTGTGCTCGACCACGTCCTCGGCCAGGGCGAGGTCGGAGTCGAGGAAGAACAGCACGTCCCCGCGCGCGTACTGCACGCCGAGGTTGCGCGCCGCCGGAGCGCCGATGTTGGTCTCGGTCTCCACGACCCGCACCCCGTGCCGGTGCGCGATCTCCACCGAGTCGTCGGTGCTGCGGTCGTCGACGACGATCACTTCGATGTGCGGATAGGTCTGCCGCTCCAGGGCGCTCAGGCACAGGTCGAGCGTGCGGGCGTAGTTGTAGTTCGGCACGATGACCGAGACCAGCGGGCGTACCTGCGACGTCATCGATGTCCTCCTCGCCTCGTACGGCGCAGCAGCAACGGCAGGGGCCGGCTGAGGCCGCTCCTGGTGAAGTCCGTGGCGCCGTTCACCCGGGGGAACGGCTCGTCCGGAACCGGAACCCCGAGGAACTCGCACAGTGGGTTCCAGCCGTCGGCGGCGTCGAAGACGAGCAGCCGCTCGGCCGGGATGGCGGCGATCACCCTGGCCGCGTGCTCCTCGAACAGCCGGATGGCCCGTTCGGGTTCGCGGTCGGCGGGTGTCGCGAAGGTCCGCGCGTCGAGGGTCGTGTCGACCATCCTGACGAACGCGGCGAGGTCGGTGCGGAGCAGCGACGACAGCAGGACGGCGGCCCGGCCCGGCAGCGAATTTATGCGCCGCCGCTGAGCGAACAGCGTCCGCCGCATGCTCTCCAGCCAGCGGTCCGGGTCGCGTGTGGTGAGGATGACCTTGGCCTTCGGGTAGTGCTCGGCGAGCTGCCGCCAGTAGATCGAGGTCGGGCCGTCCACGCACGACTCGTAGCCGACGAGCAGATGGTCCCAGTCCACCTCGCGGGCCGTGGCGGCGGCGAGCCAGCTTCTGATCTGCCAGGGGTGGGTGAACACGTCCACCATGTGGTGGCACGGCCCGAAGCCGAGCCGTTCCAGCGCCGTCTTGAGGGAGAGCGTTCCCGTCCGGCCGAAGCCGGTTCCGATGACCTGCATCGCCGGTCAGTCCTGGGCCGCGAGCATCTGGGCGGGCTTCTCCAGGCGGGACAGCGCGAGACGCTGCAGGACGCCCACCGCTCCGCCGAGGGCGCCGGTGAAGGTGACGGCGAGGTGCACGCCGGAGAAGTAGACGCCGAACGCGGCCCCCCGCCGGGCGAAGGCGAAGCGGTGGGTGCCGGCGTCCAGGGCCGCGGCGGCGGCGACGAGCGCGGGTGACACGAGTGCCCCGGCCCGGCCCGCCACCATGGGCAGGGCGAGCGCCGGGACCGCGGCGAGCAGCAGGACGCCGCCGACCGCGCGGGGCACCGAGTCACCGGGCGTCTCGCCCTGGTGCCAGTCCAGGGCGCTCAGGCGGGCGCGGCGGAACACCTTGCGCAGGATCGTCCGTACGGTCGGGTCGTGGTCCTTCCTGCCGCGGATCGCGTCGCTCAGCTTCACCTGGTGGGACCGCGTCACCCGGATGCGGTAGTCGGAGGAGACGGTCTCGCGCAGGCGGGGGTCGAAGGGACCGACCTCGGCGAACACCTTGGCCGGGACGGCGAGCACGGACGCGTGCAGCTCCAGGGTGGGCCGGTGGGCGGGCATCCACCAGCGGTGCATCTGCACGGCGCGATACTGGGAGGCCAGGCTCTGGGACACCAGCGACTCGGGCCGCAGGACGCCGCCCAGCGCGCCGATCTCCGGGTGGGACTCCAGTATCCGCACCGCGTTCTCCACGGCGTCGGGGTCGAGCGCGATGTCGGCGTCGAGGAAGAACAGGATGTCTCCGGTGGCGTGCTCGGCGCCGAGGTTGCGCGCGGGGGTCGGGCCGCCGTTGACGTGGGTGCGCACCACCGTGGCGCCCTTCGCCTCGGCCACCCGTGCCGCGTCCTCGGTGCCGCAGTCGTCCACCACGATGACCTCGATGTGCGGATAGGTCTGCTCCTTCACCGCGTCGAGGCAGAGTCGCAGTACGTCGGACCGGTTGTAGCTGGGGATGATCACCGAGACGAGCGGGTGCTCCTGACTCATGATGTGCTCCAGAGGCCGGAGGTCGTCGGTTTCGAAACGTGCATGTCAGACCTCGTGTTCGGCCCACGCTAGGCACGGCGGCTTGTCCCAATCTTGTCGCGTACGTGCGGGCCGGCCGCGCCTCCCGCCGTCGGCGGCCGACAAGGATGCGACAAGGAGCGCTCAGTACGTTCGACGCCGGTCCACCCACCGAGGATGGTGTCGATTGATGAGCGATCGGGACGCCCTGGTCGAGGAGCAGTCCATCACCGCCCCGCCCGAGCCGGCGGCGAGCTGGGCGGCAAGCGTCCGCCGTTTCGTGCGTCCCCGGCGTCGCTGGTGCCTGGGCACCAGGCTGGTCGTGACCGCCACGGTGGCGTGGCTGCTCTTCGTGGTCTGCCACCTGCTGGCGAGCGGGCGGACGTCGCTGTGGGCGCCGCTCGAGCTGATCCCGCCGCTGCTGTTCCTGGCGGTCCCCGCGTTGCTGATGGTCGTGGCGCCACTGGCCCGGCCGGTCCGCTGGCGGATCATGTCGCTGCTGGTGGTCGCCGCGGTGCTCGGCGCCGGGCGGAGCGGAGTCAACTACGCCGCCCTCTGGTACACCCCGCCGCCCGCGCGCCCCGGAGCCATCACCGTCGTCGCCTGGAACACCGAGTTCTGGGACCAGGACCTGCGCAGCTCCGACCGCACCGGGTTCTCACCCGGGTTCTACGACTACCTCCACAAGCTGGACGCCGACGTCTACCTGCTGACGGAATACCTGCATATGGACGTGCGCCCGGCGCAGCGCTGGACGGGTGACCTGGCGCTACGCATCGACACGCTGGCGGAGCTGCGCCGCGAGTTCCCCGGCTACCACGTCGCGGTCTCCGGCGAGCAGATCACGCTCTCGCGGTTCCCCATCACCGGGCACCGCGGCCTCGACATGCGCCCGTGGTTGCCGGCCGACCAGAAGGAGATCCCCGAAGTCCTCCGGCACTGGCCGGAGGGGTACACGGTCGAGACGCTGCGCACCGACATCGACGTGAACGGCACCGTCGTCTCCTTCTACGACGCGCAGGTCTCCCAGCCCCCGCTCGAATGGCGGCTCTACAGCGCCGAGTCCCGCGACGTCAACCGGAGCAAGACTCTCCGGCGTGAGGCGAGCTACCACGCCATCAGCGCGGACATCGCGGCCAACCCCAACCCCGTGGTGCTCGCCGGCGACCTGAACACCTCCCCGGCCATGGGCATCCGCCGCCTGCTCCCCGAGGGGCTGGTCGACTGGACGCCCGCGCTCTCGTCCCTCTACCCGGCGACCTACCTGGCGGGGACCGCCGAGCTGTGGCGGATCGACTGGCTCTACACCACCCCCGACGTGACGGTGCACGACTACGAGCTGCCCGGCGCCGAGAGGCAGTCCGATCACCGGGCCCAGCGCATGCTCATGTCGGTGTCCTGACCGGCGCGGGCCCCGCAGACGACCCTGCCGACGACTCTGCCGACGACCTGACCGACGAGAGGAACGGACATGCCTGACGAGCCGATGTGGCGTGATGACGTCGCGGTCATCGTGCCGAACTACAACAAGAGGAAGACCCTGCGCGCCTGCCTGGAGTCGGTGTACGCGCAGACCTACCGCCCCGCCGAGGTCATCGTCGTCGACGACGTCAGCACCGACGGCTCGCTGGAGATAGCACGGGACTTCCCATGCACGATCGTCGAGTCGCCGTACAACGGGGGGCCCGCGGTGGCCCGCAACCTCGGGGTGGCGATGAGCTCGGCGCCGCTGCTGTTCTTCGTCGACTCCGACACGGCCCTCGCGCCGGACGCGATCCGCAACGCGGTCCAGGCGTACCGGAACACCCCGGACTGCGGCATGGTGCAGGGCATCTACGACGCCGATCCGCTGTACGACGACGGCCCGGTCGAGCGCTACCGGGTGCTGTGCGAGCACTACGAGCGCAGCCAGACCACGGCGACGTTCCTGTCCTGCACGCTGATCCCGCGCCATGTCTTCGAGGAGGCGGGACGGCTCGACGAGCGGCTGCGCGACGGCGAGGACTTCGAGTTCGGCACGCGTGTCCCGGCCCGCTACCGGCTGGTGGTGAGCACCTCGGTGGTGACGAAGGCCGACGACGAGGACCGGTTCTGGGGATGCCTCGTGGAGCGGTTCGTCCGGTCCACCACGCTACCGGTGATCATGGTGCGCGCCCGGCGGCTGCGCGACGAGGGGAAGGTGGGATTCCAGCTCAACATGATCGGAACGGGCCAGCACAAACGGCGCAAGCCCCCCAGCATCTCCTCGGCGTCCGCCACGGT
The DNA here is from genome assembly GCF_012999525.1 of Microbispora sp. H10836. Lineage (NCBI taxonomy): Bacteria > Bacillati > Actinomycetota > Actinomycetes > Streptosporangiales > Streptosporangiaceae > Microbispora > Microbispora sp. H10836. Next base: position 23,346 of record NZ_JABBWU010000021.1, read on the forward strand.
CACCTTCCTCACCCTGCCGCTCGCGCTGGTCAGCCCCTGGATGCTGGCCGTGCCGGCGGCGACGCTCGGGGTGTTCCTGTGGAAGAACCGCAGATTCATCGGGTTCGCCCGCCGTCACGGGGGCGCCCGCTTCGCCTCGTGGGTCGCCTGGATGCAGCTCTGCTTCCACACCGCGTTCTTCCTCGGCGCCTGCGTGGGGCTCGTACGCGTCGCCTACGAACTGGGCCGCAGACAGGGTGAGCCGGTCAGGACGGGCCTGTCCCCGGTGCCATCGAGCGGTGCGCCCGAGTGAGGGCGACCAGGCTCCCCCGGCTGCCGCGCCCGGTCCGGCGGGCGCTGGTGGCCGCCTTCGTCCTCGTCGCCGTGGGCGCGATCGCGCTGACGCTGAGCCGGCTGGACTGGGGCGTGGTGGCCGTCCTGTTCGCCCGGCGCGACGCCGGGCAGATCGGTCTCCTGCTGAGCGGCGCGCTGCTGGCGAGCATGGCGGGACTGTCGTTCGGGTTCCTCGCCTGGCGTGTCGTTCTGCTGGAGAGCGGCCCCCCGGTCAGCGAGCCGCGGGTGGTGCGGATCTTCTTCGTCGGCTTCCTGTCCAAGTACGTCCCCGGGCGGGTGCCCGGCATGATCGCGATCACCAAGGTGGCCACGGCCAACGGCGTCGGCTTCGGCCGGCTGATGAGCACGGCCGCGCTCGTCATGAGCCTGGTGCTGCTGAGCGGGTTCACGGTCGGGCTGCTCGCGGGCGTGCAGATGCTGGGCGCCCGGGCGGCGTGGCTCGCGGGCGCCGCCGTGCTGATCGTGCTCGTCCTGGTGCGCCCGCAGATCGTCAACCGGGGCTCGGCGCTGCTGCTGCGGCTGCTGCGCCGTCCCTCGGCGGCCCAGGCCGTCTCGGTCCGGGGAGTGCGGCTCGCGGTCGCCTGGCAGAGCCTGTCCTGGGTGGTCACCGGGCTGCACCTGTGGCCCCTGGCCATCGCGGTGGGCGCGCCCCCGTCGCGCTCGCTCGCCCTGTGCGTCGGCGCGTTCACGCTCGCCACGACGGTCGGCATCGCCAGCGTGTTCATCCCCGACGGCATCGGCGTCCGCGAGGCGGTGCTGGCGGCCGCGCTGGCCCTGGTGCTCCCCGCCCCCGCCGCCGCGGTGGTGGCCCTGGCGAGCCGCCTGGTCTCCACCGTCAGCGAGGTCGTCCTCGGCGCGGCCGCCCTTGCCGCCGCCGAATATTTCATCCGCCGCAAGCCGCGGAGTTTCTCTGGGCTCCAAACTATTGACGGTGAATCCGCTGGTGTGTGAGCCTTCCCTTTCAGATTTCCATGCACGCGGGAGAAGGACGGTCAGGGTCTCCGCCTGATCGTGCATGGCCGGTCGTCCGTACTCGGAGGGAACCGTCCATGCGAAGACTCGCCCCCTTGCTCGTGGTCGTCCCGCCGGGCCCGGCTTCGTCCACCACGTGACGATCGCCCGGGCGTTCTCCGCTCCGGATCGTCGGGACCCCCACCACGAGGTAGGTACATGAAGGCCCGTCCACCGACGTCGCCAACGTGATCTCCCTGTGCAAGCAGAACCGGCTGATCTGCGTGCTGGAGGTGCACGACACCACCGGGTACGGCGAGGAGGGCGCCGCCGCCTCACTCGACGAAGCGGTCAACTACTGGATCAGCCAGAAGAGCGTCCTGGTCGGCCAGGAGAACTACGTCGTCATCAACATCGGCAACGAGCCGATCGGCAACACCAACCCCGGTCAGTGGACCGACGCCACCGCGAACGCGATCAGGAAGATGCGCGGCAACGGCTTCGAGCACCTGCTCATGGTCGACGCGCCCAACTGGGGCCAGGACTGGCAGTACGTCATGCGCGACAACGGCCAGACGATCCTGGACGCCGACAGCCGGCACAACACCGTTCTGTCGATCCACATGTACGCCGTGTTCAACACCGCCGCGAGCATCGTCGACTATCTCAACCGGTTCCAGGCCAAGGGGTGGCCACTGGTCATCGGCGAGTTCGGCTGGCGGTTCAACTCGGGCGAGGTGGACCACGAGACGATTCTGTCCGAGGCGCAGGCGCGTGGCCTCGGCTGGATCGCCTGGTCCTGGAGCGGGAACACCGACCCGATCCTGGACATGACGGTCAACTTCGACCCGAAGCAGCTCACCACCTTCGGCACGAGGATCTTCAACGGCGCCAACGGCATCAAGGCGACGGCCAAGGAGGCGTCGATCTACAGCGGCAGCAGCCCCTCGCCGTCGCCCAGCGCCTCACCGTCGAAGTCGCCTCGCCGAGCCCGTCGCCGAGCGCGTCCCCGTCGAAGTCCCCCTCGCCGTCTCCTTCGCCGTCTCCTTCGCCGTCTGCGAGCGTCTCTCCCGGGCCCGGCGGCTGCTCGGCCACCTACCAGGTGGTCGGCCAGTGGGGCGGCGGTTTCCAGGCCGAGGTCAAGGTCACCGCGGGCGGCTCGGCGATCAGGGGCTGGACCGTGACGTGGACCTTCGCCAGCGGCCAGACCGTCACCAACGCCTGGAACGCGACGGTCAACAGCAGCGGGGCGAGCGTGACCGCCCGCAACATGAGCTACAACGGCAGCCTCGGCGCCGGGGCCGGCACGACCTTCGGGTTCCTCGGGTCGTGGAACGGCGGCAACAGCGTCCCCACGCTGTCCTGCACCGCGAGCTGACCGGGTGAACAGTGCGGGCCGGGCGCGGAGTGCGCCCGGCCCGCGACCGTGAGGTGGGACATGGCCCCACTCACCGTGCTGGGCCTCGGATGGCCGGAGAATCTGAAATCAGTCGATCCCCCCACGACCTGCCGGAAGGCGACCGGGCCGTCCTCATGGCGCGGATTGCCCCGAATGGAGTCGGTGGATATGGGGAAGGTCTCCACAATCCCTCGGAAGTGACACGGTTTGGCAACGAATTCGCCGGTCACTCCCGTCGGATATCGGGGCAGGGCGCTCCGATACGGCCGCCGCCACTCGGCGGAGACCATCGGATCGACGATACGGAGGAACGGTGATGCCGACCAACCCCCACCACCCGAAGACAGGACTGTGGTCCCGATCGGGTGGGCCACGCCGGCGCATCTCCCCACCCATGATCCTCGCGACCGCGTTCGTGCTGACCGCGGCGGGCGGCGCCGGGGCGTCGGCGGCCTCCGCCGCCACGCCCGTCAATCCGCCGCCCGAGACGTCGGAGCCCGTCGTGACGGCCACCGTGACGATCACGCCGACGGCGGGCCCGGCGGAGACGGCCACCGGCTCCCCCGCGGCGACCCCCACCACCGAGGTCCCCCTGGTGGGCCCGTTCCTCGGCGCGCTGCACGGCGAGGTGGTCGTGCCCACCAAGGACGGATGCGGCACCGTCACCGTCTTCACCCAGACCGGGCAGGCCATCGCGGTGGCGGAGGACTCGATCACTGTCCGCAGCCAGGACGGCTTCGAGCGGTCGTACGCGATCGCCGACTCCACGCGGGTGTTCACCGGGCGCCGCGGCGGCGAGCTCCGGCAGGACGCCTGGATCTCGGTGGTCGCGGCCGCACAGCCCGCCCCGCAGAGCCCCGCCCCGCTTCCGACCGATACGCCGACGCCGCCCGACAGCACTCCCACCCCGCCCGAGGGCACCCCGACCCCGCCCGAGGGGACGCCGACCCCGCCCGAAAGCACCCCGACGCCGCCGTCGGAGAGCACGCCGACTCCTCCGGAGAGCACGCCGACGCCGCCCGAAGGCACTCCGGCTCCCTCCGAGGGCACGCTCACACCACCCGCGGACTCCCCCACTCCTCTTCCGGGCGGGACGGACTCCGTCCCTCCGCCGATCGAGGAGACGACGCCCGCCGCCCCGCAGGGGGAGACGGCTGCGGCGGCCGCCTACGTCTTCGACCTCTCACGGCCGAGCAAGCGGCTGTGGTACCTCGGCAAGAGCACGCCGTACTCCCCGCAGTGGCGCTCCGGGAAGCCCGTCTGGCGCACCCCCAAGCCCTGCCCGACGCCGACGCTCACCCCCACCGAGCCGCCGGCCGCCACGCCCGAGCCGACCGCGACCCCCACGGAGACCACGGCTCCCACCACGGCTCCCAGCCCTGAGCCGACGCCTTCGGACACCCCGACCCCGAGTCCCGCATCCTGATCCCGTGCCGGCCGGCCCTCGCATCACCAGCGGGGGCCGGCCTTCGTCTGCCCCGGCCGGCATGAATCGACTCGCTGCGAATCTCGTGCGGGCACCGGCGGCCGAGGGCGTGCCGCTCGCTTGCCTTCGGGCTGATCTTCGGGACCCTGCTCGGCGTGGTTTTCACGGCGCCGGCCGGTTCCCGGGCGCGAACAGCCCCCGGTCTTCCGATCGGCGTGTCAGGGTCGTCAGCCGAGCGAGGACACATCGGCGAAGTAGGCCCTCAGGAGCCTGCGCCCCTGCTCGACCATCGCGGGGTCCCCCTGCGGCGAGGCTGTGAAAGCGAGCTGGAGTGCGGCCGCGGTGGCCTGGATGGCCAGCCGCATCACGCGGTAGGGATCGGGCAGCGGCGGCAGCCCGGCCTCGTCCAGGGCGAAGTGATAGAGCCGCTCGGCCAGCACGTCTCCGCCCTCCTCCGCCTCGCCCGGGGGCAGGAAAGTCGCCCCGCCGGGCCGGGTGTCGGCGAAGTCGACCACGGTGTAACCGGGGACGGTCCTGCGCATCTCGACCGTCTCGGTCAGGACGAGCTCCGCCGCGCGCGGCCAGGTGAGCGGCCCCTCCGCGGCCACCCTGCGACGTAGCCGCACCAGGAGCAGCTCCAGGTTGCGCAGTGCCAGCTCGCGCAGCATCCCGGACTTGCCGTCGAAGAACTGGTAGATGGTGCCGCTCGGCACTTCGGCCCGTCTGGCGACGTCGACGATGGTCAGCGCGTCGAGGCCCACCTCGTCGAGGAGGCGGGCACAGGCGTCGAGGATGCGCTCGACCCTGTCGATGCTGCGCTTTTGGACCGGCCGCCGCCGGACGCCGGGATTGTTCACCGATCTGTCTTAACATAACGCCCTGTCATGTTCTAACGTGGCACCCTGTCATGTTTGAACCTCAAGGACTCAGATGGACGAGGTGCGCGTCACGCCCGTCGAACGGGTGACCACCGGCTGGATGACCCTGCTGGCGCTCGCCCAGATGGGCGTCATCATGGCGATGACCGTCGGCAACCAGATCCTGCTGCCCTCCCAAGTGGCGCACATCGACCCGGCGCACAAGGAGGCGTCGCTGGCGACAGTGTTCGCCGTCGGCGCCGTCTGCACGATCATCGCCAACCCTCTGTTCGGCGCCCTGTCCGACCGGACCCGTTCCCGGTTCGGCCGGCGCCGTCCCTGGATCGTGGGGGGAGCGCTGGTCTGCGCCGCGTCCCTGGTGTTCCTCGCCTGGCAGGAGTCGCTGGCCGGGCTGGTCGCCGGCTGGGCGGTGGCCCAGCTGGCGTTCACCGCCGCCCTGGCCGCGGCCATCGCCACCGTGCCCGACCAGGTGCCCGTCCGTCAGCGGGGCAAGGTGTCCGCGCTGGCGGGCGTGGGCCAGCTGACCGGTCCGCTGCTGGGCGGGGTCGTGGCCACCGTCCTGCTGACCGGCGCGAAGGCCGGGTTCCTCGCGATGGCGGCGCTGATCCTGCTGCTCGTGCTGCCGTTCGGCCTGTTCACCCGCGAACCCGCGGAAACCACTGCCGCCGCTGCCGCCACCGCCGCAGTCGCTGTCGGAACCACCGCCCCCGCGGCCGCAGCCGTCGCCACCGCCGCGGGCACGGCGGGGTCGCCGCCGTTCGACGTGCGGTCCTTCCTGCGCGGCCTGTGGGTGAGCCCGCGCAGGCATCCCGACTTCGCCTGGTCCTGGCTGAGCCGGCTCTTGATCACCCTCACGCTCGCGATGGCGATCGGTTATCTGCAGTACTACCTGCGGGACGCGGTCCACTACGAGCGGCTCTTCCCCGATTCGACCGTCGAGCAGGGCGTCGTGGTCCTCGTGGCGGTGTTCACGCTGAGCAGCGTCGTGCCGACCCTGCTCGCGGGCTGGCTGTCCGACCGGTACGGCAGCCGCAGGCCCGCGGTCTTCGTCGGCGGCCTAACGATGGCCGCGTCCGGACTGGTGCTGACGTTCCTGACCAGCTGGTCCGCCGCCATCGCGGCATCCGTCCTGCTCGGCGCGGGCTACGGCATGTTCGCCGCCGTCGACCAGGCGATGGTCACCCAGTTGCTGCCCGCGGACGCCGACCGGGCCAAGGACCTCGGCATCGTGAGCCTGGCCAACTCCGCGTCCAACACGCTCGGCCCGGTGATCGCCGCACCGCTGGTCACCTCGGCCGGCGGTTACCCGCTCATGTACGGCGTGGCGGCGGGCTTCGCCACGCTCGGGGCCTGTCTGATCTGGAGGATCCGCGGTGTCCGCTGACAACCACTCCGCCGAGAGCCCCGCGCAGCCGTACGACCAGGGGGCCTGGTGGCGGGACGCGGTGGTCTACCAGGTGTATCCGCGCAGTTTCGCCGACGCGAACGGCGACGGCGAAGGGGACCTGCCCGGCGTGCTCTCCCGCCTCGACCACCTGACCGACCTGGGGGTGGACGCGATCTGGCTGAGCCCGTTCTACCCCTCGCCGCTGGCCGACGGCGGCTACGACGTGGCCGACTACTGCGACGTCGATCCCCGGTATGGCGCGCTGGCCGACTTCGACGCGCTCGTGGCGGCGGCCGCGGCGAAGAACATCAAGGTGATCGTCGACATCGTCCCCAACCACTGCTCGGCGGAGCATCCGTGGTTCCGTGCGGCGCTGGCCGCCGGTCCCGGCAGCCCCGAGCGCGAGCGGTTCGTCTTCCGCGACGAGCCGAACAACTGGCAGTCCGTGTTCGGCGGCCCGGCCTGGACGCAGGTGCCCGACGGGCAGTGGTACCTCCACCTGTTCGACTCCGGGCAGCCCGACTGGAACTGGCGGCACCCCGACGTGGTCGCCATGTTCGAGCGGGTGCTGCGGTTCTGGCTGGACCGGGGCGTGGCCGGGTTCCGGATCGACGTGGCCAACATGCTGTTCAAGCAGGAGGGCCTGCCCGACGTGGTGCCGGGCAGCCAGGGCGGCCCGCTCACCCCCGGTCACGCGGCCGTGCCGTACGAACACCAGCCGGAGCTCCTGGAGCTCTACCGGTCCTGGCGCAAGATCCTCGACTCCTACCCCGGCGACCGTGGCACCGCGCCCGCCTGCACCGTGGCGGAGATGTGGTTCGGTCATCCCGACCAGGCCAGGCCTTACCTGACGGGAGACGGGCTGGCCCAGTTGTTCGGCTTCGGCCTGATGCCGACCCCGTGGTCGGCCGGGGAGTTCCGCGCGGTCATCGACGCGTCACACCGGCTCGCGCGTGAGACGGGCGGGTCGATCCCTTGGGTGCTGGGCAACCACGACGTGCCGCGCATGGTGACCAGGTTCGGCGTCGACCAGGACCTGGTCCGCGCGCCCACCCCGGAGGTGCTGCTCGGCCGGATGGACGTCGACGCCGAACTGGGCACCGGGCGCGCTCGCGCGGCGGCGCTGCTACTGCTCGCCCTGCCCGGCGGGGCCTACATCTACCAAGGAGACGAACTGGGCCTGCCGGAACATCTCGCCATTCCGGACGAGGCCCGGCAGGATCCCATGTTCGAGCGCACGCTGCGCACGTTCATCGGCAGGGACGGCTGCCGGGTGCCCCTCCCCTGGTCGGGCGTGGCCCCGCCGTACGGGTTCGGAGCCGGCGACACCTGGCTGCCACAGCCGGAGGACTGGGCGGAGCTGACCGTCGCCGCGCAGCGGGACGACCCCGGCTCGACGCTGAACCTCTACCGCGCCGCGCTCGCGATCCGGCGCGAGCACCCGGCGCTCGGCGACGGCGACCTGACCTGGCTGGACGCGCCTCCCGGGGTGCTGGCCTTCGCCCGCGACCCCGGCTTCACGCTGATGGTGAACTTCGGCACGGAGCCGGTGCCCCTCGCCTGGCACCACGACGTGCTGCTCGCCAGCGGGCCCCTCGACGGCGATCTGCTGCCGCCCGACACCGGAGTGTGGCTGTCATGATCGATTGTCCAGAGCCCGGATTGTGGCTGCTCACCACCCCGTCCAGCGCGTACGCCGTGCGGCTCGGGCCGGACGGCGCGCCGCGCAGCGCGCACTGGGGGCCGCGGCTCACGCTCGACCAGGCCCGCGTGCTGCCCGCCGGAGCCGAGGAACTGCCCGTCGAGGGCGGCGACCGGTTCGGCGTGGCCGGCCTGCAGGTCAGGTATGGCGACGGCGTACGCGGGGTCGAGTGGCGTCATCTCGGCGACGACGTCGACGGCGGCCATCTGACGATCAGGATGGCCGACCGGCACTACCCGTTGGAGATCGACCTCCATTACCTGATCAGGCCGGACAGCGACGCCGTCGACCGCTGGACGACCCTGCGCAACACGGGCGACGGGCCGATCACGGTCCTGCGCTGTGACTCGGCGGCCTGGGCGGTTCCGCGGCGCGAGGACTACCGGCTGACCCACGTCACCGGCGAGTGGGGAGCGGAGTTCCAGGTCCGGCGTACGGCACCGGCGGTGGCCGAGACCGTGCTGACCAGCAGGCGCGGGCACAGTGGCCACCACGCCAACCCGTGGGTGATGATCGACGCGGGTGATGCGACCGAGGACCGCGGCGAGGTGTGGAGCGCGGCGCTCGCCTGGAGCGGAAGCTGGCGCATCACCGTCGAACGCGACCACGACGGCCGCGTGGGCTGGAGCGGCGGGTTCGGGCACGAGGGGGTGACCTGGCGGCTCGGACCCGGCGAATCCCTGGAGACGCCCGCGTTCACCGGGGTCTATTCGGCCGAGGGGTTCGGCGGGGTCAGTCACCGGTGGCACGAGCACATCCGCCGCCACGTGCTGCCCGCGCCCGGCCGGGTCAGGCCGGTGGTCTACAACTCGTGGGAGGCGACCGAGTTCGACGTCTCCCAGGCCCAGCAGATGGAGCTGGCCGAGCTCGCCGCGGGCATCGGCGTGGAGCTGTTCGTCATGGACGACGGCTGGTTCGGCGGCCGCACGGGCGCGTTCGCCGGCCGTACGGGCGAGACGGCCGGCCTGGGCGACTGGTGGCCGAACCCCGACCGGTTCCCCCACGGCCTCACCCCACTGATCGACCACGTGAAGCGGCTCGGCATGAGGTTCGGTCTGTGGGTGGAGCCGGAGTCGGTCAATCCCGACAGCGAGCTCTACCGCACCCGCCCCGAGTGGGTGTTGGGCCAGCCGAACCGGCGCGCGACCGAGGTGCGCGACCAGCTCCTGCTCGACTTCTCCCGGGACGACGTCGCCGAATGGGCGTACGACCGGCTGGACGAGCTGGTGACCCACAACGACATCGCGTTCCTGAAGTGGGACATGAATCGGCCGATCACCGAGGCCGGCGACGAGGTGTGGGTGCCGTACATCAGGAACGTGTACGCCGTGGTGGACCGGCTGCGCGCGACCCACCCGCACCTGACGATCGAGGGCTGCGCGAGCGGCGGGGGCCGCGCCGACCTCGGGATGCTCGCCGGGACCGACCAGATCTGGACCTCGGACAACACCGACGCCACCCAGCGGATCGCGATCCAGCACGGCTACGGCCAGGTCTACCCGGCCTGCACGATGGGCGCCTGGGTGACCGACAGCCCCAACGCGCTCACCGGCAGGCCGACGCCGCTCGCCTTCCGCTTCCACGTCGCGATGTCCGGCGCGCTCGGCATCGGCGGCGACCTGGGGCGCTGGAGCCCGGCCGACCTGGAGCAGGCGAAACACCTGATCGAGCAGTACAAGCTGATCCGCCCGGTCGTCCACGAGGGCCGGATGGACCGCCTCGCCGACTGGGCCGTGCAGTACACCCTCGATCCGCACGTCGTGGTGCTCTCCTGGCGGCCGACCACGCTGGTCCGCGTGACGGCCCCCGTACGGCTGAGAGGCCTGGATCCGGACGGCGTCTATCGCGACGAGGACACCGGGGAGACGCACCACGGCGGGCTGCTGATGAGCCACGGGCTGCCCAGGCCGTGGCCGTTCGACGCCACCAGCGAACTGAAGAGGCTCACCCGTGTCGGATGATCCGCTCCCGGAGTACCCGCGGCCCCAGCTCGTCCGCGACAGCTATTTCAACCTCAACGGCCGCTGGGAGTACGCGATCAGGGACTACGCCCCGGAGACGTACGACGGCGAGATCCTCGTGCCGTACTCGCCGGAGGCGCCGCTGTCCGGGGTGAACCGGCAGCTGCTCCCCGGGGAGACCCTCTGGTATCGACGCTGGTTCGACCTGCCGGACGACTTCGCCGACGGGCGGGTGATCCTGCACTTCGGCGCGGTCGACCAGACCTGCCGGGTGTGGGTCAACGACGACGAGGTCGGCGGTCACACCGGCGGCTACCTGCCGTTCTCGTTCGACGTCACCGACGCGCTGCGCCCGTCGGAGAACATCCTGGTCGTCGCCGTGCGGGACGACACCGGGAACGGTTCGCGGGGCAAGCAGCGGCTGCGGCGCGGGGGCATCTGGTACACCGCGCAGTCGGGCATCTGGCAGACGGTCTGGGCCGAGCGCGTGCCCGAGGTCCACGTCGAACGGCTCACGCTGACCCCGCTCCTCGACGACTCATGCGTGGAGGTGACGGTCCACGCGTCCGGCGGGGAGCCTGGCGAAGCGCGCGTCGAGATCTCGGCCGGAGGCGAAACGGTCGCGCGGGTCACGGCCGCTGCCGGGCAGCCGGTGCGCGTCCCCCTGCCCGAGGTGCGCGCCTGGAGCCCCGAAGATCCTTACCTGTACGACGTCACCGTCTCGCTCGGCGCGGACCGCGTGCGGAGCTACTTCGGCATGCGCTCCTTCTCGGTCGGGCCCGACGCCGACGGCGTCCCCCGGCTGCTGCTGAACGGCCGGCCGTACTTCCACGCCGGGGTGCTCGACCAGGGCTACTGGCCGGACGGCCTCTACACGCCGCCGTCGGACGAGGCGATGATCCACGACATCGCCACCGTGAAGCGGCTCGGCTTCACCATGCTGCGCAAGCACATCAAGATCGAGCCGCTGCGCTGGTATCACCACTGCGACCGGCTCGGCATCCTCGTCTGGCAGGACATGGTGAACGGCGGGGAGCCGTACCGTCCGTGGGTCGTCACCACGCCGGCGTTCCTGCCCGCCGTCCGGTTGGACGACCGACGCCACCGCAGGTTCGGCCGGGCCGACGCGGCGGGGCGTACGGCGTTCGAGGCCGAGGCGCGCGCCACGGTCGAGCACCTGCGCAACGTGGTGAGCCTGGCGGTCTGGGTGCCGTTCAACGAGGGCTGGGGCCAGTTCGACGCCGCGCGGATCGCCGGGGAGCTCGCCCGGCTCGACCCGACGCGTACGGTCGACCACGCCAGCGGCTGGCACGACCAGCGCGCGGGCGACCTGCGCAGCCTGCACGTCTACTTCCGCCGGTTCCGCCCGCCGCGGCCCGACGGGCGGGTGCTCGTGTTGTCCGAATACGGCGGGTACGGTCTGCGGGTCGAGGGCCACGTCTGGGGCGAGAAGGAGTTCGGCTACCGGCGGTACGGCACGGCGGACGCGCTTGGCGAGGCGTTCGCCCGGGTGCACGAGGAGCAGATCATCCCGGCCGTCGCGCGCGGCCTGAGCGCGACCGTCTACACCCAGTTGTCCGACGTCGAAGACGAGATCAACGGCCTGCTCACCTACGACCGGGCGGTGCTCAAACTCCCCGAGGACCTCGTACGCTCGATCACGGAAAGGCTCAGGTTCGCATGACCACGCACGAGCGGGAGATCACCGAGCCGGTCGACCTGTGCCTGCCGGACGGGCGGCTCAACCCCGGCTCGGTCGGCTGGAGCCGCCGTCCGCTGCACCGGGGCAACCTGCGCGGCTGGGGCCGGCGCAAGCGCTGGGAATACTGGGGGATCGTCACCCCCCGCCACATCATGGGCCTGGTCGCGTCGTCGCTGGACTACGCCGCGGTGAACGGAGTGTACGTGCTCGACCGGGACACCCGTGTGGAGACCGCCAGGGACGCCGTGGTGCCGCTGGCCCGCGGCGCCGTCTTCCCCGACCGCAGCGGAACCGGGACGACGTCCGTCCGGGGCGGCGGCGTGACGATCGACATCGAGCAGGGTGTTTCCGGCACCGCGATCCGGGCCGCGGCGCCCGGCATCGAGCTCGATCTGGAGGTGCCGCTGCCGGAGGGCCACGAGTCGCTCGGCGTGGTGGTTCCGTGGGGGCAGAACCGGTTCCAGTACACGGTGAAGGACGTCGGCCGTCCGGTGCGTGGGCGGCTGCGGCTGGAGGCGGCCGAGTTCAACGTCAACGAGGCGGACTCGTTCGCCGTGCTCGACCACGGCCGTGGGAAGTGGCCGTACTCGATCACGTGGAACTGGGCGGCGGGCAGCGGCCCCGGCCGGGCGATCCAGCTCGGCGGCAAGTGGACCGACGGCACCGGTTCGACGGAGAACGCCCTGTTCCTCGGCGGCCGCCTGCACAAGATCGGCAATGAGCTGGAGTGGTCGTACGACCGCGCCGACTGGCTGCGCCCGTGGCGGATCACCGGCCCGCGGGTGGAGGTGGAGTTCCACCCGTTCCACGAGAAGGTGGCCCGCACCGAGCTCGGCCTGGTGGGCAACGAGACGCACCAATGCTTCGGCCACTTCTCGGGACGGGCCCGGGCCGACGACGGCGCCTGGGTGAACCTCGACGGCCTCACCGGCTGGGCCGAGGAGGCCCGCAACCGCTGGTGATCGGGTAGAGAAGCCTGGGCTCCGGCGGTTCCGTCGCCGGAGCCCTTGTCCTGCTCTGCGGAACGAACGCATCCGAGTTCGAAAACGCTCACCGACGAGTCCGTGCGCGAGCGCTCGCGCTCGGGGCATCTCTCATATGAGCCGACGCCACGCCGCTCATGGACATCGCCGCCCGTGTTGTTCATTCCGCAGGCCGTCAGGCCGGCCTTCTAGTTCATGCAGCCGAGCAATCCAGGGAGCAGGTCGGGGCAGTTGCCGGCGACGCAGACGTCCCAGAGGATGTCGTCGAGGTCCGAGCAGGAGTTCTGGCATCCGTTCCGGAAGCATCCGTTCTGGAAGGCTCCGTTCTGGACGCGGCTGTTTTCGAAGGTGTTGTTGAACCCGTTGTCGAACTCGTTGGTACACGGGTTGGTACAGCCCCAGCCAGTCGGGGCGGTTGACGCGCTCGCGGCGGTGGCGCCTGCGGCGAGGGCGCCACCACCAAGCGCGGCGGAAAGTGCGAGTCCGGCGATGACCTTCTTGAGCTTGGGCATTTCGTCCCCCTCTAAAGGATCAACTGCCTAATGTGTACGACATTCCCCAATGAGAAGGAATATCGCCTAATGACCGTTAAGTGGTCATTGCCCCGCGACGACATTGTTTCCGGACAGAATGAGCGATAAACGGTGATCTACGGTATTTAATGCCCTATTGTCCCAATAGGAGCCTTCACTGAGCGCTTATGTCGTCTTTATCCCGCAATGTCCGATTTCAGTCTGGGCTGCATGGGAGGACGACAGGGGGTCGTGCGACCGGCGACCTGCCGTTCAGAGCGTCCCTGAGCACGTCGGAGAAGTAGTGGAAGTCGGGAGCAGCGCCGGACCTGGTCGCCTCGGAGCGAAGGCATGCCTGCTGATGGTCTCAGCCGGCGTGCAGCGCGGTGATGAGCGCGTGCGCCACGTCGAGGAACTGGTCCCGCGAGGAGGTCGTCGTCTGCAGGTCGACGAACGCCTCGTGCGCCCCGGCCTCGGCGAGGGTCAGCAGGTAGTCGGCGACCTGCCGCACCGTTCCCGCGTGCGGCACCTGGTCGGCGGCCGCCGGTGAGTCCGTGATCGCCGGATTGACGCGCACCACCATGCGCAGGACGGACGGGTCCCGGCCCGCGCCGGACGCCGCCCGCAGCGCCATGTCCCACAGGGCGGTGAGGTACGGCATGGGCATGGCCGCGCTCAGCCAGCCGTCGGCCCGCCGGCCGACCCTCTCCAGCGCCCCGGGTGTGTAACCGGCCAGCAGGATCGGCGGGCGCGGCCGCTGGCAGGGCTTGAGGTCGATGTGCGACGGCGGCACCGTCCAGAGCGCGCCCTTGTGCTCGACCACCTCGTCCGTCCAGACGGCCTCCATCAGGTCGAGCGTCTCCTCCAGCCGCTCTCCCCTGCCCCGCCAGGGCACCCCGGTCGCGGTGTACTCGTCGCGCAGCCAGCCGAGGCCGATGCCGACGTCCAGCCGTCCGTCGCTGAGCAGGTCGAGCGAGGTCAGCGTACGGGCGAGCAGGACGGGCGGCTGCCACAGCGCATTGAGTGTGCTGGTCCCCAGCCGGATCTCGCGCGTACTGACCGCGGCCAGCGTCAGCGCGGTGAGGGGGTCGAAGAACGTCCCGAAGGCCGGTGGGACCGTCCCGTCTCCGCCCGGGTACGGGTCGCTGGGTGCCAGCGGCAGCAGGATGCGGTCGCCCGCCCACAGGCTGTTGTAGCCCATCGCCTCGAGATCCGCGCTCGCCTGCCGCATGAAGTCCGGGTCGGCGAACGCGCCGTACTGGGGAACCGTGTATCCGAGCCGCATGAGTGTCTCCTCGTACTTCGCCGTAGCGGAATCGCCCTGTTCGGGCGTCGGCGGAGACACTAGAAAGGCCCGCTTGCGGAAAACTTGGACCTCTCCAGTGCCTGTACGGAGTCGAAATCGTGCTGTCGCGCGCTCACCCGCACCGGTAGGTCATCTCGTGCGGCGTGCCCGCCGGTACCCGGCCGAAACCGACCGGGCCGGCGGCATGGGTTCTCATGGCGACCTGTTCTCGCCCGGCTTCTCGACGCCGGGTGTCCGTCCGGGAACGACCGCGGGCGAAGGCCCGGGGACGGGCGGATGCCCGGGCCCGAACGCCTGTCGCGGCGGCCGGGGCCGGGCGGAGTCCGCTCCGAGGCGTCCGTTCAGACGCCGGCCGTCGCCTCCGCGTGCGCGGTGGCCATCTCCGCGGATTCCTCCGCGGACTGTCCGGCGGGGTCCTCGGACCCGGCGTCCGGGGCGGCGTCGGGGTGCGCCGCGATGAACCGCTCGATGACCTCGTCGGCCATCTTCCCGCGCGGGGGCACGTCCAGCCCCTGCTCGCGGGCCCACTCGCGGACGTCCGTCAGCGTGTAACCCCGCAGGCGCGGGGAGGTGTCGGCGGCCTTCTTGGACCGCGACGCCTGCTTCACCTCACGGGCGTTCTCCAGCACTTCCTCGATGAACGCCAGAGCCTCGCTCAGCCGCTGCTGGTTCGCGTCGGACAGGTCGATGGCGAAGGTCCGGTTCAGCAGCGGGAACTCCCGTCGCGCCACATCGTCGCCCTCGGAGTGGTCGAGGTCGTCAACCAGAATCACCTTCTGCGCCACGTGCAGCCCTTCCAGGGTGGATCTCCGTCTATCTGGACCGTGGCATCTTACTGGTGCTCTCCTCACCGGCCCGCCTTCCCCGGTTCCTCGCCCCGAGCACGAGCGCCACCGCGGCCACGCCGTACGCGACCGTCGTGAGCAGGGCGGGCAGGAAGTCGCCCGGACCGGAGAAATCGGGCTGGCTGCCCGCGCTGATGTCCGCCACGGTCACCGCGTGCGGGAACTCGTCGATCGCCACCACCAGGTTGACGACCGTCATGACGCCGAGCAGTGCCGCGACGACCCACCTCGTCCGTCGCAGGTGCCGGTGGAGGACGGCCACCACCAGGACGAGCATCGGCAGATACCACGCGACCATCGCGTCCACGCCGTACAACGGTCGCGCGGCGACTCCGATGAAGAGTCCCAGGAAGGAGAGAATCGCCTGGTAGCCGAGATGTCCGCCCCCCGCCGAGACGGGGAGGATCACGGGCACCGCCGAGGCGGACACCGCCAGGACCAGCCACGGCCATACTTGGCGGACATTCGCCTCACGCGGCGGATGGTGCTCGGGCACCGCCGAAGTATCCCAGGACCGAGCACTCCGCGCCGTGGGCGCCCCTGCCGGAGACGATCGGACCGTCCCCGACGACCGGCACCTCGCCGAGGGCGGCCTGCGCTGAGGGAGGCCCTGACTGCTTCGCCTCAGCGTTTACGCCTGCGTCCCGCCGTACGCCCCCGGGCGCCGGGGCGCGGGCCGGGCACCAACCTCAACGGATGGGACCGCGCGCGCAAGCTGTCGAGGACCAGCCTGCGCAGTTCCTCCATGCTCTCCTCGGCGGGGTGGCCGGAGCCGGCCATCGCCTCGACGAGGGCGAGCGCGTTCGGCCCCGCCATGGCGCGCAAGTGCTCCAGCACCTTCTCCGGGCCCGCGATCTCCAGCAGGCCGAGCACACCCTCCGTCGTCACCAGCAGATGCTCGTCGGCGCCGAGTCCACCGCTATCGGAGAGCTCCAGCAGGACGAGGGGGCCCAGCACCGGGTCCGTACGCAGGCCGGGCAGCATCGGCCGCAGGTCCGGACGGATCTCGGCCAGGAAGGAGAGCATCGCGGCCGCCCGGGTGCGGAAGGAACAGGCGCGGACCGCGTCCACCAGCGGCCCGCAATCCCCGTTGTGCGCCGCGAGCCAGCCGTCCAGCTCCTGCGCGGCGGCGTCCGGCGGGTAGTGCTGCATGAGCACCCCCAGCAGCTCGGCGGCCGGAGCGTCCACCAGCTCGCCGATCAACGGGGCGTCCCTGCCCTCGGCCAGCATCCGCTCCCGCACGGCCCTCGCGCCGAGCGGCGTCAGCCGTACGAGGAGGCCCGGCTCGGCGAGCCGCCGCAGCAGCCGGGCCCGCGCCTCGGCCGGCAGCGGAAGCGGGCCACGAGCGAGATCGCCACCAGTGAGATCGTCGCCGGGGAGATCACCGTCGTCGACGAGATCACCGTCTTCGGGGAGATCGCCGGTGAGGTCGCTGGAGTACAGCTCGTCGGCCACGCCGTGGCTCAGCTCCACGGCGCCGAGCTCGGCCAGCGTCTCCAGCGCCCGCGCCAGCTCCTCCCCGACCCGATGGCGCCACGTCTCCTCCGGCACGCGGTCGGACGGGACGTAGTCCTGGCAGACCAGCCAGACCAACTCCTCCAGCCGGGCCACCGGCATCGGCCTCGCCATGCCGTACGCGCTGTTGAGCACGTCGGGCATGAGGTCGCCGAACACCGACGACAGCAGCGTCAACGACGCCGGCATGTCTCGGCCCAGCTCGAAGTACGCCTCGAACGCCCGCGTCCACAGCTTCTCCGGGTCACGCAGCAGCGGCGCGGCCTTGGCGACGCGGAGCAGGCGACCGCCGGTCACCCGGACGAGCCGAGCGCGCTTCGCCCAGGCGAGCATGAGGCCGACGCCCGGCAGTTCGGCCGCGCTGCGGACCTCGGCGTCCTGCTCGCCGGTGCCGAGCAGCCCGGCCAGCTCCCGGGCGTCGGCTCTCCGCAGATGACCGGCCTCGGTGAGCGTCCTGCCCTCGGCTCCCGCCCAGTCGGCCAGGGCCGTCAGCCGGCGTACGACCTCGCTGCGCGCCGCCGCCTCGGCGAGCTCGCGTGCGGGCGGCAGGACCAGCGGGGGCTGCGGGAAGGCCCGCTGCTCGTCCAGGTGCGGCCGGGCGAACCTGGCCTCGACCACCCTGTCGAGCGCCTCGGCGTCGTACGGCAGCCGGCCCGCCTCGACGTCGTGGGGCAATCTCTCCAGCGCCCTGCGGTCGGTCAGGTCGACACCGTTGTCGAGCGCCGTCTGCGCCCAGAACTTCGCGAGGCCCATGCGCGCGGGGTCGTCGAGCGCCGCCGGATAGTCCGCGACGGCGGCTCGCACCGCCCGCTCCAGCTCCGCCGGGGTGGCGCCACGGGGGTCGCGCAGCCCCTTCGCGGCGACGTAACGCAGCAGGGTCAGCAGGCTCTCCGGCGCCGCGTCCAGCTCGTCCCGGGTTGCGGTGACGTATCGCGGGATCCACTCCAGCAGGAACCTGCGCACCTGCGCCTCGTCCCAGTAGCCAAGCCGGCCGTCCACGCTGCGGTGGCGGGAGTCCAGGGCCGCCTCCAGCACCAGCGGGTCCGCGGCCATGCCACGCTCCCCCGCCCAGACGAGGCAGCGGCGGACCAGCAGGGCCTTGGCCGCCTCGAACTCCTCGTCCTCATGCGGCTCGAACCAGGTACGCATCAGTCCCCCTCACCCATGACCATGCAGCGGAGGGTATCCGTAGGTGCGCGGGAAGCACCGGGAAACGGCCTCAGGAGCCGGTGTGGAGGCGGCGGTGCAGCGCGCGAACCTCGTCGGCCAGCGCGGGCACGGGCCCGGCCACCCGCACACCGGGCGCGACCTCGTTGACCGGGAGTGTCCGCACCGGCGGGGGCGGCACGTCCCACTCGGCCAGCCACCGCGCGAGCTGCGCCGACGACGCGACGTAGACGATCCGCCCGAGTCCCACCCACCCGTGCGCCGCCGCGCACATCGGGCAGTGCTCGCCGGAGGTGTAGACGGTGGCCTTCGCGCGTTCCTCCGGCGTCATGTTCGCCGCGGCCCAGCGCGCCAGCTCGAACTCCGGGTGCCGCGTGTGATCGCCGCCCGCCACCCGGTTGCGGTCCTCGGCCAGCACCTCGCCGTCGCCGGAGACGAGCACCGAGCCGAACGGCTCGTCGTCCGCCTCCAGTGCTTCCTTCGCCAGCTCCACACAGCGGCGCAGGTGCCGCAGCTCCTCAGACGTCGGCTCGTAACTCATGATCCGAACGGTATCTCCGGACGGGACGGGTAGGGCGAGGGGCATGCCGGAGGGGCACCTGGTCCATCGCTACGCGGACGAGCAGCACGAGGAGCTCGCCGGCCGGGTGGTCAGGGCCACCAGCCCGCAGGGCAGGTTCGACGCCGGGCCGTACGACGGCAGGGTCGTCGAGGGCGTGGAGGCGCTCGGCAAGCACCTGCTCTACCGGCTGGAGGGCGCCCCGCCGATCCACGTGCACCTCGGCATGCAGGGCCTCTTCCTGCGGTACGACGACCCGGCGGCCCCGCCCCGCAAGGGCACCCGGCTGCGGCTGGCGACCGGCGAGGCGGCGTTCGACCTGATCGCGCCCGCCCGCTGCGAGGCGATGGACGAGCGGGCGCTGGCGGCGCTGCGGGCCGCGACCGGCCCCGACCCCCTGCGTGGTGACATCGACAGAACCGAGGCCGTACGACGCCTGCTCGCGGCCCACGTCCCGGTCGGCGCGGCCGTGCTCGACCAGGGCGTGTGGTCGGGGGTCGGCAACGCCTGGCGGGCCGAGCTGCTCTTCCTCACCGGCCTCGACCCCGGCGCCCGCGACATCGGCGCCGAGGCCGCCGGGCGGCTCTGGGACGCCGCCGTGCGCTACCTCGCGCTGGGCCGCGACGCCGGGCAGGTGGTCAGCGACCCGGACGCGCCGGACGAGCGGTGGGTCTACAAACGTGAGCGCTGCCGCCGCTGCGGGACCGCCGTGCGGACCTGGACCCTGGCCTCGAGGACGGCGTACGCGTGCCCCGCCGACCAGCACCTGAATGCCCTCTGACCTGGGAAGTCGTTCTGTTACCGAGTTGTTATATCCGGGTGAACGAAGGCCAGAGACTGCTGGACATCCGCCGCGTCTACGTCGAGCCCGCAGCCGCCGAACTGCCGCGCGGCAAGGAGATCCTGGAGCGGTTCCCCGAGGCCGAGCGCATCGAGATCGAGGCCCACCACCGCATCCCCGAGCTGTACGGGGACGAGGCGAACGTGGCCCGCTGGGTCAGGATCAAGACCGAGGCGCTGGTCCTCGGCGTCAAGAAGTCGCTCACCGCGCGGCCCAACGGCCGGTCGAGCGACTTCATCGCGCCCTCCACCGCCAACGGCTGCGCCATGGCCTGCGCGTACTGCTACGTGCCGCGCCGCAAGGGCTACAGCAACCCGATCACCGTGTTCGCCAACATCGACAAGATCACGGGATATCTCGCCAGGCACGCCGGGCGCCAGGGCGTCAAGCCCGAGCCGAACCAGGTGGACCCGCACGCCTGGGTCTACGACATCGGCGAGAACTCCGACTGCTCGGTGGACGCGACCGTCTCCGCCAACGTGCGCGATCTCGTCGGCCTCTTCCGCGACCTGCCGAACGCCAAGGCGAGCTTCGCCACCAAGTACGTCAACCGCGACCTGCTCGGCTGGGACCCGCGGGGCCGTACGCGCGTCCGCTTCAGCCTGATGCCGGCCGCCGACGCCAAGCTGCTGGACATCCGCACCTCGCCCGTCGCCGACCGGATCGCGGCGATCGACGACTTCGTCGAGGCGGGATACGAGGTGCACGTCAACTTCAGCCCGGTGGTCGTACGCGACGGCTGGCTGGAGGACTGGGCCGAGTTGCTCGGGCAGCTCGACGACGCGCTGAGCCCGGCGGCCCGCGCCCAGCTCGCCGCCGAGGTCATCTTCCTCACGCACAACGACCGGCTGCACGAGGTCAACCTCGGCTGGCATCCCAAGGCCGAGGAGGTGCTGTGGCGCCCCGACCTCCAGCAGCCGAAGCGCTCGCAGACGGGCGGCTGGAACGTCCGCTACAAGACCGGCCACAAGGGCCGCTACGTCACCGCGCTCACCGACCTGATCGCCGGCAAGCTCCCGTACTGCACCGTCCGCTACGCCTTCTGACCGCCGGCCGGCAGCGCGAGAGCGCGTACGGCGAGCTCCACCCACCGCACCCGGGCGCGCTCCGGCGTCCCGGCGCCCGGTGATGTGGTCAGGCTCACGGAGCAGACGTTCCTGCCCCATGTCCACCACAACGCGGTGCAGCAGCCCGGCGATCTCGTCCAGGGCCCCGCTCCGGCCGTCGCCGACCCTGCTCACGGCGGCGTCGAGGGTCGCGGCGATCGTCGCGCCCAGCTCGGTCACGATGGCGTCGACCAGGTCGTTCTTGGTGGGAAAGTGCCGGTAGAGCGTGCCCACGGCCACCCCGGCCGCCGCCGCGATGTCGTCCATCCCGGCCTCCGGCCCGTGCGTCGTGATGAGCTCACGCATGGCGGCCGGCGGGGATCCGCCGCGACGCGCCGCAGGCCACGGTCGACGTGGTGCGCCTGGACCTGGCCTCGCTCGCGTCGGTGCGGGCTCGGCGGCGACTACTACGGTCCGGGCGGCCTGTTCGAGATCCGCGGATATCCCGAGTGGGTCAGGGCGGCCGCCCGCGCGCACGACAGCGGCCTGGGGCAGCGCCTGTGGGAGGTCTCCCAGCGGCTCACCTCCGTGACCTACCCCGTCTGAGCGCCGCCGTCATCTCGAGAGTTTCTCGTACGGCGTCCGGTCTGTCGGTGATGACGCCGTCCACATCCGCGCCGATCAGGCGGCGTACGACGCCGGGGTCGTCCACGGTCCAGGCGAGGACCTTCATGCGCAGCCGGTGGACGCGCCGGACGTACTCCGCCGTGACGCCGGCGTACGGCGGATTGACCTGGTCGGCGAACCGGGCCAGGCCGGGCAGGTCCCGGGCGGGCGGTGTGCCGAGCAGGCCGATCGGCACACGGGGCATCAGGCGGTGGAAGCGGCGCATCGAGTCCCAGTCGAACGACTGCACGACGATCCGGCCGCGCCAGGCCGGGTCGCGCCCGATCTCCTCGGCCACCCGGGCCTCGATCCCGGGGTAGCGCCGGGGCTCCTTGATCTCCAGCAACAGGCCGAGCCCGCTGCCGCGCATCGCGCGCAGCGCCTCGCCGAGCGTGGGCACCGCCTCCCCCGCGTACCGCGGTGAGAACCACGAGCCGGCGTCCAGCCTGCGGATCTCGGTCAGCGTGAGATCGCCGACCCGCCAGGGCGACCGGCCCGGGAAGACCTTCTCCGCGTCGGTCGTACGTCCGAGCGTCGTGTCGTGCATCAGGATCAGATGGTGGTCCCTGGTCTCCTGGACGTCGAGCTCGAACATGTCCGCGCCCTGGTCTCGGGCCAGTTCGAAGGCGGCGACGGTGTTCTCCGGCGCGTACGCGGAGGCGCCGCGATGGGCCACCACCAGAGGCCCCGACGCCGCCTGGGCGGGGACGGCGAGATTCGGAGTGAGGGCGATCAAGACGATCGCGGCGATCAGGACGAGTCGCCGGCGCATGGTTCTCCTTCGAATCGAGAGCGTCTCCGATTCGAAGCTGACCGCGAGTCATTACTACAAGTTGATTCCTCGGTGGCGGCCGGGTGCCGGCTCGGTGAGCATCATCCCGTCTCCGGACATCCCGCCCGTGATGCTCACCCGCGTGCCGCGGTGACCACCACCGTGACGTAGGACACCGTGAAGCCGCCGCCCATCGCGTCGATCGCGTCCCCCACGCCCGCCAGCACCTCCGCGAGCGTGTCCTGTGGAAGCCGGGTGAGGACGCCGGACGTGGGCATCTGGTCCAGCCACTCGTCGCGGGTGTAGAACCGCTGCCAGTCGTACCGCCACTCCTCGGGATCGCCGAAGGCGCCCGCCTTCCCGATCCCGTCGGCGGCCTTGGCGAACAACGGCCGGTATCCGTCGAGGGCCGGCCCCGCCGGCCGGTCCTGCGCGGGGAAACCGGGCAGCACCCGTCGATAGACCGCGGCGGGGGCCTCCGCCACGGCCGGTGGGAGCTCGAAGACGTGCCAGAACGCCGCCAGCCGGCCGCCCGGGCGCAGCACCTCGGCCGCTTTGACCGCCCCGGCGACCGGATCGACCCAGTGCCAGGCAGTCCCGGCGACGACCGCGTCGAACGTACGGCCCGCCGGTTCCCAGGCCTCGAAGGTCGACACCTCGACCTCGATCCCGTCGCGGCGCGCGAAGTCCGCCATCCGCGCGTCGGGTTCGACGCCGAGGACCGTGCACCCGGCCTCCCGGAACTGCCGGGCTGCGATGCCGGTGCCGCAGCCGACGTCGAGGAACTCGCGTCCGGGGCTCGCGGCGATGATCTCCTCCACCATCGCGGCGGGATAGGGGGGCCGGGTCCGGTCGTAGCGTTCGGGGTCCACGCCGAACGACTCCGCCATTCCCCTGGCCTTGTGCGGTTCGTTCTCGGGAAGTGAAGTGGGCATACGCCCACTATGAGTGGGCGCATGCCCACTCGTCAAACCGGATACAGTCGACGAACGGACGAGAGGAACGGAACGGTGCCGACGGGGGTTGCCCTCCACAACGCGCGGGAGCAGTTGTTCGCGGCCGCGGAGCGCGTCCTGCTCAGGGACGGGCCGAGCGCGCTGACCAGCCGGGCGGTCACCACCGAGGCGGGCTGCGCCAAGGGCGTCCTGCACCGGCACTTCGCCGACTTCGACGCCTTCCTCGCCGAGCTCGTGCTCGACGGCATCGCCGGGGTCGACGCCCAGGCCGCCGCCCTGCGTCAGGCCGCCGGGACCGGCACCGTCGCCGGCAACCTCACCGGCGTGCTGACGGACCTGTTCGGGTCGGTCGCCGTCGCGGTCGTCGGTCTGATCATCTCCCGGGACGGGCTACGTGCCCGGCTGCGCGAGGCCAGGCCGGGCCCCGGCCTTCCGCTCCTGACGGAGGCGGCGGCCATGCTCGCCGCCTACCTGACGGCCGAGCGCGATCTGGGCCGCATCGCGGCGGACGCCGACGTCGACACGCTCGCCCCCACGCTGCTCGGCGCCTCGCACCTGCTGTTCGCCGACCGGGACGGCGGCCCGCCGCGGGCCGACGCCGTCCACAGGATGGTGACCACCGTCGTCTCCGGCGTCGTACGCGACTGATCCGCGCGCACCGGAGGCCTCCCGTCAGGGGCGGCCGGGTCAGCCGAGCAGCGGCGCGAGCGCCGTCTCCAGGCCGGGCGCGCCGGTGAAGAGGACGGCCGTCATGCCGAGTGCCCTGGCCGCCTCGACGTTCTCCGCCCGGTCGTCGACGAAGAGGCAGCGCCCGGCCGGAACGCCCGCGCGCTCGGCGGCGATCTCGTAGATGCGGGGGTCGGGCTTGGCCACCCCGGTCAGGGCGCTGCTGACCACCTCGTCGGCGAAGTGCGCCAGCCCCAGCCAGGCGAGGTCGTCCTCCAGGCTCAGTGTCGCGTTGGTCACCAGCACGACGGGCACGTGCGCCTGGGCCCGGCGCAGCAGGCCGAGCACCTCCTCGTCCGCCCGGGCCGGCGCCTTGACGAACGCCGTGACCAGCGCGCGGGCCCGCTCCGGTGGCGCCTGGAGGGCCAGTGCGGCCTCGGCCGCCTCCGTCCACTGCTCGACGGTGATCCGCCCGAGCAGCGCCGGCCGGACCGCATCGGGCGCGAAGAAGACCTTCATGGTGGTCCCCTCGCCCAGACCGGCGGCGCGCTCCAGCTCGGTCAGCTCGGTGTGGTCGAAGAAACGGATGACGCCGTCGAGGTCGCACAGCACCGCGTCGTACGGCCGGGGGTTCGCCATCGCCCATGCATACCACGGGTGGCCGCCTCCCGGATGGGGTGACATCGGCGGCGGGGTCAGCGCAGCATGTCGAGGGCGCGGGCGGTGCCGAGGGAGTCGTCGGCCGCCGTGTGCCGGGGCTCGGCCTCTCCGCGCAGCACCTCGTGGATGTGCCGGATGCCCCAGGAGAACGCGGTCCCCCCGCCCGGCTCGTGCCGTTCGACCAGGCGTCCCGCACGCCACAGTTCGAGCCCGTCGTGCGGCTCGGGGTGGAACGGGTTGGTCAGCCGGATCTCCCCGCCGGTGCCGACCAGGCGGGTGTACGTCGTGAACGGCAGGTCGAAGCCGCAGCTCATCATCAGGCGGCCGGTGCCGAACTCCAGGACCCCGGCGGTCTCGATGTCCACGCCCGCCTCGCCCTTGACGACGACGGCGTGGCCGGCGACGGCGTCACCGCCGAACAGCAGCTGCGCGAGCCGCACCGGGTAGCAGCCCACGTCGTAGAGCGCGCCGCCGCCGAGTGCCGGGTCGAGCCGGATGTTCACGGTGCCCTCCATCGTGAAATGGAAGGTCGACCAGATCTCCCGCAGGTCGCCGATCGCGCCCTCGGCGAGCAGGTCGCGCAGCCGCGCCGTCTGGGGGTGGAAGGGGAAGACGAACGCCTCCCAGAGCGGCCGGGCCGACCGGCGTGCGACCTCGATGACGTCGCCGGCCTCGGCGGGGGTGAGGCACAGCGGCTTCTCGCACAGGACCGCCTTGCCCGCCTCCAGGGCGGCGATCGTCCACGGCGCGTGCAGGGCGTTCGGCAGCGGGACGTAGACCGCGTCGATGCTCGGGTCCTCGATGACGGCCTCGTAGCCGCGTACGGCCCGGTCGACGCCGTTCCGCGCGGCGAACTCCTCGGCACGGGACAGGTCGCGGCCCGCCACAACGGCGGCCGTACCCCCGCCGGCCTCACGCAACGCGGGCAGGAACGCCCGCGCGGCGATGCCCGCCGTTCCGAGGACGCCCCATCGGACAGCCCCACTCATACCGAACCCACCCCTCGCCGCCATGACAGAGATTTCACCGTTTGCTGGGGAATGCCTGCCGGGACCGTAGCACAGGGACACTGAGCCGCCGCTGATGGGAACTTTTGCCTCCGAGGTCCGGTATCGGGCCGCTCAGGGGGTACGTGACCGCCGATCCCGACCGGGGCGCGACGTGAGCGGACGAGGGATGCGCTATGAGCGAGGAAATACGGCGATTCACCCATCTGCCGAGCGATCGGGCGCCCGGGCCCGACTACTCGGGGCCGGGAGTCGAGGCGGAGCTGACCGGGGAATTACCCGGAGACCACTCCACAGACCGGCTCGGACGGCAGGCGGCCCGCGAGGGCGGCGAATCCTACGACGACCTGTACACGGCCCGGGCCTCCTCCGCCCTCGGCAAGGTGGCGTCGGACGACGGCATGCTCGACGTCCGCATCAAGGCACCCGGGGAGCTCGGCGGGCCGGGCGGGGCGACCAACCCCGAGCAGCTGCTCGCCGCGGCCTACGCCTCCTGTTTCCACAACTCGCTCACCCTGGTGGCCGGTCGGCAGGGCGTCCGGACCGCCGACGCCACCGTGGACACGGCCGTCACGCTGCGCAAGCGGGGCACCGCCGACGACTACACGATCGCCACGGACCTGACCGTACGCCTGCCGGGGGTCGAGCCCGAGGCGGCCCGCAGGCTGGTGGAGCAGGCTCACGGCGAGTGCCCCTACTCGCGGGCCTTCATGCAGGGCGCCGAGGTGCACCTCCACGTCGCCTGACCCGCGACGCCCGCGACACCCCGGCCGAGGCGGCCGGAGCCGGGCCGTCCGGAGCGGACCCGCGGCCGCGCGCACCACGGGTCCGCCCGCTCATCTCAGATCCTCTGCCACAGCGCGGGGACGTTCGGCGGCTCCCAGCCCACGAGCGCCGTGTGGGCCTGCCTGCACTGGTACGTCGCCCCGCCGTAGGTGACCCGGTCGCCCACCTTGTACGCCGTCCCGGCGGCCCAGGTGCCGCCGGGAACGGTCGGAGTGGGCGTGGGGGTGCGCGTCGGCGTGGGAGACGGGCTCGGAGTACGCGTCGGCGTCGGGGACGGAGTGGGCGTGGGACTGGGCGTCCCGCCCCCGCCGACCTGAAGGTCGACGCAGGCGTAGAACGCGTTGGCGGTGTCGGCCACGTTCCAGATCGCGAGGACCTTCTGCCGGCCCGTCCGTCCGCTCAGGTTCACGGTGTGGCTGACGGTGGCGGGAGGCTGGCGTCCCTGGTCGTCGAAGACGGCGACCCGCGTGCCTCCGATGTAGTACTCCCACGTGCTGGTGGCGTGGCGGGCGGTCAGCGACCAGGTGAAGGTGACGGTGTTGCCGACGCTGGTGGCCGGCCATGGCCTGCTCTCGTCGTCGAGCTGGGCGAATCGGGCGTTGCCGCCGCTGCAGCTGCGCAGCCCCTTCGGCCCTTCCACGCTCTGGGGCTCGTAGACGATGTCGCCGCAGTTGGGGACGCGGCCCTGGGCGCACATCGCCTGGCGGCTCGGGGGCGACGAGATGTAGCCGTGCGCCTGAGCCGGTGAGGCGACGAACACCGTGGCGCCGATGGCGATCGTCGCCGTCGCGAGGAAGGTCAGCGTTCTTCGCATGTGTGCTCCTCACTGCTGGGGGGTGGCGCAAATATAAAAGAAAGTTTCCTAACAGTGAAGGCCCAATGACTGCCCTTGTCAGACGTCGGCGGCGGGATCGTTCCAGCCGTGAACCTCCGCTCGACCCCTGCTCCTCAGGGAGCAGGGGCCGAGCGGGACGTCACGCCGGTCGCCCGTCCGGGGTGCCGACCTGAGCGAGCGACCAGCCGCCGACGTCTTCGAGACGGATCCTCCAGGTCGCTCCGGCACCGCCCGCCGGGCGGTCGCCGGTGAAGGCGTCGACGAGGTGGAGGTAGTCCGGAAGGTCCTGCTCCGAGCCGGAGTCGAAGTCGCCGGCGAGCGCGGCGGCACGGTGGCGCTCGCGGCGCTCCTTCGCGCTCTCGGCGATGCGCATGAAGAAGCCTTCGGGGCCCTGGCCCGCGGGTATCTCCTCGGCGTGTGACCGGCGGATCTGTTCGATCACCGCGTCGGCGTACTCCTCCGGGGAGACGAGATGGCCGGTGATGACCGTGCCGTTCACGGCGAGGGCGACGCCCATTCGCTCCTTCGCCATGGACACGGCGAAGACCAGGGCCCGCAGTACTGGATCGGTGGTGCTCATGCGCCGATCTTGTCATCCGCCGGACGACGGCCGTACGGGCCACCGGGTGGGAGGCGTTGACATGCGCCGGCCGTCGCCTACACTCTCACACGTGAACGATCGTTCAAGTGTTGTGGATCTCGTGACGGCCGACTCCTGTGCGCTGCCGGTGGTGGACGCCGGCCGGGTGGAGACCGTCAGGAGGGCCATGCCGGCCGCTGAGACGGTGGAGGACCTGGCGCAGATCTTCGGGCTGCTGGCCGATCCCGGGCGGTTGCGGCTGATCGCGGCGCTGCTGGAGGGCGGCGAGATGTGCGTGTGCGATCTCGCCGCGGCGACCGGCCACAGCATGTCCGCCGCGTCCCACGCCCTGCGCCTGCTGCGGGTCCACAACGTGGTGAAGGTGCGGCGTGCGGGAAGGATGGCCTACTACCGCCTCGCGGACTCGCACGTGCGACTGCTGTTCGACCTGGCGATCACGCACATCGGACATGAGGAGAAGGACCGGGACGATGGGTGAGACCGGGAAGGACGCGAGCCGTGAGCACGCGCGCGAGCACGGTCACGGTCATGGGCATGGGCACGGGCACGCGGTGAGCGCCGAGGCCGACCGGCGTCTGCTGACCGGCGCGCTGGCGCTCATCGTCGGCTTCATGGCGGTCGAGGTCGTCATCGGCGTCATCGCGCACTCCCTGGCCCTGATCAGCGATGCCGGGCACATGCTCACCGACGCCATCGCCATCGCCTTCGCGATCGTGGCCATGCGGATCGCCGCCCGCCCGCCGCAGGGCGGCTTCACCTATGGCCTCAAACGCGCCGAGATCATCAGCGCCCAGATCAACGGGATCACGCTGCTGCTGCTCAGCGTCTACTTCGTCTACGAGGGCGTACGCAGGCTGATCGAGCCCCCCGAGGTCGAAGGCGCGTACGTCGTCGCCACCGGCATCGCCGGGATCGCGGTGAACCTGGCCGCGACCTGGCTGCTGAACAAGGCCAACCGCGCCAGCCTCAATGTCGAGGGCGCCTTCCAGCACATCCTCAACGACCTGTTCGCCTTCATCGCCACCACCGCCGCTGGCGCGGTGATCTGGGCGACCGGCTGGGGCCGGGCCGACGCCCTGGCCGCCCTCGTCGTGGCCGCCCTGATGCTCAAGGCCGGATGGGGCCTGGTGCGCGAGTCCGGCCGGGTCTTCATGGAGGCGGCTCCGGCCGGCATGAACCCCGCCGAGATCGGCCGCAAGGCCGCCGCCCTGGAACACGTCGTCGAGGTGCACGACCTGCACATCTGGGAGGTCACCAGCGGCTACCCCGCCATGTCCGCGCACATCCTGGTCGCCCCCGGCGCCGACTGCCACGCCGTACGGCAGGCGGCGCAGCGGATGGTCCACGACGAGTACGGCATCGACCACACCACCCTGCAGGTCGACCACGCCCCGCCGGAGCTCCTCGCAATCGGCGAGTCGTCCCCCGAGGCCGCCGAACCACACTGCGCGGACGCGCACGGCCCCGCGCACACGAACGGGCGGTGGCGGCCCGCGGAGGAAGCGGCGGAGGAGCGGCGCGCGGCCGGTTGCGCCGGCCGCCGGTACATCAGGTTCCCCAGCCCCGGACGCCTCTCCGACCGCCGTTCCTGACGTCGCCCCTCCCCGTCATCGGCGGGTGGCCGGACACGAACGACCACGTTGCGTCGAGCCGCCGCTCTAGCCGGGGCGGGGCGAGCTACGGCGGGGCACGGCCACCGAGGCCGCGCGCGGAGGAGAAGGACACGGCCGGGGTGGGCGGCTGACGGCGCTGTTTGCCGGATCACCCCAGGGGTATCACGCGCGCATGTTCGCCCCGTCTGACCTGGATGTACTCGTGCCCACGAAGGACCGCCCGGGCGCGCTGGGCGTGACATTGGCGGGCCTCGCGGCGCAGACCGTGGCCGGGTTCCGCGTCGTGATCTCCGATCAGTCGGACGCGCCGGTCGCCGACGACCCGCTGGTGGCGGCGCAGCTGCGCATCCTCGGCCACCGGGACAGGCCGGCGGCCGTCCACCACCACCTGCCCCCGCGGGGCATGGCGGAACAACGCGCGTTCCTGCTCGGCCGGGCCGAGCGGCGGCTGGCGCTCTACATCGACGACGACGTCTGGCTGGAGCCGGAGGCGATCGAGGTCCTGCTGTCCGCGATGAGCGATCTGCGCTGCGGCTTCGTCGGCTACGCCCTGCACGGCCTGTCCTACCGCGACGACGTACGCCCCGCCGAGCTGGCGCCGTACGAGGAGTGGACGGACGGCGTGCGGCCCGAGCGGGTGCGCCGGGAGTCGCCGGCCTGGCGGCGCCACACCCTGCACAACGCCTCGAACCCGCTGCACCTCGCGCGCGAGCACCTGGGCGTCCCGGGCCCCGGGGAGTGGCGGCCGTACAAGGTGGCCTGGATCGGCGGCTGCGTGCTGTACGACCGGGAACGGCTGCTGGAGTGCGGCGGCTTCGACTTCTGGCGGTCGGTGCCGCCCCGGCACGCGGGTGAGGACGTCGCGGCGCAGCTGCGCGTCATGGAGAGGTACGGCGGCGCGGGCCTGCTGCCGAGCCGGGCCTACCACATGGAGTTGCCCACGACGGTCACCGACCGCAGCGCCGAGTGCTACGACTACGTGTTCGAGACGGCATGGGCGCGCTGATCGAGGGGGTGCGCCGCATCGCGGTGCTGCGGGCCAACGCCCTGGGCGACCTGGTTCTCGCCATGCCCGCCCTGGAGGCGCTCCGCCGGGCCTACCCGCAGGCCCGGCTGACCCTCCTCGGCATCCCCTGGCACGCCGGGTTCCTGGACGGCAGGCCGGGTCCGGTCGACGACGTCGTCGCCCTGCCGCCGATCTCCGGGGTCTCGTCGGCGGAGAGCGGGCACGAGGCGCCGCAGAGCCTGTTCGAGGAGCTGCGCGAGCACCGGTTCGACCTCGCCGTGCAGATCCACGGCGGCGGGCGCAACTCCAACCCCTTCGTCAGGGCGATCGGCGCCCGCGTGACGGCCGGCCTGTGCGCGCCCGACGCCGTACGGCTCGACCTGTGCGTGCCGTACGTCTACTACCAGCACGAGACGTTGCGCTATCTGGAGGTCGCCGCGCTGGTCGGCGGCACGGCCGAGGTGTACGAGCCCAGGATCGCCGTGACCGGCGCCGACCGCGCCGAACTCGCCCGCGTGTACGGCGAGCCGCCCCGCGGCCTGGTCGCGCTGCATCCCGGGGCGAGCGACCCCCGGCGGCGCTGGCCGGCGCGCGCCTTCGCGGAGGCGGCCGACCGGCTCGGCCGCCCGGTCGTGATCACCGGCATCGAGAAGGAGCGGGAGGTGGTCGAGGAGGTCGCGGCGGCGATGCGGCGGCCCGCGCTCACGGCGGTCGGCACGCTGAGCGTCGGCGGCCTCGCCGCGCTGTACGAGCGGTGCGACCTGGTCATCTCCAACGACACCGGCCCCCGCCACCTCGCCGCGGCGGTCGGGACGGCCACCGTCGGCATCTACTGGTCCGGCAACCTGATCAACGCGGGGCCTCTCACCCGCGCCCTGCACCGGCCGTTGATCTCCTGGACCGCGCGCTGCCCGGTCTGCGGCGTCAGCGGGCACGATCCCCGGGCGGGGCGGTGCCCGCACGACGAGTCGTGGGTGGCCGAGGTCCCGGTCGACGACGTGGTCGAACAGGCCGGAGACCTGCTCCGGAGCTGATCGTGCGGGGAGACCAGCGGACGACAAGGATCTTCCAAGTCGGGGACCCTAGGGTCGGCGGACATGAGCAAGAACCTCGTCGTCGGCCTGCTGGCCGCCGCCTTCGCCATGGGCCTGCCGACCGCTTCCGCCCACGCCGCCACGAGTTACACCAGCACGAGCCACACCAGCACGACTCAGACCACCGCGGCCCAGACCACCGCCGCGGCGCCGCCGATCCACTGGGGTCCGGTGCAGTCCCGGTCCGGCCACCACGGCTACGCCAAGGCCGACGTGTGGACCACCCGTTTCACCGCGGAGACGTTCGTCGTCTCGGGCACGCTGTACGACCGCGACGCGCACAGCGGGCACTGCGCCTACGTCCGGGCCCGCTTCCACTACGTCGGCGGTGGCACCGGGTGGGCCCGGCCGAAGACGACCTGCGCGTCCCGCGGTTCCTTCCGGCTGTCGTCCGACGGCCAGATCAAGCGGGTGGACGTCAAGGTCTGCGTGCTCGACCGGCCGCGCCGTACGACCCTGAAGTGCTACGCCGACGCCATCACCCCGGCCATCATCGCCAACTGGCCGCAGTGACCGTACTCCCCTCGCGGTAGCGGCGTGCGGCGCTGATCCCCGGGCGGTAGGCCCGACAGCCTCCGGGCGTGGGACGACGCGGACGGGCCCCGGCGGCCACCATCGAGACACCGCCAGGGGACGGACGGCGCGCAGGCCCGCGTACTCCCCCAGCGGTAGCCGACGTGTCTCTCGGTGAGGGACGCGCCACCGGCCCGCGTGGGACACGATCCCCGTGATCCCCCGCAATCCGCTGACCGTAGGGAGCAAAGAAAGTGCGCAAGGTCTACGCCGCTCTAGCGGGACTGCTGCTCGCCGCCGCCGTCGTGCAGATGTACCTCGCGGCCGTCGGCGCGTTCGACAAGCCGCAGGACGACTCCTCGTTCGCTCTGCACACCATGAACGGCATGATGGTCATCCCGGTGCTGTCGCTGGTGGCCACCGCCGCCGCGGCGGCCGCGAGGGCGCCGGGGCGCCAGATCGGGCTGACCGTCCTGCCCCTCGGCCTGGTGATCGTGCAGTCACTGATCGTCGCGATCGGCGGGCTGTTCGACGACAGCACCGGTAACACCACGCCCCTTTCCCTGGCGATCCTCGGCCTGCACGCCGTCAACGGCATGGCGGTGATCGGCGCCTGCGAGCTCGTGTTCCGCCGGGCGCGACGGCTCGCCTGGCCCAAGCCCGAGCCACGGTCGCAGGACGCCGCGGAGGGCAGTCCGGTCCCCGCATCATGACGACCGACCGGCTCATGGCGCTCGACCTGCTCGTCTCGGTCCTGACCGCGGCGGCGTGGGTGAGCGCGGGCGTGGCCGCCGCGGCCCGCCGTACGAGGACGACCGCGGCCCTGTTCGCCGTGGCCCTGGTCGCGTCCCTGGCCCGGGTCTGGTCCGTCCTCGCGCTGGCCGGCGCCGGCTGGTGGTTCGTGCAGGAGAAGGTCACCGTCGCCCTGCCGCTTCTCTTCGCGGCGGCGGCCGTCGCCACCGCGCTCGCCGGGCCGCGCGTCCTGCGCGCCGCCCGGCGACCGGGCCCACCATCGGGCGCGGTCCCGCACGGCGTGAGGACGCCGGCGGTGGTGGTCCCGCTGCTCGGCGCCGGATACGCGGCGGCGGCCGGGCTCGTGCAGACCTTCCTGGTCGGATATCCGGCGGACCCCGGCACCGCTCTCCTCCTCCTGGCCGTCGTCGCGGGGGCCGTCCTGGTGACCTGGAGGGCGTCCGGCGCGAGCGTCCCCGGCCTGCGTACGGCGACGGCGGCGACCGCCGTGGCCGCCGTGCTCGGGGTGACGCTCACGTTCGTCCCGGCCACGGAGGGGACCGCCGCAGCCGCGGAGGGGGCGGCTTCGGCGGGAGCCGGTGCGGCGGGGGCCGCCGGCTCCGAGACGCCCTCCGCTCACGGGGGCCACCCGGCATCCGCGGACCACTCCGTCTCGGGGCCGAGCTCCGAGGGCCACTCCGTCTCGGGGGCGTCGGCCTCCGTCGCGGGAGGGCCGGTTCGCCCGGTGACGGCCCTGCGCGGCCCGGCCGTGCCACCGCCGGGCGGCGCCGTGCGCCGGTTCACGCTGACGGCCCGTACGGCGACCGTCACTCTGTCGTCGGGCCGGAAGGTGGCCGCGTGGACCTTCGACGGCCGGGTCCCCGGGCCGCCGATCACCGCCGTCCAGGGCGACCTCGTCGAGGTGCGGCTGCGGAACGCGGACATCGCGTCGGGGGTGACGCTGCACTGGCACGGCTACGACGTGCCTTCGGGCGAGGACGGCGTGCCCGGCCTCACCCAGGAGGCCGTGCCGCCCGGCGGGGAGTTCGTCTACCGCTTCGTCGCGGCCCAGGCGGGGACGTACTGGTACCACACCCACGAGGTGTCCGACCTCGGCGTACGGATGGGGCTCTACGGCACGCTCGTCGTCACGCCGAAGGGGGCCGCCGCCACCGGGGTGGACCTCACGCTGCCCGTGCACACCTTCGCCGGCACGACGGTGACGGGCGACCACGACCAGCCCCTGGTCCGGCAGGTCGCGCCCGGCACGCCCGTACGGCTGCGCCTGATCAACACCGACAACACGCCGCACCGGTTCACACTGGCGGGCACGCCCTACCGGCTGGTGGCCGTGGACGGGACGGATCTCACCGGGCCGGGCACGCTCGGCCGGGCCGGCCTGCGGCTCGCCGCGGGCGGCCGCTACGACCTCGCGTTCACGATGCCCGCAGGCCCCGCCGTCCTGCGGACCGACGACCGCTCCGACGCCGTACGGCTCACCCCCGGACCGTCCGGCACCGGCGAGGGCGCGGCGGGCACGAGCACGGACAGCGGGGGCACGGGCGACGGAACCGGCGGCGGGAGCACGGCCACGGCTCCCACCGGTGACTGGCCGGAACTCGACCTCACCCGGTACGGCACTCCCGCCCCCACGCCGTACACGCTGCGGAGCCGCTTCGACCGGGACTTCACGCTCGTCCTCGACCGGGGGCTCGCGCTCGCCGGCGGAAAGCCGGCCTACGCGCACACGGTGAACGGCCTCGCCTTCCCCGACATCCCCACGGAGGTGGTCAGGGAGGGCGACCTGGTCCGGCTCACCGTGGTCAACCGCGGCCGGGACACCCACCCCTGGCACCTCCACGGTCATCGGGTGCTCGTGCTCTCGCGTGACGGCCGCTCCCCCACCGGCAGCCCGCTGTGGCTCGACACCTTCGACGTACGGCCGGGCGAGGTGTGGGAGGTGGCCTTCCGCGCCACCAATCCCGGGCTGTGGATGAACCACTGCCACAACCTCAGCCACGCCGACCTGGGGATGATGCTGCACCTGGCGTACGAGGGGGTGACCACGCCCTTCCACGGCGCGCACGGCGGATGAAGCCGCGGCGGGAAGCGCGATCGCCCCCTTTTCCCTGGTGTGTCGGGTAAAAAATCCGGGCGTGAATTCGACCGAGGTGTAAACGCAGGGTAATCAGATCAGAACTTCGGGTGAGCACCACTGGCCCGGGTCCCCCCGGCCGGGCGTGGGCGATGCCGACCGAAGGGAGAGATCGTGAAAGTCGCCGGAAGCATCGTTACCGCGCTGGCGGCGTGGGCCGCCACGGGGTGGATCCTCGCAGGCCACCCCGCACCGGCGGTCGCGGGCCCGGCCGGTTCCGCCGTGGCGGACCGCGCCGGCACGGCCGCCGGGACCCGGGCGGCCCGGGCCGCCGCGGACGCCGGGGGCCGCCACACGCCGGGGATCGCGACCCGCCCGGCGTCGGATGTCCCGGGACGTCCCGCCCCGGGCCTCCCGGCGGTCCGGCCACCCGGTCCCGGTGAACCCACCACGTCGGGACCGTTCGGGCAGATCGTGCACGAAAGCAGGCGGGGGCCCGGTGTTGTGTGCACCTACCGGCTCCGGGGCGTGCACAGGGGAGGCTTCCTCAACGTCCGTGATGGCGCCGGAATACGCCACACCCCCGTCGCCAAACTGCGACCGGCCGACGGAGGCTTCTCGGGAGCCTGCACCGCCACCAACGGCTGGATCGCGGTGAAGACCACCGGCGGGGCGTCGGGCTTCGCCGCCGCCCGCTACCTCCACAGGCTCGACCTCGGCGGGCGGCCCTCGCTTTCGTGCATCTACCGCCTCCGGCACGTGCGCAAGGGCAGCTTCCTCAACGTCCGCGAGGGCGCCGGCGTCCACCACGCCCCCGTGGGCAGGCTGCGACCGGCCGACGGGAACATCGCCGGAGCCTGCGAGGCCACCCGCGGCTGGCTGGCCGTCGACACCGTCGCCGGCATTCCCGGATGGGCCTCCGCCCACTATCTGCGGAGGCTGTGACCCCGACCGGCGGGCTCCGTCCTGCCGCGTCCCCCCGGCCGCTGTCCTCGTCCCCGGTGTCCCCCTGGCCGGGGACGGGGGCCGTCGGCCCGCCGCCCCGGCTCCGGTCTAGCCGAGGTCGGGATGCGGGGTGTAGCAGTCGAGCCGCATGAAGTCCTCACTGGTCATCAGCGTGTCCATGTCGCCGATGCGCCAGCCCGTCTCCAGCAGCAAGGGCAGCAGCGGATGCGTGCCGGGCACCGCCAGGTGCACCCGCCCGGCCTGGGGATGCGCGTTCACCGCCTCCAGCACGATGTCGGCGCAGTCCTGGGGGGTCACACCCCCGGCAGGACCGATGACGACCCTGTCTCCGGCCACCCTGGCGAACGCGTAGCCCGCCCCGCTGACGTGCAGGGTCACGCCGGGCAGCCCGGCGTACCACGTCAGCGTCGCGGTCCGGTCCCCGCCGGAGACGTGGGCGTCCATGGCCGCCGCCGCGCGGACGTCCGCGTCCCCCGGCGCCGCCGGCCCGATCTCCCGCGACGCGGGCCGGCCGCCGAGCGGCCCCCGCTTGAGGTACAGCAGCGGGCAGCGCGGGCGCATCCCGTTCCTGACGTACAGCGCGAAGGCCCTCTTGTCGTCGGACGCGAAGGTGACCTTGGGTGTGTCGCGCGGCAGCAGGTGGGACAGGATCGCGCGGCCCAGCCCCGACGACTGGTGGTCCGGGAGGACGAACAGGTCGCCGAGGTGCGTGACCGTCCCCCGGCGCAACGTGCCGCCGAAGCCCGCGATCGTGCCGTCCACCTCGCCGACGAGCAGCGCGCCGAACTCGCGTTCGGCGTCCACGAAGTCCGGCCGCTCCGGCCACGCGCCCAGGAGGCGGTAGTGGTCGGCGACGGCCCGAAGTCCGGGCATGTCGGCGTCGGCCGCGGCACGGACGATCGGTTCCGCCATCGGTGCTCCCCCCTGCGCGTTCTCCCCTCGTCCGTTCACCTTAGGGCGCGTTCATCCCCCAGTTCCCGGCCGGGGCGGCCGAACCGGGACGTGGCCGGGCGGAGCAGGTGGAGGACGCGTGCGGATCAGCCCTTGACGGCCCCCGCGGTCAGGCCGCTGACGAGCTGACGCTCGGCCACGGCGTAGAAGCCGAGGGCGGGCAGCATCGCGACCACGATGTAGGCCATGACCCGCGCGATGTCCGTCGCGTACTGCCCCTGGAACTGCTGGACGCCCAGCGGGATGGTGAAGAGACTGTCGTCGCTGAACACCACGAGCGGCAGCATGAACTGGTTCCAGCTGTTGACGACCGCCAGCACGGAGACCGTGGCGATCGCGGGCCGGGCCATCGGCAGCAGGATCCGCCAGAAGAAGCCGAACGACGTGCACCCGTCGAGGATCGCCGCCTCCTCGATCTCCCCCGGGATGGCCCGGAAGAAGCCGCGCAGGATGATGATCGTCATCGGCATGCCGAAGGCCGCCTGCGGGAGGATCACGCCGAGCGGGTTGTCGAGCAGCCCGAACATCCGCAGCAGCACGAACAGCGGCAGGATCGCCACCGCGAACGGGAACATGAGCCCGGCGGCGAACATCGTGAACAGCGCCTCGCGCCCCCGGAAGGCGAACCGCGCGAACACGAAGGCCGCCATCGCGGACACCGCGACGACCACGAGCGTGGTCAGCACCGCGATGTACGTGCTGTTCCAGAGCATGCGCCAGAACGACGCGGAAGCCAGCACGCTCGTGTAGTTCTCCGGCATCCACGGGTCGGGCAGGCCCAGCGGGTTGCTCGACAGCTGCCGGGTGGTCTTGAAGCCGCCGAGCACGCCGTACAGCAGCGGAATGCCGACGAACAGCGCCGTGATCACGACGATCGCGTGCAGGGACAGGCTGCGCAGCGGACCGCCCGACGTCGGAGACTGCTTGTGACGGTTCGCGCTCATCGCTGGTCCCTCAGCACGGTGCTCGCTCCTTCGAGGTCGCGGCGCATGACGTATCTCTGGTAGAAGAGCGCGAACACGAGGCTGATGAAGAACATCACCACGCTGATCGCACTCGCGTAGCCGACCTGGAAGCGTTTGAAGCCGAACTGGAACATCGTGACGGCCATGGTCTCGGAGGAGTGCGACGGGCCTCCACCGGTGATGATCCAGACCAGGTCGAACAGCTGGATCGCACCGATGACCGACAGGAACACGCTGATGCGGATCGTCGGGCCGAGCAGCGGCAGCGTGACGTAGCGGAAGGTCTTCCAGCCCGTCGCGCCGTCGATCTGGGCGGCCTCGGTGAGCTCCCGCGGGATGCCCTGGCGTCCGGCGATGTACAGAATCATGTGGAAACCGAAGTATTTCCAGGTCATGACGATGAACACCGACATCATGACCGTCGACGGGTCGGCGAACCAGTCGAGCGGGTCGACTCCGAACCAGCCGAGGATGTAGTTGGCCAGGCCGTCGGTGGGCGACAGGATCATCATGAACAGAACCGCGGTGATCGCCTCGGACAGCACGTACGGGGCGAAGAACAACAGGCGGAAGAACGCCCTGCCGTGGATCTTCTGGTTGAGCAGCATGGCGATGCCCAGCGAGAGGGGAAGCTGGATCGCCACCGACAGGATGATCAGCAGCAGGCCGCGCCACAGGTCACCCAGGAAGACCTCGTCCGCCAGCACGCGGGTGAAGTTGGCCATGCCGACGAAGTCCGTCGGCAGCCCGCGCATGCCGTTCCACTTGAAGACGCTCGCGTAGAAGGCGAGCAGGATCGGCGCCACGACGAGCCCGAAGAAGAGCACGAGGGCGGGGAGCAGGAACAGGAGGATCGTGGTGAACCCCCGGAGCCTGAGGCTCCGGGGTCTCGTCGTCTTCACGCGGCAGTTACTCCGACTTCGCCGTTTCCGTGATGGCCTGCGCCACCTGCTCGGGCGTCTTGGTCCCGGCGATCAGCTGGGCCACGGAGTCGTTGACCTCCTGGCCGACGGCCGGCGGGTACGCCTGGTCGAGGTAGAGCTGGAACCCGGTGGCCCCGGCGAGGTTCTTCGCCACCACGCTCAGGTTCGGGTCCGTGACCGCGTCCTCCTCGCCCTTCAGCACCGGGAGCAGGCCGCCGGTTGCGACGGCCTTGCGGTGCTCGGTGCTCTCGGTGAGGAACTTCAGGAACTCGATCGCCTCGGGCGGAGCCTCCGACCCGATCGCGAAGCCGCCGCCGCCGCCGAAGGCGTCGGTGACCGCACCCTTGCCGCCGTCCACGGCCGGGAAGGGGAAGAAGCCGAGGTCGTCGCCCAGGCCCTTGCCGGCGTCGTTCTGGACCGCGGGCGCCCACTGGCCCATCAGCTCCATCGCGGCCTTGCCGTCACCCATGGTCGCGGCCTGACCGCCCGGGTCGCCGTACGTCGCGCCGAGGTAGCCCTTCTGGAACGGCTGGAGATCGGCCAGTTCCTTCAGCTTCTGCCCCGCCTCCACGAAGGCCGGACCGGTGAAGTCCTTGCTCTCGCCCGCCTGCTTGAGGGCGTCGAGGCCACCGATGCGCATGGAGAGGTACGCCCAGTAGTAGTGGCCGGGCCACTTGTCCTTGCCGGCGAGGGCGATCGGGGTGACTCCCGCCGCCTTCAGCTTCTTGACGTCGTCGACGAGCTCCGACCAGGTCCCCGGGGGCTCGGCGATCCCGGCCTTCTTGAACAGCGCCTTGTTGTACCAGAAGCCCACCATGCCGATGTCGTCCGGGATGGCGTACGTCTTGCCCTCGACCTGGTAGGCCGACAGTGCGGCGTCGGTGAAGGTGCCGATCCAGTCACCGGTGTCGGCGCTCAGGTCCTTGACCAGGCCCGCGTCGACCTGCTGGCCGAGCACGCCGCCGCCCCAGGTCTGGAAGATGTCCGGCGCCTTGCCGGACTGCGTGAGCGTCGTCAGCTTCGCCTTGAACGCCTCGTTCTCGTAGGGAACGCTCTTGATGGTGATGTTCGGGTGCTTGGCCTGGAAGTCCTTGATCGCCTGAGCGCCGTAGCTCTTCAGGGGGTCCGTGGTCCAGATGTTCCAGAACTCGACGGTCACCTTGCCGCCGGCTGAGCTCTTGCTCTCGCCGGCGTCGTTCCCGGTACTACCACATCCCCCGAGGACCAGTGCTGACGCCGCCAGGAGCGCCGCACCTCGCCGACTCAACTTCACGGTGGTTTCCCTTCTGGATTCCGACCGAAACTTTCGGCTTGCGCCCGATAGTTTCGCGATGTGGCGTACGTTACAGTGGGGTAAGGCTCAGATCAACGGCTGTTGTCCACCTGTTACGCATGGTCGGCGGCGATGGACAAGACGATCGGCCTATTGCGCCTAAAAGGGATGAATAGGCAGCAATCGGGCGGCATTAACGGACAGCCGAAACCAGGGCGGGGCCCGGCCGGGGAAGGGGCGACGCGCGGAGGCATGTACGAAAACACCGCTCGCCACGAAACGTAAACTCGCGCACAGCAGTCATAAGCCATGCACGCGGAGGAACCCGGACGCTGCCGGGTGAGGATGCGACGAAAAACGTCAGCGGGCGGTGGCGGTGGGACGCTTTCCGTAGGCGTGCTTGACGAGCTCGATCAGGACTTCCTTGCCCGATTCCCGCTTGCGCGCGTCGCACAGCATGATCGGCACGTCCCCGCCGAGGTTGAGGGCGAGCTTGACCTCGTCCAAATCGAAGACCGGGGCGCCCTCGAAGCAGTTGACCGCGACGACGAAGGGCGTGCCGCGCCGCTCGAAGTAGTCGACGGAGGGGAAGCAGTCGGCGAGCCTGCGGGTGTCCGCCAGCACGACCGCACCGAGCGCTCCCCGGGCGAGCTCGTCCCAGACGAACCAGAACCGCTCCTGGCCGGGGGTGCCGAAGAGATAGAGGACGAAGTCCTGCCCGATGCTGATCCGGCCGAAGTCCATGGCCACCGTGGTGGTGGACTTCGCCTCGACCCCGGACAGGTCGTCCACGCCGACGCTGCGGTCGGTCAGCGTCTCCTCCGTGCGCAGCGGCCGGATCTCCGACACCGCGCCGACCATCGTCGTCTTGCCCACCCCGAAACCCCCGGCGATCAGCAACTTGATCGCCGTGGGCATCTTCGGGGGGGCCTGCGGCGAATCAGAGCGCCCGAAGGCCATCGAGCACCGCCTTGTACATCCGCTCGTCGAGCACGTCCGTCTCCGGTTGGGGCTGCTGCACGGCCAAGAAACCCCGGTCGAACAGGTCGCCGAGGAGGACCCGGACGATCCCGGCCGGCAGGTCCAGATGGGCCGCGATCTCCGCGACCGACAGCGGCCTGCGGCACAGCCGCACGATCGCCTGGTGCTCGGGGTCCAGTCCGATCTCCGTTCCCGTGGTGGGCCGGATCGTCACCGCGAGCGAGATGAGGTCGAAGCGGTCCTGCGCCTCCGTACGGCCGCGTGCGATCACGTACGGCCGGATGGTCGGCGCGTCGAGTAAGCGCTCCTCGTCCGGGTGCCATCCGGCGTTCACAGGCGGACCTCGCTCCCCGTCGTGGTGCGGGCGGGCGAGGTGAGGTACTGCCCGACGCGCGCGACGAGCATGGCCATCTCGTAGGCCACCAGGCCGACGTCGGCGTCTCCCGTGCAGAGCACGGCCAGGCAGGCGCCCTTGCCCGCCACGGTCACGAGCAGGTAGGCCGACTTCATCTCCACGATGGTCTGCCGTACGGGCCCGCCCTGGAAGCGCTCGCCGACACCGCGCGCGAGGCTCTGCAGGCCGGAGGCGACGGCGGACAGGTGCTCGGCGTCCTCCACGCGCAGGCCCTGCGAGCCGGCCAGCAGCAGGCCGTCGTTGGACAGCACGATGCCGTGCTCCACCTCACGGATCCGTGCGACGAGGTCGTCGAGCAGCCACGCGAGGTCCGCGGAGGCCCCGGTCTTCTGCGTCACAGGTTGTCCTCCTCTTCGCCGAGCAGCTTCGCGGCCTCGGACCTGCCGCGCCTCGTCCCCGACTGGAACGAGCCCATGATCTTACGGATGTCGTCGGGCGAGCGGTCCTCGTCGTCCGCCCCGGTCTCGCGCCTCGGCTCCTCGGCGAGCGCGGGGGCGAGGTTCGCCTGCGGCACCCGGAACGGCAGCCCCGACGGGGTGAACCCGCCGGTGGACGCGAGCGAGTCCGGCTCGGCACCGCCGGAGGGTGGCCCGCTCGGCACGGGCCTGGGCGGCTCGGGAGCCCTCGGCACGGGAACCACCTCCTGCACTGGTCCGGGAACCGCGTCGGGCACGCCCACCAGGGCGATCTTCCGAACAGCGGGCTCCCGCCGTCCGAGACCGTGACCGGTCTCCTCCTCCGGCGCGTCGTTCTCGCCCTCGATGACGAGGTCGCGGGGCAGCAGCACGACCGCGGTCGTGCCGCCGTACGGCGACGCCTTGAGCGACACCCTGATGCCGTGCCGCTCGGCCAGGCGGCTGACGACGTACAGCCCGAGCCTGGCGGTGCTCGACAGGTTGAACTCGGGCGGGTCGGCGATCCGCTGGTTGGTCGCCTCCAGGTCCTCGGCGCTCATCCCGAGGCCGCGGTCCTCGATCTCGATCGCGTACCCGCTGGCCACCGCCTGGCCGCCCACCTGCACCATCGTGTACGGCGGGGAGAACGACACCGCGTTCTCGATCAGCTCGGCGAGCAGGTGGATGACGTCGCCCACCGCGCGTCCGATGAGCGCGGTCTCCCCCATCGGCATCACGGTGACGCGGGTGTAGTCCTCGACCTCCGCCAGCGCGCCGCGTACGACGTCGACCATCGGCACCGAGCGCCGCCACGCGCGGGCGGGGGACGCCCCGGACAGGACGATGAGGTTCTCCGCGTTGCGCCGCATGCGGGTGGCGAGGTGGTCGATGCGGAACAGGTCCTTCAGCTCGGCCGGGTCCGACTCGCGGCGCTCCATCACGTCGAGCAGCGTGAGCTGGCGGTGCACGAGCGACTGCGTCCGCCGGGCGAGGCTGAGCAGGATGTCGCGGATGCTCTGCCGGAGCTGGGCCTCCTCGACGGCGGTGCGGATCGCGGTCTCCTGCACGGTGTTGAACGCCGCGCCCACCTGGCCGATGACGTCGGGCCCGAAGTCGAGCGGCGGCGCCTCGGCCTTGACGTCGACCTTCTCGCCCTGGGCGAGGCGGAAGACCACCCCGGGCAGCCGCTCGTTGGCCAGCTCGAGCGCGGCCTCGCGCAGCTTCTCCAGCTGGCGCACCAGCGCCCGGGCCGTGGTCACCGACAGGACGATCGACGCGATGACCGCCACGAGGCCGAGCACACCCGCCAGCACCAGCCGGATGATGACGCCGGCGGCGACGGGGGTCGCCCGTTCGATCATCTTCTCGCCCGCGCCGCTGACCACGTCGTGCAGCTGGGTCAGGACGGCCGACGTCGCCGACTGCCACTGTTCTCCGCTGACGGGCACGCGCAGGCCGGGCCGGCCCTGCTGCGCGACCAGATCCTCCAGGCTGTGGAGCCGGGCGAGCGCGGCGCTCTTCTGCAGCCGCTGGTAGACGTCGGGAAGCGGCTCCTCCAGGTCGGCCTGCGCGAGGTCCATCACGTTGCGCTCGGCGCCGACGAGCTGGGTGAACTGGGCGACCTCCGCCTGGCCGAACCTGCCCGTCGCGATGACGCCGGCCAAAAGCGCGTCTTCACGCGAGATAAGTTCTCGTGCCCAGTTGAGGCTGATAAGTGTCCGCGTGTCTTTCGCGAGCTCGTCGTCGTCGAGCGTGGCGAGCGAATAGTAGGTCTGGAAGAGGGAGTCGATGGGGTCGTTGTAGGCGTCGATGGCCCTGTTCCGGTCCACCTGGCGCGCGTCCACCGCGTGCCGCGCGGAACCGAGCTGGTCGAGCTGCCGGAACGTGCGGTCGATCCGTCTCCGGAGCTCGTCGGTCGCCGCGAACCGCATGATGTCGGTCCTCGCGAGCCTGCGGAACTCGCCAGCGGCGGCGTCCGTACGGCCGCGCTGCACGGCGAGGTCGGCGGACGGGACCAGCGCCGGGTTCACCAGGCGGGAGACCGACAGGCGCCGCTCCTTCTGCAGCTCCAGCAGCAGGGACTCACTCGGCTGGGCGACGTTGCTGTCGTAGACCGCCACCCACGCGAGGTTGAGACCGTCCCGCACGGTCACCCACGCGGCGAAGACCCACAGGGCCGCAAGCGACACGAGCAAGGCCGTGACTTTGGTCCGCACGCGCGAGTTGCGGAAGCGCATAACACCCACCAAGGGACATATGAAGAGCCGTCATAGCGCGTTTCCCGGCGATTAACCAGAAGCTCATCGCTAGGGCGGCGGACATCGCCCAACATTTTATAGCCGCGCCACGCCCCGCCACTCTAGCAATGGACAGAAAATCGCTCAAGGCCGCATTATGTACGCCATTTGGGGCAAATGTACGAATGTATGCCTATATAGCGTGATCAAGCGACCCCATGATCATAGTTGACGATGCCTGCCGACAACAAGTCGACTGGACTGTGCGAGGTGCAGGGCGGCGAGGATCGCGGCTCTGACCACCGCGACCGGCAGGTAGAGGTCCTTGTCGTGCCACAGCGGCGGATCGTCGGCCTCGCCCGCCCGGAGCAGGTAGTCGTACCCTCTGGCGGCCGCCTCCGCGACGAGCCCGTCCTCCCCGGTAAGCAGCAGCAGTTGCATGGCGTAGGCCGTCTCCTCCCGGGTGCCGCCCCAGCGGCCCCAGGATCCGTCGGCCCGCTGGGTCTCCAGCACCCATCGCACGGCCCGCCGTACGGAGGACGCACAGCCGGCGCCGCCGAAGGCGTCCAGCGCCAGCGCGCAGGAGACGGTCGCGTAGTAGGGCGAGGCGTGCCAGCGGTCGTCCCACCAGCCCTCCGGCCGCTGGCGCTCGCGGAGCCAGGCCCCGATCGCGTCCATGTCGGACCGGTAGCGCTCGGCGGCCTCCGGCCGCACCGCCGCGTACTGCCCCAGCGCGTCGAGCACGTGGGCGTTCACGCTGACCGACGACCCCTCCTCCCCCTGCCAGGTGCAGAAGTGGGTGTCCGTGCGGAAGGCCCACAGGCTGTCCGGCTCGTACGGCATGCCGAGGAGCGCGAGGGCGTACAGGGCGACCGACGTGGTGTCGGCGTCCGGCGGCAGACCGGCACCGGCGGGCGTGCCGACCGGCTGGATCGCGGCCCGCAGGTCCGCCAGCATCTCCGGCGGCACCTCGAAGGGGATCCCCGCGCGGGCGAGCCAGCTCAGCACCCAGCCGCGCTCGAAGACCGTGATCGGAAGGCCCACCGGGACCGGCCCGCCGTACCGTCGCGCGACCGCCTCCAGGTGCTGCCTGGCCGCGGTGCCCGGATCCGGCAGCGCGCCGCCGCCGAGCCAGGCGGCGGTGGCGGCCGGGGACGCGCCGACGGTGCCGATCGAGGTCGGCTGGACGCCCGGGGCCCCGTGGGCGGCGGGACCGGCCGTCTCCAGCGCGTGCATGAGCTTCTGCGGCAGTTCCGCGCCGGAGCCGACCCTCGACCTGACCGCGGCGAGCGTGTGGTCGTCGATGCCCGG
This sequence comes from Microbispora sp. H10836, assembly GCF_012999525.1. NCBI lineage: Bacteria > Bacillati > Actinomycetota > Actinomycetes > Streptosporangiales > Streptosporangiaceae > Microbispora > Microbispora sp. H10836. Next base: position 68,278 of record NZ_JABBWU010000021.1, read on the forward strand.
GGGCAGCCGCAGCCTCGGGCGTCCGGCGAGATGCGGCACATCCCGGTCGCCCAGCGTGTCCAGGTGCGCGTTGACCAGCTCGACCAGTGCGGGCACGATCAGCTCGATCGCCGGCATGTCGGGGAACAGCGGCGCGGCGCCCCGCGGCGGCCAGCCGAGCAGCCAGTCCAGCCCTCGGCCGGCCGCCGGAGAGAGCGTCTCCCGATCGGGCTCCCCCCGCGACAGCGCGCACAAGAGCGCCTCGGTCGCGCTCAACGTGGGGACGAGGGCGTACCCGTCCGGCCCGCCCCAGCGGCCGTCGGGCCGCTGGCCGTCCAGCAGGAACCGCACCCGTTCCGCGTGGCCCACCAGCCACGGCGCCAGGCTCACCAGCCGCCCGGTCTCGTACACGGAGGGGGATACCGTGCCCCACGGCCGGACCATGAGATCGGCGACCAGTTCGGCGGCCGCGGCCGCCACGTCGATCGCCTTGGGGAAAGTCAGGCCGCCGACGCTCACAGCCCGCCCCAGTAGTCGGTGATCCCGTAGAAGCCCATGCTGTACCCGATCTGCCTTTCCAAATAGACCACCTCGTCCGGGCAGACGTCGCGCAGCGGCTCCAGGAGCTCGCCGCACCCGTCCACCAGGACGCCGACGCGTTCGGCGATCTCCTCCCGGCCCGAGCAGAGCATCCGCGCGTTGAGATCGCCCCAGGCGAGGTCCCGCTCGTACGTGGCCAGGTCGTTGAGCAGGCGGAGGACGCGCTGCACCTGGCCGCTCGCGGTCCGCAGCTCCTCCAGCCGGCCGAGCGCGGCCGGGTCTCCGCCCCGGATCCAGTGGGACACGTTGACGAAGGACGAGCCGAAGTTGTCCGCGTTGTCGAGGTACTCGTCCAGGGTCGGCAGCGGCGTCCCCTCGCGGGCGGCCGTCTTCCAGTCCCACTCCCGCGCCATGGCCGACAGCATGCGCCGCAGTTCCTCCCGCCAGACGGTCTCCAGCCCGGTGAACGCGGGCGCCGCGGCGAGCTCGTCCCGGAGCTCGGCGAGGAACCGGCCCAGGGGGAAGTCCCGCGGCGGCGGTGCGCCGTCCGCCACGTCCAGGCAGCCGCGGACGAGGCGGTCCACCTCGTCCCGTGACTTCGCCACGTAGTCGAGCAGCCAGTCGAGCGCGAAGATCCACAGCGCCGTACGGCTCGCGACGCGCAACCGGTCCGCGCTCGCCCACGGCGCCCCGAACGCGTTCGCCTGCGCGACCGCGCTGAACAGCGCCGAGTCGAACGGCCGCGCCGGGAAGAGGCCGGGGTAGGCGTCCCGGCACTCGCGCAGATCCCGCTGGAGCTCGGCGGACACGGCGGCGGCGGCACCGCACTCCCTCGCCGCCCGGAGCTCGTCTCCTGTCGGCTTCGTCATGTGCATGGATGTCCCGGTCAGGTACGACGGATGGGGCGCAGGGTGATCTCGACCCGCTGGCGCGGCCGCAGTGAGGCCCCCATCTGGGGCGTCGCCACCTCCGGGCTGCAGGAGAGGATCTCGTAGCGGCTGAGGATGCCCGCGATGATCAGCTGGGCCTCAAGCATGAAGACGTGCATGCCGAGACACTGATGAGGGCCCCCGCCGAACGGGAAGTACGCGTACCTGTGCCGGCCCGTGGACCGGCGCCCGGAGAAGCGGCCGGGGTCGAACTCCTCCGGCCGCTCCCAGAACGCCTCCATGCGGTGGGTGATGAACGGGCTGACGACGATCGTCTCGCCCTTCTTGAGCAGCACTCCCCCGAGGGGCTCCGGCTCGACGACCATGCGGGGGAACAGCCAGCCCACGGGGAACAGCCGCAGGAGTTCCTGCACGACCTGCTTCGTGTACGGCAGGTCCGCCAGGTGGGCGGGTCGTACGGGTCCGTTCCCGACCACGAGGCCGATCTCCTGCCGCAACCTCGCGGCCACCTCGGGATGCGCCCCAAGGAGGGGCCACAGCCAGGTGAGCGCGCCCGCCGTGGTCTCGGTGGCGGTGGCCAGCATGGCGACCAGGTTGTCGCGCACCCATCGAGCGCTCGGTCCGCCGCCGGCGTCCCCGGCCCGGCACAGGACCGAGACGATGTCGTCGCCGTCATCGGGCCTGTCCCTGTGCCTGTCCACAAGCGGAACCACGACCTCGTCGATCGTCCGCAGGGCGTTCCTGAAGGCGCGGTCTCCCGGGAGCGGGACGCGGTAGGGGACGAACGGCAGCAGGTAGCGGAAGATGACGGACGTGCCGACCGCGTCGAACGCCGGGGCGAGCCGCTCGGCATCGGCCATGTCGATCTTGTCGCCGAAGAAGATCCGCATCACGACCCTGTTGACGATCCGCGCCATCGCCGCGGAGACGTCGATCGGGAGGCCTGACTCGGCGGGTGGGGCGAGCTCGTCGATCCCCTCGCCGACCGCCTCCGCCATGCGGTCCGCGAGCGTCTCCACGTTCTTGGCGGTGAACACGGGCTGCAGAACCTTTCGGCTCTGCTCCCACGCGGGGCCGTCGGACATGACGCTCTCCCCGAAGAGCCGGTGCAGCGGCTTCCAGAGGACGCCGTCACGCCGGTAGTTCACGGAGTTGCCGCGCAGGACGTGCTGCAGGTGATCGGGGTGTGTGATCAGGTACGGCCGGAAGGGACCCAGGTTCACCCTGACGACGTCGCCACCGGACTCCCGGCCGATCTCGAGGACGGCGCCGACCGGATCACGGAGGATCGCGGGAAGTACCTGCCGGAGGGGAAGAGTTCTCGCTTGTCGGATCGGGTTCGCGTCAACATCGATCGGCATTCCGGCTTGCTCCCCACCTGACGATCACGCCGTTCGCGAAGTATCACATGATCCACACCGATTGATCAATGTTGCGGCGAGTGACAATTTTGTCCTGTGAGGCGAGAGATGCTCCGATGGAGCACTTTGCCCGCATAGTGACGTGTGACACGTTTTTGGGGGCGTGAAAAAAGGGAAGGGCCGGACCTCGCGGCCCGGCCCTCCTCAGGACGTGTCGTCAGGAGTGACTGGTCACCAGCAGCGCGAGGCCTACAAGGATGACGATGGGAATCAGCCACACCACGACCTCGCCGAGGAACTCCTTGTACATGGGGACCGATCCTCCCGGTGACGTGCGAAAAGTAGACCGACGTGCAGCATATTCGGTCGTGCGGCCAGGGGGAACCCGGCGTCGCCGCGGGCGATGAACGAGGGGCGGCTGCGCCCCGGAGTATCCAGTGAGGCCGGCCGGCGACGCGACCGCCGACCGGCTGATTCATGGGATGAAACGTACATACATCCCCGCTGGTCAGGGCATTTGCGGCGTCTCGCCCCTGGGCCGGGCTGCGGACCGCTCTCTACCATCGCGCCGGACAGCACGAGGGAGAGACGCGATGTCGAAGAGAAGTGCGGTGATGGCGGCCCTGCTCCTGGTGCTCGGGCTGCTCGTCGCCCGGCCCGCCGAGGCGGCCACGGTGCGGATCATGCCCCTGGGCGACTCGATCACCGGATCGCCCGGCTGCTGGCGGGCCCTGCTGTGGAACAAGCTGCAGAACGGCGGCTTCACCAACGTCGACATGGTGGGAACGCTGCCCGCCCAGGGGTGCGGGGTGCCGTACGACGGCGACAACGAAGGCCACGGCGGCTTCCTCGTCACGAACGTCGCCGACCAGAACCAGCTCCCGGCCTGGCTCTCGGCGACCCGTCCCGACATCGTGATGATGCACTTCGGCACCAACGACGTGTGGAGCAACAGGCCCACCGCCACGATCCTCGCGGCGTACGGCAAGCTCGTGGACCAGATGCGGGCGAGCAACCCGAACACGAAGATCCTCGTCGCCCAGATCATCCCGATGAACCCGAGCACCTGCCCCGAGTGCGCCCAGCGGGCCGTCGCCCTGAACAGCGCGATTCCGGGCTGGGCCGCCTCGAAGACCACGGCGGCCTCCCCTATCGTGGTCGTCGACCAGTGGACCGGTTTCAGCACGAGCGCGGACACCTACGACGGCGTCCACCCCAACGCGAGTGGCGACCAGAAGATGGCGGACAAGTGGTATCCCGCCCTGTCGGCGCTGCTCGGCGGCGCGCAGCCGTCCCCGAGCCCCGGATCCCCCAGCCCCAGCGTGAGCCCCAGTGCCAGCCCCAGTGCCGGCCCGTCGGCGTCGCCCTCGGCACGGCCCAGTTCCTCCGGCTGCGCCGCGACCTACACGATCACCAACCAGTGGGGCGGCGGCTTCCAGGGTGAGGTCACGGTCAAGAACACGGGCACCGCTGCGATCAGCGGCTGGACCGTGACCTGGACCTTCGCCAACGGGCAGCAGGTCACCCAGGCGTGGGGCGGCAAGGCCACCCAGAGCGGGGCGAGCGTGACCGTGAAGAACGAGAGCTGGAACGGCTCCCTCGGTGCCGGCGCGAGCACGACCTTCGGCTTCATCGCCTCCTGGAACACCGCCAACGCCACACTGGTGCCGGGCTGCGTGGCATCCCTCTGACCTCGGCCGGGCGTGACCTGTGCTCGGCAGCGGGGAGAGGCCACAGACCGCACTGGGTGGCGGGCACGGCGGGCGGCACCGCGGCCGAGGTCCACGTCGAGTGGACCTCGGCACCGCCGCCCTCGGCACCCGTTGATCGGTACAGGCCACTTCGCGAAGCGCCGCGGCGGCTTCCGCGTCAGCGGTAACCGGTGACGTCGGCGGGGAGGCCGGGGTCCTGGACCTCCACCATGTATCGCCAGCAGTCCGGGCGGCTGCCGTCGACGTCGGTGAAGCCGTACACCTGCGCCAGTTGGCCGCTGGACAACGACTGCCCGTTCCAGCGGCTCACCTCCGGGTCGGCGGCCAGGGCCGCCACCGCGCGGCCCACGAAGGCCGGGGACTCGGAGATCGCGAAGTGCGGCTGCTGGGCCAGCGCGTCGCGCCAGTTGGCCTCCGTCACCCCGAAGTGCCCCAGCATGATCTCCGAACGCAGCCAGCCCGGCGTGAGCGAGACCGCGGTCGCACCGTGCGGCGCCAGCTCTTTCGCCTGGCCGAACGCCATGCGGTTCACGGACGTCTTCGCGAGGTCGTAGAAGAACGAGACGCGGTAGTTGGCGGCGTTGTACTCCGCCGTGCCGTCGGTGATCTCGACCACCAGGCCGCCCGGCTTGCGGATCAGCAGCGGCAGCGCGTAGTGGCTGGTGATGATGTGCGTGTCGATCGCCAGCCGCAGTATGCGCAGGCCGTCGTCGAGTGAGTGCTCCCAGAGCCGGTCCTTCCAGCTGAACAGCAGCTCGCCGCCCCAGATGTCGTTGACCAGCACGTCGAGCGCGCCCTGCTCGGCGTCGATCCGCTCCACGAGGGCCCGCACCTGCTCGCGCTCCAGGTGGTCGACCGGCACGGCGATGCCCCGCCCGCCGGCGGCGGTGACCAGTTCGGCCGTCTCCTCGATCGTCTCCGGCCGGTTCATCTCCGAACGCCGCTCGCGGGTGCTGCGGCCGGTCACGTAGACCGTCGCCCCCGCGGCGCCCAGCTCGACCGCGATGCCGCGGCCCGCACCCCGGGTCGCCCCGGCGACCAGTGCGACCTTCCCCTCAAGGCTGCTCGTCATGACCGTCATGCTGGCAGACGCCACCGACAGAAACGGCTTCCGCCGGTTGGCCGCGATCTCTGGGGGCAGCGCGTGCTTTCAGCTAGTGTGCTGATCGCGATCCCGGAGGAGGACGGCATGAGCGAATATGCGGCTACTTTTCAACTTATCGACGCCGATGGGGACGGGCGAATCTCCGCCGAGGAGCTCGTACGCCTGATGGAGGTGCTCGGCCGGCCGCTCGCGCCGGAGGGCGCGCAGGACGCGATCGACAAGGTCGACGCCGACCGCGACGGCCTGATCGACCTGGAGGAGTTCGGCGCCTGGCTGAGCGGGCGCTGAGCGGACGCTGAAGGGCGACGACGAGTTCTGGGACGCGGTGCCCGCGGGCGTCGCGAGGCTGCTGCGTCCCCGCATGGGCGACGTCGCGGACCGGATGATCGCGGAGATCCAGCGGCGGGTGCCCGAATACGCCCGCCCGGCGGACGAGGTCTACATCAAGGTCCTGCGGCTGTCGGTCAACCAGGCGCTGCGGGGGTTCCTCGAACGCATCGAGAACCCGCGGGCGCCGTGGGACCCCGAGGTCTTCCGGACGATCGGCAGGGGTGAGGCCGCCGAGGGGCGCGACCTGGAGCCCTTCCAGACCGCGATGCGGCTGGGCGCGCGGGTGGCGTGGCGGAGGCTCACCGAGCAGTCCGAGCAGCTGGGCCTCGACCCGCGGACGCTGTACGACCTGGGCGAGGCCATCTTCGTCTACCTCGACCAGCTCGCCGACGCCGCGGCGGAGGGCTTCGCCGCGGCGCGGGCGCACGCGGCCGGCGAGATGGAGCGCCGCCGCCGGCGGCTGCTCGACCTGCTGCTGACCCGGCCCGCGGCCCCGCCGGAGGCCGTCGCCGACCTGGCCAGGGCGGCCGGCTGGCGGCTCCCCCGCACGGTCGCGGGAGTGGCCCTGGAGGAACCCGACGACGGTTCTCCCCTGCCGGTGCTGCCGCCGGACGTGCTGGCCGGGCTCGACCGGAACTCCCCGTGTCTCGTGGTGCCGGACCCCGGCGGCCCCGGGCGGGTGCAGGCGCTGGAGCGCGCCCTGCGCGGCTGGCGGGCCGCGATAGGCCCCGCCGTGCCGCTCGCCGCGGCCGCGAACTCGCTCGGCTGGGCGAGGGAGGCCCTCGACCTCGGCACCCGGGGCGCCCTCCCCCGGCAGGGACTGCTGCGCTGCGCCGACCACATGGCGACGCTGGTCGTCTTCAAGGACGAGGACCTCGTGGCCGCGCTGGCGGAGGTGCGTCTCGCGCCCCTCGCCCACCTGCGCCAGACCCAGCAGGACCGCCTGGCCGAGACCCTGCTCGCCTGGCTGCGCCACGGCCGGGGCGTCGCCGAGGTCGCCGCGGCGCTCCACGTCCACCCGCAGACCGTGCGCTACCGGCTGCGCCAGATCGAGCAGCTGTACGGCGACGCGCTCGCCGATCCCGACGTCCGGTTCGAGCTGGAGATCGTCCTGCGCGCCCGGCAGGCCCGTCAGAACCCGCCCGGCTAGCCCTCACTACGGCTCTACGGCGTGGTGCCGCCGCTGGTGCGCAGGCCCCGGGCCGCCGGCCGCTCGTGCAGGCCGAACCGCGCGTCCGGCTCCCGCCGGCCGTCGAGGATCTCCGCGACGTAGCCGGCGAGGGCCGGGGCGTGCTTGAAGCCGTGCCCGGACTCGCCGCCGAGCAGCCAGACGCCGTCCTCGATCTCCGCGACGATCCACTCGGCGTCGCTGGTCAGCGCGTACTGGCAGACCTGGCTGAACACCACCGGCGCTCCCACCAGCGAGGGGAACCGCCTGGCCAGGTAGGAGCGCGCCTGCTCCTCGGTGTGCCGCAGCACCCGCCTGCCGCCGGTCTCCGGGTCGTACGGCTCGCCCTCGGCGTCGCCGGTGATCTTCATGCCCATGCCGTCCAGGTCGCCGTGCCCGTACGCCGCCAGGTCGTAGTCGCAGAAGGCGGGCAGCGGCGGCGTGGTCCAGTCTCTGGGCACGCCGAAGTGGAAGGTGTCCTGCCGCGTCACCTGGACGTGTCCCGCCTCGTGCGGGAACAGCCACGGCAGCCACGCGCCGCACGCCCACACCACCCGGTCCGCCGTCAGCACCTCGCCGTCCGCGACGACCCCTGTCTTCCGCGCGTACGGCACGGCCCGGGCACGGACCTGCCGGACACCGTTGGCGACGGCCAGGCGCGCGGTCACCTGTGTCGCCCGCCGGGCCCGCAGCAGTCCGGCGTTCGGCTCCCACAGCACGAAGGCGAGGTCGTCGCCCCGCAGGCCGGGGAACCGCCGTGCCGCCTCGTCAGGATCGAGCAGCTCGCGAGGGATGTCCAGCCGCTCCAGAACCCCGGCGCTGCGCATCTCCCAGCCGTCGGGGTCACGGGCGAACCACATCAGCCCCGACTCGACGTACAGGTCCTCGCCGGTCCTTTCCTCCAGTCGCCGCCAGGCGTCGCGGGCCTGCCAGGCCAGCCGGGGGTACCAGTCGTCCGAGCCGTGCGCGCAGCGCAGCAGGCGGGTCTCCCCGGCGCTGGCCTGGCGCACGTGCCCCGGCGCGTACTGCTCGACGAGCGTCACCCGCCAGCCCTCGTCGGCCAGCCGCAACGCCAGCGACGCCCCCCAGATCCCTGCCCCCACCACGATCGCCGACTTCATCCACCACTCCCTGATCGCGCCCGGAAACCCACATCGCACGTAGGCTACGTAACTCGGGTTTGGGCCACCGGTGGCCGGGGCGGCGATAATCGGTTACATGATGGCGGCCGAATCGGCGCAGACGCTCGAACGTGGCTTACGGCTGTTGCGGCTGCTCGCCGACGCGAATCGGGGCCGCACGCCGACCGAGCTCGCCCACGAGCTGGGCCTGAGCCGGCCGATCGTCTACCGGCTCCTGACGACCCTGCAGGCCGAGGGCTTCGCCCGGCGGGACGCGCAGGGCCGCGTGCATCTCGGTTTCGGGGTGCTCGTGCTGGCCCAGGCCGTGCATCCCCTGCTGCGGGCGGCGGCGCTGCCGGCGTTGCGCGCGCTCGCGGAGCAGGCGGGGGCGACCGCGCACCTGACCGTGGCCGAGGGCGACGAGGGGCTGGCCGTCGCGGTGGTGGAGCCGTCCTGGACCGACCTCCACGTCGCCTACCGCGAGGGCTCGCGTCATCCGCTGACGCGCGGCGCGGCCGGGCTGGCGCTGCTCGCGCTGCGCGACGGCCGTACGAATCCGGCGGTGCACACGAGCAGGGGGCACCTCCAGGAGGGCGCGCAGGGCATCGCCGCGCCGGTTCCGGGGCCGCCGTGGCTGGAGGCGTCCGTCGGGGTGGTCAGCTTCGCCGACCTCGACGCGGACAAGGTGGGCCCGCTGGTCCTGGAGGCCGCCGGCCGGCTCGCGACCGCCCTGTCCGAGCCCCCGGACTGACGGTCACCACTTCAGCAGCCGCGGCTCGGTGAACACCGTGTTGTCGACGACCACGTCGGCCCGCGCCAGTGGATCGGCCTCGGCGATGTAGATGCGCTCGGCGGGCAGATAACGGTGCAGGTGCAGCGCCTCGGCCTCGGACCCGGCCCAGTCCTGGTCGCGTTCCGCCCCGCGCCGCACCGAGGTCTCCGGCGTCACCTCCATCCAGACGCGCAGGTCCCAGTAGGCGTCGATCTCCGGGCGGAACGCGAACACCCCGTCCACGATCGTGATCGCGCCGGGCGCGGCGGCCGTCCGCACCGACGAGTGGTCCACCTGGGTGAGCGGGTCGATGGAGCACAGCGCGACGTCACCCGAGCCGCCCGGCCCCGCCGGTTCGAGCAGCAGGGCGATCGCCGCGTCGTAGTCGTAGGCGTTCCGGTAGTACCCCTCGCCCGACTCCCGGTCGTACAGGTGCCGGTCACGCCACGGCCGCTTGAAGTCGTCGAGGCTCGCCCGCAGCACGGGGCGCCCCGCTCGGGCGAGGTGCTCGGCGAGCTCGTGGCCGAAGCTCGTCTTCCCGGCCGCCGTGAGCCCGTCCACACCCACGCGCAGACGGCCCGTCCCGAGACCCAGCACGCGCTCCGCCACCCGCCGGACCAATGCCGTACGCGCGGGGGACCCGGGCGCCGGCGTCGGCTGCCGCCAGGTCGAGACGGACAGGTGGATCTCCGCTGCACTCATGACGCACAGCTTGACATTCCCGGCGGCATGGCGAATCGTCGTACATATATAGGACGCTGGCGTCCGCTTAACGGACAAGCAGGGAGGTGCCATGCCGCACTACCGCATGGTCGGGGAGGTGCCGCGCAAGCGCCACGTGCAGTTCCGCGCTCCCGACGGCGGGCTGTACAAGGAGGAGCTCATGGGAGAGGAGGGCTTCTCCTCCGACTCCTCGCTGCTCTACCACCGCCACGCGCCCACGGCCATCGTCAAGGCCGAGGCCGTGGACGCGGGGGCCTCCGGGCTCACGCCCAACCTGCCGCTGTCCCCGCGCCATTTCCGCACCCAGGACCTGAGGCCGGAGGGCGACCTCGTCTCCGGGCGGATGCTGCTCGCGGGCAACTCCGACGTCCGCATCTCGTACGCCGCGACGGACGCGCCCAGCGAGCTGTACCGCGACTCCATGGGCGACGAGTGCGTCTACGTCGCGAGCGGCCGGGCCCGCTTCGAGTCGGCGTACGGCGCGCTGGACGTGGCCGAGGGCGACTACGTCGTGATTCCGACCGGGACGATCCACCGATGGGTGCCCGAGGGCCCGGTGACCGCGCTGGTGGTCGAGGCGGCCGGGCACATCAGGCCGCCGAAGCGCTACCTGTCCCAGTACGGCCAGTTCCTGGAGCACGCGCCGTACAGCGAGCGGGACCTGCGCGCGCCGGCCGAGCCGCTGCTCGCGGACGGCGAGGAGGTTCCGGTCCTGGTCAGGACGCGGGGCGGGCTGACCCGGCTGACCTACGCCCACCACCCGTTCGACGTCGTGGGCTGGGACGGCTGCCTCTACCCCTACGCGTTCAACATCCAGGACTTCGAGCCGATCGTGAAGCGCACCCACGCGCCGCCGCCGGTTCACCAGACGTTCGAGGGCCCGGGCTTCGTCATCTGCTCGTTCTGCCCCCGGCCGCTGGACTTCCACCCGGAGGCCGTGCCGATCCCGTACAACCACCACAACGTGGACTCCGACGAGTTCATGTTCTACGTGGGCGGCGACTACACGGCCAGGAAGGGGTCGGGCATCGACGTCGGCTCGATCTCGCTGCACCCGGCCGGTTTCACGCACGGCCCGCAGCCGGGCGCGGTGGAGGCCGCCGTAGAGGCCGTACGGAAGGGCCACACCGAGACGACCGAGATGGCCGTCATGCTCGACACGTTCCGCCCGCTCGATCTCGGTCCGGCCGCCCTCGCGTGCGAGGACACCGACTACGCGTGGACGTGGGCGAGATGAGCTTCGGGCTCGGCAACCTGCCGTACGGCGTGTTCTCCCGGCCCGGGGAACCGCGAAGGGTCGGCGTGCGGGTCGGGGACCACGTCCTCGACCTGGCGGCCGCCCTCGGCGGGGACGTCTACGCGGCGCCCAGCCTCAACCCGCTGCTGGCCCTGGGCCGTGCGGCCTGGCAGGAGTCGCGGGCGCGGGCCCGCGAGGCGGCGGCCACGGGCGACCATATGGTCCCGCTGGCGGAGGTGACCCTGCACCTGCCGGTCGAGGTGGCCGATTATGTGGACTTCTACGCCTCGCTGGAGCACGCGTCGAACCTCGGGCGGATCTTCCGCCCGGACGACGAGCCGCTGAAGCCCAACTGGCGGCACCTGCCCGTCGGCTACCACGGGCGGGCGGGCACCGTCGTCGTCTCGGGGACGCCGGTCAGGCGGCCGTGCGGGCAGCGGCCGTCGTTCGGGCCTTCGCAGCGGCTCGACATCGAAGCGGAGGTCGGCTTCGTCGTCGGGATGCCGACGGGGCTCGGCGAACGCGCCGGCGCGTTCGAGGACCACGTCTTCGGGGTCGCGCTCGTCAACGACTGGAGCGCCCGCGACATCCAGGCGTGGGAGTACGTCCCGCTGGGGCCGTTCCTCGGCAAGTCGTTCGCCACCTCGATGTCGGCGTGGATCACACCGCTCGACGCCCTGGAGGAGGCCAGGGTCGAGGGCCGGTCACAGGAGCCCGAGCCGCTGCCGTACCTCGCCAGGCAGGCACCCTGGGGGCTCGACCTCACGCTGCGCGTCGATCTGAACGGCGAGACGGTCTCGACGCCGTCGTTCCGCGACATGTACTGGACGCCCGACCAGATGCTCGCCCACATGACCGTCAACGGCGCCCGTCTGCGCACCGGCGACCTGTTCGCCAGCGGCACGGTCTCGTCGATCGGGCAGCCGGGCTCACTCATCGAGCTGACCTGGAACGGCGCGGACCCGGTCAAACTGCCCAACGAGACCCGGACCTTCCTGGAGGACGGCGACACCGTCACGATCACCGCGTGGACCTCGCACGGGATCAGCCTCGGTGAGGTCTCGGGAAGGATCCTTCCGGCGACTTAGCGTGTTCTCATCGTCACCCCTCGCTATCTTGGGTGCCCGTGAAGCCACGCACCCCGCCTCCCGCCGCCCGCGCCCTGCTCGCGGTGCTGCTCGTGGTCGCCCCGGCGCTTGTCGCGGGCTGCGCCGTACGCGTGCCGCCCGCGCCGCGCATCGCGATCGCCCCGGCCTCCGGCGCGGCGGCGGTCCCGCCGGAGGCGGGCCTGGTCGTCAGCGCGAAGGGCGGCAGGCTGACCAGCGTGCTCGCGTTCGCGGGGCGCGACCCCGTGCCCGGCTCGTTCGACCCGGCCCGCACGGTGTGGCGGTCGTCGTGGACGTTGCGTCCCGGCACGCAGTACGTCGTCAACGCCGTCGCGACCGGGCCCCAGGGCGTCACCGCCCAGGTCGCGGGCCGGTTCCGCACGCTCACCCCGCGCCGTGAGGTCGCCGTCGCCTCGATCGTCCCCTCCGACGGCGAGACCGTCGGGATCGGCATGCCGATCATCGTGACGTTCACCAGGCCGGTCGAGGACCGCGCGGCGGTCGAGCGGGCGCTGGAGGTCCGGGGCCCCGCCGAGGGCGCCTGGCACTGGGTGAGCTCCACCCAGGTCGTCTACCGGCCCCGGAAGATGTGGCCGTCCGGCGGCCACGTGCGCCTGACCGCCCATCTCGCCGGCGTCCGCGCCGCCCCCGGCACGTACGGCACCGCCGACAGGAGCGTGGCCTTCACCGTGGGACGGGCCATGGTCAGCACGGTCGACACCCGCACCCACGAGATGGTGGTGCGGCAGGACGGCAGGGTGGCCCAGCGCATGCCGATCAGCGCCGGCATGGCGACCACGAGGGAATACACGACCACGAGCGGGATCCACCTGACGATGGACAAGGGCAACCCCGTCCGCATGGTGTCCCCGGGCCGCCGCAAGGGCGACCCCGGCTTCTACGACAAGCTCATCGACTACGCCGTACGGATCTCCAACAGCGGCGAGTACGTCCACTCGCTGGACAACGTGTGGGCGCAGGGCCGGGCCAACGTCAGCCACGGCTGTCTGAACGCCCACCCCGACCAGGCGCGGTGGTTCTACGAGCACGCGCTGCGCGGCGACCCCGTCGTCGTCACCGGCACGACCCGCGAGCTGGAGTGGAACAACGGCTGGGGCTTCTGGCAGCTCTCCTGGCCTCGGTGGCTGGCGGGCAGCGCCCTGCGGCACGACGGCGCGCGGACCCCTTCCGCCGTGACCCCTTCCGCGCTCTCCTGACAGACACCGCCGCACTCCAGTCAGCGGTCTGCATTACCGTCGAGTCATGGCAGCAGTGACGATCGACCTGACTCTCTACTGTGAGAACGCGAGGCTCCTCGCCGAGTTCTGGAAGACGGCGCTCGGCTACGTCGACGAGATCCCGGCCTCCCGGTACGGCACCGCCGAGGAGTCGTTCGCGCGGCTCGACCTGCCCGCGGGCGGCGCCGACGACGACGGGGCCCTGCTCTGCGACCCCGAGGGGATCGGCCCCCGGCTCTCCATCTTCCGGGTCCCCGAGCGCGGGACGACGGACAACCGGCTCCACATCGACGTGCGCGTGCCCGGAGAAGGCTCGGCGGCCGATCGGTGGGAACGGATCAGAGCGGAGGCCGCCCGTCTGGTGCGCGCGGGCGGCACGATCCTGGAGGCCTTCGACGACCACATCATGATGGCCGACCCGGAGGGCAACGAGTTCCGCGTCACCGCGGCCCCGGTGTCCGTCTCAGCGTGAGACCCCGCGCCCTGGGATAGCGCGGCCGTACGCGTTAGGTTTGAGGAGGAACCAGACCCGAGCGGTGTTCGTTCATTGCTATGGAGGCGGCAATGGACTCCTGGATCGTATGGCTCATCCTGGCGGCGGTGCTGGGCGTCGCGGAGATCTTCACGCTGACCGCGGCGTTGGGACTGCTGTCTATCGCGGCCCTGCTCACGACCGTGGTCGCGGTCGTCGGGCTGCCGCCGGCGATCCAGCTCGCCGTGTTCGTCATCGCCTCCGTCGCCGGCCTCGCCGGGGTGCGCCCGATCGCGCTCCGGCACATCAAGCAGCCGCCACCGAAGCGCTTCGGCGTGCCGGCGCTCATCGGCAAGTCCGCGTACGTGACCAAGGAGGTCACGGGCAGGGACGGCCGGGTGCGCATCGGCGGGGAGGAGTGGTCGGCCCGAGCGTACGACGAAACGCTCGTGATCCCGCCAGGGGCCACGGTCGACGTCATAGAGATCGAGGGCGCCACCGCCCTCGTCTATCCCCGGGAGTGATCATGGACGGAGCACTGATCGCCGGAATCGTCATCGCGTTCGTCGCGATCCTGACGGTGCTGCGGGCGGTCCGGATCGTGCCCCAGGCCAGAGCCGGCAACGTCGAGCGCCTGGGCAGGTACTACCGCACGCTGGGCCCCGGCCTGAACTTCGTCATCCCGTACATCGACCGGGTCCGCCCGCTGCTGGACCTGCGCGAGCAGGTGGTGTCGTTCAAGCCCCAGCCGGTCATCACCGAGGACAACCTCGTCGTGGACATCGACACGGTGCTGTATTTCCAGGTCACCGATCCCCGGGCGGCGGAGTACGAGATCGCCAACTTCATCCAGGGCGTCGAGCAGCTCACCGTCACGACGCTGCGCAACGTGGTCGGCGGCATGGACCTGGAGAAGACGCTCACCTCGCGCGACATGATCAACAGTCAGCTGCGCGGCGTGCTCGACGAGGCCACCGGGAAGTGGGGCATCCGGGTCAACCGGGTCGAGATCAAGGCGATCGACCCGCCGAAGACCATCAAGGACGCCATGGAGAAGCAGATGCGCGCCGAGCGGGACAAGCGCGCGGCGATCCTCACGGCCGAGGGCCAGCGGCAGTCGCAGATCCTCACGGCAGAGGGTGAGAAGCAGAGCGCGATCCTGCGCGCCGAGGGTGAGCGCACCTCGCAGATCCTCAAGGCCCAGGGTCAGTCGCAGGCGATCGACGAGGTGTTCCAGGCCGTCCACCGCAACGACCCCGACCCCAAGCTGCTCGCCTACCAGTACCTCCAGGTGCTGCCGCAGCTCGCCCAGGGCCAGGGCAACACGATGTGGGTGATCCCGAGCGAGGTCACCTCGGCGCTCAACACGTTGTCGAAGGCGTTCACCGAGTCGCTGCCCGCGAGCCGGGCCACCGTGACGGACGGCAGGGAGCACGAGCGGAGGACGGCGGGCGACGAGGCCGTCGCCGAGGCCGAGCGGGCCGCCGCGGAGGCGAGGGCGGCGGCCGAGGACAGCGAGCTGGGACCGCGCCAGATCGAGTCCCGCCGCGCCGATCTCGGCGCGGACGGCGTCCCGAGCCCCGACCCCGCCCACGCCGTACGCCCGGACGAGCGCTCGTAGTTCACACCATGGCCAGGTAGGCGGCGAGCTCCCCGGGCGAGGAGGTGGAGACCCCGGCGTACCCGTCCGGCCGGACGAGGGTGTAACGCTCGCCGCCGTAGGGCTCGGCGACCTCGTACGCGCGCACCCGCGGACCGGGTGCGACGTGCGGGACGGGACCGGCGGACAGCTGAGCCCGAGCACCCGGGCGGCGACGGGCCTGCGCTCCTCCTCGTGGGTGTCCAGCAGCGTCTCCGGCGCGCCCGCGAGCACCCGGGCGAGCTTCCAGCCCAGGTTGTAGGCGTCCTGGACACCGGTGTTGAGCCCACGGCCGCCCGCCGGCGGGTGCACGTGGACGGCGTCCCCGGCCAGGAGGACCCGGCCGGAGCGGTAGCGGTCGGCGAGGCGGATGTTGACCCGATAGAGGGAGAACCACAGATCGGGCCGATCACGCCGAGGTCGTCGAAGACCTCCAGCGTGCGCGGCTGCAGGCCCTTGCCCTTGGAGCCGGCCGCGGGCTCGGGCGCCCGCTCGACGATCCGGCAGGCGACGCCCCGCCGGGCCAGGTCCACGGCGAGGGTGAGCCCGGTCGGGCCGGCTCCGGCGATCAGTACGCCGGTGTCTTCGCGCATGCCCCGACCATGCCGGGCCGCGCTGCCAGACCGCTGTCACGCGCCTGCCGCCTCATGGCAGGCGCGAATCACGAGGCGGCGAGCGACACGCGGTCGGCGAATCTGGCGTAGCGGGCGAGTTCGTCCCTGGTGGGTGCGACGATCAGCGCCCCGGCGACCCGTTCGATGCCGGCGCGCAACGCCTTCGCGGCTCTGCGCGCCCTGCGCCGTCCGCCGATCCAGGCGAACACCCGGCACAGCAGCGCGATCAGCACTCCCGCCAGCGCGCCGCCCAGCAGGAGCACGGTCGGCCACGGTGCCCGGCCGAGCGTGGGGGTGGGGAGCTCGGGCAGCATGAGGTAGTTCAGCGCGAAGCGCACGAGCAGCCAGATCGCGCCCGCGGCCATCGCGGCGACGGTCAGCCACTGCGCCGTTCCCGCCACGCGCCACCATCGAGGGGCTTTGGAGACGCCGCCCGAGGTGGCCGCGGCGACCGTGCGGTCCAGGGCGTCGGTCAGCTCCTCCGACCGCGACCGCGCCGCGTGCCGTACGGCCGTCGCCCACGGCTCGGGCACCGCCTCCGACGCGGCGGCCCCGACGTCCCGCAGGGCGATGTCCAGGGCCGAGACCTCGACGGCGGTGGCCGCGGGCAGCGAAGAGCGGGCTCCCCCGGTCAGGTGCAGACGGCGCAGCGGATCGGGCCGCAGCCTGCGCAGCCAGCGCGTCACCGGCCAGCCCGTCGCGGCGACCGAGCGGTGCCGGTGCGACTTCGCGACCGCCTCGACCGCGACGGGCGCCCCGGCCGCCTGCGCCAGCGCCCGCGTCAGCGCCCCGCCGACGGCGACCTCCGGCACCGCCACCCGTCCCGGCGGGGGCGGGGCCTCGGCCGTCACGCGCGATGGGGCCGGAGGCGGCGACGCGGCGACGGCCGCCGCCCTCGCCTCCCGCGTGCCTGCCGGGAGCGCCACGGCGCCCGGCTCCGGTTCCCGGGCGGCCGGGGGCCGGGTGGCCGCCCAGAGCCCGGCGGCGGCCGAGGCCACGTCGGCGGCGAGCCGCGACGACCAGGCGCGGCGGCGGGAGATCTCACGGTCGAGCAGCGCCCGCAGTTCGGGGACGCCCTCGCCGGTGCGGGCGGAGACGCCCAGCACCGTAACCCCCTCGAGCCCGTCCGCCGCCAGCAGGCCGCGCAGGTCGTCGAGACAGCGCTTGACCGAGCGTTCGGGCAGCCGGTCCACCTGGTTGAGCACGACGACCATGACGTCCCGGTGCCGGGCGAGCGGGCGCAGGTAGCGCTCGTGCACGGCCGCGTCGGCGTACTTCTGCGGGTCGAGCACCCAGACCAGCAAGTCCACCACGCCGACCAGGCGGTCGACCTCCCTGCGGTGGGCCAGCTCGATGGAGTCGTGGTCGGGCAGGTCCAGCAGGATCAGCCCCGACGCGTCGCCCTCGACGGTGTGGCGCAGGGGGACGTCGAGCCAGTCGAGCAGCGGCCCCGCGCCGCCGGTGCCCCACAGGGCCGCCTGCGCCTTGGCGGTCGTCGGCCGGGTCACCCCCACCGTCGCGAGGTCGGTCCCGGACAGGGCGTTGAACAGCGACGACTTACCGCTCCCCGTCGCCCCGGCGAGGGCGACCGCGGTGTGGTCCACCGACAGGCCGCGCCGTACCCCGGCGCGGGCGACGACGGCGCGCGCGTGGTCCACGGCCTCCTGGCCGAGCCGGCCCTCCGCCAGGTCGGCGGCCTCCGCGAGCGCCTCCAGGCGGTCGTCCAGCGGCACCTCCGCCTTCCTGCGCGGGAGCTTCACAGGACGCCCCTCTCCTGTACGGCCTTGGCGGCCTCCCGCAGCCGGGCGGACGTCTCCGGCGCCGGGCCCAGCCCCTCCACCAGGGAGGTGAAGCGGGCGCGTTCCTCGTCGAGCAGCGCGCGGACGCGCCGCCGCAGGTCCTCCCGGGCCTCCTGCGTCAGCGTGCGTACGGCCTGGTCGCCGAAGACGGCTTCGAGCAGCTTCTGACTGAGCACGCCGGTGCCGCCGGCGATGCCCAGCTCGATGCCGGTGATCCCGCCGGTCGTGGAGAACACGGCCAGCATGATCAGCACGCCGAGGCTGTTCACGCCGAACGACGCCGCCCTGGCGAGCGTGCGCCGGTCGGCGCCCTCCGAGCGGACGAGGTCGAGCACGTGCCCCTGCCAGGCGCGTACGGCCTCACCGGCCCGGCGGGGCAGATCCGGCGAGGCGCGGCCGAGCCGCCCGGAGACGGTGACGCCGGACTTGTCCAGCAGGTCGCGCCCGGCGGGCAGGGCCAGCCACGCCTCGACGGCCCGCTCGGCGGCACCGTCCGCGGTGGCGCGGATCAGCGACTCCACCCCGCTCTCCAGCGCCACCCGCAGCTCCCTGTCCGGCGCCGGGCGGCCCCGGAACGCGGCGGCGAGGCGGTCGCGCAGCCAGCCGATCCGCGACTCCAGCGAGCGCATCAGGTCGCCGGTGCCGACGAAGTCCTGCCAGCGGGCCAGCACCTCGCCGCGCAGCAGCCTGCCGTCGCGCATCCCGTCGTCGAAGGCCGACATCGCCACGTCGTACGCCCTGCTCGCGATGTCGCGCAGCTCGGTGATGCCCGCCCGCTGGCGCTCCACCCGGTCGGCCAGGTCGGGCACCCGGGTGCCCAGGCTGTCCAGGGCCCCGGTCAGGGTCCGCCGTACGACCTCCGCCCGGGCCTTGGCGTCCACCGAAAGGTCGGCGAGCCAGGTCGCGATCGGCTGCACGACGTGGGCGGGCAGCCGGGCCCGCTCCGACGGCAGCTCCAGCTCCGGGACGGTGAACAACGGCGTGCCGCCCAGGCCGTTGTCCCGCAGCAGCCGGGTCAGGTCGGCGGCCACGGGTTCGCACGCCTCGGCCGGAACCCGCTGGAGGATCACCGCGAGCGCCGTGCTCCGCTCCCTGGCCAGGCGCAGGAAGCTCCACGGCACCTCGTCGGCGTACCGCGCGGCGGTCGTGACGAACAACCACAGGTCGGCCGCGGCGAGCAGTTGCGCGGCCAGCTCGCGGTTGGCCGTGACGATCGAGTCGATGTCGGGGGCGTCGAGCAGCGCCAGCCCGGGAGGCAGTCCCTTCACGGGGGCGATCCGCAGGGTGCCCGGCTCGCCGCGTCCCCCGCCGGCCACCCCTCCCGTCACCCTGGCCAGCCCGGGCAGGACCGTGGTGGAGGTGAACCAGGCGGCGTCGGCGGGGTTGCACACCAGAGTCGGGGCGAGCGTGGTGGGCCGCAGCACCCCGGGCTCGGTCACGATCACCCCGGCCAGCGAGTTGACCAGGGTGGACTTGCCCGCCCCGGTGGAGCCGCCCACCACAGCGAGCAGCGGCGCGTCGATCGCCGCAAGACGGGGCAGCAGGTAGTCGTCGAGCTGCCCGCGCAACTCCACCAGGACGCGCCGGTCGGTCGCGGCGTCCCCGATCTCCAGGGGAAACAGGTCCTGATCGAGGTGACGCCGCAGGCTCTCCAGGGTGGCCCGCAGCCTGTCGTTCCCCGCCATAACTCCCGACCTTCCCCGAGGAGGGCCCGCGAATCAGCCGCCCTCAGGCACCGGGCGTGGCAGTGGGAGTGGGCAGCAGGACCTTGCACTTGTCGTAGGCCTTGGCCACCTTCGGGTCCGAGGTGGCCAGACCGCGCACGCGCCCGCCGTCGGGCAACTCGGCGCCGTTGTCCTTCATGCAGGTGCGGAACGCCTGCAGGGCCTGCGGATCGACGCCGCGCCGGCCGCCGAACCCGCCCTGACCGCCTTGCGGCATGAGGGAGCGGCACGCCTCGAAGTCCTTGCTCGTCGCGGGATCCATCGACCGGAACCCGCCGAAGCCCCCGCTGGGTCTGCCGCTGGGCCGCACGCTCGGCATGCCCGAAGGACGCCCGCTGGGGAGTGTGACGCCGTTCTCGCGCAGGCACTCGGTGAACGCCGCCCGGGGGTCGGCGCTCGAACCGCCGCCCGCGGCCCGCGTGGTGGTCGTGGCGGCGGTGTCGTCACCGCCGCCGCAGCCGGTCACCGTGACCGCCAGAGCCGCTGCGGCGACCGCGATGGACAGGTATCGCAAGGGGGATCACCCTAGCCTTTCTTCGGGCGGGCACGCGGGGAGGCGGACGCGGAACACCGCGCCGCGGCCGGGCTCGCCGTCGGCCGTGATGGTGCCGCCGTGGGCCTGGACGAGGGCGGCGGCGATGGACAGCCCGAGTCCCGTGCCGCCGGAGTCCGACCGGCTGCGCGCGGGATCGGCGCGGTAGAACCTCTCGAAGACGCGCTCGGCGTCGCCGGAGGCCAGGCCCGGGCCGTCGTCGGCCACCTCGATCAGCGCCTGCGATCCGGGCACGAGGCCCACGCCCACGCGGAAGGCGGTGCCCGCGGGAGTGTGCCGCAGGGCGTTGCCGACGAGGTTGCCGACGACCTGGCGCAGCCGCGCCTCGTCGCCGAGCACCCGCACCGGCTCCTCCGAGTCGTCCAGCCGCAGCAGATCGATCTCCCGGTCCGGCGCGAGCGTCTGCGCGTCGAGCACCACCCCCGCCGCGAGGCTGAGCACGTCGACCGGGCGGCGTTCGAGGGGGCGCTGCTCATCGAGCCGGGCGAGCAGCAGCAGGTCGTCCACGAGCAGGCCCATGCGTACGGCCTGGTCCTCGATGCGGCGCAGCAGCACAACGGGGTCCTGCGAACTCTGCTGGCGGTACAGCTCGGCGAAGCCGCGGATCGAGGTGAGCGGGGTGCGCAGCTCGTGGGAGGCGTCGGCCATGAACCGGCGCATCCGCTCCTGCGACGCCTCCCGCTCGCGGAACGCCGTCTCGATCTGGGTGAGCATGCCGTTGATGGACCGGCCGAGACGGCCCATCTCCGTGCGCCGGTGCCGGAGCGGGACGCGCCGCGACAGGTCGCCGGCCGCGATCGCCTCCGCCGTCCTCTCGATCTCCCCCAGCGGGCGCAGGCTGCGCCGTACGAGCCAGTAACAGGCGACCCCGAGCGCGACGAGCACGGCGAGGCCGACCCCGACGACGATCGCCTCCAGCTGGGAGACCGTGCCGTCGATGTCGGCCAGGCTGATGGCGGCGACGCGGAACCGGGTGCCGTCCTGTTCGCGTACGGCGATCGCCCGCCACAGCACCCCCGAAGGGGACTCCACCGTGAACAGCCACCGTCCCCGGTCCTGGCGTGGCCTGGGCAGCGCGGGCGGCGGGTCGGCGTTCGGCGGCTCCTGGACGGTGCGGACCACGGTGCCGTACTGGTCGAGCACGACGATGTAGAACGACCCGAACTGCCTCGGCGGCCGGGACACGGCATTGGCGGCCTGGGCGGGAGGCGGCTCGGCCGGGCGCCGGCCGACGGCCGTGAGCTGCGTGTCGACCCGCTGCACCAGGTAGCCCCGCAGGAGCTGGACGGCGAAACCGCCGGTCAGCGCGATCGCGAGCGTCACCAGCAGCAGCGTCCCCGCGACGAGCCGCAGCCACAGCGGGGTCCGCGCGACCCGCCGCCGCAGCTCACCGCCGCTCAGCGGGCGCGGCACCCGGCGGACGCCGGCCGCTCCGCCGGAACGGAGCAGGTCAGTGACGCGGCGCACGGAGGACATAGCCGACGCCGCGGAGCGTGTGGATCAGCTTGGGCTCGGTGGTGTCGACCTTGCGCCGGAGATAGGAGACGTACGACTCGACCACGTTGTGGTCGCCGCCGAAGTCGTAGTGCCAGACGTGGTCGAGGATCTGTGCCTTCGACAGCACCCGGCCCTGGTTGGCCATGAAGTAGTGCAGCAGCTTGAACTCGGTGGGCGACAGCCGTACGAGGGCGCCGCCGCGCCAGACCTGGTGGGAGTCCTCGTCGAGCTCCAGGTCGGCGACGCGCAGCCGGGCGGGAGCGGCGTCCCCGCCGCGCGTGCGGCGCAGCACGGCCCGGATGCGCGCGAGCACCTCCTCCAGGCTGAACGGCTTGGTGACGTAGTCGTCGCCGCAGCCCAGCCCGGCGATCTTGTCCTCGGTCGCGTCCCTGGCGGTGAGGAACAGCACCGGGACCCGCCGCCCGGAGGCCTGCAGCCGGTCGGAGACGGCGAAGCCGTCCAGGTCCGGCAGCATGACGTCGAGCACGATCAGATCGGGGCGCACCTTGGCGGCGATCTGGACCGCCTCCCGGCCGGTGCCCGCGGTGATCACCTCGAACCCGGCGTACCGCAGGCTCGCCGACAGCAGTTCCCTGATGTCGGGCTCGTCGTCGACGACCAGCAGACGGCCCTCCGTGGTCACGATCCCGCCCTCCTGCCCATGGGCGAGCCCTGCGTGACCGCCGTCGCCGCCACCTGACCCTGGGCATCGGCGGCGCCCGCGACGGTGACGAAGCTGCCCGGCTTGAGGTCGGAGACCTTCCCCGCCCGGCTGACCTGGACCTTGGTCTCGCCCGACGTGGTCACCGTGACCACGCCGCCGTTCGGGGTCTGGACGTAGATCTTGTCGCCGTCGACGAGCTTGACCGTCCCGAAGGTCATGCCACCGGACTCTGCCCCTGCGCCCGCGCCGCCGAAGCCACCGCCCGCGCCTCCTGCGTACCCACCGCCCGCGGGGGCCTGACCTGCGCCGGCGTACGCCCCCGGGCCGGCCGCACGGGACGGCACCCGGCCCGGTGCGGAGCCGCCCAGGAGCTTCTGCACCTGGATGCCGAGGAGCAGCCCGGCCACGAGCAGGACGCCCCCGGCCAGGGCGAGCGTCAGCTTCGACCCGCCCGCCCGCGCGGGACGCGCCGTCAGCACCTCCTGGAGGTCGTCGTCGAACGGCGAGGTCTCCAGAAGCTCCTCGGTGTCGTTCCTGCTCACATCAATCTCCCTTCCACGGGTCCGGCCGTCACTCGAAGCGCAGGGCTTCGATCGGCCGCAGCCCGGCGGCGCGGTTGGCGGGATAGCTGCCGAAGAACAGGCCGATCACGACCGAGACGCCGAGCGCCAGCGCGATCGACGCCGGGACGATCACCGGCCGCACGCCCGCGATCGTGAACTGGGCGCCGATCACGGCGATCAGCACGCCCAGGAGGCCGCCGACGAGGCTGAGCATCGTCGCCTCGGCGAGGAACTGGCCGAGGATCGCGCCCTTCGGCGCGCCGATCGCCTTACGGATGCCGATCTCCCTGGTCCGCTCGGTGACCGTGACGAGCATGATGTTCGTGATGCCGATACCGCCGACGAGCAGGCTGATCGCGGCCACCGCGCCGAGCAGGACCGTGAACGTCCCGGTCGCCGCGCTGACCGTCTCCTGCAGGGCCGCCTGGTTGAGGATGCGGTAGTCGGCGCTCGCCGAGCCGGTGATGCCGTGCCGCTGGTTGAGCACCTCGGTGACCTCGCTCTGCGCGGCGTCGACCGCCTCGGCGCTCTTGGCCTGCACGAGGATCTGCCCCAGCGGCCCGAACCCGGTCAGGCTCTGCTGTACCGCGGGCAGCGGGGCGATCGCCACGTCGTCGGCGTCCTGGAACCCGGACGAGCCGGCCTCCTTCAGCACGCCGACGACGGTGAACGGCACGCCCGACACCGTGATCTGCCTGCCGAGGGGGTCGACCGTGCCGAACAGGTTCTCGGCCACCGTCTGCCCGATCACCACGACCTTGCGCGCGGCGAGCACGTCGTCGTTGTAGAAGTAGGAGCCCTTGACCACCGGCTTGTTCGACGCCTCGAAGTAGCTCGGGTAGGTGCCCACGAGCTGGCCGATCGAGTGGCTCGCCCCTTCGTACGCGGCGCTCTGGGACTGCGCCGTCACGACCGGCGAGACGCTCTTGACCGAGGGGGCGTTCGCCGGGTCGGCCAGCGCCCGTGCGTCGTCGACGGTGAGGTCCTTGGCCTGGGTGCGCGGGCCGGTGTTCTGCCGCCCGGCCTGGCCGCCGCCTCCCCCGCCGGCGTCGCGGGCGAAACCGCCGGGGCCACCCCCGCCACCCGAGGTGGAGGGCGTGACGGTCAGCGAGTTGGCCCCGAGCCGCTGGATGTTCTGCTGAATCTGCCGGGACGACCCCTCGCCGATCGCGACCAGCAGGATCACCGCGGCGACGCCGATCAGGATGCCGAGCATGGTCAGCGCGCTGCGCATCTTGTTCGCGGCCAGGCCGCGCAGCGCGAACCGCAGGACCTCCGCGGCGTTCACGAGGCCACCTCCGCGAGCCGCGGGGGCGGGTTGCCGACCGGCGTGGTGCGCACGTCCTCCACGATCCGGCCGTCCATGAGGCGGACGACCCGTTTGGCGTGCGCGGCGACCTCCTCCTCGTGCGTGATGACGACCAGGGTCCGGCCGCTCGCGCTGAGACGGTCGAAGATGTTCATGACGTCCTCGCTGGACTTGCTGTCGAGAGCGCCCGTGGGCTCGTCGGCCAGCAGCAGGGTCGGCGCGGTGACGAGCGCGCGGGCCACCGCCACCCGCTGCTGCTGGCCGCCGGACAGCTCGTTGGGCTGGTGGTGGACGCGCTCGGCGAGCCCGACCCGGTCGAGCGCGGCCAGCGCCCTGCGGCGCCGCTCCGCGGCCCTGACCCCGCCGTACGCCAGGGGAAGCTCGACGTTGGCGAGCGCGCTCATCCGGGGGATGAGGTTGAACGACTGGAACACGAAGCCGAGTTTGCGGTTGCGGACGATCGCGAGCCGCCGCTCCTCGAGCCCGCCCACGTCTGTGCCGTCGAGGTGGTAGGTCCCGCCGGAGGGGACGTCGAGGCAGCCGATGATGTTCATCAGCGTGGACTTGCCGGAGCCGGAGGCACCCATGATCGCGACGTAGTCGCCGCGCTCCACCCTGAGCGACACGCCGCGCAGCGCGCGCACCGCGGTCTCGCCCTCGCCGTACACCTTGGTGACGTGGCCCAGATCGAGCACAGGGGGGTCGAGCACAGGGGGGTCGAGCACAGGGGGGTCGAGCGCCGGCGGCGGCCCGGGCCTCATCGGTTGCCTCCGCCGCCACCGCCACCGCCACCGCCGCCGAAGCCGCGGCCGAACCCGCCTCCGCCGCCGGGGAACTGGATGCCCCCGCCTCCGCCGGTCGTCGACGCCTGGGGCCGCACCACCTGGTCGCCCTCCTGGAGCCCCGACTTGATCTCGGTGGTGGTGTCGCCCTTGAGACCGGCCTCCACCCTCTTCACGACCTGCCTGCCGTTCTCCAGCACCGTCACGGTGGTCTGGCCGCCCGCCGTGGTGACCGCCGAGGAGGCCACCGTGAGCACGTCGGCCGCCTCGCCCACGGTCACCCGTGCGGTGGCCGTCTGCCCGAGCCGTACGGTGGAGGGCACGTCGGTCAGCGAGATCGTCACGGCGTACTGGACGACGTTGTTGTTGGTCTGCGGCTGCGGATCGACCACCGTCACCTTGCCGGCGGCGGTGACCCCGGCGAGGGCGTCGAAGCTCACCGTCGCCGCCTGGCCGACCTTGATCCTGCTGACGTCGGCCTCGGTGAAGTTCCCCACGATCAGCAGGCGGGCGGGGTCGGTGATCTCGATGAAACCGCCGGAGCCGGCGGACCCGGAGGACCCCGCGGAGCCTGTGGACCCCGCGGACCCGTTCTGCGACTGCGCCTGGCCGCCCTGCGAGGACCCGCCCGACGCGCCGGACGAGCCGCCGACGGCCCCGTTGACCGCCGTGACGACCCCCGCGAACGGCGCCTTGATCACCGTGCCCGCCAGCGCCCGCTTCGCCGACCGGTAGGCGTCTCGCGCGTTGATGTACTGCGAGTAGCCCGAGGCCGTCGAGGTGTCGGCCTCCTCCGCGGCGTCCAGGCTCGCCCGGGCCGCCTCCAGGCTCTCCCGGGCAGCGGTGTCGTCGATGCGCGCGAGCACCTGTCCCTTCTTGACCCGGTCGCCGGTCTCGACCAGTACGGCCTCGACGGTGCCGTTGGTGCCGAAAGCGAGGGCGCGCGTCCGGGCGCTCTCGACGGAACCGGAGGCCGATACCGAGGCGAGCACGGTCCCACGGGTCACCCGGGTCGTCAGCGGCGCGGCGCCGTCTCCGGAGGTGTCGTCCCCCACGGATGCCCAGGCCGCCGCGATCCCGCCGAGCAGCAGTACCACCAGGACGCCGTTGATGATCAGCGTCCTGCGCTTCGTCGACAGCTTCACGACGTCGAACCATGGCAAACTCCGCTGCGGGCAACCTAGGCCGATGCTGAGGGTTTGCTGACAGTCCGCGTCCGGGTCCGCGTCCGGGTCCGCGTCCGGGTCCGCATCCACAGACAACTCTCAGGTACGGCCAAGCCACCGGTCACGTGGCGTCAGCAGGATGGCCGCCATGAGATCGAGCACTCCACTCCGCGTCGGAGGGCTCGCGCTGGCGGGGATCGTCATCGCGAGCGTCGCCGTGATCTCCGCCAGTGGCGGCGACACCTCCGTGGCCGATCGGATCGCGCTCGCGTCTGTCAGGCGGGGCACGGTCGCGTCGTACGTCTCGGCCGCCGGCAACACCGTCGACACCGGCGTGCGCGATCTCGCGTTCGGAGCGGAGGGCACGGTCGAGAAGGTCTACGTCAAGGTGGGCGAGAAGGTCCGCCGGGGCAAGGTCCTCGCCCGGGTCGACGACACCATCGCCAGGGAGAACTACGAGGCCGCCAAGGCCGCCCTCGCCGCCGCCCAGGAGACCCTCGACGACGTCAAGAACGGCACCGCCACCGGAGGCGGCGTCTCCGGCGGCGGAACGGGCACGGGAGCCGCCGCGTCCGGGGCCGGCGGCGCGGGGGCCGGGACGTCCGGCGGCGGAACCGGTGCGGGCGGCGCGGGCGGGGCCGGCACCTCCGGCGCAGCGGGCCCCGGAGCGAGGCCGGGGAACGAGGGCGGCTCAGGGAGCGGCGGCCCGGTCGTGTGTCCGACATCCTCCGCGCGTCCCACCGCACAGCCTTCAGGGCGGACTTCGGGGCAGCCGTCTCCGCGTCCCACCGCACAGCCTTCGGGGCAGCCGACCTCCCGGCCATCGAGCCGGCCGACCGGCCGTACGGGCGGCAAGATGACGACCGCGGCGAGCGTGGCCCTCGCGGCGTACCGGGGCGGTGACCACGGAGGTGACCACGGCGGCCCGAAGCCCGAGCCCAGTCCCGCCCCCGCACACACGCCGCGTCCGCGCGCGAAACCGTCCGCGACGCACCGTTCGGCCCCCGCGGACGGCGGAGCTGCCACGCCGAATCCCGGGGTGAGCGTGTCGATCCTGCCCACGGCACCGGCACAGCAGCCCTCCGCCAAGCCGATCCCCTCCCCCAGCGGTTCCTCCTCCACGTGTGCGCCCGGCCAGGGCGGCCAGGGACAGGGCTCACAGGAGCAGGGCGCACAGGGGCGGAGCCGGCAGGGGCAGGGTGGCGGCACGCAGGGTCGTGCGGGCTTTGGCGGCGGCCAGAGCGCTCCGGGCGGTCAGGCGGGCCAGGGCGGCCAGGGCGGCGGCGCCCGGCTGACCGAGGCACAGGCCGAGGCGCAGGTCAGCCAGGCGACGACCGAACTGGCCGAGGCCAAGAAGGCCCTCGCCGGCGTGCGCATCAAGGCCCCGGCGGACGGCACGATCCTGTCGATCACGGGAACCACCGGCTCCCGCTACACCTCGGGCGCCTTCATCACCCTCGGCGACCTCGACGCTCTTCAGGTGCAGGCGATGTTCACCGAGTCGGACATCCGCTTCCTGAAGGCCGGTCAGGCGGCCACGGTCACGCTGTCCACGCAGCCGGGACGGGAGTACGCCGGAACGGTCGCCCATATCGACCCGACCGCGACCACCTCCAACCGGCTGGTCCGTTACGGCGTGACGATCGACCTGGCGAACCGCCCCGCCCGGCTGCTGCTGGGGCAGAGCGCCACCGTGCGGGTGACGACCGGCGAGGCGGCCGACGCGCTCTACGTCCCCTCACAGGCCGTACGCCTCCAGGACGACGGCACGGCCGTGGTCACGGTGACCAACGACGGAACCCAGACACGGCGGACGGTCAAGGTCGGCGTACGCGGCGACACTCAGGTGGAGATCACCGACGGTCTCTCCGAAGGAGACCAGGTCGTCCTCCCCGCCGCCTCCACCGCCTTCCCCGACGAAGGCTTCCCCACCGCCCGCTGACCTCCGGCTTACTGCCCCTTTTCACCGGCGACACGCCTGTGGACGAGGGGCAGCCGATCGTCGAACGCACCGGAGGCTATCGCGTTGAAGAGCCGATGGCCCCAGAGGTGCGGGAGTCGGCCGAAGAGGTGTGCGTGAACCTGGTTCGTGGATGACGACGACGTACACTGTGCCCATGACCGCGGCGCATGATTACGAGGATCTGCACGCTCTGGTGGACAGGCTGCGGCCCGAGCAGGTCCGCGATCTGCATGCGACCGTGCTCCGACTGGTCGAGGCGAACGAAAGCCCAGACCGCTCAGATGCGGAGCAAGAGAGCCGACGACGGTTGTCGCTCATCGGCGCTATGAAGTCGGGAGTCGGCGATCTGGCGGAACGCCATGAAGAGGTGCTCCGCGAGGGGTTGAATCGTCCGATGTGACAATCCTTCTCGATACGGGCCCCCTGGTCGCGGCGCTGGACGCCGACGACAAGGACCATGCGCGGTGCGCCGATCTTCTGCAGACCGCCCCGGGGCCGCTGTTGGTTCCGGTGACCGTGGTCGTGGAAGTGTGCTGGCTCGTAGAGAAGTATCGGGCGCCCTGGCAGAGGCCGCCTTTCTGACTTCGATCGAGAGCGGCGAACTGGAGCTGGTCTCCCTTGAGCAGAAAGACGTGACGCGCATTGCGGAGCTCGTACGGCTCTACAGGAATCTCCCGCTGGGCGCGGTTGACGCGTCCGTGATCGCCATCGCCGAGCGGCTCGGCCTGCCTGCGGTCGCCACGTTGGATCGGCGTCATTTCAGCATTGTGCGGCCCCGCCACGTCGCCGCTCTGCAGTTGCTTCCCTGAGAGCCGCATGCCGGTCAGGGGCGGGCTTCGGGGGCGAGAGGGAGGGTGACGCGGAAGGCGGCGCCGGCGCCGGGGGCGGTCTCCACGCCGACGTCGCCGCCGTGAGCCTCGACGAGGGACTGCACGATCGCGAGACCCAGGCCGCTGCCCCCGGACGGCCGCGTACGGGAGGGGTCGGCGCGGTAGAACCGCTCGAAGACGCGGGCGGCCTGCTCGGGGGTGAGGCCGGGCCCCTTGTCCGCCACCTCGATGTACGCCGTGCCGTCCCGGCTTCCGACGCGTACGGTGATCGGCGTTCCCTCGGGCGTGTGGGTCCTGGCGTTGCTCATCAGGTTGCCCACGACCTGCCGCAGCCGCACCTCGTCACCCGAGACGATCAGCGCCGCGTCCCCCTCGACCACGAGCGAGACGCCGCGGTCGGGGCAGAGGGTCCTGGCGTCGTGGACCGCGTCGGCCGCCAGGGCCAGCAGGTCCACGGGCTGCATGCGCAGCGGGCGCTGCTGGTCGAGCCGGGCGAGCAGCAGCAGGTCGTCCACCAGCAGGCCCATGCGGGCGGCCTCGCTCTCGATGCGCGACATCAGCCGGGTGACGTCGGCGTCCGGCACCTGCCGGTGGAACTCGGCGAATCCCCTGATCGAGGTGAGCGGCGTGCGCAGTTCGTGCGAGGCGTCGGCCACGAAGCGGCGCATGCGCGCCTCCGACTCCCGCGCCTTGACCTCGGACTCCCGCGCCTTGGCCTCGGACTCCCTGGCCGCCGTCTCGGAGGCCGCCCGGGCCTGGAACGCCGCCTCGATCTGGGCGAGCATGCCGTTCAGGGCGCGGGCGAGCCGCCCGACCTCGGTGCGCGGGTCGCGGTCGGGGATCCGGCTGCCGAGCTTTCCCCGGGCGATGGCGTCGGCGGTCGCCTCGATCTCCGCAAGGGGCCGCAGGCTGCGCCCTACGATCACGACGCCGACGACGGCGAGCACGACCATCAGGGCGCCGCCGACCAGCGCCTCGATGAGGGTGAGCCGCCCGGTGATCTGCCCGACCGAGGCCATGTCCACCGCGACGACCACCGTGCCCAGGCCGTCGACGGGCACCACCCGGGCCCGCCACCGGCCGTCGCCCGACACCGCCGGAACCGTCACCGGGCTCTGGGAGGTCACGGCGCCGGGACCCGGCAGGTCCTCCACGCCCATGCCCGCCTGCGCGAGCACCGTCCCGCCGCCGGTGTCGCGAATCTCCACCCGTCCCTCGGGCGGCAGCCTGAGCCGTGCGAACGCGGCGGGGCCGCGGCCGAGCCGGATCTCGGTCTCGTGCGCCAGCATGCCGACCTGCATGTCGACCCGGCTGACCAGGTAGTCGCGCAGCACCGAGACGCTGCCCACACCGACGACCGCGAGGGCGACCGCGACCAGCGCGAGCATGGCGGCGCTGAGCCGGATCCGCAGCGGCGTACGCCCCGGCACGGCTCAGGCACCGGCGGGTGGTGTCCGCATGACGTAGCCGACGCCGCGCAGCGTGTGGATGAGCCGGGACTGGGCCCGGGAATGGTCGGTGTCGAGCTTGCGCCGCAGCACCGACACGTACGACTCGACGATCCCGGCGTCGCCGCGGAAGTCGTAGTCCCACACGTGATCGAGGATCTGGGCCTTGGACAGCACCCGGCCGGTGTTGCACATGAAGTAACGCAGCAGCTTGAACTCCGTCGGCGACAGGGAGACGGCCCGGCCGCCGCGCCAGACCTCGTGGGACTCCTCGTCCAGCTCGATGTCGGCGAAGGTCAGCCGCGGCGGGGCGACCAGCGGGTCCCCGGCGGTGCGGCGCAGCACGGCCCGGATGCGGGCGACGACCTCCTCCAGACTGAACGGCTTGGTCACGTAGTCGTCGCCGCCGAGTGTCAGGCCCCGGATCTTGTCCTCGGTGGCGTCCCGCGCCGTGAGGAAGACCACAGGGGTGTGGCTGCCGCCGCCGCGCAGCCTGCGCACGATGTCGAACCCGTCCATGTCGGGCAGCATGACGTCGAGGACGATCAGGTCCGGGCGGTGCCGCCGGGCCGCGGCGACCGCCTCGCCGCCGTTGGACGCGGCGTGGACCTCGAATCCGGCGTACCGGAGGCTGGCCGCGAGCAGTTCGAGGATGTTCGGCTCGTCCTCGACGATCAGCAGCCGGGCTTCGGGAGATTCAGCGACCATGGCGCCAGCACTCTAGACCTAGGTTGTTAAGGGAACCGTTAAAGCGATGTGCCTGGCGATGGCGAGGCTGCTCGTCGCCGCGGGTGAGGGCGCGTTGCGCACCAGCACGATCCGCCCGCGCACGTCGATGACGAAGTCGTCGAGCAGCCCGCCGTCCCGCGACACGGCCTGTGCCCGCACGCCGCCCCCGGTGCGTACGAGGTCGGGCGAGGACAGGGTGGGTACGTACCGCCGGGCGGCGGACACGAAGGCGCGTTTGGCCAGCGAGCCGTACACCTCGCGCAGGCCGGTCCGCCAGTGCTCGGCCGCCAGGCGCCGGGTGCCCGGCCAGGACAGGATGCCGCGCAGGTCGCGGGCCGAGGCCCGGCGCCACGAGTAGCCCTCCAGGGCGAGCGCCGGCACGGCGTTGGGCCCCACCAGGACCTCCCCGTCGATCCGGCGGGTCAGGTGGACGCCGAGGAAGGGGTAGCGGGGGTCGGGCACGGGATAGATGAGCCCCTTCACCAGGTCACGCGCCGAGCCGGCGAGCCGGTAGTACTCCCCGCGGAACGGGACGATCCGCACGTCTCCGCCCGCCCCCGCCAGGTCCGCCACACGGTCGGAGCCGAGACCGGCGCAGGAGATCAGTCGGTCGAAGGTGAGCCTCTCCGGCCCGGCCGCCACCGCGACGCCGTCCGTGGTCTGCCTGATCGCGCGTACGGGGCGCGAGAGCCGTACGGACCCGCCGGCCTCGGCCACGTCGGCGGCGAGGCGGCGCGCGACCGCGGAGAAGTCGGTGATCGCGGTGTGCGGCGAGTGGACGGCGGCGACCCCGACCGCGTACGGTTCCACCTCCCGCAGGCCGATCGCGTCGAGCTCGGCGATGCCGGGCACGCCGTTCTCCCTGGCCCGCCCGGCGATGCGGCGCAGCCCCGGCAGTTCGGCCCGGGTGGAGGCCACGACGAGCTTGCCCACCTCGTCGTACGGCAGGCCGTGCTCGGCGCAGTACTCGCGCAGCATGGCCACGCCCTCCCGGCAGAGGGTCGCCTTGAGCGAGCCGGGCTGGTAGTAGATCCCGGCGTGTACGACTCCGCTGTTGTGCCCGGTCTGGTGGGCGGCGACGCGGGGCTCCTTCTCCAGGACGGTCACCTCGGCGCCCGCCCGTGCCATCTGCCGGGCCACGGCCAGACCGAGGATCCCGGCGCCGACGATCCCGATCCTCATGTCCGTACCGTTGTCGACAGCATGCCGGCCATTGTCTCAGCCGGAGCCGCTCCGCGGTGATCGAACCTGTGTTCGGTACGATGGCGGGGTGTACGTGCCACCCGGCTGGCCGCCGGAGGTGCGCCCTCCGGGCAGCCCCGAATGGGAGGTCTCGGCCGTGTCGTGGCTGCTCGACGCGGTACCCCCGGACTACCGCGCGTACGGCGTGCTACGCCGTCACCCTCTCGCGCTCGCCCGGATGGCCCGTCAGCAGGCGGCGGCCTCGATCCAGGCGGCCAGGGAGGGGTATCGCGGAGCGGCGGTGGAGTTGAAGGAGCACCTGCCTCCGCACGCGGTCGAGGCGGTCCTGGACGCCTACCGCCAGGAGGGCCCCCGGCTCGTACGGCTGGCCGAGTCGATCGCGCTCGTGGAGCGCGCCCTGCGCGGCGAGCACTTCCTCCCCCGGCTGTGAATCCGCTCTTATTTCCGGACAGAGGGGGCATAACCGCCCAAAAGAGGGAATCGGGGGTTAGCCATGACCACAGAGGGAGTGACCAAGACCGCCGGCCAGGTCATGCACCAGGGCGCCGAGTGCATCGGCGAGCACGACAGCCTTCGCAGGGCCGCCGAGATGATGCGCGACCTGAACGTCGGCGCCCTGCCCATCTGCGGGGAGGACGACCGGCTGAAGGGCATCATCACCGACCGCGACATCGTGATCAAGTGCTGCGCCGAGGGCAAGGACCTCGACCAGACCACGGCGAGCGAGCTCGCCCGCGGCCTCGTCTGGGTCGACGCAGGCGCCAGCGTCGAGGACGCCCTGGCGAAGATGGAGGAGCATCAGATCAAGCGCATGCCGGTGATCGACAACCACCGGATCGTCGGGATGATCACCGAGGCCGACCTGGCCAAGGAGCTGCCCGACAGCAAGCTCGCGGAGTTCGTGCACCGCATCTACGCGCGGAGCTGACTCTCGCGACGCTCTCCGGGGCCGGGCACCATGGGGGCCCGGCCCTTCCGCGCGCCGCGCACAACCACTGCACCGCGCACAACCACCCGCCGGGCCGGGCCGCCCCGCCGCCGCACCACCGCGCCGCGCCGCGCGCGGCCGGTGCGCCTCGTTCAGCGGCCCGTGCGGTAGGCGACGAACGCGATGATCCCGATCGCCCCGAGGGCGACCGCCACCCATAACACCGGCATCGGCACGCCGGGCAGCCCGCCGCCTTCGGCGGCCGCCTCGCTCGACGCCGTGACCGCCCTCGGCCGGGCGGAGTTCCGGGCCGGGCGGGGAGAAGGACTCGGGCGGGCGGAGGCCGGCAGTGGCACCCGGTAGACCGGGCTGTCCTCCCCCTCGCTGCCGGTGAGCAGGGCCGTCCCGTCCCGGGTGTACGCGATCGACTCGGCCTGCTTGAGCGGCGGCATCGTGACGTGCGCGATCAGTTTGCCGGGTGATCGGTAGACGGACGCGGAGAAGTACGTGCGTATGACGAAACTCGACCCGTCGGGGGCGTACGCCGCGTCGGTCGCCATGATGGGCGCCGGCCCCACCCGCCGCAGCACGTTCACCTTGTCGGCGCGGAGCTTCGCCGGCGCGGCGTAGACGCCGCCGGAGAACTCCTTGCTGACGATGTACAGCCGGCCCGAACGGGGATCGACCATCACCCCCTCGGCGTTGCGGGGGCCGTCGGCGTACCGGAAGCGATACCGGGTCGCCCGCAGCGTCGCGTCCTCCATCGTCCGGGGCTCGACGACCTTGTAGACGGACACGTCCGGCCAGGCGCCGTCCATGTTGTCCCCGATGTCGGCGATCCACAGCACGCCGCGGCCGGTCGCGCGGTCGGTGGAGGCCGCGATGCCCTCCCAGTCCCTGGCCTCGGCGTTCCCGATCGTGAACGTCGCCCGCGTGCGGCCGTCCGGGCCGATCGCGTAGATCTGCGGTCCGTGACCGCTGTCGTTGTGGGTGTAGACGATGCCCTTGTGCGTGGGCGAGACGGCCAGTCCGCTCGACTCGCTGACGCGCTCGTCCCGGATCAGGAACTGCGGCCTGTCTCCGTCGTCGGCCCGCGCGGCCGTACCCGGAACGGCCGCTCCCGCGGCCGCGAGGAGAGCCAGGACGGCCCGCGGAATCCGTCTCGTCCGAGTCCGCCCCGTTGCGCGCCCCATGCGGCCATCATTCCCGATGTCCGCTGCACGTGCGGCGGCCGACATGCCCCCGGCCGTCCCGGATTCGGTCAGGGGCGGGCAAGTGGCGGGCGATCAGCGCAGGGCGGCGTAGAAGTCGCGCAGGTCGGCGGCGAGCACGTCCGGCCGCAGATGGGCGGCGTAGTGGCCGCCCCCACCGTAGGACCGCCAGTGGACGATGTTCTTGTGGTCGCGCTCGGCGAAGGTGCGCATCGACACGAAGTCGCCCTCGAACATCGCCAGGCCGAGCGGGACCGTCGTCGGCTCCTTGGGGTGCTCGGCGTGCGCGTCCTCGTAGTAGAACCGCGTCGCCGACGTGGCGGTGCCGGTCACCCAGTAGAGCATCGTGTTGGTCAGGATGAAGTCGTCGTCGACGTCCTCGCCGAACAACTGGGCGTTCCAGCCGAGCAGCCCGGCCGGCGAGTCGAAGATCCCGTACGACAGTGTCTGCGGCTGCTGGGAGTGGACCATGTTGAACGACATCTTGTTCTCGTAGAACCACTGCAGCACCTCAAGGCCCTTGCGCTCCTCGTCGGTGAGGTTCGCCATCTCCGCCGGGTCGCCGGAGGGGAAGGAGTAGATCTGCGTGACGTGGACGCCGACGACGTGCCCGGGGTCCACCCGGCCGACCTCGGGCGAGACGAACGAGCCGCCGTCGTTGCCCACCGCGCCGTACCGGTCGTAGCCGAGCCTGCGCATGAGCTCCGCCCAGGCCCGGGCCGTACGGAACCTGTTCCAGCCCCGCTCCCGCGTCGGGCCGGAGAAGCCGAAGCCGGGCAGCGACGGGATCACCAGATGGAATGCCTGCGCCGGGTCGCCGGGGTTCGTCAGCGACTCGACGACCTTGAGGTACTCCACCACCGAACCCGGCCAGCCGTGGGTCAGGATCAGCGGGAGCGCGTCCTCGTGCGGCGACCGTACGTGCAGGAAGTGGATGTTCTGTCCGTCGATTTCGGTCATGAACTGGGGATACCGGTTGATCTCGGCCTCGTGGGCGCGCCAGTCGTACCCGTCGCGCCAGTACGCGGCCAGCCGCTTCACGTACTCGACCGGCACGCCGTAGTCCCATCCCCCGCCCGGGATCTCGTCGGGCCAGCGGGTGCGGCCGAGGCGGTCCTTCAGGTCGTCGAGGTCGATCTGCGGGACGTCGATCCGGAACGGCGTGATCTGCGTGTTCTCGCTCATGACGCCGACACTAGAGACCCTTCCGGACAGCCTCTGTCCTGAAGTGCGGCCAGACTTGAACCCATGCTGGAAACCTCGGCGCGGCTGCTGCGCCTGCTGTCGTTGCTCCAGGCCAGACGCGACTGGCCCGGCGCGATCCTGGCCGGACGGCTCGGCGTGAGCGAGCGGACCGTCCGCCGCGACGTCGACCGGCTGCGCGAACTCGGCTATCCGGTGGAGTCCACCCGGGGCACCGACGGCGGCTACCGGCTGGTCGCCGGGACCGCGATGCCGCCCCTGCTCCTCGACGACGAGGAGGCGGTGGCCGTGGCGATCGGGCTGCGGGCCGCCGGCGGCGTGGCGGGCGTCGAGGAGGCGGCCGAGCGCGCCGCCGCCAAGCTCGAGCAGGTGCTGCCGTCGCGCCTGCGCCGCCGGGTGGGCGCCCTGCAGGCGTACACCGAGCCGGTGCCGCCCGACCGGCCGGGTCCGGCGATCGATCCGGCCGTCCTGAACGCGCTGGCCGCCGCCTGCCGCGACCGCGAACGGCTGCGGTTCGACTACCGGGGCCACGACGGCTCCTCGGGCGTACGGGTGACGGAGCCGTACCGGCTCGTGTCCTGGGGCCGCCGCTGGTATCTGGTGGCCTGGGACGTCGACCGCGACGACTGGCGCACGTTCCGGGTGGACCGGATCGCGCCGCGCACGCCCACCGGTCCGCGGTTCCCGCCCCGCGACCCGCCCGAGGGCGGGGCGGCGGCGTACGTCGCCCGGGGGGTGTCGGCGGCGGCCTGGCGGCACCACGCCCGGGTGCTCGTCCACGCCCCGGCCGAGGAGGTCGCCACGCGGATCAACCCCGCCGTCGGCGTCGTGGAGGACGTCGACGACCGCACCTGCGTGCTCGTGACCGGCGCCGACACCCTGAACGCGCTCGCCGTCCACCTCGGCCTGCTCGATCTCGACTTCGAGGTCACCGGTCCGCCGGACCTGGTGGAGCACCTGCGCGCCCTCACCGCCCGCTACGCCCGCGCGACCGCCGCCGCGCCGGAGGGGTCAGGCTGAGGCACCGCCGTCGAGCGCCAGGTCGAGCCCCACCGCGAAGCCGGCGTCGTCCGAGGCGAGCCAGAGCACGGTGCCGGTGATCTCGTCGAGGGCGCCGACGCGGCCGATCGGCAACTGGTCCCGGAGCCGGGCGGCCCGGTCGTCCTCGGTCTCACCGGGGCGCTTGGACATCTCCGTGTCCAGCGGGCCCGGGCTGACCGCGTTGATCCTGACGCCGGCCCCGATGTTCTCCAGCGCCGCCGTACGGGTTAGTGCGCTGACCGCGGCCTTGGACGCGGCGTAGGCGCCCAGCCCGGGGACCCTCTTGTGGGCCCCGATGTTCGAGGCGATGTTGACGATCACGCCGTAGCCCTGCGCACGCATCGCGGCGATCTCGTGCTTCATCGCGAGGAAGGTCCCGGTGGCGTTCACGTGCATGACCCGCGCCCAGTCGTCCTCCGGCATGTCCGCGACCGTGCCCCCGGCGAAGACCCCGGCGTTGTTGACGGCGACGTCGAGGCGGCCGAACCGGGTGAGGATCTCCTGAACGAGCCGGGCCACACCGGCCGAGTCGGTCACGTCGGCTGCGAGCGCGACGGCCCGGCCTCCCTCGGTCTCGATCAGCTTGACGGTCTGCTCCAGCGCCTCGGGACTCCGGGACGCCACCACCACGATGGCGCCCTCCCGGGCGAACCCCCGGGCGACCGCCCGGCCGACGCCGGAACCCGCTCCGGTGACCAGAACCACAGTGTCCGTGAACCTCATCGTCACTCCTCGAATCGGGGGAGCTGAGCACGGCGAACGCCGCGCATTTCTAGATCGATCAGTCCAAAATGGAGGTACGGAAAAGCGCATTCCTCTTCGAAGGGGTGATCAGCGGAGGAGCGCGAGAGCCTGGGCGGCGGCGTCGCGGATGCGGGCGGGATCGCCGCGGCCCTTCCCCATCACCCGCAGCCCCTGCAGGAAGACGAGCACGAATCGCGCCAGCGCCCGGGGGTCGGCCTCGGCCGAGATCTCCCCTTGGGCGCGGGCGCGGATGAGCGCGGAGGTGAGCGCCGTCTCCAGACCCGTCCAGCTGGTCTCGACGAACCGGGCCACCGGCTCGTCGTCCGGCAGGAGTTCGGCCGCCGCGTTCACGATCATGCACCCTCGCCGGTCACGGTCGTGGATCGAGTCCTCGGCGTACAGCTCGACCACGGCCCGTACGGCCGGCAGGGCGGGACCGGGCTGCGACAGCAGCTCCACGAGGTTCGGGTCGCGCGTCTGGACGTAGCGATCCAGCGCCTTCAGGTAGAGGTCGTGCTTGCCGCCGAAGGTGGCGTACAGGCTGGCGCGCCCGATACCGAGGTGCTCGACCAGGTCGGCCATCGACGTGGCCTCGTATCCGCGCCGCCAGAACAGGTCCAGGGCCCGCTCCAGCACGACGTCGGGGTCGAACTCCTTGGTCCTCGCCATGGCCTCGACCCTAGACCATACAAGAACGATTGGTCAATTAAGCCGCGACGTGGTCGTCCCACGTGATCCGGTGGTCGTACATCCAGGCCAGCGCGTTCCGCTTCTCCACCTGTCGCATGATCACGGGAAGGATCAGGTCGCGAACGAAGGCCCCGCCGACGCCCGGCGCCTTGCCGTCGCCGTTGCGCTTGCCCTGCGCGACGACCCGTTCGACCCGCCGGCGCCGCAGCCGCTCGAAGGCGGCGAACGCGTCCGCGGTGCCGGGCACGTCGCGCAGGCACTTCCCCAGCACCACGGCGTCCTCGATGGCCATCGACGCGCCCTGACCGGAGGACGGCGAGGTGGCGTGGGCCGCGTCTCCCACGATGACCATGCGCTCGCCGGACCACTTGGGCACGGTCGGGAAGTCGTAGGTGTTCCAGCCGGGCAGGATGTGCGGGGTCGCGGCGATGATCTCCCGCATCGGCCCCGCGTCGCCCTCGAACAGGTCCATGAGCCTGGCCCGCCACTGCTCGGGGGTGATCGCCGCGAGCTCCTCAGGGCTCATCTCCCTGCGGCTCGGCGGGTTGGCGAACCACCACACCTGCCCCTCGGGGTGGACCATGTAGCCGAAGAAGCACCGCCTGCCGAAGACGAAGTAGCAGACCCCCGGCCTGCCCGGCGACCGCACACCTTCGGCGTAGCCGCCCGTGTTCAGCAGCCCGACGTACCGGGCGCGGGGGGCGCCGGGGTCGATGAGGGTGCGGGTGCGCGAGCGCAGCCCGTCGGCGCCCACCAGCAGGTCGCCCTCGGCCTCGCTCCCGTCCGCGAAGACCGCCCGCACCCCCTGCGGGGTGGCCGAGGCGTCGACGAGCCGCCTGCCGTAGTGCATCGGCACGCCCCGCCGTACGGCCTCGTCGCGCAGCGCCTGGTAGAGGTCGGCGCGCCGGAGTGTGCGGCTCGGCTGGCTCGTGGTCGCCAGCGGCCTGCCGCGCGCGTTGCGGATCTCCATGACCGGCGTGTCCATGCCGAGGCCGCCGACGACGTCGTCCAGGCCGAGCAGCCGCAGGGCCTCCAGTCCGTTGCGCGCGACCGTGAGGAAGGCGCCGACCCCCTCGGCGCCCCGGTCGTACGCCTCGAAGACCTCGCTGTCGACTCCGGCGCGCCGCAGCGCCATGGCCGTGACGGGACCCGCGATCCCGCCGCCGATGATCAGAGCTTTCTTGGTCATGCTCTGACTATACATATTATGACTATTTGTGGACAAGGCCCCTATGATGGGCGCCATGTCGACGCGGCGCTCTCCCCTGGCCACGGCGGTGCTCGCCCTGGTCTGCGAGTCGCCGATGCACGCCTACCGCATGCAGCAGCTGATCAAGGAGCGCCATCAGGACGACGTGGTCAACGTCGCGCAGCGCAACAGCGTGTACCAGACCATCGACCGCCTGCTCCGCGACGGGCTGCTGGCGGTCCGCGAGACCACCCGCGAGGAGAACCGGCCGGAGCGCACGGTCTACGAGGCCACCCAACTGGGCCGGGAGACGCTCAAGCAGTGGATGCGCACCATGCTGTCCACCCCGGCCCGCGAGTTTCCCGAGTTCCCCGCCGCGCTCGCCTTCCTGCCCGTGCTGCCGCCGGACGAGGCGCTGGCCGCGCTGCGGCAGCGGATCGCCGCGCTGGAGACGCGACTGGCCGCGCTCGACGCCGAGCTGGCCGAGAGCCTGACCTTCGTGGCCCGCCTCTTCCTCGTGGAGTCCGAATACCAGCGGGGGCAGGTCGCCACCGAGCTGGAGTTCGTCCGCGGCCTCGCCGACGACCTCGCCGAAGGCCGCCTCACCTGGGACTTCCGCCTCTGAGGCGCGCCGGGCTCGCCTGGAGTCCACTCCAGGTACCTAG
The DNA here is from genome assembly GCF_012999525.1 of Microbispora sp. H10836. NCBI lineage: Bacteria > Bacillati > Actinomycetota > Actinomycetes > Streptosporangiales > Streptosporangiaceae > Microbispora > Microbispora sp. H10836. The sequence goes on from NZ_JABBWU010000021.1 coordinate 108,186, forward strand.
GGTGGGGGGCATGGAATACGGACACCTTGGCCGCACCGGCCTGCTGGTCAGCAAGCTCTGCCTGGGGACCATGAACTTCGGTCCGCAGACCACGGAAGAGGACTCTTTCGCGATCATGGATCGCGCCCATGAGCTCGGGATCAACTTCTTCGACACGGCCAACGTGTACGGCTGGGTCAAGGGCGAGGGGATCACCGAGAACATCATCGGCCGCTGGTTCGCGCAGGGCGGGGGCCGCCGCGAGCGTACGGTCATCGCCACCAAGCTGTACGGCTCGATGGGCGACTGGCCGAACGAGGAGAAGCTGTCGGCGCTGAACATCCGGCGGGCGGCGGAGGCCTCGCTGCGCCGCATGCAGACCGACTACATCGACGTCTACCAGGCCCACCACATCGACCGGGACACCCCGTTCGAGGAGTTCTGGGAGGCCATGGACATCCTCAAGCAGCAGGGCAAGATCCTGTACGTCGGCTCGTCGAACTTCGCCGGCTGGCACATCGCCAAGGCCCAGGAGTCGGCCCGGCGCCGGGGCACCGTCGGCCTGGTCAGCGAGCAGTCCCACTACAACCTGCTCGTCCGCGCGCCCGAGCTGGAGGTCATCCCTGCCTGTGAGGACTACGGCCTCGGCCTGATCCCGTGGAGCCCGCTCGCGGGCGGCCTGCTCGGCGGCGTCCTCCGGAAGATCGACAAGGGCCGCTCCGCGGCCGACCACATCGTCGCCCAGCTCGACAAGCACCGCGACAAGATCGAGCGCTACGAGGCGTTCTGCGACGAACTCGGCGAGGACCCGGCCAACGTCGGGCTGGCGTGGCTGCTGCACCAGCGGGCGGTCACCGCGCCGATCATCGGCCCCCGTACGGTCGAGCAGCTCGACGGTACGCTCCGGGCGCTGGAGATCGAGCTGAACGACAAGGCGCTCGCCCGGCTCGACGAGATCTTCCCCGGCTTCAAGACCGCCCCGGAGGAGTACGCCTGGTGATCAGGCGGTGTTGAGGAGCGCGCCGACGATCACGATGAGCACGAGCAGCGCGAGCACCGTGGGCAGCAGCCAGCGTCGAGGACGATCCACGTCATGGAGCCTAGTCGCGGACTGCCAATGGGTACGCCTCGACCTGCTCGTAGCGCACGCTCGCCCCGATGTGGCTGCGTACGAGGTGCACCGACGACACCTCCCAGCGCCGCCCGCCGAAGGCGCTCAGGGCGCCGACCAGGGGGCGCAGGTCGTCGCCGTCGCGTGACCGGGTCCTGGAGCGGGCCAGGGTGAGATGGGGATGGAACCGCTTGCGGTCGGTCTCCGCCGCCCCGGCCCGCCGGGCCCCGGCCGCCACCGAGCCGGCGAGCCGCGTCAGCGCCGGTCCGGCGTCCAGACCGACCCAGAAGATCCGTCCCCGGGAGGCGGAGGGGAAGGCGCCGACGCCGCCGAACGCCACCGTCTCAGGGGAATGGCGGGCGGCCGCCCGGGCCAGCCGTACGCGTAGCTCGGGCAGGACGTCGTCGGGCACCTCGCCGAGGAAGGCCACGGTGACGTGCCACAGCGCGGGATCGACCCAGCGCAGCTGGGACCACTCGGCGCGTACGGGGTCGACCGCCGTGGCGATCTCCGCCAGCGCCTCAGGCGGCGGCAGCAGCGCCACGAACAATCTGCTCACGTGCCGATTCTTCCTTGCCGGCCACGCGTGCCGCGACCATCCGGGTCACCAGCACCGCCAGGAAGACGCCGCACATGCTCAGCACGCCGGCGGCCACGACCGAGACCCGGGGGCCGGCCAGCTCGGCGAGCCAGCCCACCAGCGGCGACCCGATCGGGGCTCCCCCGGTGAAGACCAGCACGTAGATCCCCATCACCCGGCCGCGCATCTCGGGCGAGGCGCCGAGCTGCACGATCGTGTTCGCGGTCGTGTTGACCGTGATCATCGCCATGCCCGCGGGGACGAGCATCAGCAGGAAGGCCGGGTATCCGGGGGCGAGCCCGGCGACGACCTGGAACAGTCCGAAGCACAGCGCCCCGGCGATCAGGAACCGGCGGCTCGGCTTGACCCGGCGCGCGGCGAGCAGCGCCCCGCCGAACGCCCCGACGGCGAACGCGCTGGACGCGACGCCGAAGGAGGACGCGCCCGCGCCGAACGCCTGCTTGGCCATCAACGCGATGCTGGTCGAGAAGCTCTGCGCGAAGATCGCCATGAACGCCACGAGCAGTAGCGGAAGAAGCAGGTCCGGCCGGTTGCCGACGTAGCGCAGGCCCTCCCGCAGCTGGCCCTTGCCCCGCGGCACGGGCTCAGGCGAGCGCAGCTCGGACACCCGCATGAGCGCGAGACCGGTGATCACCGCGGCGAACGACGCGGCGTTCAGCACGAAGATCGGGCCGGTGCCCATCCAGGAGATCAGCAGGCCGGCCACCGCCGGGCCGACGACCCGGGCGAGGTTGAAGGTCGAGCTGTTCAGCGCGATGGCGTTCGGCAGGTCCCGCCGGCCCACCATCTCCACCACGAACGACTGCCGTGTGGGCACCTCGACGCACGACACCAGGCCGAGCGTGAACGCCATCGCGTACACGTGCCAGACCTGGGCCGTGCCGGTGAGCACCAGCACGCCCATGGTGAGCGCCAGCAGCCCCATGAGCGTCTGGGCCACCATGAGGATCCGGCGCTTGGGGTAGCGGTCCGCGATGACCCCGCCGAACATGCCGAACAGCATCGTCGGCAGGAACTGCAGCGCCACGGTGACGCCGAGCGCCGAGCCGCGGCCGTGCGAGAGGTCGAGGACCAGCCAGTCCTGGGCGGTGCGCTGCATCCAGGTGCCGACGTTGGAGACGACGCCCCCGGCGGCGAACAGACGGTAGTTGTGGTTCCGCAGCGAGCGGAACATGCCGCCTACATCGTCGACAGCTTCTCCAGGATCGGCGCCGCCGCTCGCAGTGTCGCCCTCTCCTCCGGCGTCAGATCCCTGAGCCGCTGCGCCAGCCAGGCTTCCTTGGTGCGGCGCTCCTCCTTCAGCAGCTCCGCTCCCTGCGGCGTCACGCTGACCGTCACCTGCCGCCGGTCGGTCGGATGCGGACTGCGTGCCAGCAGACCCCGCTCCTCCAGCTTGGCGATCACGCGGGTCATCGAGGGTGGCTGCACCTTCTCGTGCTCCGCGAGCTCGCCGGGAGTCATTGCGGTGTGGCGCTCGACGGCGACGAGTGTCGCGAGCTGTGTGGGCGTCAGTGAGTGGTGCGCGGCCTGCCTGCGCATCCGTCGCGTCAGCCGGGCGAGGGACACGCGCAAGGCGGACGCGAGAGCGGCGTCGCTGCGTAAGTTCTGGGCGTTCGTTAGCATAAGTCATTACCTTTGCTAACTATATGGTGCATGTCCGCATTCCTCCAAACCGTCCTGCTCTGCACGGTGATCGCGACACACCGTACCGGCGAGTCACCGGGCCCGCGGACGACGAAGGCCCGGCCCCCATGGGGACCGGGCCTTCCGGACGCGCTCCGGCGTCAGGCGAAGTCCTCCGGCGTGAACTCCCTCGGCTCGACCAGGACGAGCCAGTTGCCCTGGTTGTCGCGGACGACCGCCTCCACCCCGTACGGCCGCTCCTCGGGCTCCTGCAGGACCGTGACGCCCTTGGCGGTGAGTTCCTCGCAGGTCTTGCGGCAGTCGTCGACCCGCAGGCCGAGGCCGCCCATCTGCCCCTTCTCGAGCTGACGGCGGTAGAAGCCGGCGGTCTCGGGGTCCTGCGGCGGTCCCGGCTTCATGAGCGTGAGCTCGAGCTCCGGGTGATCGGGGTGGCAGACGGTGACCCAGCGGAAGTCCTCGCCCATGCTGATGTCGGTGCGCGGGACGAAGCCGAGCACGTCGACGTAGAAGTCCCGCGCCGCGTCCTGGTCGAGGCAGTACACGGTCGTCAGGGAGACGTTCTTAATCATGCCGAGGACGCTACTGCGACCCCTCTGACCTGGGCTTCTCCAAAATTGCACAATCCGGGGGCCCCTTCCGCGGCCCGGCCGTGCCCGTGAGGTCGAGCACCCCGCGCATGAACAGCCAGCACCCCGGGACGTGCGGCCCGCCGAGCGCCGCCCACCGGTCGCGGTAACCGCTCGGGCTCTCCCCCACGAGCTGACGGAACTTGGCCGAGAACGACCCGAGGCTGGTGAACCCCACCGCCATGCAGATCTCGGTGACCGTGAGGTTGGCCCCGCGCAGCAGGTCCTGGGCCCGCTCGATGCGGCGCCGGGTCAGGTAGCGCATCGGCGTCTCGCCGTACGCCGCCTCGAAGCAGCGGACGAAGTAGAACTTGGAGATCCCGGCCACGGCCGCGAGCGCGTCGAGATCGAGCTCGCCGCGGTAGTCGCGGTCGATGCGGTCCCTGGCCAGGCGCAGCCGCGGCAGCAACTCCACCGGCACCCGTCGCTGTCCCCTCACGGCCACGTCACGACACTAGCGCCCGGCCCCGACAGATCGTCTCGGCCGCCACGCGGCCGCCGTCCAGCACGCGCCCCAGAGCAGGAAGAACGGCGACCACAGCAGCAGGTCCCACCGCGCCAGGTCGTGGGCGAGCGCGGCGTGCTCGGCGGGCACCGAGGAGACCCCGGCCAGCACCAGCGCGTCGCCGACGAACCCGAACCCCAGCGCTCCGGCCGACCGGGCGATCATCAAGATTCCCAGTGTCCAGGCGATCGCCGGCAGCAGCCGGCGCAGAGGTGCCGCTCTCCGGGGACGGACGATGGCCAGCGCCACGACGACACCGACAGCCGCGGCGCCGGCGAGCACCCAATGACTCGTCACGAACAGCGGATCGCGCGCGAGCAGCCGCTCGCGCAGCCCCGGCGGCAGGGGGTCCTTGTCGGCCAGCGCCCCGGCTCCCAGCGCCTGAGCGAGCTTCATCGATCCGTAGGCCGCGCAGCAGACCGCCGCGCCGTAACCGCCCACCCGCGTCCAGTCAGCCCGCGACACGTCTCGTCGCTTTCGCGTATGACCGGAACATCTCTGCGAACAGTCCGATCACGACGATGCCGAGCACGCCGTGATACCACTTCCAGCCCACGCCCATGCCGACGAACCCGTCCAGGATCATGATGCCCGCGCCGCCTCCGACAGCCGCCAGCATCACGGCCAGCACGAGCAGCATCAGCGTCCTCGGCGCCGTGCGCCCGAGCGGCATGACCGTGGCGAGGGCGACACACGCGCCCACGATTCCGGAGGCGGTCGCGAGCCACTGCGCGGTGGCCGCGTCCATGAGGTACCCCTGCGTCTCGGCGGCCGACACGGGCGGGCCGCCCGGGAAGCCGAGCCGGTCCTGCAGGGCGAAGGCGGCCTTCCCCGCGGCGTAGCCGAGGAACAACACGGCCAGCGCGTACGCCGGCCAACGTCGTGGGTGAGCGGAATCGAGCATGACTCGACCGTAGAAACGACGTGCCCGGCAGCACTCCCGTGTGCGGGGGAAACGCCTCCCCCCTGTGGGGGAGCGGCTCGCGGAGGGCACCCGGCCGGCGCGCAGAAGGCCGCCGCGGCGACGATCGCCACGGCGGCCTCCCGGTGAAACGCGGATCAGCCCAGGCCGAGCAGGGTCTTGATGGGCTCGAGGGCGAAGTACACGACGAACAGCGCGCCGACCAGCCACATCAGGAAGTGCAGCTCGCGCGCCTTGCCGCGGAACACCTTGATCGCAATGTAGCTCACGAAGCCCGCGCCGATGCCGGCGGTGATCGAGTACGTGAACGGCATGAGCACGATGGTCAGGAACGCGGGGATCGCGGTCTCGAAGTCACTGAAGTCGATCTCCTTGACCTGCGTCATCATCAGGAAACCGACGACCACGAGGGCCGGGGTCGCCGCCTCGAACGGCACGATCTCCGTCAGCGGGGCGAAGAACATGGCCAGCAGGAACAGCACACCGGTGACGATGCTCGCCAGACCGGTGCGTGCGCCCTCGCCGACGCCCGCCGCCGACTCGATGTAGGTGGTGTTGGACGAGACACTGGCCGCGCCGCCGGCCGCCGCCGCGAGCGAGTCGACCAGCAGGATCTCCTTGGTGCGCTCGACGGTCCCGTCCTCCTGGACCAGGTTCGCCTGGCGGCCCACGCCGACGATGGTGCCCATCGTGTCGAAGAAGTCGGCGAGCATGAGCGTGAAGACGAACATCACGGCCGCCAGGCCGCCGATCTTGGCGAAGCTGCCGAACAGGCTGAACTGGCCGAGCAGCGACAGGTCGGGCAGCTCGATGAAGTTCTTCGGCCACTCGGGCACGTTGAGCGACCACCCGTTGGGGTTGCTGCCGTCGGGGACCTGCGCCCCGATCTTGCCGACCGCCTCGACGATCATGGCGAGCACTGTGGTGCCGACGATCCCGATCAGAATGGCGCCCTTGACCCTGCGGGCGACGAGGAAGGCCGTCACGAGCAGGCCGACGACGAAGACGAGGGTGGGCCAACCGGTCAGCGAGCCGTTGCCCAACGCGCCGAGCTTCACCGGAACCGTGGTGTTGCTCGCGTCCGGCATGCGCCGGACGAACCCGGCGTCGACGAACCCGATCAGCGCGATGAACAGGCCGATGCCGACGCTGATCGCGGTCTTGAGCTGTGCCGGGATCGCGTGGAACACCGCCACCCGGAAGCCCGTCACCACGAGGATCGCGATGACGATGCCCTCCAGCACCACCAGGCCCATCGCGTCCTCCCACGACATCTGGCTGGCGATGCCGAAGGCGAGGAAGGCGTTCAGGCCGAGACCGGTCGCCAGGGCGAACGGCACCCGGCCGAAGACGCCCATGATGATCGTGAGGATGCCCGCCACGAACGCGGTGGCCGCGGCGACCAGCGCGATGTTGGGGTTCTCCCCGTCGCCGAGGAACTGGCCCGTCTTGTCCGCGACGGTGCCGATGATGAGCGGGTTGAGCACCACGATGTAGGCCATCGTGAAGAAGGTGGCGAAACCGCCGCGGACCTCCTGTCCGACGGTGGATCCACGGGCTGAGATGGAGAAGTATCGATCGAGAAAATTAGGGGTGTTCATGGGGTTCGCATTCACGCGCGCAGAGTCGCAGGCCCTTACCATCGGCGGAAAGAGCCAGGGGAGCAGCGTTGTCCTTTCGTGACTGGTTTGTCATGAAGATACCGGCTCACCTGCGCGACCTTCTAAGCTGGCTGGCGTGAGCGAGCGCCACCCGGACCCCATGCCTCTCAGGACGAGGGACACCATCACGATCCTGACCGGAACGGTGCTGTGGGCGATCGCCCTCGCCGTCGTGCTGCTGGTGGTCAGACCGGCCGATCATCGCCCCGCCTGGGTCTGCGTCGCCGGCATCGGCCTCGGCCTGTTCGGGCTCTGGTACGTCCGCCGCCGCGACGCCCGGCTGGGTGAGGCCGCCCCCGTCGACGAGGTCACCGGATCGGAGCCCCGCCGCCCCTGACCGCGGCCCCCGCTCAGCGTGTCCCGTCGAGGAGCACCGCGATGCCGTCGAGAAGCCGCTGCAGGCCGAACTCGAACAGGGCGTCCATGTCGAGGTCGAATCCGCCGTCCGCGCTGAGCCGCTCGAACAGCGGCAGATCACCACCCGCCGTGATCGCCTCGAACGCCGATTGGTGGGCGTCCATCCACTCGTCGGCGTCCAGCCCGGTGAGCGCCTCGGCCTCCGCCTCGAACTCCAGGTTGATCGCGGTGCCGCGGATGTGGTTGAACACGGTGATGTAGGCGGTGAACATCGTCACCGGGTCGAGACCGTGACCGTCGAGAGCGCCGAGCACCCATTTCATGAACGGCAGCGCGCTGGGAATGACCTGCGGCCGTGTCACCGACATGGCCGATGCGAGCCACGGATGCCGCCGGAACGTCGCCCACAGCATCCGGGAGGCCAGCTCGATCCTGCTGCGCCAGTGCCGGGGCGGCTCTTCGGGAAACCGCATCCGCCCGAAGATCGTGTCCATCATCTGGAGCAGCAGGGCGTCCTTGTCCGCGACGTGCCGGTACAGCGACATGGTCGCCACCCCGAGCTCGGCCGCCACGCGGCGCATCGAGACCGCCGCGAGCCCTTCGGCGTCGGCGACCGCGATGGCCGTCGTGGTGATCCGCTCGGGCGTGAGCACTCCGTCCGGGATGCTCCGCCGCGTTACCCGGGCGGGCGCCCCCGCCGGGGCCGCCGCGCCGTAGCCGCCCGCGGGCGGCGGCGCCGGACGATCACCTGTGCCGACGACCGTGCCGACGCCCGGAACGGCGCGGACGAGCCCCTCGCGGCGCAGCTCGGTGAGGACCTTCGTCGCGGTCGCCATCGCGACGCCCCACTCCCGGACGATCTCCCGGGTCGACGGCACGCGGTCGCCCGCCCGGAGCTCGCCCGCCTCGATCCGCCTGCGTATCTCGGCGGCGATCTCCTGGTAACGCCCTGCTCCCGGACCGGTCACCACACCTCCCCCGCACTAGTGCACCACTGTAGCCGCGCACGCTGCGGCGACACCGCGCACCACCCGCCCACAGTTCGTCAGTGCACTAGTGCTTCATGTTCATTCCCCCAGCACAACGGCTTGTACGCCGCATGTGTACGCCGTACAGTGTGCACTATGCCGAACAACGACATCCTCGTATCCGGCGGCGGAATCGCCGGACCCGTGCTGGCGTACTGGCTGAGCAGGGCCGGCTTCGCCGTCACGATCGTCGAGCGCGCGCCCGCTCCCCGCCCGGGCGGTCAAACCGTGGACCTGCGCGGCGCGGGCCGTACGGTGGTCGCCCGGATGGGCCTGCTGGACCAGGCGCGGGCGATCGCCGTCGAGCAGCGTGGCATCGCCGCCGTCGACAAGAAGGGCCGTATCACGGCCCGCCTCCCGGCCGACAGCTTCGGCGGCGAGGGCATCGTCTCCGAGATCGAGATCCTGCGGGGTGACCTCGCGCGTCTCTTCTACGAGGCGTCGCTTCCGCACACCGAGTACGTGTTCGACGACACCGTCACCGCGCTGGAGCAGGACGACGACGGGGTGAACGTCACCTTCGAGAAGTCCGCGCCGCGCCGGTTCTCGCTGGTCGTCGGCGCGGACGGGCTGCATTCGGCCGTACGCGCGCTGGCCTTCGGCCCGCACGCGCGCCACATCCACCCGCTGGGTCTCTACATCTCGTGGTTCACGGCCCACGACGAGCTGGACCTCGGCGGCTGGTACCAGATGTACAACGCCCCGGGCGGCCTCACCGTCTCGGCGCGGCCCGGACGCCTGCCCGGCGAGGTCAAGGTCAGCTTCGGCTTCCGCTCCGGGCCGATCGCCTACGACCGCCGGGACGTCGCCGCGCAGAAAGCGATCATCGCCGGCCGCTTCGCGGGCGCCGGGTGGGAGACGCCGCGGCTGCTGTCCGCGATGGCCGGCGCGTCCGACTTCTTCCTCGAGTCCGTGGGGCAGGTGCGTCTCGACCGATGGTCGCGCGGCCGGGTGGTGCTCCTCGGCGACGCCGGTTACTGCCCGACGCCGCTGACCGGTCTGGGCACCAGCCTCGCCCTGGTCGGCGCGTACGTCCTGGCCGGCGAACTCGCCACCACCGGCGACCACCGCGTGGCGCTGCGCAACTACGACCGGATCATGCGCCCCTACGTCGGCGAGGCGCAGAAGCTGCCGCCCGGCGGCGTGAACGGCTTCGCGCCGTCCACCGCGCTCGCGATCCGGATGCGGGCCGCCTCCATGCGCGCGATGACGCGCTGGCCGATGCGGAACCTGATCGCCTCGCAGTTCGCGAAGGCCTCGAGCATCGACCTGCCCGACTACGACCTGCCGGCCCTGCGCTGAAGCCCGACAGTTGCAGCCACCGGGCGACGACCTGACCCGGTCAGTAGGCGGGTTCCCACCACGTCAGGTGGCCGGTCGCCTCGGCCACCGGCTCGATGATCTCCCATGTCTCGGCGATCAGCCCGTCGTCGAGCCGCCAGATGTCGACGACCGCGATCTCCGGCCCGGCACCGGGCAGCCTGCGCCGCGAGTGCAGCACAACGTGATCGCCGTCGGCCACCACGTGCCGGATCTCCACCTGCATGCCGGCGAGCGGCCCGAGCGCGGTGCGGACGGCGGCGAGCCATTCCGCCTTTGTCCTCGATGTCGCATCCGGCCGGTGGTGGACGAAGTCGTCGCTCAGCGACCGCGCGAGCGCGTCGACGTCACCCGTCGCGACCAGCGCCGCCAGCGCCCGTCGCACGATGCTCTTGTTGTCTGTGGTCATGTCCTTGGCAGGCATGGACGGCAGTGTTTCCGCAATCGGCGTGGATTGTCGATGAAGTGGCATTTCATCGGCGTACGGCTCGCGCGGGAGTAGCATCGGCGGCCATGCACACGGTCGGGGAACTGCTGCGGCAGTGGCGTCACCATCGGCGGATCAGCCAGCTGGATCTCGCGATCGCCGCCGACGTCTCGGCCCGTCACATCAGCCTGGTGGAAACCGGCAAGTCCAACCCGAGCGCCGACATGATCGTGCGGCTCGCCGAACGGCTCGACGTGCCCTTGCGCGAGCGCAACCGGTTGTTGCTCGCCGCCGGCTTCGCACCCCGCTACGCCGAACGGCCGCTCGACGGGGATGCGCTGTCCGCGGCCCGGGGTGCGATCGGGAGGGTCCTGCGCGCGCACGAGCCGTATCCCGCGCTGGTCGTCGATCACCGGTGGAACATCGTGATGACCAACGACGCCCTCGGCCCGTTCCTCGCACACGTCGCGCCCGATCTGCTGCGGCCGCCGATCAACATGGTGCGGCTCGGGCTGGACCCGCGCGGGCTCGCTCCGCACATCCTCAACCTGGCCGAGGTGCGTGCGCTGCTGCGGATCCGCATCCGGCGTCAGCTCGCCGTCGCCCCCGGCGACGAGCTGGCCGCGCTCTACGAGGAGCTGCTGGCACCCGGCGCGGACCCCGGCTGTGCGGACGCGAGTCATCCGATCGAGTCCGAGGTCGCAGTTCCGATGATCTTCCGCTTCGGCGGACGCGAACTACGGCTGTTCTCGACCACCACCACGTTCGGCACCCCGATGGACATCACCCTGGACGAGGTCGCGATCGAGTCGTACTACCCGGCGGACGCGGAGACCGCCGCGTACTTCACCGCGTCCGGCCGGGTCTCCTACGACGCTTAGATCGAGGCCGTGGGGTCGAGGTCGGCCTCGGCGAGCAGCAGGGGGACCCGGGCGGGGTCGCGCAGCAGCGCCGCCACGGCGAGGCGGTCGCCCCACTGGCCGGACGCCCAGGCGAGGCCCCTGGCCAGGCCGTCGACGCCGGTGGCGTGCACCACGCCCTCGAAGAACCGCCACGGCACCGGCCGGCCGTCCACGAGCAGTTCGTCGTGCTCGACGTACGTCGAGGGCGCCCCGGGCAGCAGCGAGCGCACCTCGGACGGCACGGGCTTCTCGGCGCCGGTCGAGGTGACCGCCCCGGCGACCTCCTCCCCGGCGAGCGGCAGGTCGAGCACCTCCGACAGCGCCTCGGCGAGGTCGAAGGGCGCGAGCACGAGCGGCCGGTCCTCGACCAGGGGGAGCAGGTCGGGCGCCTCCACCACGACCGGGCCGTCCTCGACGTCCGCGACCGTGACCGTGCCCTTCAGCACGGCGCGTACGGCCTCAGGCGGGCTCACCCGGGTGGGATCGACGGCCGCCAGCGCGATCCACAGGGACCGCAGCTGGGCCCGGTCGACCTCCAGGGACGAGTCGGCCAGCAGGTCGAGCAGCTCCTCCGGGCCGCCGTGCGAGTCGAGCAGCTCGGGGAGGGTGGACCGGACGCCGATCATCTTCAGGGCGTCCGCGTCGATCCCCGCCGGCGCCTCGCCGTACAGGCCGAACAGCAGCGGATCGCCCGCCGGGAGCCGCAGCTCGGTCGGCTTGCGCCCGCCGAGCACCGGGTGCCGCGACAACCACCAGGCGGTGTACGACGGCACCTCGACGGTCTCCCCCGCCGCGAGCACCCGCATGGGCCGCAGGGCGGCGCGCAGCGGGGGCCGCGACAGCAGCGCGAGCGCGCTCGGCCAGTCCGCGACGTACTCCAGGTCGCGTACGGCGGTGAACTCCCGGACCACCGGCGGCACGTCGAGGTCAGGCAGCAGGTCGAGCACGGCCTCCAGCCACTCGTCCTCGAGGTCGAGGTCGTGGTCGCACTCGGCCGGGTCGAGCAGCACGTCGGAGTCGTTGACCACGGCGAAGCCGTCGAGCACCCCGGCCGCCGCCAGCACGTGCGGCCCGAACCTCTCCACCAGGTCGGGGGCGGCGACGCCGAACGGCACCTCGGGGTCGATCAGGCCGGCCAGCGACCCCTCGGCCAGCAGCAGCTCGCCCGCCGCGTACAGCTCGCCGTCGGCGCCGCGCAGCGCCAGCTCGGCCAGCCACGGCGCCTCCCCCGCGGTCAGGCCCGCCGCGTCGACCAGCGCCAGCACGGCCTGGGCCACCGGCTCGGGCTCGGCGTTGTGCAGCGACTCGGACACGGCCGCGTGGGTGAGCGGGTCCTCCAGCACCGTACGCGGGGTCGCCTCGGCCGCGCCCAGCCGCAGCAGCAGCGGGTGAGCGGCGCCAGGGTGGACGATCCGCAGCCCGAGCGGCGCCAGCAGGGAGGGGTCCACAGAGCTTTCCCCGGTGAGCACGAGCGTGCCACGCGGGCCGCGCACCAGGCGGCCGTCGGCCAGCGGCACGGCGATCGCGCCGACCGCCTCCAGGTCGTCGGCGGGCAGCACCTCGTAGAGCGACCGCCACCAGGACGGGTCCTTGTCCTCCACGGCCTCACCGGACAGCATGTCCACGACGTCGGCCAGGTCGACCCGGCGCACGCCGAGCGTGGTCAGGGCCGGGTGCCGGGAGGCCCAGCCCGCGGGCAGCAGCCCGGGGACGATGCCGGCGATCAGCGCCAGGAACTCGGCCGACCCCTCGACCGCCCGCGCCTGGTTGCCCGGCACTACCCCGTCGGAGAGCGACGGCAGCAGCGGCGTGTCCGGCAGCGCCGTGACGATCTCCCGCCGGACCGCGGCGTCGAGCGCGCCCTTGCCCATCAGGCCGGGCACGAGGTCGAGCAGGTCCGGGGTCGCCGGGAGCTCCCGCAGCAGCCGGACGTACGCCTCGGCGGCCCGGGCGACGAGGAAGTCGGTGAGCGGCCCGGGGGCGACGTGCCGCCGGTCGGTGGTCATCGGGAAGGACGCGATCAGCAGCGCGGGCAGGTCGAGCGGCTCGTCGCTCGGCGTCGGCGCGTGCACCACCTTGGGGACGTCGCTCCGGCGGCCGGCGGGGACGGCCCAGCGGACCTCCCAGTAAGGCCGGGCCCGCTCCTCTGTCGGCCGGTCGGCGAACAGCTCGGCCACCTGCTCGGGGGTGAACGTCCCGGACTCGGCGACGACGTGCCAGCCGTCGGCCGAGATCGTGCGGGTCCGCCCGTCCAGCTCGATCTCGACGGTCTCCAGCGCCGGCATCGACAGCGGCAGCGCGGGCCCTGCCTCCTCCAGCATGCGCCGTACGGCCTGCTCGGCGGCCTGGTCGCGCAGCGGGAGCCGGACGACCGTGTCGTAGCCCTCGGGGACGCCGAGGGAGTCGTCGGAGAACGGCAGCCGCAACAGCGGCACGTGCCCCTCGCGTCCCTCCAGCTCGGCGGCGAGCTCCGGCCGGGCGGCGACCAGCGCGGCGGTCTCCTCGCGCGACCAGCGGACGCCACCGGTGGCGCGGGAGGCGATCGAGGGCGTGTCGGTCACCGACACGACGGCGGCGAAGCCGACGCCGAAGCGTCCGGCCGCTCCCGCCTCGCCCTTCTTGCCGGAGACGCGCAGGGTGCTCAGGCCCTCGACGCCCGTCTCGTCGAGCGGGGCGCCGACGTTGGCGGCCAGCAGCACGCCGTCGGCGAGCGTCAGCCGCAGCCGGCCCGGCACGCCGGCCCGCAGCGCGGCGTCGGCGGCGTTCTGGGCGAGCTCCACGACCAGCCGGTCGCGGTAACCGCCGAGGGCGAAGTCCTCTTCGGCGTTGGCGTCCTCCCGGAAGCGGGCGGGCGAGGCCGTCCAGGCCGCGAGAACGGTGTCACGCAGGCGCGCGGTGTCGAACATGATCAGGCGTGACCCAGAGGTTCGGAGTCGGCCTCGTCGACGGAGCCCGACTCGATGATGTCGTATCCCATGTCGTCCAGGATCGGGGGCGCCGGGTCCATGACCATCGAGGGCACGGTGGTCGCCTCGGAGTGCGCCCCGCAGCCGTGGTCGGCGGACACCACGCGGCCGTCGTCCGGCGCGTACTCGTTGGCGCAGACCCCGAAGCCGAGGCCCAGCGCTCCGGCGAGCTGCCAGTAGAAGCCGCAGGTGGAGCACTGCGCGGGGGCGGCGTGCGCGATCGGGGTGTGCGGACCGGCCTCACCGGCCCGCCAGCGCCGTGCGGCGAGGTCTCGGCCGATCGCCGACAGGACGCGGGCGCGCCCCAGGCCCAGCTCGAAGACCATCTGCTTGTCGATGTCCTCGTCGTCGGAGGCGAACCCCGGCACGAGCCGGTCGTCGTCGGCCTCGACCGGCAGCAGGTCGCCCACGCCGAGATCCCCCGGGCGCAGCCGCTCGTTCCACGGCACCCAGCGGGGAGCGAGCAGCGCGCCCGAGCCGGGCAGCAGCACGGTCTCGCTCACTGTCACGATGCGCGCGCGGGAGGCCCGTGTCACGGTGACCGCCCAGCGCCAGCCGCGGTAGGCGCGGTCGAGGCACTCGAAGTAGTGGGTGACGAGCCGGTCGCCTTCGCTGTCGAAGCCCAGGTGCTCTCCCACCTCTCCCGGGCGCGCGATGTCCTCCGCGGCCCGGCGGGCGAGGTCGACCGCCGCCGCACAGGCCTGGTCGACTGGAGTGCTACGGATTCGGGTACGACTCACACTCCATTTTCACCCACGCCGCGAGCGGACCGCACCGGCTGGATGGGTAAATCATGGAAGGACCCTCGGTGCCTATGGTGAAGATTTGGGCGAACGTCACGCGTGTTGTGAGATCACCGGCGCGGGCGGCGCGCCGGCTCACGCACGCGCAGGGAGCCGGGCGCACCGGTCTCGGCCGCCTGATCGAGTTGACGGCCGCGCACTCGGCCGGGGACGCGCTGGTCACGGTGGCCCTCGCCGGGGCGCTGTTGTTCGGGCTGCCGGTCGGCCAGGCCCGCGGCCAGGTCGCGGCGTACCTGCTGATCACCATGCTGCCGTTCGCGGTCGTCGCGCCCTTCGTCGGGCCGGTGCTCGACCGGCTCCGCTCGGGCCGCCGCTACATCATGGCCGGCACCCTGCTCGCGCGGGGGCTGCTGTGCTGGGGGATGGCCGGGGCCGTGCACACCTCCGACGCCGTCACACTGTTCCCTTCGGCCCTCGCCGTACTGGTCCTGTCGAAGGCGTACAACGTGTCCCGTGCGGCGATCATGCCGAGCGTGCTGCCCGCCGACATCCCGCTGGTGACCGCCAACGCCAGGGTCGCGTTGTTCGCGCTGGTCTCGGCCGGCGTGGGCGCGGGCCTGGCGACCGGCCTGTCGGCCGTCGCCGGGCCCGACTGGGTGCTGCGCGGCGCGGTGCCGCTGTTCCTGCTGTCCGGGGTGTTCGCCGTACGGCTGCCGCGGCACGTGGACGCGCCCGACCTGGAGGAGGACGAGCCGCGGCCCCGATGGCGCACCGTGCTCAACCTGGGCCCGGTGGTGGGCGAGGCCATGGGCGCCAACGCCGCGATCCGGGTCCAGTCGGGGTTCCTCGTGTTCTTCCTGCTGTTCCTCGTCCAGGACGGCCACCTGCGCGGCGTGGACCCCAAGGTCGCACTGGCGCTGCTGGCCGCCGCCGCGGGCGCGGGCGGCCTGGCCGGGGCCGCAGCCGGCTCCTGGTCCCGCTCCCGCTCCCCGCACCTGACCGTCATGGCCACGCTCGCGCTGGCCACGGTGGCCACGGTCGCGGCGGCGTTCTTCTTCACCGTGTGGACCGCGGCCGTCGTCGCCCTCGTGGGCGCGTTCGCCCAGGGCCTTGGCAAGCTCGCGTTCGACGCCATCGTGCAACGTGAGATCGGCGAGGAGGTGCGCTCCTCGGCGTTCGGCGTCGCCGAGACGCTGCTCCAGATCGCCTGGGTGCTGGGCGGCCTGCTGGGCCTGGTGATGTCGCTGTTCGTGGCCGGTCCCGCCGGGCTCGGCGTGATGTCCGCGGCTCTCGCGCTCTCCTTCGGCCGCCTCGTCGTGCTCCGCCGCCGCAGGCTCGCCGCCCGCACCGCCCCGGCGACCTGAACCCGCCGCGACGCCCGCCGCCCCGAACGCGGAAAACCCGCGTGGAGAGCCGGGGCGGCGGGCGTCGGGTTCTACGCGTCGGGTTCTACGCGTCGGGTTCTACACGTCGAGGTCGTCGGCGACGGCCCGGAGCACGGTCGCGATCTTCTTGGCGTGCGCCGCGTCCGGGTGCTTGCCCCGCTGGTAGGAGTTCGAGATGTCGTCGAGCAGCTTGATCAGATCCTCGACGATCACGACCATCTCGTCGGGCTTCTTCCGCTTCGCCTTGCCCTTGACGGTCTTGGCCAGCGTCGGGGGCTGGTCGATCACCCGCACCGAGAGCGCCTGCTGGCCGCGGCGGCTCTCGGCGACACCGAACTCGACCTTCTGCCCGGGCTTGAGCGCCTCGACGCCCTTGGGCAGGGCGGAGGAATGCACGAAGACCTCACCGCCGTCGTCGCGGGTGAGGAAGCCGAAACCCTTGTCGGCGTCGTACCACTTGACCTTGCCACTCGGCACAGGGGTGACCTCGTTCAGACTGTCGTGAAGGTGACTGTAGGTAGGTTATGCCCAGAGACAGGCCCCGCGGACCCACTCGGAGGCCAATGAAGCATCCCGTGACGACATTCTTGTGGATCTTTCCGGCGAGTGCGCGAAACCCCTGCCGTACGGGCGCTCCGGCGGCCGGATGAAGGTCGAGCCCTACCATGGAGAAGATGACGGGCACGGACTTCAGCGAGTGGCTGCGCGGCCGTTCCGACGAGCGGCTGCGGGCGCTCGTGGCGGCGCGGCCCGAACTCGTAACGCCCGTCCCGGCCCACATCGACGGTCTCGCCGCCCGGGCCTGCAGCCCCTCGGCGATCGGCCGGGCGCTCGACCGGCTCAACCGGTTCTCGCTCTCCGTGCTGGAGACGCTGGCCCTGCGGCCCGGCCCCGCCGACCGTGAGACGTTGCTGACCCTGCTCGGCCGCGCCGTGCCGGACGGGCCCGGTCAGGAGGCCCTCGGGCCCGCCCTCGACGCCGCGCTCGACCTGCTGACCACGCGCGCCCTGATCTACGGTCCCGAAGACGCGCTACTGCCCGCGCCGGGGGTGGCCGACGCGCTCGAACCCCCGGCCGCCCTGGGGCCGCCGGTCGCCGAGGTCTTCCGTCACCACCCGCCCGAACGGCTCGACGTGCTCCTGCGGGACATCGACCCGGCGTACGAGGGCGGCGGCGGGCACACCGACGGCGGACGGCCCGCCAGGGAGCGTCTCGCGGCGCTGCTCGCCGACCCCGCGACGGTCGGCCGCCTCGTCGGCGAGGTCTCCCCGCAGGCGAGGGCCGCCCTGGACGAGCTGGTGTGGGGCCCGGCGAGCGGACGGCTGCCGAACGCCCGCCGCGACGTGGACACGGCGGGGGCGCAGTCGCCCATCGAGCAGTTGCTCGCCCGCGGCCTGCTGGGCGCCACCGGAGAGGAGACGGTCGCACTCCCCCGGGAGGTCGCCCTCGTGCTGCGCGACGGCCGCGTGCACCGCGACCTGTCCCCCGGCCCGCCGGCCCTGGAGGGGCCCGTACGCGACCAGGATCTGGCCGACCGCACGGCCGCCGGGCAGGCGTTCACGTTCGTGCGCACGGTCGAGGAGCTGTGCGAGGTGTGGAGCGTGGACCCTCCGGGGGTGCTGCGCGCGGGCGGCCTCGCCGTACGGGACCTGAGGCGGACGGCGCAGCTGCTCGACCTGCCGGAATGGGCGGCGGGCCTGGTCGTCGAGGTCGCGCACGCGGCCGGGCTGGTCGCCGCGGGCGAGGGGGAGTGGCTGCCGACCGGCGGCTACGACGCCTGGCGGATCAAGGCCACCGAGGACCGGTGGGCCGTGCTCGCCGACGCGTGGGCCGCGATGGAACGCGCCCCCGGGCTGATCGGCGAGCGCGACGACCGGGACCGCCCGCTGAACGCCCTCCACCCGGACCTGCGCAGGCCGGGGGCCGCCCAGACGCGGGCACGCGCGCTCGCCGTGCTGGAGTCCGCGCCGCCCGGCCTCGCGCCGACGCCCGAGTCGGTGCTGGCCCGGCTCGCCTGGGAGCAGCCCCGCCGCCGTCCCGCACTGCGCGACCGGCTCGTGCGGTTCGCCCTGCGCGAGGCCGAGCACATCGGCGTGACCGGCCTCGGCGTGCCGTCCTCGCATGGCCGCTCGGTCGCGCGCGGAGACGGCCGTGCGGCGGGCCTGCTCGCGCCGCTGCTGCCGCGGCCGGTCGACCACGTGCTGCTGCAGGCCGACCTGACGGCCGTGGCGCCGGGCCCGCTGACCACCGACCTCGGCCGCCGGCTCGCGCTCACGGCCGACGTGGAGAGCAAGGGCGGGGCGACGGTGTACCGCTTCTCCGAGCAGTCGATCCGCCGGGCGCTCGACGCGGGGCAGTCGGCCGGCGACCTGCTCGCCATGCTGGAGCGCCACTCGGCCACCCCGGTCCCCCAGCCGCTGGCCTACCTGGTGACGGACGTCGCCCGCCGTCACGGCCGCATCCGCGTCGGCGCGGCGTCGGCCTACATCCGGTGCGACGACCCGGCCCTGCTCGACGAGGTGCTCGCCGACAAACGGGCCCACCTGCTCCGGCTGCGGCGGCTCGCGCCGACCGTGCTGGTTTCCAAGACGTCCCGGGCGGCGCTGGTCGACTCGCTGCGGGCGATGGGATACGCGCCGGTGGCCGAGTCCCTGGAGGGCGACGTGGTCGTCGCGCGGGCCGACGCCCGGCGGACCGAGGGGCAGCTCGCCGCCCGCGTGACCGCCACCGCCGCGCCCGACCCCGAGACGCTGACCGCCGCCGTACGCGCGATGCGGGCGGGAGACTCGCGCCGGCGGCCGGTCGAGGCGCCCGAGGGCCAGGTGCCCCGCTCCCCCGCGACCGCCACGATCAGCGCACTCCAGGAGGCCATCCGGCAGGGGTCGCGGGTGTGGATCGGCTACCTCGACTCGCAGGGACACGCCACCAGCCGGATCCTCGAACCGGCCCGGATGGAGGGCGGCTACCTCACGGCGTACGACGAGACCAGGGCGACGGTCCACCGCTTCGCCCTGCATCGGATCACGGGCATCGCCGACATCGGACGATGACAGATTCGTGGTAAATCTTGAGGTCCGCCGTAGTAAAGGATTTCAGGGTGACGACTCCAGAGCAGCCGGGGCAGGGACCCCAGGATTGGCAGACCCCGTCCAACCCCTACGGGCCGCCGTCCGGCTCCAGCCCCCACGGACAGCAGCCGTACGGCCAGTACGGCACGCCGCCGGGCCCCGACCCGAACCAGCAGTACGGCCAGTACGGCCAGCAAGGGCAGTACGGCCAGCAGGGACAGTACGGCCAGCCGGGGCCGAATCCGTACCAGCAGCAGCCGTACGGCTACTACCCGCCCGGCGGTTACCCCCCGCGGCAGGAGGGCCCGCGCACGCACGCGATCGTGGCCCTGGTCGTCAGCATCGTGCTGGCGTTGAGCTGCTACGTGACCCTCGGCGGCATCGCCGGCGCCATCCTGTCGGGGATCGCGCTCAGCAAGGTGGACACCGCGCCGGACCAGGCGCGCGGGCTGCTGAAGTGGACGTGGATCGCCATCGGCATCAACGTCGTCCTGCTCATCCTGGGACTCGGCGGGCTCTTCTACGCCGGGATCAACGGCTACCTCGACTGACCGCGCCCATACATACGGCATCCGCGAGACCGGGACTGATTCGGCCCGGCCTCGTGTTTGATATGCGGTAGCCGTACGAGGGGGAGCAGGCATTGAGTGACGGGCCGCTGATCGTTCAGTCGGACAAGACGCTGCTGCTGGAGGTCGACCACCCCAGGGCGGACGAGTGCCGCAAGGCCATCGCGCCGTTCGCGGAGCTCGAACGCGCGCCCGAGCACGTCCACACCTACCGGGTCACCCCGCTCGCGCTGTGGAACGCCCGCGCCGCCGGGCACGACGCCGAGCAGGTGGTCGACGCGCTGATCGGCTTCAGCCGCTACCCCGTGCCGCACGCGCTGCTCGTGGACGTCGCGGAGACCATGGCGCGGTACGGCAGGCTGCGGCTGGAGAAGCACCCCATCCACGGCCTGGTGCTCACCAGCACCGACCGCGCCGTGCTGGAGGAGGTGCTGCGCTCCAAGAAGATCCAGCCGCTGGTCGGGGACCGCTTCGGCGCCGACGTGGTGGCCGTGCACCCCTCCGAGCGCGGCAACATCAAGCAGACGCTGCTCAAGCTCGGCTGGCCGGCCGAGGACCTCGCCGGGTACGTCGACGGCGAGCGCCACCCCATCGACCTGCGCGAGGACGGCTGGACGCTGCGGCCCTACCAGAAGGAGGCGGCCGACGCCTTCTGGCACGGCGGCTCCGGCGTCGTGGTGCTGCCCTGCGGCGCGGGCAAGACGATCGTGGGCGCGGCGGCGATGGCGCACGCCCGGGCGACCACGCTGATCCTGGTCACCAACACGGTCTCGGCCCATCAGTGGAAGCAGGAGCTGCTCAGGCGCACCTCGCTGACGGAGGACGAGATCGGCGAGTACACCGGCACCAAGAAGGAGATCCGCCCGGTCACGATCGCCACCTACCAGGTCATGACCACGCGGCGGCAGGGCACGTACCGGCACCTCGAGCTGTTCGACGCCCGCGACTGGGGGCTGGTCGTCTACGACGAGGTCCACCTGCTGCCCGCGCCGATCTTCCGGATGACCGCCGACCTGCAGGCCCGGCGGCGCATCGGCCTCACCGCCACGCTCGTGCGCGAGGACGGCCGGGAGGGCGACGTCTTCTCGCTCATCGGCCCCAAGCGGTACGACGCGCCCTGGAAGGAGATGGAGAACCAGGGCTACATCGCCCCCGCCGAGTGCGTCGAGGTGCGGGTGACGCTCAGCGACGACGAGCGGCTGGCCTACGCCATGGCCGAGAGCGACGAGCGCTACCGGTTCTGCTCGACCACGCCCGCCAAGACGAGGGTGACCGAGGCGCTGGTGCGGCGGCACGCGGACGAGCAGGTGCTGGTCATCGGACAGTACATCGACCAGCTCGACGAGCTGGGCGAGCACCTGAACGCGCCGGTCATCAAGGGCGAGACCAAGATCAAGGAGCGCGAGCGGCTGTTCCAGGCGTTCCGCGACAAGGAGATCCGGGTGCTGGTGGTCTCCAAGGTCGCCAACTTCTCCATCGACCTGCCCGAGGCGGCCGTGGCGATCCAGGTCTCCGGCACGTTCGGCTCGCGCCAGGAGGAGGCCCAGCGGCTCGGCCGCGTGCTGCGTCCCAAGGCGGACGGCGGCGGCGCGCGGTTCTACTCGGTGGTCAGCCGCGACACCGTCGACCAGGAGTTCGCGGCGCACCGGCAGCGGTTCCTGGCCGAGCAGGGGTACGCCTACCACATCATCGACGCCGACGACGTGGGCGAGGAGGACCCGGCGAGGTGATCCCCTCGGGTCACGTACGGCGCCGTGCATGTACGACGCCGCGCCCATGTCGGCCGCCCGGGCGTCCACGAGCGTCGCGTCCGAGCGGTGAAAGGCCGGCCGGAGCTTCCGGGGTCGCCGTACAGCGTCGGCACGGCGCCGTGCCGCACCAGGATGTCGTTGAGCCGTGCGGCGGCCGCGGGCAGCCGGTCCCCCGCCGTCGGTGACGCCTGACCAGCCCGCATGCCGGATCGCGATCTCCAGGTGCCCCTCCCGCCGTCGCTCACTCCGAACGGCGACGGCGGCACTAGATCCAGGAAATACCCTTGGGCGTTGTCACCACGTCACCCCCTCGCGCCTTACCCTCACATGATGCAGTCGTGATGGCCGCAATACCCAGCAGACGAGACGAATCACGCAATATACGCATTTTTCGTCTTACTCCTGGTTCATCGCTGCCCCTTGTCTCGCCCTGCCGGTGAGCATCCGAGGCTCACACAACAGGCCATTTCACGACAAATCACCCCACTACTGCATAACGCCACCCCGGCGGGCCGAGGAGAGGTCGATCCCCCTCGGCCTCCGGGAAGTTCTCGACCGGTCACCGGGACGCGGTCACTGCGCGGCCAGGCCGCCGACGAACAGCACCACCAGCGCGACGACCCAGGCCACCACGGCGGCGCCGTACAGGGACTCGCGCCGGCCGAGCCAGGCGACCCCCGTGGCGCACGCCGCGACCGCCGCGACCATCACGGACACCGCGATCACCGAGGCGATCCGGTCCGCACAGCCCGGCGAGGGCCCCAGACTCGTCGCGCAGAAGGCCTGCGTGCTCCAGCCGCCGAAGACCGCGAACCCCCACAGCGTGGCGAGCAGCAGGCTCGCCGCCGCCTGGATCGCTGGAGGAACCACGGTGCGCGTCACCCGGGTACAGATACCCGCCCCGGGAAACGGCGACACGCGTGAGAAATACCGTTTCGGCATCGCGGGGTCCGTCGCTAAGCTCTTGTGTTTCCCGCTTCCACCAGTCCTGTCCTCGTCATGTCCGGAGGAGTTTTCGCATGCCCGGAAATGTGCTCGAAGACGAGCGCGCCCATCTGGCGGCCTCCCGCGCCGCGCTGCGCGCGATGCGTGAGCACGCGCAGTCGCTGTCGGCGGACGCCGCCGGCGACTGGGTGTCGCAACAGGTCCTGCAGGGCCTGCTCGACCAGAGAGTGGCCGCCCTGGCCGACCATCCCGACGCGCCGCTGTTCTTCGGCCGGTTGGACCGCGCGCCCGGCGACGACCTGCCCGGCACGGTCTACGTGGGACGCAGGCACGTCCACGACGAGAGCAGCCGGCCGCTCGTGATCGACTGGCGCGCCCCGATCTCACGCGCCTTCTACCAGGCGAGCCCCGCCGACCCCATGAGTGTCCGGCTGCGCCGCAGGTTCGGCTACCAGGGCGGCGACCTCACGGCGTACGAGGACGAGCCGCTCGACGGCAGGGCGCTCGGGCAGAGCAGGCTGCTGACTGAGGAGATCGAGCGGCCCCGCACCGGCCCGATGCGGGACATCGTCGCGACGATCCAGCCCGACCAGGACGAGATCGTCCGCGCGGACCTCGGCGTGACCGTCTGCGTGCAGGGCGCGCCGGGCACCGGCAAGACGGCCGTGGGCCTGCACCGCGCGGCCTACCTGCTGTTCACCCACCGTGAGAAGCTGTCGCGCTCGGGCGTCACGATCGTCGGGCCCAACCGCGCCTTCCTCGCCTACATCTCCTCGGTGCTGCCCGCACTGGGCGAGGTAAAGGTCGACCAGACGACGGTGGCCGGCGTCCTGGGCGACCACGCCCACCCGGAGGACCCGGCGGCGGCGGCTGTGAAGGGCGACGCACGCATGGCCGAGGTGGTGAAGCGGGCCCTGTGGCTGCACGTCACCAAGCCGGTCGAGGGGGTGCTGATCACCAAGGGCATCAACCGCTACCGGGTGCCCGACCACGAGGTCCGCGAGATCGTCGCCTCATTGCGCGGCACGACGAGGTACGGCCCGGGCCGCGCCACCCTGGCCCAGCGGCTCGCCCACGCCGTGCTCGTCCAGATGGAACGGCGCGGCGAGTCGCCCGACGACCGGGTGCAGGACGCGGTGGCCCGTTCGAAACCGGTCAAGGCCGTGCTGGACGCCGTCTGGCCGAAGCTCGCTCCCGAGCAGGTGCTGTTCCGGTTGCTGTCGGACCCGGAGTTCCTCGCCAGAGCGGCCCGGTCGGATCTCTCACCCGAGGAACAGCAGCTCATCCTGTGGCGCAAGCCGTACAAGTCGCATCGGTCGGCCAAGTGGACGGCCGCCGACGCGGCCCTGCTCGACGAGCTCGGCGACCTGATCGAGCGGACGCCGTCCCACGGGCATCTCGTGGTGGACGAGGCGCAGGACCTGTCGGCGATGCAGTTGCGCGCGCTCGGCCGCCGCTGCCGCACGGGCTCGGCGACCGTGCTCGGCGACCTCGCGCAGGGCACCACACCCTGGTCGGCACGCTCGTGGAAGACCGTGCTCGACCACCTCGGCCAGCCGTCGGGCGAGGTCACCGAGCTCACGCTCGGCTTCCGCGTGCCCCGCGAGATCCTCGACTTCGCGGCGCGGCTGCTGCCCTCCATCGCGCCGGAGCTGGCCCCGCCGCGCTCGCTGCGCCCCGGCGCGGGCTCCCTGTCCGTGCGCCGCGAGCCCGACGTCGCCGCCGCCCTACCCGGGGCCGTACGGCAGGCTCTCGCGCAGGAGGGGTCGATCGGCGTCATCGCCGCGGACGCGGACGTACCGGCCCTCACGGCGGCCCTGGAGTCCGCAGGAGTGCCGCACGCGGTGCTCGGCCCCGACTCGACGGGCGACGACCGGGTGCTGCTGGTGCCGGCGACCCTCGCCAAGGGTCTGGAGTACGACCATGTGGTCGTCACCGAGCCCGCCGCCATCGCGGAGGCCGAGAAGCGCGGTCTCGCCCGCCTCTACGTGGTCCTCACCCGGGCCGTGACGTCACTGTCCATCCTGCACAGCCGCGACCTGCCCGAGGAGCTGCGATGAGCGCGCCCGACGTACGAGTCCGCAACGGCGCCCTGGAGGACGTCGAGGCCGTCCTGCGGTTCTGGCGGGAGGCCGCGGAGAACACCGACAGGCACGACGACGCCGCCAAGGTCGTGGCCCTGATCGAGCGCGATCCCGAGGCGCTGCTGATCGCCGAGATCGGCGGCCGGATGGTCGGCACGCTCATCGCCGGCTGGGACGGCTGGCGCGCCCACCTCTACCGGCTCGCCGTCGACCCGGCCCACCGGCGCATGGGCATCGGCTCGCGGCTGATCCGGGCCGCCGAGGAGCGCTTCCGTGAGTTCGGCGCGTTCCGCGCGGACGCGATGGTCCTGCACGACAACGACCTGGCGCACCACGCCTGGACGGCGGCGGGATACGCGCCGCAGACCGACTGCGGCCGCTGGGTCAGGCGCCTGGCCTGACGCCGCGGCGGGCGGACACGGGAAAGGGCGGTTCCCCCGTGGGGAACCGCCCTTCCGTTGAGACGAAGCAGGCTGATGGATCAGAAGTCCATGTCGCCGCCGCCGGGCATGGCGGGGGCCTTCTCCTTCTCGGGCTTCTCGGCGATGACGGCCTCGGTGGTCAGGAACAGCGCCGCGATGGACGCCGCGTTCTGCAGCGCCGAGCGGGTAACCTTGGCCGGGTCGATGATGCCGGACTCGAACATGTTGACGTACTCGCCGGTCGCGGCGTTGAGGCCCTCACCAGCCGGGAGGTGCCGGACCTTCTCCACCACGACGCCGCCCTCGAGGCCGGCGTTGACGGCGATCTGCTTCAGCGGCTCCTCGAGAGCCTTGCGGACGATCGCGGCACCGGTGGCCTCGTCACCGTTGACCTCGAGCTTGTCGAACGCGTTGGCGCCGGCCTGCAGCAGGGCCACGCCACCGCCGGGGACGATGCCCTCCTCGACCGCGGCCTTGGCGTTGCGGACGGCGTCCTCGATGCGGTGCTTGCGCTCCTTGAGCTCGACCTCGGTGGCCGCGCCGGCCTTGATGACGGCCACGCCGCCGGCCAGCTTGGCGAGGCGCTCCTGGAGCTTCTCGCGGTCGTAGTCGGAGTCGGTGCGCTCGATCTCGGCGCGGATCTCGTTGACCCGGCCGGCGATCTGCTCGGCGTCACCGGCGCCGTCGACGATCGTGGTCTCGTCCTTGGTCACGACGACCTTGCGGGCGCGGCCGAGCAGGTCGAGGGTGGCGTTCTCGAGCTTGAGACCGACCTCCTCGCTGATGACCTGGCCACCGGTGAGGGTGGCGATGTCGCCCAGCATGGCCTTGCGGCGGTCGCCGAAGCCGGGGGCCTTGACGGCCACGGACTTGAACAGGCCGCGGATCTTGTTGACGACCAGGGTCGCCAGGGCCTCGCCCTCGACGTCCTCGGCGATGATGACCAGCGGCTTGCCGGACTGCACGACCTTGTCGAGCAGCGGCAGGAGGTCCTTGTTCGCCGATACCTTGGAGTTGACGATCAGGATGTACGGGTCCTCGAAGACCGCCTCCATGCGCTCGGGGTCGGTCACGAAGTAGCCGGACACGTAGCCCTTGTCGAAGCGCATACCCTCGGTGAGCTCCAGCTCCAGGCCGAAGGTGTTGCTCTCCTCGACGGTGATGACGCCTTCCTTGCCCACCTTGTCCATCGCCTCGGCGATGAGGGAGCCGATCTCGGTGTCGGCCGCAGAGATGGAGGCGGTGGAGGCGATCTGCTCCTTGGTCTCCACGTCCTTGGCGAGCTTCGACAGCTCCTCGCTGACGCGCTCGACGGCGGCCTCGATGCCCTTCTTCAGCGCCATCGGGTTGGCGCCGGCGGCCACGTTGCGCAGACCCTCGCGGACCAGCGCCTGAGCGAGCACGGTAGCCGTCGTCGTGCCGTCACCGGCGACGTCGTCGGTCTTCTTCGCGACTTCCTTGACCAGCTCGGCGCCGATCTTCTCCCACGGGTCCTCGAGCTCGATCTCCTTGGCGATGGAGACACCGTCGTTGGTGATCGTGGGGGCGCCCCACTTCTTCTCCAGCACGACGTTGCGGCCCTTCGGGCCGAGGGTCACCTTCACGGCGTCGGCGAGCTGGTTCATACCGCGCTCGAGACCGCGCCGGGCGTCCTCGTCAAACGCGATCATCTTGGCTGCCATTAGGCTAGACCTCCCAGTAGCAGGGTGTCTTCAACGGACCGAGCCGACGCCCGCGACGGCTTGAGCCCGCTATCCCTGCGCGGGCCCCATCGCCCCGATCCCGGTTGTTGTCACTCTCGACCTCAGAGTGCCAAACAAGTATTTAGCACTCTCCCCCCGAGAGTGCAAGCGGAAGCCACCCTGACCAGCTTGGACGGTATGTCCAGAACAGCGCGAAGCGGGGAACACCGAGCGAGCCGGAGGGGCGCGCCGCCGGTCTGGACTGAGGAGAGGGAGTGAGGAACGAACTCCCGAACGACGAGGGCTGTGCCCCTGGCGCGCCTCCGGCACGACCCCGGCGGAAGTGAGCGCCCCGACGGTGAAGCGGGAGACACGGATCGTCCCGACGCGCGCAGCGGGCACGCATCGGAAGGCCCGGCCCGCGGGGGTCGCGAGCCGGGCCTTCCGATGGTCGATGACGGGATCAGACGGCCCGTACGGCCTCCGCCTGGGGGCCCTTCTGACCCTGCGTGATGTCGAACTCAACCCGCTGACCCTGCTCGAGGGCCTTGTAGCCGTCCATCATGATTGCCGAGTAATGGACGAACACGTCCTTCCCACCGTCTACCGCGATGAAGCCGTAGCCCTTGTCCGCGTTAAACCATTTGACGGTGCCCTGCGCCACTTCCGACTCCTCTTGCTGGGCTGGGGACCACCAAGAAGCCCCCGGTTTTGTCGATCGTCCTCGACCATACCCGTGTCAAGGCGTAGGACAACAGAGTCAATCCGCAAACTACTACTTGGCGTTCGCTCAAAGCGGGACCGAAGAATTTTCACTTTGCTGTTGAATAGTTGAGAGCTACACCTTTTGCCATAGCACCGCCCGACTTCTTCGCGATAGAAGTGCACTTCAGGTGCTCGGCGCCGGTGCGGCGGCTCAGCCTCCGGCGACGGCGGGGATGACCGAAATCTGCACCCCGTCCGGTGTGGCGGTGTCCAGACCGTCGGCGAATCGGACATCCTCTTCCCCGACGTAGACGTTGACAAAACGCCGAATCTTACCCGTTTCGTCCAGGATGCGTCCGCCGATGCCCGGGTAGTCCGCGTCCAGCTTCTGCAGGACCTCGCGGAGCGTTCCCCCCTCCCCGCTCACCTCCGCGGCTCCGTTGGTGTACGTCCGGAGAATCGTCGGAATCCGCACGGAAACGCTCATTGTTCGCTCGCTTTCGTTGCTGCCGATGGGCCTTGTGAAACGCTTTCAGTTGGCGAATGCCGCACGGAACGCGTCGAGAGAGGGACGGATGACGGCGGTGGGGCGGGCGTGCTCGGCCACCGCGTCGAGCGTCTTGAGCCCGTCACCGGTGTTCAGCACCACGGTCTCGGCGTCGGGGTCGAGGCGCCCCTCGCGCACCAGCTTGCGCAGCACGCCGACCGTGACGCCGCCCGCCGTCTCGGCGAAGACGCCCTCGGTCCTGGCCAGCAGGCGGATCGCCTCGACGACCTCCTGGTCGTTCACGTCCTCCACCGCGCCGCCCGTCCGCCGGGCGATGTCGAGCACGTACGGCCCGTCCGCCGGGTTGCCGATCGCCAGCGACTTGGCGATGGTGTTCGGCCTGACCGGCTGCACGACGTCCTGCCCGGACTTGAAGGCCTGGGAGACCGGCGAGCAGCCCTCGGCCTGCGCACCGAAGATCCGGTACGGCCGGTCCTCTACCAGGCCCAGCTTGATCAGCTCGCGGAAGCCCTTGTCGACCTTGGTCAGCTGCGAGCCTGAGGCCACCGGGATGACGATCTGGTCGGGCAGCCGCCAGCCGAGCTGCTCGGCGATCTCGTACGCGAGCGTCTTGGAGCCCTCGGCGTAGAAGGGCCGGAGGTTGACGTTGACGAAGCCCCACTTCTCGCCCAGCTCGTCGCCGATGAGCTCGGAGCAGAAGCGGTTGACCTCGTCGTAGTTGCCGTCGATGGCGACCAGCCGGCCGCCGTACACCGCGGCCATGACGACCTTGGCCGGCTCCAGGTCGGCGGGGATGAACACGCAGGAGTCGAGGCCGGCCCGGGCGGCGGCCGCACTCACCGCGCCGGCGAGGTTGCCGGTGGAGGAGCACGACAGGGTGTGGAAGCCGAAGTTGCGCGCGGCCTCCAGCGCGATCGAGACGACCCGGTCCTTGAAGGAGTGGGTGGGGTTGCCGGAGTCGTCCTTGACGTGCAGCGACCGCAGCCCCAGCTCGGCCGCCAGCCTGTCGGCCTTCACGAGCTTGGTCCAGCCGGGCTGGAGGTTGGGCTTGGCCGCCACGTCGGCGGGGACGGGGAGCAGGGAGCGGTACCGCCAGATGTTCGCCGGGCCGGACGAGATGTCCTCCCGGCGGATCTCGCCGAATTCGTACGCCACCTCAAGGGGGCCGAAACACTCCGTACAGGCGAAAATCGGACCGAGTTCATAAAGAGCGCCGCATTCGCGACACGAAAGACCGGTGGCGGGGCCGAACTCGACGGTGTTCGCGGCGGTGTTAGCGGCAGTGCTGGTGTGCGCCATGAAGCGAGGCCTTTCCCTCATCTTCGCTCGCGACCACCCTGGCCGCGAGCCGGAATTGGCACCTGTCCCGGCCGGGCCTCGTGGACACGAGTTCGACACCGGGGAGGTTGCCGGGGCTTCGCAGGGCCGGTCCCTCCACCCCTCTGGATGAGCATGTTCAGTTGTGGAACCTTTCCGAGAAAGGTCTCTAGCACTGTACCCCGGCGTCCTCGGTGTCCGTTCCGCTGTCTCACATAACGAGACGATTCGTATCAGCCGTATGCTTCGCCGAGGGCGTTCTGCACGTACTTGCGCGCCTGGTGGATACGGGACTTGACCGTCCCGAGGGGGATCTTCAGCTGGTCGGCGACCTGCGAATAGTCGAGCTGGCAGATGTCGCGCAGCACGAGCGCCTGGGCGAGGTCGGGCCGCTCGGCCTCCAGCGCCTCCATCGCGTCGAGCAGATCGAGCCGCGACCCGGCGATGACGCTCACCCGCCGGGGATCGGGCCGCTGATCGGGCAGCTCCTCCGCCTGCTCCGACGAGCGCCGCTTCAGCGAGCGGTAGGTGGTCCTGGCACAGTTCACGGTCACGATGTGCAGCCAGGTGCTGAACTTGGCGCGCCCCTCGAACCTGCCGATGTTGCGTGCCACGGCGAGCAGCGTGTCCTGCGCGGCCTCCTCCGCGTCCTGCCGATACGGTAGAAGCCTCTCGCAGTGCCGCAGCACGTCGGGCTCGATGCGCCGCAGCAGCTCACCGAGCGCGCGATGGTCCCCCTGGGCAGCCGATCGGGCCAGGTCCTCGGTCGTGTCGTCCAGTGCCATGCCGTATCCAGCCCTTCCGCGATCGGTTGACATCCTATTGACGGAGGTCGGCTTTTATTAATCTTCCGGCATGCGCGCCCGCTCTGATCGAGGGACAACCCAGATGAGCAGCACCGTTCTTATCGCGTCCAACAGGGGCCCGGTGTCCTTCACCCTGTCGGAGGACGGCGGCCTGACCATGCGCAGGGGCGGCGGGGGCCTGGTCTCAGGTCTGTCCGAGGTGGTCAGGGACACCGGCGTCCTGTGGGTCTGCGCGGCGCTGTCGGACGGCGACCGGGGCGCGGTGCGTCAGGCGCCCGGCGGCCGGCTCGACCGGGCCTTCGAGACGGGGCCGATCCGCATGCTGGACATCCCGCCCGCAGTCTTCCACCGGGCCTACAACGCCGTGGCCAACTCGACCCTCTGGTTCGTCAACCACCTGCTGTACAACACGCCCTTCTCCCCCGAGTTCGGCACGCGGTTCCGGCGCGAGTGGGAGTCGTACCGCACCTACAACGGCGCCTTCGCGCTGGCCCTGGCCGAGGAGGCGGCGCCCCGGGCGCGCGTCATGGTGCAGGACTACCACCTGACGCTGACCCCGGCGATGCTCCGGGTCGACCGGCCCGACCTGCGCATCGGCCACTTCTCCCACACGCCCTGGGCACCGCCCGAATACTTCGCGCTGCTGCCCGAGGACGTCGCGGCGGAGGTGCTGACCGGCATCCTCGGCGCCGACCACGCGGGATTCCTCACCGCGCGCTGGGCCCGCTCCTTCATGGACTGCTGCGAAGCGCTGCTCGGGGCCCGGGTGGACCACGCCGCCCGTACGGTGACCTACGACGGGCGGATCACCAGGATCGGCGTCCACCCGCTCGGGGTGAACGGCGAGGCGCTGCGGGCCCGGGCGGCCGAGCCGGACGTCGAGTCGCACATGACCGTGATCAGGGACCTCGTGGGCGACCGCAGGCTGATCGTGCGCATCGACCGCACCGAGCTGTCCAAGAACATCGTGCGCGGCCTGCGGGCCTACCAGGAGTTCCTGGCCACCCATCCCGAGTGGCACGGCCGGGTCGTCCACCTGGCGTTCGCCTACCCCTCCCGGCACGACCTGCCCGAGTACCGCGAATACACGGCGGCCGTGCAGCGCTGCGCGAAGGAGATCGAGGACGAGTACGCCACCGAGGACTGGGACCCGCTCATCCTCAACGTCAACGACGACTACCCGCGCTCCCTGGCCGCCTACCGGCTGGCCGACGTCCTGCTCGTCAACCCGATCAGGGACGGCATGAACCTGGTGGCCAAGGAGGGCCCGATCCTGTCGCCCCGGTGCGCGCTGGTGCTGTCGCGCGAGGCGGGCGCGGCGGCCGAGCTGGGGGCCGACTCGCTGCTGGTCAACCCGTACGACGTGTCCGGCACGGCGGCGGCGCTGCATGAGGCGCTGACGCTGCCGGAGCAGGAGCGTCTCACGCGCGGCCTGCGGCTGCGGGAGGCCGCCACCGCCCTGCCGCCCCAGCGCTGGTTCGAGGACCAGCTCGCCGCGCTGCACTGAAACCACGGCTTTGTCATCGTTGCGCTAACCTTGCCTGGTTTTGGACCGGAACATAAAGGTCACCAGGGACGGCCCCACCTGGTTGATCTACCTGCAGCTCGCCACCTTCGCCACCTACCTGTACGGCCTGTCGGCCGCCGTGCCGCTCCTGCGCGCCGAACTCGGCGTGTCCCAGGCCGTCGCCGGGCTGCACGGCACCGGGATGGCGCTCGGCGGCATCGCTGGCGGGCTGGCCCTTCCCACGCTGACCAGGCGACTCGGGCGTCGTGTCGTCATCTGGGGCGGCCTGGCCGGGATGAACGCCGGGGTGCTCCTCGTCGCGTTCGGGCACTCGCTTCCGCTCACGCTCGCCGGTTTCACCCTCGCCGGCGGCTGCGGTTCGACGGCCCTGTACGTGATGATGGCGGTGCTCAGCGA
Source organism: Microbispora sp. H10836 (assembly GCF_012999525.1). Lineage (NCBI taxonomy): Bacteria > Bacillati > Actinomycetota > Actinomycetes > Streptosporangiales > Streptosporangiaceae > Microbispora > Microbispora sp. H10836. The sequence goes on from NZ_JABBWU010000021.1 coordinate 140,144, forward strand.
CCACCACGGCCCGGCCGGGGCGGCCGTCATCAGCGAGGCCAACGCGGTCGGCGTCACCGCCGGCATCGCCACCACCTACGTCTTCAGCGTGGTGGCCGAGTCGCCGATCGGCTGGCGCCCCTCGCTGTTCGTGCCGGTGGCCGCCACCCTCCTGCTGGCCCTGGTCATGGGCCGGGTATGGGTGCCGCCGGCGCCCGCCCCGCCGCCGTCGCCCGCGGTCTCTCTCCGGGTCCCGTACGGCTGGCGCTTCCACGTCGCCGGCTTCGTGCTGCTGTGCTGTGTGGCCCTGGAGTTCGCCTTCAACCTGTGGGCCGCCGCGTTGTTCGGCCAGCGGACCGGCCTGTCGCCCGGCGTGGCGGCGACCGGGCTGACCGCGATGCTGGCCGGCATGGCCGCGGGCCGGTTCGGCGGCGCCCGGCTGGCCCTGCGCTTCGCGCCGGGAGCGGTGCTGCTGGGCTCGCTCGGGGTGACCCTGGCCGGCTGGACGCTGTTCTGGACCGGGACCTCGGCGCCGGTCTGCTACGCCGGGCTCGCGCTCAGCGGGCTCGGCATCTCGGTCCAGTTCCCCATGGGCCTGACGCGCATGATCGAGGTGTCAGGAGGCCGGCCGGACCAGGCGTCCGGCACGGCCTCGATCTGGGCGGGCGTGGGCTCGGGCAGCGGGCCGTTCGTGCTCGGCGCGCTGGGGGACGGCTTCGGGACGCACACGGCGTTCCTGCTCGCGCCCGCCCTGATCGCGGTGGCCGCGGGCGGAGTCGTCGGTTCCCGGTCGCGTTCCTGACTTCCGGCCGGTCAGTTCCAGGTCGCGTTCTTGAGGATCGCGGCCAGCTGCGGGTGGTCCCACTGGTCGAGGACCAGGATCTTCGACGTGGGCAGATACCACTCACGCTGGTTGTAGTGCAGCTTCACCCGCCACTTCTTGTCGACGCAGGTCGCCGCCCACCTGTGGTAGTCCGCCTTGTGGCCGGCCCCGACCGGTCGCAGCCCCTTGTCCGCGAGCTTCCACTCGCCCTTGTACAGCTTGTAGCTCTTGGGGCAGATGCTGACGTCGGTCGCCGGGTCGAATCCGTACTTCGACTTGTAGGACTGGAACGTGTGCCCCCCGATCTTGAGCGCCTTCGGGCCGAGGATCCAGAAGCCGTGGCACCCATAGTCGCGGAAACCGTAGTCCTCGGTGCCGAAGGTGGGACACGAGCCGGTGATGACGCGCACCCAGTCCCTGTCGTCCTTGGCCACCTTCCACGACTTGGGGATCGTGAGGGTCAGGCCGCTCCGCAGATAAACCTGCTTGGTGCCGCCGCTTTCGCTCGCGGACGCCGCCGCCGGGACCGCCAGGGACGCCGCGAGCACGGCCAGGCCGGCCGCCGCGGCCGAGATCGTCTTTCTGAACATGTCCGGCAGACTAGGCGCGCTCACTTGCGGACGACTTGCGGCCCGATAGGTGGGAGATCGCCGAGCGCTCAGTTCCAGGTCGCGTTCTCGAGGATCGCGGCGAGGCCCGGGGTCCTCCACTGGTCGATCACCAGGATCCTCGACGTCGGCAGGTACCACTCGCGCTGGTTGAACCGGGCCTTCACCGTGCCCGAGGTGAGGGTCCTGCAGGTGCCCGCCCAGTCGCGGTAGTCGGCCTTGTGTCCCGGCCCGACCTGCCGCAGCCCCTTCTCGGCGAGCGTGGTCCGGCCGATGTAGAGCTTCTTCTTGACCGGGCAGGGCCCGACGTCGGTGGCCGGGTAGAACGGGCCGTCCGGCGTGTACGCCTGGAACAGCTCATGGCCGACCTTGATGGCCTTGGGGCCGAGGATCCAGAAGCTGTGGCACCCCGAGTCGCGGAAGCCGTACGTGTCCGTGCCCTTGGTGGGGCACGAGCCGGTGATGACGCGCAGCCAGTCCGCACGGTCGGCGTCGACCCGCCAGGACGAGGGGATCTTGAGGGTCAGGCCCTTGCGCAGGTGCAGCGTCTTGGTGGCCGCGGCGTCGCCCGCGTACGCCGCCGCCGGAACCGCCAGGGACACCGCGAGCACGGCCAGGCCGGCCGCCGCGGCCGAGATCGTCTTTCTCATGCCCCGGACGTTACGCCCGGCGGGTTGCAGACGGCTTGCCCATCCTTGCCGCGAGATCGCCGAGGAAGGCGACGACGCCGTCTGGCCCGTCCACCACCACGTCGGCGCGCTCCGCCAGCGCGGTCACCTCCGTGGACCCGCTGCAGACGCGTACGCCCGGGATCCCGGCCGTCTCGACCGCGCCGAAGGCGGCCAGGTCCCCCAGGTCGTCTCCGACGAACATGACCGAGCGGGCGCCGCGCTCGGCGAGGAAGGCCGACAGGGCCCGTCCCTTGTCCATCCCGGCCGGCCGGAGCTCCAGCACCATGCGGCCCGGCTCGACCGCCAGCCCGGCCTCCTCGGCCAGCGCCGCGACCGGCCCGCGCAGCGCCTCCAGCGCCCCCAGGGGGTCGGCGCACCGCCGGGTGTGCACGGCGACGGCCCGGTCCTTGTCCTCGATCCACACCCCGTCGAGGCCCGCCGTGAGCTCGGGCAGCCGGGCGCGGACCAGGTCGAGCCCCGGCGGGGGCGGCGGCGCCGTCAGGCGGCCGTCCTCCCAGCGCTCCAGGCCGTAGTGGCCGAGGATCACCAGGCCCGGCACGTCGGCGAGGGACGGCCCGCCGGAGACCTCGCCGAGGGCGAGCGCCGTACGCGGCGGGCGGCCCGTGACGATCACGACGGCGCGCACCAGCGGGGCGAGGGCGGCCAGCACGCCGGGCACGCCGGGATGCACCCGGGCGGCGGCGGGGTCGGGCACGATCGGGGAGAGCGTGCCGTCGTAGTCGAGCCCGATCACGGCGCCGGCCGGATCGGAGACGATCGCGTCGAGTCCTGCGTGCGCGGGCAGGGTCATGGCCTCACTCCGAAGGGGGGTCAGATGCGTACGCCTCGACGGCCTCATGCCCCGGTGGCGGGGCTCATGCATGCGAAGGGGAAAAGCTAGGAGAGTCCGAATCGGCGGGCCGAGCGGTCACGCCGCCTGCCGGCTCTCATCCGGCGCAGCCGCTTGACGAGCATGGGGTCGTGCTCCAGCGCCGCGGGCCGGTCGATCAGCTCCCCGAGTAACTGGTAGTACCGGGTCGCGGAGATGCCGAAGGCCTCCCTGATCGCCTGCTCCTTGGCGCCCGCGTAGCGCCACCACTGGCGCTCGAACGCGAGCATCTCGCGGTCGCGGTCCGAGAGGCCGGGCCCGTCGTCGCCGGCCGGTTCGGTGTCCATCCGCTCCTCCTCGATCGGCTCGCGGGCCCGTCCCATGGTAATGCGCGAACCAGCGAGGCGAACCCGGGGTGTTCAGGCCGGGCGGGACGGACGTAGTGTCACGTGTTGTGAGCTCTGTAATCACGCTCCTGACCGACTACGGGCTGGAGGACGGGTTCGTCGCCGCGTGCCACGGCGTGATCGCGGGCATCGCTCCGCAGGCTCGGATCATCGACGTGGGTCATCTCGTCCCCGCCGGGGACGTACGGCGCGGCGCGGCCATCCTCGCGCAGACCCTGCCCTACCTGCCGGCCGGCGTCCACCTCGCGGTCGTCGATCCCGCCGTGGGCGGCAACCGGCGCCCGGTCGCGGTGGAGGCGGGAGGCCGGGTGTTCCTCGGCCCGGACAACGGCATCCTGTCGTGGGCCGTGCGTGCCGCCGGAGGCGCCGACGCGGCCTACGAGCTGACGAACACGGACCTGTTCCTGGAGAACGTCTCTCCGACGTTCCCGGGACGGGATCTGTTCGCCCCGGTGGCCGCCCACCTGTGCACCGGGCGCGCGGTCGCCGACGTGGGGCCGCCGATGCCGGTGAACCGCCTGGTGACCCTGCCCGCGCCGACCTGCCGGTTGCGGGACGGCGCGGCGGAGGGCGAGGTGCTGTCGGTGGACAGGCACGGCAACGTCCAGTTGTCGATCACCGCCTCCGACCTGGCCGAGCTCGGCGTACGGCTCGGCGACACCCTCGCCGTGTGGCTCGGGCGCCGCCAGATCACCGTGCCGTTCCGCGAGACGTTCACCGCCGTGCCGCCCGGCGACCTGGTGGCGTTCGCCGACTCCGCCGGCCTGGTCGCGATGGCGATCAACGCCGGGGACGCCGCCGACCGCCTGGGTCTGCCCCCGGGCGCGCACGTACGGCTGTCGCCCGGGCGCTGACCGGCCGGTCCTACTGGGCGTTCACCACGTCGCGGACCTCCGCGAAGTGGCAGGCGCTGGGGTGGCCGCTGCCTGGGCGCACCTCGAGCGCCGGCGCCTGCTGGGCGCAGATGTCCTGCGCCTTCCAGCACCGGGTGCGGAAGTGGCAGCCCGAGGGCGGGTTGGCCGGCGAGGGCGGGTCGCCCTGGAGGATGATCCGCTGGCGCGTCTCCCGGCCCTCCGGATCCGGCACCGGCACGGCCGACAGCAGCGCCTGCGTGTACGGATGCGTCGGGCTGTCGTAGATCTCGGCGTCGCTGCCCAGCTCGACGAGCTTGCCGAGGTACATCACCGCGACCCGGTCGGAGATGTGGCGGACCACCGACAGGTCGTGCGCGATGAAGATGTAGGCGAGGTCGAACTCGTTCTGCAGCCGCTCCAGCAGGTTCATGACCTGGGCCTGGATGGACACGTCGAGCGCGGAGACCGGCTCGTCGCAGATGATGATCTCAGGCTGGAGCGCCAGGCCGCGGGCGATGCCGATGCGCTGGCGCTGGCCGCCGGAGAACTGGTGCGGGTAGCGGTTGATGTGGTCGGGGTTGAGGCCGACCACCTCGAGCAGCTCCTGCACCCGGCGCCGCCGCCCGCCCTTGGGCACGACATCCGAGTGGATCTCGAACGGCTCCCCCACGATGTCGCCGACGGTCATCCGCGGGTTCAGCGAGGTGTAGGGGTCCTGCATCACCATCTGGATGTTGCGGCGCATCCGCTTCAGCTCCGCGCCCCTGGCCGACGTGATGTCCCTGCCGTGGACGCGCACGGATCCCGACGTGGGCCGCTCCAGCGCCATCAGCAGCTTGGCCAGGGTGGACTTGCCGCAGCCCGACTCGCCGACGATGCCGAGCGTCTCACCCCGGTGCAGGTCGAAGGAGACCCCGTCCACGGCCTTGATCGCGCCGATCTGCCGCTTGACGACGACGCCCTGGGTGAGCGGGAAGTGCTTGACCAGGTCGCGGACTTCGAGGATCGACTCAGCGCTCGCCTTCATCGATGACCTCCCTCCAGTAGTGGCAGGCGCTGCCGCGGGTGCCACTGATCGTGTACAGCGGGGGAACGTCGGTCACGCAGTTGTCCCGCCGGTACGGGCACCGCGGATGGAAGGCGCAGCCCGTCGGCATATCCAGCAGGTTGGGCGGCAGGCCCTTGATCGCGTACAGCTCCTGGCCCTTGTGGTCCACCCGGGGGATGGATTCGAGCAGCCCCTTCGAGTAGGGGTGGGCCGGGTTCTTGTACAGCTCGTGCACCGGCGCGTTCTCGACGATGCGCCCGCCGTACATGACCGCGATCTTGTCAGCGACGTCGGCGACGACGCCGAGGTCGTGGGTGATCAGGATCAGTCCCATGTTGCTGTCGCGCTGCAGTTCCGCGAGCAGCCCCATGATCTGGGCCTGGACGGTCACGTCGAGCGCCGTGGTCGGCTCGTCGGCGATCAGGATCTCCGGGTCGAGCGCGATCGCCATGGCGATCATGATGCGCTGCCGCATACCGCCCGAGAACTGGTGCGGGAAGTCGTTGACCCGGTCCTTGGCGGCCGGGATCCTGACCCGGTCCATCAGCTCGACGGCCTTCTTCTTCGCGTCCGCCCGCGAGGTGCCGCGGTGCATGCGGAACATCTCGGCGATCTGCCAGCCGACCGGGAAGACCGGGTTCAGCGAGGACAGCGCGTCCTGGAAGACCATGGAGATGCCCTCCCCGCGGATCCTCCTGCGCTGGTCCTCGGGGAGCTTGAGCAGGTCGACGCCGCGGAAGCGGATCTCGCCTCCGGTCACCTTCCCCGGCGGGATGTCGAGGATGCCCATGATGGTCTGGGCGGTGACGCTCTTGCCCGAGCCCGACTCGCCCAGCACGGCGAGCGTCTCGCCGGCGTCCACGCTGTAGGTCACGCCGTTGACGGCCTTGGCCACGCCCGCCCGGGTGCGGAACTCGACGTGGAGGTCGTCGACCTCCAGCAGGGCGCCGCTGTGGGAGCCGCTGCCCATCTGCTCGGAAAGCACTTCCGTCACTCGCTGTGCCTCCTCATCGAAGCTTCGGGTCGAGGGCGTCGCGTACGGCTTCGCCGAGCATGACGAAGGTCAGCACGCACAGGGACAGGAACCCGGCCGGGAAGAACATGGCGTGCGGACCGGTCCTGAGATAGTCCTTGTGGTCGGCGATCGCGATGCCCCAGGAGATGACCGGCGAGCGCAGGCCGATGCCGAGCAGCGACAGCGTGGCCTCGGCGCCGATGAAGCTGCCGATCGTGATCGTGGCGTACACGAGGATCGGCGCCAGCGAGTTCGGCAGCAGGTGCCGGAAGATGATCCGCATCGGTCCCGCGCCGAGCGCCCTGGCGGCCTGCACGTAGTCCTGGTGCTTGGCCTGGATGACGGCCGAGCGGGCGATGCGCATCAGGATCGGCCAGCCCAGCAGGGCCAGCACGATGATGACGACCGCCATGATCATCGCTTTGCCGGGGTTCGACTGGGCCGGTGCGACGGTGCCGAGGATGATGATCGCGCCCAGCACGTACGGCAGGCCGAGGAACATCTCGCCGACGCGGGAGATGATCGCGTCGAGCCAGCGCCCGAAGTAGGCGGCGAGCACGCCGGTCAGGCCGCCGAGCAGGACGGTGGCCAGCGTGGCCAGCACGCCCACGATGATCGAGGTGCGGGCGCCGTAGATGGTCCTGGCCCATACGTCCCGGCCCTGCAGGTCGTAGCCGAACCAGGCCTCCGAGCTGGGCAGCTCCATGCTCTTGGCGAGCGTCGCGTACTCCGGGTCCTTGTGCGTGAACAGCGACGGGAAGGCCGCCATCACGAGGAACACGATCAGCATCACGAGCGAGACCCAGAAGATCTTGCGTCGCTTCAGGATGTCCCACGTGTCGCGCCAGAGGCTGCGCTGGCTGTCCCTGACCGTGACCGGGCTCGCGGCCGGATCGTCCGCACCCTTGATCAGGTCTTGCGTCGCGGTCGGGTCACTCATAGCGGATCCTCGGGTCGAGCACGCCGTAGAGGAGGTCGACGAGCAGGTTGGAGATCAGGTACACGAGCACGAGCAGCGTGGCCACAGGGACCACGATCGTGTAGTCCTGACCGTTGATGGCCCGCCACAACAGGCCGCCGATGCCGTGGATGTTGAAGATGCCCTCGGTGATGATCGCACCGGACATCAGCGAGCCGACCTCGGTGCCGAGGAACGTGAGCACCGGGATGAGCGAGTTGCGCAGCAGGTGGATCCCGACCACCCGCCGGTTACTCAGTCCCTTGGCCACGGCCGTGCGCACGTAGTCGGAGCGCAGGTTCTCCACGATGCTCGTACGGGTGAGCCGCGCGGTGAACGCCATGTTGAGGCTGGCCAGCACGAGCGCGGGGACGATCAGCTCGGGAACCGTCGCGGCGTCCGTCACCGTCGGCTCGATCACGTGCAGCTGCACGCCGAGCACCCACTGCAGCAGGTAGGCGGTGACGAAGATCGGCAGAGAGAGCAGGAACAGCGTGGAGAGCGTCACCACGTTGTCGATGAAGCCGCCGCGCTTGAGACCCGACAGCACGCCGGCGCCGATCCCGATGATCGCCTCGAAGGCCACCGCCATCAGCGCGAGCCTGATGGTGATCGGCCAGGCGTCGCCAAGCTGGCTGGCCACCGACACGCCGTTGAAGTCGGTGCCGAGGTTGCCGGTGAGCAGGTTCTTCAGGAAGTTCCAGTACTGCACCAGGAGCGGCTGGTCCAGGCCGAACTGCTCACGCATGGCCGTGACATAGCTGTCCGGGCACGGCCGCTGGCCGCATCTCCCCGCGAACGGGTCGCCCGGGAGCTGCCAGACCATGTAGTTGATGATGAACGTCGTGCCGAGCACGACAGGCACGAGTTGCAGCAGGCGCCGGATCGCGTATCGGCCCATGCGCACCTCCGATCTGACGCTAAAGGTCGTACATGCGCCCCCCGTGGGTCAACACGGAGTTCGCGAATGGACAGCCCACGAGGCCGGCCCCGGTGGGGGAACCGGCCTCGGGGGGTTCACGTACGAGCTGTCCTACGCTTCCTTGATCGCGATCGACAGCGGGTCGAGCACGCCGAAGGGGGTGACCTTAACGCCGGTCACCCACTTGCTGGTGCCGGCCTGCAGACCGTACGACCACAGCGGAATCGCGGGCATGTCCTGCTGCAGCATAGCCTCGGCCTCCTGGTAGAGGGCGTTGGCCTGCGCGGGGTCGGTGGCGGTGTCGGCCTCGTGGAGCTTCGCGTCGAGCTCCTTGTTGCTGTAGAGACCGTCGTTGGAGGAGGCTCCGGTCTTGTACAGCGGGTTCAGGAAGTTCTCGATGTGCGGGTAGTCCATCTGCCAGCCGGTGCGGTGCACGCCCTTGAGCTTGTGCTGCGTGACGACGTCGCGCAGCTCGGCGAAGGTGGGCATGTCCTTGTGCACGAACTTGAAGCCGGCGTCGGGGCCGAAGGCCTGGTTGATGCTGTTGACCGTGGCCTCGATCCACTCCTTGTGAGTGCCGTCGGCGTTGGACCAGATCGGGAACTCGGCCGGCGGGGTGTAGCCCTCGGACTTGGCCTTGGCGAGGAGCTCCTTGGCCTTGGCGGGGTTGTAGGTGCACAGGTCGCCGCAGGCGCCGTCCTTGAAGCCCTCGACGATCGGGGAGACCCAGCCGTTGATCGGGCTACGACCCTTGTTGAAGATCTTCTCGGTGATCGTCTTCCGGTCGATCGCGAGGGAGACCGCCTTGCGGAAGTCCGCGTTGCCGCCCCACTCCTTGCTGTACACCGGGAAGGTGATCGTCTGGATGACGCCCTGCTGACCGTCGATCGCGCGGTCGCCGAGGTCGGTCTTCCACTTGTCGCCGGCGAGGGCCGACGGCGGGATCAGCTCGGTGAAGTCGAGGTTGTTGGAGACCAGGTCCGCGTAGGCCGCGTTGTCGTCCTTGTACATCTTGTAGACGATCTTCTTGACCTTGGGCTTCTCCGGCCCGGGGTAGTCGGGGTTGGCCTCGACGATGATCTGCGAGTTGTGGTCCCACTGCACGAACTTGAAGGGGCCGTTCGTGACCGGCTTCTGCGCGAAGCCCTTCGGGTCCTTGAAGAACGCCTCCGGCAGGGCCGAGAAGGTCGAGTACCCCAGCTTGGTGCGGAACACCGAGATGGGCGCGGTCAGCGTGACCTTGAAGGTGAGGTCGTCGACGACCTCCAGGCCCTTCAGCTTGTCGGTCTCCGGCTTCGGAGCCTCCTTCGGCCCGTCGGGGCCGTCGGGGTCCTGCGTGTTGACCTTGTCGTAGCCCTCGATGTCACCGAACCAGAAGCTGCCGAGCTGGGCGTTCGGCGAGTAGGCGGTGTAGTTCCAGGCGTCGACGTAGTTCTTCGCGGTGACCGGCGTGCCGTCGGTCCACTTCAGACCGGACTTGAGCTTGATCGTCCACACCTTGTTGTCGGTGGTCTCGATCGACTCGGCCTGGTCGAGCTCGGGAGCGGCTGTGTCCGAGTTGTACTTCACGAGCTTGCTGTACACGAAGTCGTTGATCGTGCCGCCGCAGGTCTCGTTGATGTTTCCGGGCACGAAGCCGGTCTGGGGCTCACAGCCACGGATGTAGACGGTTCCCGACGCGGCCCGGGGGTTGTCCCCGCCGCCGCTACTGGAACCGCCGCCCCCGCCGCACGCGGCGACGCCGAGCGCAAGCAGCGCGGTGCCGGTGGCGATCTTCGCGCCCTTAGTCACGCGCATAGTGGATTGGTCCTCCCTCTAAGGATGGGCGTTCGCGCTGGTTAGCACCCGGTTTGCCGGGCTTCGTCAAACCAGCTGACGTCCTGCCAGTCGTCCGGAGCATCCCTTACCGGACGCACCAGAGGAGTCTCCGGCACGTTGCAGTTCGGTCACACGTGCGTCAGTCGGGCGTCACACACATTCCTGTGAGCCCAACCTTAAATGCCCAGCAAGGCATCAAACTCCCCTTTAGAGTACATATACCGACAGAGTGCCGGTCCTTTGGCCAAGGAGGGAGGCGACACCCGCCTCCCGGTCCCCGGACGAGGATGTCCTGGGCTACCTTTGACCAGTCGCAGCCACGTTCGGTGCGACAGCCGTCCCACCGACCTCCATCCAATAGAGTCCATGCCATGAGCCAGCCGGAATCCGCGCTCGCGGAGGCCCAGGGTGGCGGCCGAGCCCCGGAGTCGCTGGCCGCGCTCGCCGAGCGTCACGGACTACGACGCGCCATCGCACGCCCCAGCATGCCCGCCTACCTGCGCCAACTGTGGGACCGGCGGCACTTCATCCTCACGTACGCCACCTCGCGCAACGTCTCGAAGTATTCCGAGTCGATGCTCGGCCAGCTCTGGCAGGTGCTGACCCCGCTGCTCAACGCCGCGGTGTACTGGCTGATGTTCGGCGTCATCCTGGGGCAGAGCAAGTCGATCGAGAACTACCCGGCGTTCCTCATCACCGGCGTCATGGTGTTCACCTTCACCCAGCGCACGGTGATCAGCGGCGCCAAGTCCATCTCCTCGAACCTGTCGCTCATCCGGGCGCTCCACTTCCCGCGCGCCTCGCTCCCGCTCGCGTACACCATGCAGGAACTCCAGCAGCTCGGCTACTCCATGGCCGTGCTGGTCCTCCTGGTGCTCGTCACCGGGGAGCCGATCACCTGGCTCTGGCTGCTGATCCCCGTCACGCTGCTCATGCAGCTCGTCTTCAACATCGGCATGGCCATGTTCATGGCCCGCCTCGGCGCGTTCATGCGGGACCTGAACCAGCTCATGCCGTTCATCACCCGCACCTGGCTGTACGCCTCCGGCGTCTTCTACGCGATCGACGACAAGACCAGGGAGCTGCCGGAGCTCCTCCGCTGGGTCCTGGAGTTCAACCCCGCCGCCGCCTACATCGAGTTCATGCGCGATCTGCTGATCTACCAGCGATTCCCCGAGCGCTGGGCGTGGGTGACATGTCTATTCTGGGCAGTGTTCGCGCTGATCGTCGGCTTCTGGTACTTCTGGCGGGCCGAGGAGAGGTACGGCCGTGGCTGAGCTGACCGAGGAGCTGTCGCAGGTGGCGCCCCAGCATTCCGAGACACAGAATTCCGAGACGCAGACCCCCGAGACGCGCAATCCCAAGGTCGGGACCCCGACAGTCATCGTGGACGACCTGCACATCGTCTACAAGGTGTACGGCGCCGCGAGCGAGTCCGAGAAGGGCAACGCCGCCAACGCCCTCATGCGCATCCTGCGGCGGCAGGGCCGGCCGCAGATGAAGGAGGTCCACGCCGTCAAGGGCGTGAGCTTCGTCGCCCACCACGGCGACGCCATCGGCATCATCGGCCGCAACGGCTCGGGCAAGTCGACGCTGCTGCGCGCGATCGCCGGCCTCCTGCCCCCGCACAAGGGCGCCGTCTACACCAACGGCCAGCCGTCGCTCCTCGGCGTCAACGCGGCCCTCATGAAGGAGCTGACGGGCGAGCGCAACATCATCCTCGGCTGCTACGCGATGGGCATGAGCCCGGCCGAGGTCCGCGAGAAGTACGACGAGATCGTGGACTTCTCCGGCATCGGCGACTTCGTCCAGTTCCCCATGTCGACGTACTCGTCCGGCATGGGCGCCCGGCTGCGCTTCGCCATCTCCTCCGCCAAGACGCACGACGTGCTGCTCATCGACGAGGCCCTCGCGACCGGCGACCGCGAGTTCAAGAAGAAGAGCCAGCAGCGCATCAAGCAGATGCGCGACTCCGCCGGCACGGTCTTCCTGGTCGCCCACAACCTCGACGTGATCGAGGAGACGTGCAACCGGGTGATCTGGCTGCACAAGGGAAAGATCAGAATGGAAGGCGACCCCCAGGAGGTCCTGGAGGCGTACAACAAGGCCTGAGAGAAACGGAGGGGTGACCGTGCCGACGCCGCCACCGATCCCGTACGACCATCTGCCCGAGGTGCCCGCGCTGACCGTCGAGAGCGACGACGTACGCGACGGCGAGCGGCTCCCCGAGGCCCACGTGTTCAACGACTGGGGCATGAGCGGGCAGAACGTCTCCCCGCACCTGCGCTGGTCGGGCGCCCCCGAGGGCACCAGGAGCTACGCCGTCACCTGCTTCGACCCCGATGCGCCCACGGGCAGCGGCTTCTGGCACTGGGTGCTGTACGACATCCCGGCCGGTGTCACCGAACTGCCGGCGGGCGCGGGCAACGGCCCCGACTTCAAGGGGCTGCCCGAGGGCGCCAAGCACGCGCGCAACGACTTCAGCACCAAGGAGTACGGCGGAGCGGCGCCACCTCCCGGCTATCCGCACCGCTACCTCTTCGCCGTGCACGCCCTCGGCGTGGAGTCCCTGGGCGTCGGCACCGACACGCCGCCGGCCGTGGTCGGGTTCAACATCACGGCGAACACGCTCGCCCGCGGCTATATCGCACCTGTGTACGAAACCTGATGCGGGACGGCCGCTCGTTCCACTATGATTCGAACGGAGATTCGACATAGGGGAGGGGCGGATGAGCGACCTGGCGACGGCGATCGACAATCTGGCCGCCGAAGATCCCTCGGAGCTTCCCGTCGGGCTGATCGCCGAGCAGCTCATCGAGCTGCACTGGCAGATGGCCCGTCTGCAGGCCCAGATCGCCAGGCGCACCCACCTGCGCACGCATACCGACTCGCCGAACTAGCCCTGCGGGGCGCGGCCGGCATCGACGCCGGAACGGCCGGCGCCCCCGAGGGGCGCCGGCCGTTTTCGTCATCGACGTCTTTCCGGTGGTCCTGCCGTACGCGGGGTCTCCGGCGCCGTTCGGCATGTCGCCTCGACTGCGGCGGCGGAGGCCCTCAGGCGTGGATCACCTGCCGTACCCGCCCTGCCGCGAGGTCGCCGGCGCGACGCTGGACACCGTGCCCGGGGCGGACGAGACCGTGCTCGACGCCGCGGCGTCGGCCGTGGCCGTCGCGGAGGTGACGAGCTCGGCCGCCGCTCCCGTCGTCGCGGCGGCTCCCTGCGCCGGAGCGTCCGTGGTGCCACGGACGGTCCTGGTGACCGCGTTGGCGTTGGCGTCGGCCCGGGCGGCGGCATCGGCGGCCGTCGTCTGGGTGCTGCTCATGGCGCCGTCCGCCGGAGTGTCGCACGGCACCAGCGCCAGCAGGCCGCCCGCGCTGCCGGCGGTCGCCGCGACGGCGCCCTTGAGGCTGAGCAGCGCGTTGAGCCTGGCGGTGACGTTGAGCCCGGCGTGGACAGCGGCGCCCACGGTGGCGACGGCCGCCGCCGAAGCGTCCACGGCGGCGGCGGTCTGGCCGGTGACGGCGACGACCGGCCTGCCGACCTGGGCGGCGAGATCCGCGGCGACGTCCACCTTGGCGGCCAGCGCCGCGTTGACGTCCGCGACCGCGACCAGGGCGGCCGTCAGGTGGGCCTCCAGCCGGGCGACCACGTTGGCGGTGACGGTGACGGTCGCGTCGGCCACGATGTCGGCCGCGATGTCGGCCGCGGCGTTGATCTGGGCGTTCGCCTCGGCCGACAGGCCGGCCGTCACGGTGCCGCAGAGCTTCGCGACGGCGACGAGGTGGGCCCTGATGTCAGCGGTCAGGTTCACCGCCACCTCGGCGGCCGCGTCGGCCTGCGCGGCGACGCCGCTCGTCGCCCCGCCGACGGCCGTGCCCTGCAGATCGGCCAGAAGCCTCGCCAGCGTCTCGACCCGGTGCTCGGTGCACTTCTGCGCGCACACGTCGGCCTGCGCGGGTGCGGCGAGCATGCCGGCGATACCGATCGTGACGGCGACGACGGCTGTCCTAACCACTCGTTTCATTGACTTGCCCCCGGTTCATATTCCTTTTCACGAGAGTGGGAATGACGAACCCAAGAACCCCCGTGCGTCGGCGAGCACGCCGACAAAGACGTCGGCATTTCTATCACTCCCGATCACGGCGGAAAGCCCTGCCGACCAGGGGATCCCCGCCCCGTACCCGCCCGGAAAGTCGGCATATCAAGGCCCGGACGACCACTTCGCGGTCACCGCAATCCCGCCTCCGGAGAAAGCCACGGTAAACACGACGCCCAGGCCCGGCGACAGATCTTTCCGCTCACTTTTAGCGACGCGCCGCCGGGCCTCGCGACCCGGCCCCGCCAGGACCGATCACGACCTCGGCATATCGCGACATATCTCGATTGGAGTTACGCTGGCGGAGTGACTCTCCTCATCCCCCATGCGGGCGACGACCCCGCACAGCGCGCTTCGGACGCCGACCGCGACCGGGTCGCCGCCGTCCTCGGCGAGGCGCTGGCCACCGGCCGCCTGACGAGCGTCGAGCACGCGGACCGGCTCGACGCCGCCTACGCCGCGGTGACCGTCGGCGACCTCGTGCCCCTGATCAGGGACCTGCCCGACGCGGCCCATCCCCCGGCCACGCCCTCCACGGAGCGGCACCGTGTCTCCGCGGTGTTCAGCAAGATCATACGGCGTGGGCGCTGGGTCGCCGGGCGGCACACCGAACTCAGCTCGGTCTTCGGGGCGCTGATCGTGGACCTCAGCGACGCGGTGCTGCCCGGCCGTGAGGTGACGCTGGAGCTGAACTCCTTCTGCGGCAAGCTCATCGTCACCGTGCCGGCCGACGCCAGGGTGATCGACGAGGGCAGCGCGGTCTTCTCGAAGCGCTCGGTGACCGGTGGGAACGGCGACGGCGACGGCCCGCTGATCCGCGTCACCGGCAACGCGCGGTTCGGCAAGATCCTGGTCTACCGCAGGACACTTCGCTGACGGCCTACGATGCGGCCATGCAGCCCACCGGCCGTGCGCTGCCCGTGGCGCTCGACGCCATGGGCGGCGACAACGCGCCCGCGGAGATCGTCGCGGGAGCCGTACAGGCCGTGCGGGAGCGGGGCGTGCCCGTCGTCCTCGTCGGTCATCCCCGCCTGCTCTACCAGGAGCTGGCCGAGCACGACGCCGTCACCGAGATTCCCATCGTCCGCGCGGAGGAGGCGCTGGCGATGGACGAGGGCGCGCTGGCGAGCCTGAGACGGCCCCGGTCCAGCATCGCCGTCGCCTGCCACCTCGTCCGGCGTGGCGACGCCTGCGCGGTCGTGTCCGCGGGGTCGACGGCGGGCGTCGTCGCCACCGGCCGACTGCGGCTGCGGGCCCAGCAGGGGGTCGTACGCCCCGCGATCGCGGTCGGCCTGCCGACCCTGCCCCAGCCGACCGTGCTGCTCGACGCGGGCGCCACGGCCGACGCCAAGCCGGAGATGCTGGTGCAGTTCGCCCACCTCGGCGTGGCCTACGCCGAGACGGCGCTCGGCATGCGGCGTCCCCGCGTCGGCCTGCTCACGATCGGCGCCGAGGCGGAGAAGGGCAACAAACTCGCCAAGCGTGCTCACGAGCTGCTGGCCGCCACGCCCGGCATCGACTTCACCGGCAACATCGAGGGGCACGACCTGCTCACCCGCAAGGTCGACGTGGTCGTCGCCGACGGGTTCACCGGCAACATCGCGCTCAAGACCGTCGAGGGCACGGTGCGGTACGCCTTCGAGCAGTTCAGGGAGGCGATCGCGGACAGCCGCGTGGCCAGACTCGGCGGGATGCTGCAGCGGTCCCGGCTCCGGGAGCTGGCCGGCCGGCTCGATCCCGAGGCGCACGGCGGGGCCGTGCTGCTCGGTCTCAACGGCACCGTGGTGATCGCGCACGGCTCGTCACGGGCGCGCGGCGTCGCCGCCGCCTGCGAGCTCGCGGCCCGCCTGTCGGCCCAGGGCATCGTCGCCAGGATCGGCGAGCGGATCGCCTCAAACAACAAGCCGCACCGCCGCTGGTGACACCGGATATAGGACGGCGGGCGGGAGGCGCGCGCCGATAAGCTTGACGCATGACCGACCCGCAGCTCGTGCTCACCGAGCGGGTCCAGCAGGCGCTGGGTTCCGCCTTCGGTCCGGAGTACGCCACCGAAGATCCGCTGATCAGGCCCTCCCAGTTCGCCGACTACCAGGCGAACGTCGCGCTCAGCCTGGCCAAGCGGCTCCGACGTGCCCCGCGGGAGGTCGCCCAGGCGATCGCCGATCACCTCGACACGAACGACGTGAGCGTGGAGGTCAGCGGGCCCGGGTTCCTCAATCTGACGCTCCGCGACGGCTGGATCGCCGAGCAGGCCGGGCAGCGGCTGCTCGACGAGCGCATCGGCGTGCCGCAGCCGGCCCCGCAGACCGTGATCGTCGACTACTCGGCGCCGAACGCCGCCAAGGAGATGCACGTCGGCCACCTGCGCACCACGATCGTCGGCGACACCCTCGCGCGTACCCATGAGCACGTCGGCAACCAGGTGATCCGGCAGAACCACCTCGGCGACTGGGGCACCCAGTTCGGCATGCTCATCGAGCACCTCCTCGACATCGGCGAGGAGGAGGCCCTCGGCATGCTGGCCGCCGGCGACGGCAACGCCTTCTACCAGGCGGCGCGGCACAAGTTCGACAACGACAGCGAGTTCCAGCAGCGGTCCCGCCGCCGGGTGCCGCTGCTGCAGGGCGGCGACCCGGAGACCCTGCGGCTGTGGCGCGAGTTCATCGACTGCAGCAACCGCTACTTCACCAAGGTGTACCGGACGCTCGGCGTCACGCTGACCGACGACGACATCGCCGGCGAGAGCATGTACAACCCCATGCTCGCCGACGTCTGCGACGAGCTGGAGCGCACGGGCGTGGCCGAGATCAGCGAGGGCGCGCTGTGTGTGTTCCCGCCCGGATTCAAGGGCCGTGACGACCAGCCGCTGCCGCTCATCGTCCGCAAGAGCGACGGCGGGTACGGCTACGCCACCACCGACCTCGCCGCCATCCGCTACCGGGTGCGCGACCTGAAGGCCGACCGTGTCCTGTACGTCGTGGGCGCCACCCAGTCGCTCCACTTCCAGATGGTCTTCGCCGCGGCGCGGATGGCCGGCTGGCTGCACGACGACGTGAAGGCGGAGCACGTGCAGATCGGCAGCGTGCTCGGCAGCGACGGCAAGATGTTCAAGACCCGCAGCGGCGCCTCGATCAAGCTCACCGAGCTGCTCGACGAGGCCGTCGTCCGGGCCGAGGCGGTCATCGCCGAGCGCGGGTACGACCCGGAGGCCCGCCGGCAGATCGCGCGCCAGGTCGGCATGGGCGCCGTCAAGTACGCGGACCTGTCGGTGAGCCACGACAGCGAGTACGTGTTCGATTTCGACCGCATGCTCGCCCTCACCGGCAACACCGGGCCGTACCTCCAGTACGCCACCGCCCGCATCCGGTCGATCTTCCGCAACGGCGGGGTCGAGCCGGAGTCGGTCACCGGTCCGATCACGCTGGGTCACCCGGCCGAGCGGGCGCTCGCGCTGCAGCTGCTCGGCTTCGGCTCGGTCGTCGCCGCCGTCGCCGAACTCTCCGAGCCCCACCGGCTGTGCAACTACCTGTTCGACGTGGCCCAGGCGTTCACCTCGTTCTACGAGGGCTGCCCGGTCCTCAAGGCCGAGGAGGAGTCCGTACGGCAGTCGCGTCTGGCTCTGTCCGCGCTCACCCTGCGCGTGCTGCTGCGCGGGCTCGATCTGCTCGGCATCGAAGTCCCCGAGCGGATGTGAGCGGGGTGCCGGATCCCGCTCCGGCGGACACCGCTCCGGGGTACACCGCTCCGGGGTACACCGCTCCGGGGTACACCGCTCCGGGGTACACCGCTCCGGGGTACACCGCTCCGGGGTACACCGCTCCGGGGGACATCGGGAAGGGCGCGCCCTGCACCGGGAGCGGCCCTCTCGAGGCCACTGACGCCGTCCTCGCGTCAGGGCACGGCGTCCCCGCTCGATCATGGCCGGCCGCCCGTTCCGGGGCGGTCCGGCCTTGCCGTTTCCACGGGTCAGGGTCGTCCCCGGCGCGCCTCGTCCGTAACTGTCGCACCATGCGTCTAGTCTGGCGCGGTCAAGGGAGTGCCAGCCGACTCCTCGGGGAGCGTTCCGCGTGAGCATGGACCTGACCACGAGTCCGGACTTCGAAAACCTGGCCGAGGCCACGGAGCTGCACCACTACGCCGAGGCGCTGATCGTCAGCCTGGCGGCCGACGGGACGGCGCCCGACCTGCCGCCGGGGATCACGGACGTGCCGGGCTACTGGCTGGGGCCCGCCGTCGAGGCCCTCGTCCTCATCACGTCCGGCAAGGACGCCCTGGAGCCACTGGCCCTGGCGAACCAGCTGGACGAGCGGCGCACCGCCCTGTTCCTGTGCCTGGCCCTCGCCGTCTGCGGCCACGGCGACCGGATCCACGCCTCCTGGCTCGGCACCGCCTTCGGCGACCTGTCCGAAGACCGCCCGGTGACCCCCGGCCAGCGGGCGCTGTGGCTCGCCGCCGCACGCGGGGCGTACGGACCGGTCGGCAAGATCTTCGTACTGCGCAAGCTGGACGCGGTCGACGTGCCGGCCACCGACGACCGGTGGCTCAAGGCCCTCGTGCCCGGTCTGCCGGAGACGGCCGTGCCTGCCTCGTTGGAGGCGTTCCCCGAACTGGCCAAGGTCCCCGAGATCGAACGGTCGCTGCGGGCGTCGGCCACCCTGAACCGCCTGCGCGAGCGCTGCACCGAGATCACCTCCACCCGGCAGACCGGCGAGGTCACCAAGGTCGTACGCGGCACCGTGTGGGCCGAGGACGAGCCGCTGGCCGTGCTCCGCGCCCTGGCGGGCCAGCGCGGCCAGGAAGGACCGCTGAGCTCGCTCACCGGGCATCTGCTGGAGGACCTGCGTCCCGACGCCGACCCCCACATGGCGGCGCTCGCCCTGCACGTGGCCGCGCCTGCCGTCAGGGCGGCCGCCGAGTCCCTCGTCGAGGTCGTGCGCGAACCGCCGCCCGACACCCTGCACGTGCCGATCCTCGGCTATCCGATCACGCTCAGGCCCGAGGGTCCCGACCAGGAGTCGATGGCGGCGGCCGAGCAGCGGCTCGTCACCGACTGCGTGCCGAAGCGCACCCGGCCCTGGGCCGGCTACGTCCTCCTGGTCCTCGCCGTCGTCGTCTTCGCCGCCGGGTTCGTGGTCTCGCTGCCGCTCGCCCTCGTGGGCCTGATGATCGGCGCCGCGGGCGGGCACCTGCTGTGGCGCCATCGCATCAAGGAACACTCAGACGTGCGGTACGTCCAGACACGGGCCGGCAAGCTCGCCGACCTCGCCGACAAAGCCGTCTGGGCCCTGCACGAGTACGCCAGGGAGTCCGAGGAGCGCGCCTCCGCCGCCGCCCGGGACCTGACGGAGGTGTCCACCCTCCTGCGCCGGGGCCCGCGGGCCGCGTAGGACGCCTGCACCGCAGACGACTGTGCCCGCCGCCCAGAAGGGCGGCGGGCACAGTCTCGTACGCGGATGCGCTCCAGGCGATCACACGGATGTGCTTCAGGCGGTGGAGACCTCCACCGTCGCCGGAGTGATCAGGAAGACCTTGTCCGCGATCCGCTCGATGCGTCCCTCACAGCCGTAGGCCAAGCCTGCGGCGAAGTCGACCATTCGCGTGGCCTCCGCCGTCGACATGCTCGCCACGTCCATGACCACCGTGTGGCCCTCGCGGAAGTGCCGGCCGATCGTCAGGGCGTCGTCGTACTTCTGCGGGCGAACCATGACGATCCGGGCCGGGTCGGCGTTGGGCTGCCAACGCTTGGCGGCACGCTCGGCCGCCGGCATCCAGTCGTCCTCGTACTCGTCCTCGGCATAGGTCTCGTCGTCGTACTGCTCTGCCCCACCTAGGCCAAGGTAGCTCGCCACCTTGCGCACAGCCCCCATCGGTTCGTCCTTTTCCGGCTTGTCCTTTTCCGGGCTCGTCCCGACACACGGAACCGTAATCGACGATTCAGCGAACCCCCACCGACACGCCCGGCCGTTTAAGTGTTGTTGGCTGGATAATGTGCAGGCCGGGTACTCATGTCTTCATCGTCAATTCCGTCAGCCCTTCCAGGGTAACTCTCAAACCCGCCTACCCCATGGAACCCTTCGCAAACATTTCTCACAGTCACCCCGAACGACGGCACGCCTTCAGTAGATCACAACGGACGCCACCGATGACGGGTTCCCGAAACACGATCTTGCAGGTAGGCCCCCGTACGCCGCTCACATGAGACACGATTCACGACGAGGGCAATGAAGATCGAATTGCGCGACGAAGATGCCATAATTCTCATATCGAAAGCATTTTCGATAACGATGGCGCTGCCCTGAAGCATGTCTCTCCGGGGCCGATATCGAGCTCAATTTGAGGTGTCTCCCGCGCCTCCGACACAGTACGGGCCCGCAATCCTGCCTGCGGAAAGAGGACGGGAAAGGCGGCCGCATCCTCCCCCCGCTGGCGCTTGTCCGCCAGCAGCTTCGCCAGCGGGTTCGCCAGCGGGTTCGGCAGCGGGTTCGCCAGCGGGTTTGGCAGCGGGTTTGGCAGCGGGTTTGGCAGCGGGTTTGGCAGCGGGTTTGGCAGCGGGTTTGGCAGCGGGTTTGGCAGCGGGAGCAGCGTCCGGCTTCCATGCCATACGGCTGTCGGCCCGAGTGACTGCCCGGACCGAGACGCTGTCCGGAGCGAGGCTCTAACTGGAACGCTGACCGGGACGCTGACCGGGACGCTGTGGGGACCGGCGGCGATCGGCCCGGGTGCGGGCGACCCGGGCGGCAGACGGCGAATGCCTACGCGTCCCCGGGCCGTAAAACAGCGGGAGGACAACCGTGGCGTCTCCAGTAGCACCCGCCGATTCTCTCGCGGGTACCGCGGCCCGGTCGATGGCTCCCGCCCCTTGAAATCAGTACTCGACCCCGGCGCGGCAGGAACTGACCCCGCGGCGACTACGTGGGCGAGGGACGCGGGATGGGTGGAACAGGCGACGGGGCGGGAGGCGCGCGCCGCTGAAACGTGGCACGGCGACAGCTGAGACGTGGACGGCGTGGGGGAGACGGGGCCGCTGGGAGTTGGGCCGTGAAAGCTGGGACGGGGACTGGGTGGCTGGGACGGGGACTGGGTGGCTGGGGCGCGTGTTGGGGTGGGGGGCCTCGGGGTGTGGGTGGGGGTTGGTCACTGCGCCGGCCGGAAGGTCCGGTCCTCGCGAAGCCCGCTCCGCTGGGCCTTCGCTGCGGTCCTCCCTCCCGCCCGCTCCGCTCCCCCGACGCTCACGCGCAGCATTTTCCTGGACGCTCACGCCCAGCATCGTCGGCCTCACCTCGGCCTCAGGTCGGCCATCGGCCTGGCCCCCACCGTCCCCTGAAATTCCACCACCGCCCCTGTGACGCCGCCCCCGCCCTTGCCTCTGGATGTGCCTCCGGATATGCGAAAGCCCCGGCCGTATTCGGCCGGGGCTGGATCCCACCACTTCTATGTCGTCTTCTATGTCGTCGCCGGGTCTGTGGTCCGCCAGTCCGTCAGGACCAGGCAGGTGGCGCACCCGTCTCTCGTTGCCCGGCCTGCTGGCGGACAGCACGCAGTCGGGTTCCGGGCCTGATACAGGCGCGGGATCGGGCCGGCGGCACCACCACGGTCTCGGCACGGAACCTGGGGGACCCATCCCGAACCCCGCAGGAAATGAAAAGGTCTGGAAATGCGGAAGGGCCACCCCATACGGGGTGGCCCTTCCTACAAAGATTGTCCGGCGGTGTCCTACTCTCCCACACCGTCCCCGGTGCAGTACCATCGGCGCTGGCAGGCTTAACTTCCGGGTTCGGAAAGTAACCGGGTGTTTCCCTGCCGCTATAACCGCCGTAACC
>NZ_JABBWU010000022.1:0-153952 GCF_012999525.1 Microbispora sp. H10836
CGCTCCCGGCCACCAGGTGCCAGATCGACCACGCCGACAACTGGAGCACCGGCGGCCTGACCGACCTCAAACTGCTGGGCCCGGCCTGCCAGTTCCACAACCGCGACCGCTACCAGCACCCCGACCGTTACACCCGCCACAAGACCGGCAAAGACCGCTGGGCCTTCACCTACCACCCAGCCCGAACCAGGCGGGTCCGGGAGTGACGACCACGACGACACGAGGCGGGTTGATGCTGTGGCCGGAAGCGTTCTCCCCGGGGAGGAAGTCAGCGGTAGCCGGTCAGTCCGTCCGCCAGTTGTGCTTCGTCGCCGTCCCGCTGCGCGGACAGGGCCTGCTGCAGCGCGAAGGTGGCGCGAATCATGGCGATGCGGGTGGTCATCGTGCTGTCCGACCAGCCGCCCAGTGCGAGCAGCCGATGCAGGAAACGCGTGCCGTAGCTGGCGTCAACGGCCGCCAGGTCCTCGGCGGGATCGCCGATCGTGACCTCATCCCAATCGATCACCGCGGTGAGCACCGGCAGTCCGTCGCGGCACTCCCACAGGACGTTCTCGGCGCCGAGATCACCGTGCACCACCGCGTGGGCGATGTGAGGAAGGCGGTCGAGTGCCGCGAGTTCCTGCTCGGCTCGTTGGCGCCCCTTGCCGGACATGAGCCCGAACAGTTCGGCGCGGACGTCCGCTGCGAACCGTCGCCACCGATCTTCCTGTGGTGCCGGCAGGGCCGCTCGCACCTTCTTCCCCGCACCGCCTGCCTCAGCGCCGATCCTGGCCAGTTCGGTCAGGAGCGGCCGCTGCCGTGCGAGGCAGGCACACGACACGGTCTGCACCGATCACTACCTGGTGGAACTGCCCGTGGCGGACGGTGAGATCGTCCGGTTCGACGCCCGGCAGCAGCCGGCTCAACAGAGCGCGATTCGCCTGGGTGATCTCCACGAGGGCCGGCTACTCGAACAGGCCGGGCGGGGGGACGGGGGCGAGGACGGCGTCGCCGTCGCGGATGGGAGCGGCCCCCGCGACCAGCCGGGTGAGGTCCTCGTCCGCCACGCACCGGGCCTGGGTGAGGCCGCCGGCCGCCTTCCTGGTCAATCCGTCGATCGGCAGGTCGCCGGGCGAGGCCGCGAGGATGACGTTGCCGAACCTGCGCCCGCGCAGGATGCCGGGCTCGGCCAGCAGCGCGACGTGCGGGAAGACGCGGCTCACCGTGGAGGCGACCCGCTTGACGAAGGGCAGGCCCTTGCCGTCCGCCACGTTGATCAGCGCCGTGCCGGAGGGGCGCAGTACGCGCGCGATCTCCGCCATGTACTGGACGGTCGCGAGCTCGACCGGCATCGTCGCGCCCGTGAACGCGTCGAGCACGAACAGGTCGGCCGAGTCGTCCCCGAGGTCCGCCGTCGCCGCGCGGCCGTCCACGACCCGTACTTTCAGCCGGGGCACCGACTTGAGGCTGAGCTGGTCGCGCACGAGCTGGACCAGCGCGGCGTCCGGCTCCACCACGATGTGCCGGGAGCCGGGCCGCCGGGCGGAGATGTAGCGCGGGATCGTGCAGGCCCCGCCGCCGATATGGACGGCGTCAAGCGGGCCTTCGGGCAGGCAGTCGATCACACTTGCCATGAGCTGGGTGTAGGAGAAGTCCAGATAGGTGGGATCGGTCAGGTCCACGTACGACTGGGGGACGCCGTCCCTGATAAGCATCCATCCGTCCGGCCGGTCGAGGTCGCGCAGGAGCTCCACCTCGCCGAAGGTCACCGGGTAGCGGCCTGGCAACGGTTCTCTGCTCCTTGCCACCTATGGCTCCTTTCGCGTGATATGAGAACCGTATGCGGAACAGGGCCCTGCTCGCCCTCGTCATGGTCGCCGCGGCCATCTTCGTCTTCGGCGTTGTCGGACTCATTGTGTCCGGCAGGCAGGAGCCGAGCTCGGACTTCGTCGCCGCGCCGCGGGGGACACTCGCACCCGCCGGCCCGCAGACGCTCCAGCTCCGTCCCGAGTCATCTCCCGAGCCGTCCCCCGCGGGCTCCCCGGAAGGCTCTCCGGACGAGACGGCCGCCGCCTATTTCCAGGCCTGGGTCAAGGGCGACTACGACGCCATGCACGACCTGGTCGACGAGCCCCCCGACGACTTCGCGGACCAGCACCGCGCGTTCGAGGACGCCGCTCTGTCCGGCTCGCTGCGGATCACGGTCGGCGACATGGTCCGCACCGGGGACGAGACGGCCGAGATCCCGTTCACGCAGGAGCGGGACGAGCAGGACGCCGGCACCTGGCGATTCGACTCCAGCCTGCATCTCGCCGTACGGGACCTCACCTGGAAGGTGCTCTGGACGCCTGCCGTCCTGCATCCGGAGATCCAGCCGGGCGGCAGTCTCGTCAGGACCGCGCCGGAGGTGGGACCGCTGCAGCCGGTGACCAGGGGAGGGCGGGAGTTCCCGCGGAACTCGGGCGCCGAGGCGTACCTCGAGAACCTGGTGAAGCAGGGAGTGGCGCCCGCGACGGGTGTGGCCGTGGGGTGGGCGCTGGAGGTCGACAATCCGGGCCTGCCGTCGAAGACCGTCCTTTCGTACAAGCCGGACAAGCGGCCGGCCGGTGTACGGACCACGATCGACTACGCGACGCAGGCCGCGGCGGCCCGGGCGCTCGACGGCGTGCAGCGCGGCGCCATCGTGGCCATACGTCCGTCGACGGGGGAGATCCTCGCGGTCGCCGACCGCCTGGGCGGCCGCGGGGCGTTCGAGCGAAAGTACGCCCCCGGCTCGACGTTCAAGACGATCACGGCGGCGGCGCTGCTGAACAACGGGCTGTCCCCGGACAGCACGGTGGACTGCCCGGCGGCCTACCAGATCCCCATGAACCGGTCGATCCACAACTATCGCAACGAGAACCACGGGACGGTCACGCTGCGGCAGGCGTTCGCCCTGTCGTGCAACACCACGTTCGCCCGGCTGACGATCGAGCGGCTGAGCAGTGACACGCTGGTCGAGCAGGCCAAGGCGTTCGGCTTCGCGGTGGAGGGGGAGAGCGGCGGCATGAGCACGTGCGGCAGCCTCCGGCGGCCGGAGAACCCGGACGCGCTCGCCGAGGACTCCTTCGGCCAGGGCACGGTCGAGGCGACCCCGCTCTGCATGGCGTTGGTCGCCGCCGCCGTGGAGAGCGGCGAGTGGCGGCCGGCCCGCCCGCTGGCGGACGAGGAGCAGCAGGGGGAGCTGCCGCAGAACGTGCCGCTGCCGTCGAACGTGGCGGAGGGGCTGCGTTCGCTGATGGGCGCGGTCACGGTGGACGGGACCGCCGCCGGTTCCGGGCTTCCACAGGGGGTCGCGGGCAAGACCGGCACCGCCGAGGACGGGCAGGGCGGGCAGGACCACGCCTGGTTCATCGGCTACCGGGGCGACCTCGCCTTCGCCGTGTTCGTCGAGCACGGCGGCACCGGCCGCGGCGCCGCCGTGCCCATCGCCGCCCGTTTCCTGAAGGGCCTGTAGGACCCTCAGACGCCCGGCCAGGCGAACCGGTGGGTGTGGATCCCGAAGTAGGTGAACGCCTCGGCCCGGGTGACGCCCGGCACCCGCTTGACGTGGTCGTTGAGCACGGTGAGAAGCTCGGCCGGCTCCCGGCACACCACCTCGGCGAACAGGTCGAACGAGCCCGCCGTGAGCACCACGTAGATCACGCCGGACAGCTCGCTGATCCGGTCGGCGACCTCGTGCACGTCGCTGTCGACGCGGACGCCGATCAGCGCCATGACCGGCAGGCCCAGCGCCATCGGGTCGGTGACGCCGACGATCTGCACGACGCCCTCGTCGCGCAGCCGCTGCACGCGTTGCCGTACGGCGGGCGCCGACAGGCCGGTGGCCTCGGCGAGCGCGGTGTAGGAGGCCCGGCCGTCCCGCTGCAGCTCGCGCAGCAGGACCCGGTCGACCTCGTCGAGGGTCATGAGACCAGGTCCGCCACGGCCGCGGCGAACACCTCGTGGTGGAGGTCCACGTCCGCCTCGGTGGTGGCGGGCGACATCAGCGCCATGTTGTGGAACGGCGTGAGCAGCACGCCCCGGTTGGCCAGGTAGACGTGCAGGTAGTCGTCCAGGTCGGGGTCGCCGGCCGCGTTCGACTCGCCGCCGTTACGGGGGGCCGGGCTGGTGAAGCGGTACTCGGCGCGCGCACCGAGCCGGGTGACCGACCACGGCAGGCCGTGCTCGTCGATCACCTCCTGGACGCCCTTGGCGAAGCGGGTCGCCAGCTCGGTCATGGCGGCGAACGCGTCGTCGGTGAGCACGTGCTCCAGCGTCGCGCGCATCGCGGCGACCGACAGGGCGTTGCCGGCCAGCGTGCCGCCGACCCCGCCCATGTCGACCAGGTCGAGGCCCTCCATCGCCTCGATGCGCGCCGCGACCTCGGCGGACAGGCCGTACCCGCCGCTGGGGATGCCGCCGCCGATCGCCTTGCCGATCGTGACGATGTCGGGGTGCAGGTCCCAGGCCTTCGTGCAGCCGCCCGGTCCCGCCGAGAGGGTGTGCGTCTCGTCGTTGATCAGCAGGCTGCCGTATCGCCGCGTCAGCTCCCGCACGCCCTCCAGGTAACCCGGCTCGGGCAGCACGATCCCGATGTTGGTGAGGGCGGGCTCCATGAGGACCGCCGCGACGTCGCCGTACGCCAGTTCGCGCTCCAGCGAGGGCAGGTCGTTGAACTCGACGACGCGCGAGGTGGCGGTGGGGTCGACCGGCGCGCCGACGTTGCCTTCACGGGAGACCTGCTCGCCGTCCGGGCCGACCACGATCAGCACCTCGTCGACACTGCCGTGGTAGCAGTAGCTGTTCACGAGGATCTTGGGCCTGCCGGTGATCGCCCTGGCCAGCCGGATCGCCCACCGGTTGGCGTCCGTGGCCGTCAGCGAGAAGCTCCAGTAGGGCAGGCCGAACCGCCGGCCCAGCTCGGCGCCGACCCAGGCGGCGTCCTCGGTCGGCATCATGACCGTGGCCCCGCCCAGCCGGCCGAACCGGTCGGCCACCGCCTCCACGGTCGCACGAGGCGAGTGTCCCGCCATCGCGCCCGTGTCGCCGAGGCAGAGGTCGACGTACTCGTGGCCGTCCAGGTCGGTGACGCGGGCGCCGTGCGCCTCGGCCAGGTACAGGGGGAAGCCCGCCGCCGTCTTGTTCATCCACGTCATCGGCACGCCGCCGAACAGGTGGCCTCTCGCCTGCTCGTACGCGGCGGCCGAGCGCGGGTTGCGCTCCCGGAACGCGCCGCGCTCGCGGTCGAGGAGCCGGGCCAGGCGAGTACGGTCGATCATCATCCCTGCCTCAGAAAAGATCGCTGATATCCGTGCAGTGCCACGGAATCTGAAGCAAAGGTACACAAACGGGTCCGAATCGTCATCCAGGACCGCGAGCCGCCGATCTGGTTGTGGACCAGCCTCTCGGGAATCACGTTCACGGTGGGGCTGATCTGGATGTTCACCCGCAGGCCGCCCGTGATGAGCTTCTCGGACGCCGAACCTACCCTTACGGACTGAAAGATGTCCTTCGAAGGTGCTATCTGGGCGAAAACTATTCACATAGATGGCCGTGTGTGAGGGAATCATCTCGTTTCCCAGTATGACGCGGAGGCGAAATGGACCCCACCGCCGTACACGACGCCCTCGCACGGCACCTGCTCGTCGACGGTTACCGTCTGGTGCTCGACCTGGACAGGAGCGCCGGCTCCTGGCTGGTCGACGCCCGCGACGACCGGAGGTATCTGGACTTCTACACGTTCTTCGCGTCGTCGCCGCTCGGGGTGAACCCGTTCGCCGACGACCCGGAGTTCGTCGCACTGCTCGGCCGGGTGGCGGCCAACAAGCCGGCCAACTCCGACATGTACACCGTCCACCTCGCCGAGTTCGTGGAGACGTTCCGGCGCGTGCTCGGCGACCCCGAACTGCCGCACCTGTTCTTCGTCGAGGGCGGGTCGGCGGCCGTGGAGAACGCGCTCAAGTGCGCCTTCGACTGGAAGAGCCGCTGGAATGAGGCCCACGGCCGCCACCCCGGCCTCGGCACCCGCGTCCTCCACCTCACCCGGGCCTTCCACGGCCGCGGCGGCTACACGCTCTCGCTCACCAACACCGACCCGGTAAAGACCGACAGGTTCCCCCGGTTCTGCTGGCCGCGCATCGACGTCCCCGCCATCCACCTCGGGAACGTCGAACGGGCCGAGAGGCGCGCGCTGGCGCAGGCCAGGGAGGCGTTCGAGCGGTTCCGCCACGACATCGCCTGCTTCATCGCCGAACCGATCCAGGGCGAGGGCGGCGACAACCACATGCGTCCCGAGTTCCTCCAGGCGATGCAGGCGCTCTGCCACGAGTACGAGGCCCTGTTCGTCGTGGACGAGGTGCAGACCGGCGTCGGCCTGACCGGCACCCCCTGGGCGTACCAGCAGTTGGGGCTGGCTCCCGACATCGTGGCCTTCGCGAAGAAGGTCCAGGTCGGCGGCATCATGGCGGGCCGCAGGGTGGACCTCGTGCCCGACAACGTGTTCCGGGTGAGCGGCAGGATCAACTCCACCTGGGGCGGCGGCCTGGTCGACATGGTCCGCTCCCGCCGCCTGCTGGAGATCATCGAACGGGACGGCCTGATCCCCAGGGCGGCCATCCTGGGCGAGAAGCTGCTGGGGGCCCTGCGGGGACTGGAGGCCGACGGCCTGGTCGTCAACGCCCGCGGCCGCGGGCTCATGTGCGCCTTCGACGTCCCCGACCCCGGAGGGCTGGTCTCCCGGCTCAGGGAGGAGCACGCGATCCTGGTGCTGCGCTGCGGCGAACGGTCGGTGCGGCTGCGCCCCGCCCTGTCCGTCCAGCCCGACGAGCTCGAGTACGGGCTCGCCGGACTGCGCGCCGCTCTGCTCGGATCCGGCCGGTCACTGCCCTGAGGAGGGCTCGGCCTCGCCGCGCCAACGGCAGATCGCCCTGACCCGCGACTCCACCCCGAGCTTGGCGTAGATGCGGTTCACGTGGTTCTTCACGGTTTTCTCGCTCAGGAACAGCCGCTGGGCGATCTCGCCATTGGAGTGACCGGTCGCGATCAGCTCCATGACCTCGGTCTCCCGCTTGCTCAGCCCCATTGCGGTGCGGTCGTCGATTCTCATCCGGCCTCCGTCGAAGACGTCAGAGATCGCCGAGGCCCCCGCACGGCGGTTGTGAGCGAGAGCATAACCCGCAATATCCACCTTTGGGGCAAAGAGTGCTTACTTGCCCGCGTCAACGCCGCCACGGACCGTGACGGTCCTGAGACGCGGATCGGCGGCGATCTCCGCGGCGGTGAAGCGCTCGGTGACCCACCCGCCGCGCGAGAACAGGGCCGTCTGGTCAGTGTGATGCGGCGAGGCGGGGTTGGCGGACAAGGAGTAGGTGAGGACGGTGCGCGCACGCGGCCCACCGGGGGTGAGTTCGACGGCCATCATGAAGCTGGAGCCGGTGTCCACCTCCGGGTAGCGTCCGTCCGCGCCCAGTGGTCCGCGCATGCGCACCCGGTCGAAGCAGCCCTCCCCTTCCGTGCAGCCGGGAATCGGGATGGAGGAGTAGCTCTGCGCCTGCCCGGGAGTGAGTGTCAGCGGGATCCGGTTGGACCGGAAGAACAGCACGGCGTCGGCGAGGGCCTGCCGTACGGCGGGGTCGTTCTTGAGGCCGCGAGGGGTGGTCAGCGGGCGCGCGGGGTCGAACGGCACCCGCCACATGGGACGACCGAGCCGGGCGAAGAACTCCCGCCACAGGACGGCGCCCTCGCCGTCCAGGGTGGCGCGCCCGTCCCACTTGCCCAGCGTCCGGCAGGCCTCGCGCACGTCCGCCCAGGAGTCGGTACGGCACATCTTCAGCAGGTCGTCGCGCATCAGCTCGAAGGTGAGGTTGCGCTTGCCGTGCACCGTGGCCTGCAGCGTCTCCAGCGTGAAGCCGGGCGCGCCGAGCCCATCGGCCCCGGACAGCCGCTGAGCGATCATGTCGAGGCCGACCCGGGGGCGCGGCTCCAGGTCCGTGCCCGTCTCGCCGTACGCCTTGGGATAACCAGTGAGCGGCTTGTCCGGGTTCGTCATCCAGTAGGTGTTGTTGGAGTTGGCCACGTAGTCGGCGCGGACCAGCTTCGGCTGGCTGCCGGGCCCGAAGATGCCCGGCACGACGGCGTCGCCGTCCCTGCCCCACAGGCACGCGGAGGTCGCACCGTCCAGCACGTACGCATCCAGGCCCGGGACGGGCGAGGGCTTGGCGCAGCGCTTCGCTTCGGCGTCGCCGACGTGGGGGACGACCGAGGTGTCGGCGAAGTAGGCGGTCCCGCCCGCGTCGGTGGCGAGGGTGTGGACGAACGGCATCCCCTGGTAGGTCCGCTGGGCCGCGCGCAGCTCGTCGACGCTGCCCGCCCTGGCCATCGCCAGCCATTCGTCGGCCGCCCGCAGGTTGGCGGCGTTCGCGTCGGCCAGCGCGTACGCGGCCTCGTCGGTGTGCCCAACTGCGAGCACCGGGCCGTAGCGCGAGGTGAGGAGTGTGTGGGCGGAGACGGTGCCGTCCGGCAGCGTGACCTCCACCTCCTGCTCGCCCATCGGCTCCGCCCGGCCGTCCACCGTGTAGCTGTGGCCGTCCGCGAGTGCCAGCCGGTAGACGGTGAAACGCTGGGCGTGGGAGACGGTGTGGGTCCAGGCGACCCTGGCGTTGTGGCCGATCTGGACGACCGGTGTGCCGTACAGGCTGCCGCCGGAGACGTCGAGCACGCCGGGGATGGTGAGCTGGACCTGGTAGAAGCGGCGGATCCCCTGCCAGGGGAAGTGCGGGTCGGCCAGCACCATGCCGCCGCCCCCGCGGGTGGCCTGACGGCCCAGGGCCCAGGCGTTGCTGCCCGCCGCGGGCTTGGGCTGCGGCGGCCTGTCTTCCGGAGGTCCCGCGTCCTCGGGTCCGGCGATCCCGGTGACGGCCTCCTTGAGCGGCGAGCTGGAGAGCATCCGGCTGAGGTCGAGCAGGTTGTGCCACATGTCGCCGGCGGTGATCGGGCCGACCCAGGCCTTGCCCCGGCAGGTGGGGTCGGGCAGGTTCGCCACGCCGGTGTCCGCGAGGTAGCGGTTGTACCCGGCGACGTAGCCATCGACCAGGCGGCGCAGCTCGTCGCCTGGGCCGATCGGCGCGGGCCGGGCCAGCAGCCGCCGTACGACGCCGGAGTCGGCGACGCTCTTGTAGTACACGTCGCTGGCGAGGTTGGCGACCGGGCGGACCGGGTCGTCGGACTCGGCCTCGGGGCCGAAGTAGCGGGACCGTTCGCCGCGCAGCGTCACCACCCAGGAGGCCAGCGTGCACAGGTTGTCCTGGGCGAAGGCGTAGCCGTACCCGAATCCGAGGTCGCCGTAGTCCTCGGCGGTGATGTGCGGGATGCCGTACTCGGTGCGCCGGATCGTGGCTGAATAACCTCCGTCGGCCGCCTCCGCCGCGGGTACGGCCGCGACGGCGGGGGCGAGTAACGCCAGCGCGATCACCAGTGGTCTGAGCTTCATCGGGGGCTCCTATTCGAAACGCGCGTTGTCGGGCGCGGTCATGCG
Organism: Microbispora sp. H10836; assembly: GCF_012999525.1. Taxonomy (NCBI): domain Bacteria; kingdom Bacillati; phylum Actinomycetota; class Actinomycetes; order Streptosporangiales; family Streptosporangiaceae; genus Microbispora; species Microbispora sp. H10836. The sequence continues at coordinate 9,533 of NZ_JABBWU010000022.1, forward strand.
CCGCAGCAGCGGCAGCGTCGTGAGGATCACCAGGAGAGAGGCGGCCAGGCCGCCGCCGAGGGAGGCGAAGTAGACGGGTCCCGGCATCGCGGACGCCGCGCTCTTCATCGCGAGGGCGTCGAGGAGCGGCTCGGCCACGCCGAAACCGGCGGCGGCCGCGAGCGCGGCGGCCAGCGCGAGCGGCAGCGCCGACTCCAGCAGCACCACCGCGGCCAGGGTGCGCGTGGGCGTGCCCGCCAGCCGCAGCAGGGTGAACGGCCGCCTGCGATCCACCAGCCCGCCGCCGGCCGCCACCACGAGGCCGCAGGCGCCGGCCACCAGGGTGAGCCCGATCACGGCCAGTGCGATGTTCTCCGCCCGGACGTACAGGTCCGCCCTGACCCGGGCGACCTCGGCGAAGGTCATCGGCGCTTCGACGGTGTAACCGGCCAGCAGGGTGCGCAGCCGCTCCAGCGCCGCCGGATCACGTGTACTGATCATGACGGCCGCCAGGTCGAGCCCGTCGGTGGAGGAGGCGGGCGGGCTGGCCGGGCCCGCCAGCGGAAGGAGCCTGTCGACGGTGAGGGGGTTGTCGGCGCCGACGATGCGGGCGAAGTTGCCCGCAACGGCGCGAGCGCTCCTGCCGTCGATCTTCACAGGGCAGCGGCCGAGCACGGGGAAGCGGGCCAGCCCGGCGCACTCGACGACGTACGGCGCGGGCGGCGGGCCGTCGGGCCGCGGGGGGACCTTCTCCACGTCCGCCCTTGCGTAGATGGGCAGCACCTCCACGCCCGGGTGGGCGCGCAGCCGGGCGAGCAACTCCGTTCCCGCACGCGGGGACAGGCCGGAGACGCCCGGCCGGGCGAACGAGGCGCCCAGGACGTCGTTGAGCGCGCCGCCGGCCACCTTCTGCTGGCCGGCGACCACCGCCGGCACGAGGGCCGCGATCGTCGTCCCGATGAACACCGCCAGCACCAGCCCGCTTACCGACCTGAAGGCGGTCTTCGGGTCGGCGGCCAGGCGCCGCGCGGCCAGCAGCGTCGCCCCGCCCCGGGTCAGCCGGGCGGCCAGGCGCGCGGCGACCATGGTCAGCCAGGGCCCGGCCAGCATCAGCCCGATCATGATCAGCGCGAGCGCGACGACGGCGAGCAGCTCGTCGGGCTTGCCGTCCCGGTACACCGGGCCCGCGAACAGCCCCAGCCCCGTCAGCAGCGGGATCACCCGCCACGCTCTCGGCGGGGACGCGGAGGTCCTCCTCGCCACGCCGAGCGGCGAGATCCGCACCCGGCGCAGCGACCACAGGGCGGCGCAGGCCGCCGCGACCGGCACGCCGCCGAGCACGGCCGCGTACTGCCAGAGGTGCGGGGCGACCAGCTCGGGGAAGAACCGGGCGCCGGTGATCCGCACTCCGGCCACGGCCGGCCGTACGAGCTGGAAGATCGCGAGACCGGCCAGCGCGCCGGCCAGCGCGCCCAGCGCGGCGTCCACCGCCGCGAGCACGTTGATCTGCCGCGTGGTGGCGCCGACCAGGCGGATGGCGGCGAAGCGGGTCTCGCGGCGAGCGGCGGCCAGCCGGGTGGCGGTGCCCACGAGCACCAGCAGCGGGACGATCAGTCCGACGGCGGCGACGGCGAAGCCGAACCGGTAGACGTCCGCGCCGTCGTCGGCCGCGGGCTCGGCGTCGATCACGTCGACCTGCCTGGCGCCCGGCATGGCGGCGACCTGATCCGGCGTCCGTCCCACCACGATGACCAGCTCGTCGGGCCCGGACAGCGCCGCGTCGCCGATCAGCCCGGCGCGCGTGCCGGGGAAGCGGGCGCTCAGCTCCTCACGTGGGCCCGAGTCGAGCAGAGCGGCCAGCGCGGGCGAGGCGTAGTACTGCCCCGGGCCGGGCATGCGGGACAGACCGGGAATGACCGGCGCCCGCGTGCCGAGCGCGGCGGCGTCGAGCCTCCTGATCGTCCGGCCCCCGTAGAAGTCCTCGCGGTAGCTCCACAGCGCGCCGTCGGCCGTCGCGTCGAGGGCCCAGCCGCTGGGCGCCGAGCCGTTCACGCACTCCCAGCAGGGACGCTCGCCCGTGGCCTGGAAGGCGTTGAACAGCGACAGCGTGGCCAGCAGCACCGCGACGCCGGCCGCCACCCCGGCGACGATCAGCGCCAGCCTGGCCGCCGCCTCCCTGCCGCTGCTCAGCGACAGCCGCAGGCCCAGCCGGATCATCGGACGGCCCCGGTGACGTACGGATCGCAGACCCGGCCGTCGCGCACCATGACCTCCCGGTCGGCGCAGGCGGCCACCCGGGCGTCGTGGGTCACCACGATCACGGTGGCGCCCTCCTCGCGGGCCAGGCCCACCAGCAGGTCCATCACGTGCTCGCCGGTGAGCGAGTCGAGCGCGCCGGTCGGCTCGTCGGCGAAGACCACGCGCGGCCGGGTGACCAGCGCTCTGGCGATCGCCACGCGCTGCGCCTGCCCGCCGGACAGCTCCCCGGTGCGCCGGCCGCCGAGGTCACCCAGCTCCAGTCGCTCCAGCCATTCGGCCGCCCGCCGCTCGGCGTGTTTTCTCCTGGTACGGCCCAGCAACAGCGGCAGCATCACGTTGTCGGCGGCGGTCAGCTCCGGCACGAGCTGGCCGAACTGGAAGACGAAGCCGAAGGCGGTGCGCCGCAGCTCGCTGCGGCGGCCGTCGTCCAGGGTGTCCAGGCGGCGGCCGTCGAACCAGATCTCGCCACTGTCCGGCGCGAAGATGCCGGCCAGGCAGTGCAGCAGCGTCGACTTGCCCGATCCGCTCGGCCCCATGACGGCCAGCACCTCGCCCGCGGCCACCGACAGGTTCGCCTCCCGCAACGCGGGCGTGCTGCCGTAGGAGCGGCTGACCTCCCGAGCCTCGATGATCATGACGCCCGCACCGTCTCGGCCAGCGCTCCCAGGCGGGCCTGGGTGACGTCGATCCACCGCAGGTCCGCCTCCAGGTGGAACATGGCGTGGTCGGCCAGCAGGGCGTCGGTCAGGGAGCCGCCGCGCTTGACCTCCGCCAGCTCCCGCATGCGCCGCATGTGCGTGGCGCGCTGCGCGTCCAGGTAGCCGGCCGCGTCACGGCCCAGCATCAGCGCCAGCACGACCTTGGTGAACAACACCGTCTGCAGGTACGGCTCGGCCGCGACCGGCTCGGCCAGCCAGGTGGCGACCTCCTGCCTGCCCAGGGGGGTGATGGCGTAGCGCTTGCGCTCCGGCCCGTCGCCCGGTTCGCTCTGCCCGGTGACCTTGCCGTCCCTGGATAGGCGGCCGAGCGTGGAGTACACCTGCCCGAAGGGCAGCGGTCTGCCCCGGCCGAAGAAGGTGTCGTAGTCGCGTTTCAGGTCGTAGCCGTGGCTCGGCTCCCGCTCCAGCAGGCCGAGCAACGCGAGGGGAACAGTCATGATCCGAGACTATACGCTGAAGGTATACACCCGGAGGATACGTACGAATAAAAAACGAGCGGCCGGTCCGCTGGGACCGGCCGCTCGCCGTCTGGGGTGAGTGATGGGACTTGAACCCACGACATCCAGGACCACAACCTGGCGCTCTGCCAGCTGAGCTACACCCACCATGTCCGCCGTTCGAGGCGTACGAAGAAAGTGTAGCGGCATTTTGGAGTCCTCCGCGCCCCAATAACGCCGCGTGCGGAGGTCAGGGGCCGGAGACGGCCTCCGCGACCTCCCGGGCGGTGGCGGAGTCGGGGCCGGGCTGCGGCACGAAGACCGCGGCGCGGTAGTAGCGCAGCTCCCGGATGCTCTCGGTGATGTCGGCGAGCGCGCGGTGCCCGCCCTGCTTCTCCGGTGAGGCGAAGTAGACCCGGGGGTACCAGCGGCGGGCCAGCTCCTTGATCGACGACACGTCGACCATCCGGTAGTGCAGGAACGCGTCCACCAGCGGCATGTCCCGGGCGATGAAGGAGCGGTCGGTCGCGATGGAGTTGCCGCACAGCGGCGCCTTCTTGGCCTCGGGCACGTGGGAGCGGATGTAGTCGAGCACGACGGCCTCGGCCTCCGCCAGGGTCACCCCCGTCGCGAGGGCCCGCAGCAGGCCCGAGGCCGTGTGCATCTCCCGCACGACCTCGGACATCTGCTCCAGCGTCTCTGCGGGGGGCTTGATGACGACGTCCACGCCCTCATCCAGCTGGTTCAGCTCGCTGTCGGTGACTATGCAGGCCACCTCGATCAGCGCGTCGCGGCCGAGGTCGAGCCCGGTCATCTCACAGTCGATCCAGACCAGCGGGTCAGTCATGGCTCAAGAGTAATGCTCATGCCTAATGGGGCGTCACTGAGATTGGAGCGAGTCCTCCACGCGCTTGATGACCGACTGGTCCAGGTTGTCCGGCACCGAGATGTACAGCATCGCGGGACGGGCGTTCTGGCCGCGGTCCACGAGGACGATCGCGCCCTTCTCCTTCTTCCACTTCAGGCTGTTGGCCTCGGCGACCTTGGTGAAGTCCATCTCGAACTCGATCACCCAGCCCTGCTTGCCGCTCACGGTCGTCGCCTCGCTGCGCAGCACCTTGCGCTCGTGCTGGATGCCGTAGAAGAGCGGGTCGTAGGCGAGCAGCAGCGTCTGGGAGAGCTGTCCGAAGCTCTGCGGGCCGCTGTAGGGGAAGATCTGGGGCACCTCGGCGGTGTAGACGCTGCCCACCCAGTCGCCGCCCCTGCCGTCGTAGTTCGCCTGGGACGTCATCTGGCAGCCGCTCGTCCACAGCGGCATCCTCGGGTCGGACGGGTCGTTGACGTTCTTCGACTCCGGCACCTGCCACTGGTCGCCCGGGTACGCGTACGACAGGCCGGTCGCCGGGTCCTGGATGCGGTCACCGGACGGCTGGGGGAGCTGGGGCAGCGGCGGCGCGGACTGCTGCGGCTCCGGCTGGGGCGGCACGGTCTGGTCGAGCTGTGGCGCCGTCGCGGTGATCTCGGGCCGGGCGACGACCGAGCCGGCGCGGTCGCGCAGGAGGATGACCGCGCCGCCGATGACGAGCGCGAGCACGACCACCGCGGCGACGCCGCCCACGATCCACGGCCAGACGGGCGCCTGACGCCGCGGTGCACCGAAGTCGGGCGTGGGAAGCTGCGCCGTCTGGTTCGGGGGACCCCACGGTGCCCCCGGCTGCTGGAACTGGGCCTGCTGAAACTGGGCCTGCTGGAACTGCGGCTGTGACTGGAACTGTGGCTGTGGCTGCGGCTGTGACTGCGGCTGGGGCGGGGCCCCGGCCTCCTGCTCGGGCGCGTGGGTGGCGTCGGTCCACTGGGTGCCGTCCCACCAACGGAGGAGAGGGGAGCCGTACGGGTCCGGATACCAGCCGGCGGGGGTCGTCGTCATGCGCGCCACACTAATGAAATCAGCATTTGTAGGTGAAACTTGCCTTGTCCTGGATTGGTTTCCCGGTCGTCGTGGGGGACAGGACCCGCAGCGTGGCCGTGCCCTTGAACGATCCCGATCCGGTCACCTTCCAGTGCAGGGGAAGGTTCACCGACGTGTCTCCCGAGGAGATCCGTTGCTCCTGCTCCAGCGGCTTGCGGTCGTCGCTGCGGATCCAGAGGTAGCGGATCGTCCCGGCCTCGCCGTTGGTCGTGACGACGCCCGTGAAGTCGGCTCTGCCGTCGCAGCGCACCGTCTTCTTGGGCGCCTTGACGTCGACGCCGCTCACCGCGAGCGACGCGGCGGGCGGCTGGCGCAGCCACAGGATCACCGCGGCGATCAGGATCGCCAGCAGCACGGTGCCCGCCCATGCCGTCGTACGCTTGCGGCGCCGGCGGGGAGTCGCCTCACGGGCCTGGGTGGCCGTGACGGCCGCGGCGGTCTGCCCGGACCGCCAGATCTGCGCCGCCGTGGTCTCGGTGGGCACTCCCGGCCCGAACCGCATCATCACGTCGCCGGGGTCGTCCACCGTGCCGGGCAGGTCGAGCAGGGTCACGGCCTCCCCGTAGGGAGAGCCGGCGGCCGCCGCGCCGACGGGGATCTCGGGGGACACGGGCGCGTGGAGGCCGCGTGCGGCCCGCGCCAGCCCGTCCCGGCCCATGCCCGGGAACGCCGCACGCTCGGCGAGCAGGGTGTCCCGCATGGAGGCGAGCCCCTGGGCCGGGGCGGCGGCGGACGCCCACCGCAGTACCGCCGCGGCACGGTCCTGGGCGCCTGCGGCGGCCAGCGTGCCGGCGAGCGCGGCCCAGGCCGCGACGTCCTGCTCCGCGGACGCGTGCTCGCCCCGGATCGCCCGCAGCAGGCCGCGCTCGGCCAGCAGCACCGAGCCGTCCTCCCCGACGACGACCGTCCCGGGGTGCAGCGCGCCGTGGGCCAGCCCGGCGGCGTGCACGGCGAGCAGCGCCTGCGCGGTCTCCAGGAGAACGGTCCCCGCGCCGCCCGCGTCCAGCCGGTCGGCGGCCATCAGATCGCCGAGTGCCGTCGCCCCGGCCGTGATCAGCCAGACCTCGTCGCGCGCGGCCACCAGGTCGATCACGGGCAGCAGGCCGATCGGGCCACCCTGCTGGAGACGCACGTCGGCGCCGACGGCCGCGACGATCCGTTCGCGCGCCTGGGCCGTCGCGACGGCCCGAGGATCGAACCGCAGCACGCCGGACGGCCGCCCGTCGGGAGAGACGGCGTCCGCCCAGGTGCCGACCTCGCTGCTCCGGGTGCGGCCGGTGAGCCGGTGCCCCGCGACCGTCACGCCTTCACGCATCTACCGCCGCCTTCGGAGTCGTCCGCGCATGCGTCCATGGCCAGTGTGGCGGGAACGAGACCGGTCGTCACCACCCACCCGAGAGTCACTGCAGCGTGGGTTCATCAACCGGAGTCGGGGTCGGCTCGGAGTTGCTCTGCGTCGGCGAGGGCTGGGTGGAGGGCTGCGTGGGCGGGTTGCTGGTCGGGGTGGAGTTGGGCCGCTTGGTCGGGGTGTTCTTGGGCGGGTCCACCGTGACCGTGGGCTCCTCCGAGGGAACCGGCTTGGGCGAGGGCTTCGGCTTCTGCGTGGGCTTCGCGGTCGGCTTCGGCTTCGGCGAGGGGCTCGGCCTGCGGGTCGGCCGCTGGGTCGCGGTGGGCACGGCCGGCGGCTGCGACGCGCGCGGCATGGGCCGGCTGGCGGTCGGCGTCGGGCTGGTCTCCTCCGGCTCCTCGGTGGGCTCCTCGGAGGGTTCCTCCGCCGGGGGCTCGTCCGACTCGTCCTCGACGTCGATGGACGAGGGATCGACCTGGGGCGAGCTCGACGTCTCGATCGTCGTCCCCGCCTGCAGGGTGGTGCCGCTCACGGTCTGCACCAGCGCCACCGTCCCGCCCGCGATCACGACCATCCCGGCCAGGGTCAGCCCGATCTTCATGCGGGTCTGGGCCAGCAGGCCGCCGAGCTTCGTCTCGGCCAGCGCGGTGCCGGTCTCCGGAGCCTTCTCCTTGAGCGGGAAGAACGGCACGAGCAGCCCGGCGAGCGCGGCGAGCCGCCGCCGTCCGCGCTCCTCCCAGGCCGGGCCGTACGTGCCGGCGGCGACGGTCTCGAGCTCCCGCAGGAACTCCTCGACCGAGGTGTACCGGTCCTCGGGCCGCTTGGCCATGCCGCGCTCCACGAGGTCGCGCAGCGGGGGCGGCACCTCGTCGACCGGCGGAGGGGTCGCCTGGTGCTGTCGGGCCAGCGCGGCCATGTTCTGCGCCCGGAAGGGCCGGCCGCCGGTGAGGCACTCGAAGAAGACGACGGTGGCGGCGTAGACGTCGCTCGCCGGTCCGGCCTTTCCGCCCGCCCACTGCTCCGGGGCCATGTACGGCGGCGTCCCCGCCGCCCTGACCCCTTCGCCGGCCTGCGCCGCGATGCCGAAGTCGACGAGCTTGCTGATGCCGTCGGCCTCGACCATGACGTTCTCGGGCTTGTAGTCCCGGTGGACGATGCCGATGGAGTGCGCCGCGGACAGGGCGAGCAGCGAGCCCTTCAGCACGGTGAGCGCGGCCTCGGGCCCGGTCGGGCCCTCCGAGCGGAGCATCGCGCGCAGCGAGACGCCGTCGACGAGTTCCATGACGATGGCCGCCCCGCGTGCGGTCTCGACGTACTCGTAGAAGCGCACCGCGTGCGGGTGGGGGTCCATCGCCGCGAGCAGCCGAGCCTCGTGCCGGAACCGGGCGACGAAGTGGAGGTCCGCCATCATCTCGTCGGACAGGTACTTGATCGCCACCGGGAGGTCGTCGGCATCGTGCCGCGCGAGCACCACGCGCCCGGCGCCCCCCGTGCCGAGCTCACGAATCTCCGTGTAGCCGGGGACGCGCCAGGCGCCCGTCTGGCCGTGCATCACGGTCTGTCTCCTCATCGCCTGGGCCCCCGCCTAATGACGAGACCGTAGCTTAGTGATGACCTCGCGATTACGATGAAAAGTCACTATTTAGTCAGATGGGATTGTCAGGGATTGTCCGCGTCATTTGATGCAGGGATCCGTGTTCCGGGTGACCGTGGAGGCACCGCCCGCCGCGGCCGGTGAGGTCGACGCGGTGACCGCGTAGGAGTCGCAGGGCCAGCGGGAGTAGGTGTATGTGGCGGTGACCGTGTAGCCGGTCTTGCCCGACAGGTTGTAGGTCCTGGTGGCCGCCTTGGAGCCGCCCGTCATCCAGGCGACGTCCAGCCGCACCGCGGAGGTGTTGCCTGTGGTGACGGCGATGGTGGCCGTGGCCGTCGTCCCGCTGATGGACAGGCTCTGCACACGTACCTGGCTGACCGAGGCGGGGCAGGTAACCGTGACCGAACCCGACGCCGTGCCGTCCGGGGCCGCGGGGTCGGTCGAAGCGCTGAACGTGACGTTCTCACCGCAGGGACGGCTGGAGAAGGTGTACGACAGCGTCCGCGTGTAGGTCCTCGCTCCGGACAGGTGGACCGTCGTCGTGCCGCCGCCCGCGGAGGGCGCGGAGAACCGGCCGGTGAGGTCGACCTGGCCGGTGCCGTCGGTGGTCACCGTCACGGTGGCCGTCGCGACCCCGGCCGAGGACACGGCCGGTGTGCCGACCTTCACCGAGGTGACGGAGGTCGGGCACGCCGGCGCCTTCGCCGTGGCGACCTGGGCGCCGCCCGGCGCGGCCGGGCCGGTGGTGACGCTCATGCCCCAGGTGCCCGAGCAGACGCGGCCGAGGTCGCCGGAGAGGGTGCGGGTGTAGGAGGTCGCGCCGCTGAGGGTGAGCGTGCGGGTGGCGGTCACCGTGCCGTTCGCGGTGAAGCGCACGGTCAGCGTCACCTTGCCCGGTCCGCTGGTCCTGACGGTGACCGTTCCGGTGCCGGTCGCCTCGTCCTTACCGGCCCCGGCCTTGTACGACAGCCCGCCGACGTCCAGGTCCGAGACCTTGAGCGGCGCGGGAGAGGGCGACGGCTTGGGCGATGGCTTGGGCGTTGGGGTCGGAGACGGCTTCGGAGAGGTCTTGGGGGAGGCCTTGGGAGACGGCGTGGGAGACGGCTTGACCGAGGGCGCCGCCGAGGGGGATTCGGAGGAGGTGTCGTCCGGGCTCTCCTGCGGCGTCTCCTCCGGTGCCGCGGAGGGAGCTTCGGAAGGGCTCTCCTCCGGGCCGGCCGGAAACGCGGACGCCGTGGCGGGCACGCCCGTGTCCCCCGGTCCCGTGCTCTGGGACGCCGTGTCCTGCGACGCCGCGACGGTGCGCGTGCCGGCCGAGCCGAGGGCGTACGCGCCGATGCCGCCGGCCGCGACCACCATGAGCACGGCCCCGGCGGTGAGCAGGACGCCCCTGCTCCGCACCGACCGCAGCGCCGTGGTGAACAGCGAGGTGCCGGTCTCGGTGGGCCGCACCCGGTTCAGCGGGAACGCCGCGGCCAGGGCGGCGGCGAGCGCGGCCAGCCTGCGGCGGCCCCGCTCCTCCCACGCCGGGCCGTACGCCGCCGTGGCGGCCTCCTCCAGCTCGGAGACGAACGCGGCGGCGCTCGCCGGCCGCAACAGGGGGTCCTTCGCCATGCCGCGCGCGACCAGTTGCCGCAGCGGCGCGGGGATCTCCTCGACCGGCACGGGCGCGGTCATGTGCATGTGCCGCAGCACGACGTGCTCGGTCGCGCGGTAGGGCCGGTGCCCGGTCAGGCACTCGAAGAAGACCGCTGTGGCGGCGTACACGTCGGAGGCCGGGGAGGCGGCCGCGCCCGTCCACTGCTCGGGGGCCATGTACGGCGGGGTGCCGGCGGGGGCGGGGGCCCCTCCGGCCCGCACGGCGATGCCGAAGTCGGCGAGCTTGCTCGTCCCGTCGGTGGCGACCAGCACGTTCTCGGGCTTGTAGTCGCGGTGGACGACGCCGGTCCCGTGTGCGGCGGCCAGGCCGAGAAGGGAGCCCTTGAGGACGGCGAGCGCGGCCTCGGGACCGATCGGGCCCTGCTCGCGCAGCAGCGCGCGCAGGGTGGGACCCTCGACCAGTTCCATGACGATCGCGGCGCCCTGCCCGGTCTCCAGGTACTCGTAGAGCCGCACCACGTGCGGGTCGTCCAGCTCGACGAGCAGGCGGGCCTCCTGCCGGAAGCGGGCGACGAACCCCTCGTCCCGGCGCAGGTCCTCCGACAGGTACTTGATCGCGACCGTGGCGCCCGACTGCTCGTGGACGGCGAGGACGACGCGGCCGCCGCCTCCCGCGCCCAGCTCACGCGTCACCCTGTAACCGGGCACATTCCAGTGCTCGGCGGAACTCATGAGGCCTCCCCAGATCAATAGGTCGGCCACAGTTTCACTGAAACCGCTTGCAATCCGCTTACAAATACGGCTTATCGGTCTACGACATGTGCGGGAACGGGGATGCCGGGGGCGAGGCGCGGGTCGGGCTCCGGGGCGCCCCAGGCCACGGTGAGCGGCAGCACGCCCGCCCAGACCGGCAGGTCGTAGTCCTCGTCGTCGTCCTTCGGCGGTCCCTGCCGCACCTTCACCGACGCCTCCTCCAGCGACAGGGCGACGACGGCGGTGGCGGCGATCTCCTTGCGGTCCGGCAGGCGTACGACGTCCCACTGCCCGGGAGCGAGCTGCTCGGTGATGGCCCGCAGGCCGGCGAGCCGTTCCTCGGGGTCGTCCACCAGCCGGGCGAGGCCGTAGACCATGGCGGAGCGGTAGTTCACCGAGTGGTGGAACGCGGAGCGCGCGAGCACGATCCCGTCGAGGTGGGTCACGGTCACGCAGACCGGGGTGCCGAGCGCGGCGCGCAGCGAGGTCGCGCCGGTGGAACCGTGGAGGTAGAGCGTGTCGCCGATCCGCCCGTAGCCGGTGGGGACGACCATGGGGGACCCGCCGGCCAGCACGCCGAAGTGACAGATCAGGCCGGCGTCGAGGATCGCGTACAGGTCGGCGCGGTCGGTCCGCGCCCGTTCCTTCGCGCGGTTGAGGGTGGTACGGGCGGTTGTGGAGAGCATGTCCGTTACGTTAGGGCGAAGTGGACCGGCGGAACACGTCCACTCACGACCCATACGGGGAGACCACTTGCGTTCGACTATCGACGTGCCGCTGACGGTGGACCGCGAATCCGGGGTGCCGCTCGCCGTCCAGGTGGCCGCCCAGTTGCGGGAGGCCATGCGCACCGGCGGGCTCAGGGCGGGGGAGCGGCTGCCGTCGACCCGGGGGCTCGCCACCCTGCTCGGCGTCAGCAGGACCGTCGTGACCGACGCCTACCAGCAGTTGTACGCCGAGGGATGGCTGGACGGGCGGCACGGCTCGGGCACGTACGTGGCCGACGAGGCGCTGCCGTACGAGAAGGCCGAGGGCCGGGCCGTCCACGCGAACCGGGGCGGCCACCGGGAGGAGGCGCCTCCGGGGGTGGTGGACCTGCGGCCTGGGCGACCGTGGGTGCTCGGGTATGACACGGCGGCCTGGCGGCGGGCGTGGCGTTCGGCCGGCGAGCTCCCGCTGAACGCGTTCCCCGACCCCTACGGCCACCCGGAGCTGCGCGAACTGCTGGCCGAGCACCTGCGCAGGGCCAGGGCCGTGCCGGTGGGCGCCGGGAACGTCATGGTCACCAGGGGCACCGGGAACGGCCTGGACCTGATCGCGGCCACGCTGCTCGGCCCGGGGACCCGGGCCGGGGTGGAGGAACCCGGCTGGCGGGCGGCCCGGCGGATCTTCGCCTCCCGGGGCGCCGAGGTCGTGCCCTGCCCCGTGGACGAGCAGGGTGTGATCGTCGAGGCGCTCCCCGACGACCTGCGCGTGCTCTACACCACGCCCGCGCACCAGTTCCCGGTGGGCGGCAGGCTGCCGATCCCGCGCAGGGAGAAGCTGCTCGCCTGGGCGCGCAGGACCGGCGCGATCGTCGTCGAGGACGACTACGACGCCGAGTTCCGCTACGACGTCGCGCCGTTGCCCGCGCTCTACGGGCTCGATCCCGGGCGGGTGGTGCTGCTCGGCACACTGTCGAAGTCGCTCGGGCCCGACGTCGGGCTCGGCTGGCTGGTCGCCCCCGCCGGCCTGCTCGACGCCGTCGCGGAACGCCGGGTGCGCCTGGCCGACCGCACGTCGGGGCCGGTCCAGCGGGCCGTGGCGACCCTGCTGGAGCGCGGCGACCTCGACCGGCACCTGCGCAGGATGCGGCTGGAGTACGCCCGCAGGAGGGCGGCCATCGTCGAGGCGCTCGGGCCGTACGTGCGGGGTGACACGGCCGGTCTCCACGTCATGGTCGCCCTGCCCGCCGGCGTGGTCCCCGGCCTCGTGCGGCGGGCCGGGGAACGCGGCGTGCTCCTGGACACGACCGAACCGCACCACCACGGGCCGCCTCGGGTGCACGGCCTCGTGCTGGGCTACGGCTCGGCCTCCCGGGCCGACGTGCGGCGCGGGTGCGCGGTGATACGGGAGCTCATACCTCCTGAAGGAGCCTGAACTCGCTTCCGGGCAGGGGGACTTCCAGGTTGAGCGCCTCCTCGCCGATGATGCGGGCGATGTCGATCGACCCCGGGTCGCCCTCCCTGCTGCCGGGCACCTGGGAGTGGCCGAAGTGCCCGCCCCGCGCCCACAGCCGCTTGTTGCGCTCGGCGGCCACGGAGTGCGGGTAGGGCAGCGGGGGGCCGGCCGGCCAGCGGCGTGGCACCCCCCAGGAGTCGAGCCAGGCCAGGATGTCGTCCAGGCCGTCGAGCTTGGTGTCGGTGAACGGTTCCCTCGCCGAGCCGATGACTTGGATCTGCACGCAGACCCGTCCGTTCCTGCCGCGGTCCGCGGTGAGCCCGCCGGCCGCCCGGGTGGGCGGCAGCGACTGGACGATCTCCCCGGTCACCGGGTTCCACACCAGGTGGGAGGGCCGGTGGAGCTGGATCAGCCGCTGGGCGACGGACCTGGCCGAGACCCCTTGGGGATCGGCGGGCCAGATGAACCAGACGGTCCTCGGGGCTCCTCCGAGCATCGCTCCGGAGTCCCCGGGGGAGGGAAGTCGGCTTGCGCCGGGCAGCCATGCTTGGGCCACAATGCCCCCTCAAATCCTCGGTCGCGTCGTTTTTCCCCTTCCAAACTTCCGCTGACACCTGGCTACGCCGGATTGTTACTGGCGGGTGCCAATCTTCCAACGAGGGTGTAACAAATGGTGATGCTGTGACGGATGCGTCACGGTGAGGGACTCGCCGCGGTGTCGACCGCCGGAGGCGGGCTGCCGTCGGACCTGCCCGGGGGCTCGGCCGTGGGACCGCTACCGGAGCCCGAGGTCGGGTCGGGCACCGGGTCGGCCTCGCCGGTCCCCTCCTGGCCGTCCCAGGTGACCCGGCAGGAGGGCCGGCCCGCCGAGGACTGGAAGGTCACCACGCCCGTGCCCGCGACCCCCGGATCGACGACGGCGAGCACCACCCGGCCGCTCGCCCCCGCGCGGAGCCTGCCGTGCCGGGGCGAGACCGCGATCCCGCCCGAGGTGCTGGCCGTCCACTCGATCACGGCGTCGCGCGCGGCCAGCGTGACCGACGTGCCCGCGGCCGTGCCCAGGTCTCCGGGGCACAGCGCCGTCAGGGCCGGCCGGGGCGCGCGCGGCGTACGGGTGGGAGTCGGCCGCGACCGCCCCGAGGGTGCGGTGGTGTGGGACGGGGCGGTCGCGGCCGATTGGGGGGGATCGTCCTGTGGGGTCGGCGTGTCGTCGGCGGGCGTCGGGGTGGCCTGGTCGAGGGGCGGGTCGAGGGGCGGGTCGCTCTCCTCCGGGCCGAGCACCAGGTCGCCGGGGGCCGGATCGCCGGGGGTCGGGTCCCCCGGGGCCGCCGTCGGGGGCATGCGTATCGCCTCGAGGTGCTCGGCCGGCGCCTGCCCCGAGACCAGCGCGAGCCCGCCCGCCGTGCCGAACACGCAGACGGCGGCGAGCATGACGGGCGCGGTCCGCAGCGGGCGGGAGCGGGCCCGTCCGCGCCGTGCCCGTGCCGCCGGCTGCGCGGCCGCGGGGAAGCCGCGCCGGTCGAGGAGAGCGGTGGCGCCGTCGTGGGGGTCGGCGCGGAGCGCGGACTCGATCACCCGGCGGCGCAGCGACAGCGGGGGGAAGGCGACGGGGATCATGTCGAGCAGCCGCCCGGCCGACACGTGCCTGCCCCGGCCCTCGCGGCAGATCTCGCAGCCCGCGATGTGCCTGCTCAGGCGCTTGCGCAGGGGAGCAGCGAGGGGACCGTCCTGCCAGCTGGCGCCCACGCCGTGGTCGACCAGCGCGGACAGCTCGGGGCAGTGGGCCCGGCCGGCCCTGGCCAGCACGAGGGCCGCGGCGGCGTTCTCCAGGTGGTCGCGGGCCCGGGTGAGCCGAGCCGACACCTGCCGGGAGGCGAGCCCGAGGACCGAAGCGATCTCGGCCGCCGTCAGGCCGTGCCGCAGGGCGAGTTCGAGCGCCTCGCGCTCATGGTTGCCGAGCTCTCCCAGCGCCTCGCGGACCAGCGCGGCGAGCGGGGGATCCGCGGACTCCTCCACGGTGATGACCGGTCCGGTGCCGTCCTCGCCGTCCCGCGCGGTCTCTCTCCGGGTGGCCCCTCGTTGAGTGGCCCCTCGTTGAGTGGCGCTGTGGAACCGGGTCAGCGCGTACAGCCACGCCCGCAGCCGGGTGGGCTCCGTCAACCGGCCGGCGGAGCAGGAGGCGGCGACGAGCGCGTCGTGCACCGCCCGGGCCGCGGCGTCCAGGTCGCCCAGCAGCGCGTACGCGTAGTCGCTCAGCCGGTCGGCGTACGCGTCGTACAGCGCGGCCGGGGCCTGGGCGTCGGTGCCGCCCCCGCGCCGCAGCGCCTCCAGCAGTCGGTGGTCGTCGGCTCTCCCGACGCCGGGCCATACGGGCAACGAACATTCCTCCCCGTGTGACGGAACCTGGTCTCGCCGGTCCCCACACGAGTGGGACGCCGTCCCCGCTGGCGTCGTTTACGGGTCGCGCGGTCATGCCCAACGGGCATGACCTGCGAAAACGGGTGCCTGAGGGACTCTTGCTACTGGAGTCGCCGTGCGATGCCCTTGAGGAAGATGTTGCGGATCTCCAGAACCGTCTGCGGGAAGTAGGCGGCGCCGCCGGTCGCCTTCGCGATGGAGGTCATCTGCGTCCGGTCTTCGTCCTTCTGCGTGTTGAACGAGATGATCAGGAGGCTCACCGGCCGCTTCGGGTCGAAGGCGCCCTTCAGCTTCTGCAGGATCTCGCTGTTGGAGATGCCGCCGTTCGGGTCGTCGTTGCCGACCCCGTCGGTGAACAGCAGGATCGTGTTGACCTTGTCGGGCTCGTACTCCTTGGTCATCTTCTGGTACGCGGCCCACAGGGTGTCGTTCAGGCCGGTGTTGCCCGTGGGAATGGCCTTCGCCTGCCGCAGCGCCTGGGCGATCACGTCGCGGCGGGTCACCCCGTTGATCTGCTGGGCCAGCGGCCCGATCTGCACGACGGGCTTCCAGTCGACGCCCTCGCCGCGCAGGTTGTCGGAGAAGGCCCAGATGCCGATCTCCGCCTTGTCGGGGAACAGCTTCAGGCCCTCGATGCTGATGTCGGTGATCGCGCGCATCCGGGTGACGCCGGTCTTGTCGGCGGGCAGCGCCATGGTCCCGGAGATGTCGATCAGGGCGAGCATCTTCGTGCCGAGCTTGATCTGGTGCCAGGCCTGGGACAGGCGGGTGACGGTCGCGGTGTCCGGCAGCGGGATCGCCGCCGGCTTCTTGGCGTTCACGCCGTTGTCGGGCTTCAGCAGGCCGCCGCCCGCGCCGTCGGGCGTGCGGAAGCCGTAGTCCTGGACCGTCTTCCTGCCGTTGGGCGAGGTCATCTCGGTCGCCAGGGCCTGGGCGGCCTTGCGCGTCGCGGAGTCCTTCGCCGTGACGATGATCGGGTAGTCGAGGCTGATCGTGCCCTCGGCGGGATACAGCGCGACCGCCGGGTTCGAGGGGGTCGTCGTCGTGTTGTACGACCACACGGCCTGCTCGGACGTCACGCCCACCGGGATGCGGGCGGCGGCCTTGGTCAGCGTCGCGAACATGCTGTCGGGCGTGGACACGGTGGACTCCGACAGCCGGCGCAGCACGCCGACGAGCGTCTCCTCGTTGCCGCCTCCCTGCTTGAGCACGGCGGCCCCGGCCAGCAGCGCGCCGAGACCGGCGGCGTTCTGCGTGGGGTCGAGCGCGAGCACGCGCACCTTCCGCGCCAGGCCGTCGGGGTTGGCGGCGTTCGCCGCGCTCATCAGGCCGGTCCAGCTCGGGCTGAAGGCCGACTGGAGCTTGTCCGCGCCGGCCTTGGAAGCGGCCAGCACGACGGGTGTGCTGGCGGCGTTCCCGGCGGGCTCGGGCGCGTTCTTGACGCCGCTCAGCCACAGGCTGGAGTCGGGGATCCACAGGTCGGGGTTCAGCTTGCCGCTGGTTGGGCCGGTGCCCGCCATCGCGTTGGCGACGTCGGCCGGCTCGGCGGCCTTGACCGTGACGGCGACGCACTTGCCGTCGACGGCCCGGCCCGACTTGCCGAACCTGGTGGCGATCTTCTGGACGGCCGGGTGGATGTCGGGTGAGGCGACGACGGAGAGCTTGACTTTCTCGCCCGCGCAGCCCGGGCCCTTGTTCACCACCACGTACGCCGCGACGCCGAGGAGCACGGCCAGGGCGACCGCGCCGGCCAGCGGGACGAGCACCGTCCCGCGCCCCGCCCGCCGCCGCGGCGGTGGCTCGAACTGGGGGTCTGAGCCGCCATCGAGTTCGTCTGTGCGGTGCCGTCCGCCCACGGTGCCCTCTCCGGTATCCACTGGCCGTAACAGGTTTACGGAACGATACTGGCAAAAGCGACAACATGCGCCTGATGCGTGCGGGAGGGTCCGGCGCAGGCCGTACCCTTGGCCCGTGGTCATCCCGGTCGAGGACGCCGCCGATCCGCGCCTGGCGGACTATGTGCGGTTGCGCGACGTCGATCTGCGCAAGAGCGTCGAGAGCGAGCGCGGTCTGTTCGTCGCCGAAGGCGAGAAGGTCATCAGGCGGGCGATCGGCGCGGGCCATCCGGTGCGCTCGGTGCTGACCACGGCCAAGTGGCTCGACGTGCTCGCCGACGTCATCGGGGAGGCCTCCGTCTACCTGGTCTCCGACGAGGTGATGGAGGGAGTCACCGGTTTCCAGGTCCACCGGGGCGCGCTCGCCGCGATGGAGCGCACCCCGCTTCCGCCGATCGGTGAACTCCTCGCGGACGCGGGGCCGAGGATCCTCGTCCTGGAGGACCTCGTCGACCACGGCAACGTCGGGGCGATCTTCCGCTGCGCGGCGGCGCTCGGCGTCGGCGCGATCGTCCTGTCGCCGCGCTGCGCCGACCCCCTCTACCGGAGGGCCGTCAAGGTGTCGATGGGGGCGGTGTTCGCGATCCCGTACGCCCGGATGACCGACTGGCACGGCGGCCTGGCGGAGATCAGGACGGCCGGGTTCCGCCTGCTGGCGCTCACACCGGACCAGTCGGCCGTGCCGCTCGACAAGGCCCCGCTGTCCGGCCGGGTCGCGCTGATGCTCGGCTCGGAGGGCGACGGGCTGTCGTCCCACTGGCTGCACGAGGCCGACCAGCCCGTGTGCATCCCGATGAGCACGCGGGCGATGGACCTCGGCGTCGACTCCCTGAACGTGGTGGCCGCCGCGGCCATCGCCTGCCACGGCCTGCTCAGGGGAGCGTGACCCCCGCCCCCGCGACCGCTTCCTCGCCGGCTCCCTCACCGGCTCCCTCGGTGGCTCCCTCGGTGGCCCAGTCGAGCAGCTTGCGCGCGGTGGCGAACCTGGCCTTGTCACTGCGCTCGCCCAGCACGACCCCCACGTACGTGCGCCCGTCCCGGACGGCGGCGAACGACAGGCAGTAGCCCGCCTGGTTGGTGAAGCCGGTCTTCAGTCCCACCGCGCCGTCGTCGAGCAGGTCGTTGGTGTTGCGCCACACGTGCCCCCGGTGGAGGGCCGACTTCCGGACCACCCGCGTGGGCGTCCTGGCGATGGCCGCGATCACGGGGTCGCGCAGCGCGGCCATGGTCAGCGCCGCCTGGTCGCGGGCCGTGGAGTACCCCTTCGACGGCAGCCCGTCGGGGTTGGCGTAGCGGGTGTCGCGCAGTCCGAGGCCGCGTGCCGCGTCGTTCATCTTGGCGACGAACTTCGCCGTCCCCGGGCCGTACCGCTCGGCGAGGGCGTGGGCGGCGTCCGCCCCCGAGGGGAGCATGAGCCCGTAGAGCAGGTCACGCACCGTGAGCCGCTCGCCCGCCCGCAGCCCCGCCGTCGTGGCCCCGCCGGACAGCGCGTGCCTCACATCGGCCTTGGTGATGGTCACCACGTCGTCCAGCCGGGCCTGCCGCCGGACCACGTAGGCGGTCATGACCTTGGTCAGGCTCGCGACCGGCACCCGGCGCGTCTCGCGCTTGGCGAACTGGACCGTTCCCTCCGTGGTGTCCACCAGATAGGCCTCCCGGGCCGTGACCGACGGCCCCCGGCCGGACGCGGCGTCCGTCGTGGCGCGTGCGGGCGCGGCGGCGGTCCCTGCCGTGACGAGGGCGGCGGCCAGCGCGATGAGTACCCCGTTACGCATCCCGTCATGATCGCACGGCTTCGGACGCGGCGGGTGCGTCGCCGCTCCGGCCCCTCCTGCGGCGGCGCCGTACGAGGAGGGCGACGGCCACGGCCACGACGGCGGCGACGGCGGCGGCCAGCGCGGGCGACCGGGCCGCGAGCGACAGCCAGGCCCACAGGAGCGAGTAGAGGCCGAACGAGGTCACCGGCACCCAGGTCAGGCAGCCGAGGGCGCTGGCCACCAGGTACCAGCGGTAGTCCACCCGCAGCGCCCCGGCCACCCACGGCAGCGTGTGCCGGAGGCCCGGCACCCAGAAGCAGCCGTACACGGCGAGCGCGCCCCACCGGCGCACCACGTTCTCCACGCGCTCGATCCGCTCCCGGCCGATCCTGCGGCCGACGCGCGAGCGGTAGAGCGCCTCGCCGAGCCTGCGGCCGACCCAGTAGTACACCTGGAACGCGCCGAAGAGGGCGACCGCGCCGACCGTGACTACCAGCCACAGTGGCAGGCCGAACACGGAGGCCGCCGTAGGGTCAGGGATCCGCACGTGCTCTCACCGCCGGTCGTCGCCATTGATTAGGCAAGCCTCACCTTAACGCCCCCGGTCGCGCCGTTTGCAAGCGGATGTCAACCGGTGGTCAATCCGTCCGCCGTACACATGAGGGGACGAGAGGCGACGGGTTCGCGATGTCACAGGGGCCTTCGCGGACTCTGCCTCCCATCCACACGGCCTCTCATTCAGACGCCCGCGAGAGCCTCGCGGGCCTCGGTGACCCAGCGGGGGACGCCCACCCGCTCGGCCACCGCCAGCGCCTTCTCGTAGTGGTCGCGGGCCGGCAGATTGAGCCGTACGGCGAGGTCGCCGAGCGTCCTGGCCACCGGCCACAGGGCGACGACGCCGGTGCCGGCCCCGGCGATCCGGTCGCGGAACGGCGCCAGCTTCTCGTACGCCTCCCGCATCCGGTCCTCGTCGTCCAGGAGCATCCCGGCGAGGGCCCGCCAGATGAGGGCGAGCTCGTAGAGGAAGTCGGTGCGGACCGGTTCCCTGCTCGCGGCCACCACCCGCGCGTCCCGGGCGTGGCCGGCCGAGGCGAGCGCCACGGCGTAGGCGTCGAGGGTCCACTTGGCGCCGCGCTGGTGGGCCTCGCCCAGCGGCTCGGTCATCTCGGCGGCCCGGCCGTCCACCAGGTGCAGGCAGAACGTGGCGATCAGCGGCAGGTCCTGGCGGCCTTCGAGCATGCCGGCCCGTGCGGTCAGCCGCGCGGCGTTCCGGTAGGCCCGCTCGGCCCCGGCGTAGTCACCGGTGATCATCAGGCGCTGCCCGGCGTACCACGCGCCGACGGCCGCGGGGGCGGGCAGGTCGTACCGCCGCCCGAGGCTTTCGGCCTGGGCGAGGTGCTCGTCGGCCTCGGCGAAGTCGCCGCGGGCCGCCGCGCACTCCAGCAGCACCAGGTGCGCCAGCGTCTGCACCGCGATCTGGCCCGACTCCGACCCGACCCGCAGCAGCTCACGGCCGATGATCTCGCGCTCGTCGACCTGCGTCAGCGTGTACGACTGCCGCAGCCGGCCGCTCAGCGCCATCGCCAGCAGGGCGGGGTCGCCGCTCGCCCTGGCCAGCTCCTCGGCCTCCAGCGACGCCTGGTAGCCGCGCTCGGTGGCCGACCCCTCCAGCTCCAGGGCCAGCGTGGCGAGCAGGCTGGCCCGCAGGGACTGCTCGCCCTCCGGCAGCGCGACGAGCGCCTTCTCGGTGACGTCGACGATCTCCCAGGCCGTGCGCGTGAAGTCGCGGGCGATGCCCTTGTGCGGCACCGCGAGCGCCGCCGCGACCCGGGCGGTCAGCTCCAGGTCGCCGAGCGGCAGCGCGACGGACATCGCCTCCCCCCGGTGCGCGCGGGCGGCGGTCATGTCCCCGCACAGCGCCAGCGCCCTGATCAGCCGGAGCTGGAGCTCTAGCCGGTCGCGTACCGGCCCCCGGTCCGCGTGGGCACGGCCCGTGTGAGCACGGCTTGTTCGAGCACGGTCGAAGGCGGCGATGGCCTGCTGCCAGAGCGTGGCCGCCTCGCGGTGGGCGAACCTGCGCTCGGCCTGCTCGGCCGCCAGCCCCGCGTACCGCACGGCTTGCGCCGCCGTCTCCACCGTGCCCGCCGCGTCGTAGTGGTGGGCCAGCGCGGCCACGTCGTTCGGGCTGCGCTGCTCGATCACCGAGGCCACCGCCGCGTGCAGGCGCGAACGGCGCAGCCGTGAGGCGTCGGAATAGAGCGTGTCCCTGACCAGGTCGTGGTCGAACCTCAGCAGGCCGGGCCCCGGCTCGGTCACCAGCCCGGCCAGCAGCGCCGCCTCCACCGCGTCCACCACGGCGTCCTCGTCGCCGGACACGTCGACCAGCACGTCGACGTCCACGTCCCGGCCGATCACGGCGGCCTGCAGCAGCACCTGCTGGGCCCGCTCCGGCAGCCGGGCGATCCGCCGCCGCAACACGTCGCGCACGCCCGAGGGCACCTCGGAGATGTCGGCTTCGGCCTCGAACAGCCGGGCCGTCTCCTTGACGAAGAACGGGTTGCCCCCGGCCCGCTCGACGATCGTGCTGACGACCTCGTCGTCGACCTCGCGCACGCAGGTCGCCCGGACGAGTTCCGCCACGGCGGCGTCGTCGAGGCCGCCGAGCCCGACGCGTACGGGGTCGAGGCGGGCCAGCGCGGCCAGCACGTCCTGCTGCTGGTCGTTCAGCTCGCCGTCCCGGCAGGTCACCACGATCAGCACGCGGCTGGCCGCGAGCAGGCTCGGCAGCGCGCGCAGCAGCGCCAGCGTCTGGTCGTCGGCCCAGTGCAGGTCCTCGACGAGGATCAGCAGCGGCGCCTCGCGCGCCACGGCCGACAGGTAGCCGCCGACGGCCCGGTGCAGCCGGAAGCCGCCCGACGCCTCGTCGTCGGCGGTGTCGGGGGCGGCGTCGTCGAGCAGCGGCGCCAGCAGCGCGGCGTACTCGCCCGCGCCCCTGCGGGCCACGAGGGCGCGCAGCACCTCGACCCAGGCCCAGCCGGGCGGGGTCGCCGTGCTGTCGGGGCAGCCGCCGGTCGCTCCGATCCAGCCCTCGTGCTCCAGCCGTTCGAACAGCCGCCGCACCAGCGTCGTCTTCCCCGCGCCGGGATCGCCGCTGATGACGGCGACGGTGAACCGGCCCCCCTGGGCGCGCGGCGCGGCGGCGGCGAGCGCGGCCAGCTCGGCGTCGCGGCCGACGAACGGCTCGGGCTCCAGCGGCGGCGCGTCGCCGGTCGCGACCGGTCTCGGGGGCCAGGTGGCGCTGATCTCGACGGGCCGCCGGGGCGCGGGGAGCACGAGGTCGAGCCCGGGGTCCTGGGCGAGGATGTCCGACTCCAGCTTGCGCAGCGCCGGACCGGGGTCGATGCCGAGCTCGTCGGACAGGATCGTGCGGGCCCGGCGCAGCGCGGCGAGCGCGTCGCCCTGCCGCCCGCACCGGTACAGGCCGAGGGCGAGCAGCCGCCAGCCCTCCTCGCGCAGGGCGTGCTCGGTGGTCAGCGCCTCGAGATCGGGCACGGTCTCGGCGTGCAGGCCCATCCGCAGCCCGGCGTCGGCGTGCCGCTCCCTGGCCACCAGGCGCAGCTCGCTGAGCCGCGCCACCTCCGCCTCCGCCCAGGGCTGGTCGGCGAAGTCCGAGTAGGGCGTGCCGTGCCACAGCGCGAGCGCCGCGTCCAGCCGGGCCCGCGCGGCCTGCGGGCTCTCGTCCAGCCGCTCCCCTGCCGAGCGGACCATGGCCTCGAAGCTCAGCGCGTCCACCTGTTCGGGGGCGGCGCGCAGGGCGTACCCCGACGCGACGGTCACGAGCAGCCGGTTGGGCCCGCCACGCGGGCGGTTCGGCTCCAGCACCCGGCGCAGCCGGGAGATGTAGACCTGTAACCCCGACTGGGCGCCCTTGCCGGCGTCGTCGTCCCACAGGTCGAACAGCAGGGTGTCCACGGGCACGACCTGACCACGCGCCACGAGCAGGCGGGCCAGCACCGCGCGCTGCCGCAGCCCGCCGAGGTCGAGCTCGTCGGTGTCGTCGTGCGCCCCCACCGGCCCGAGGACCCGGAACGTCACCGGGCTCATCGGGCGCTCCTCCGCTGTCGTGCGCCGTGCCCGCAGGCCGGCGCAGGTTGCCGTCGTGTCTCGGGTTGGCGTCGCATGTCAGGCGCCACCGTATGCGCGTCCGCGAAGCGGGCACAAGGTTTTAACCGACCCGGACACCCTCACCTTCCCGCCCGTGAGTTTAGAAGATCACGAGGAGGTTCCGCAGGCAGTCAGGGGACGCGCGTGCGGCGCGGAGAGGGCGCCGGACCGGCGCCCTCGGCGCGGGCGTCCCGCCGGCGCAGCAGCGCCCATCCGCCGAGCGCGAGCCCGCCCCACGGGATCTCGATGGTGTAGGTCCAGAAGCCGAACAGCACGGCCGCGGCGGTGGCCCCGCCGGCGGGCTGGCCGAACGCCCCGATCAGCAGCGTGGCGACGCCGCCCTCCATGATCCCCGCCCCGCTGGGCGTGACGAGGGCGGTGGTGAGGACGCGGCTCAGCGCGAAGACCGCGACGGTCTCGGCGGGTCCCGGGTACGAGCCGGTGGCCACCAGGCAGGCGGCCATGATCAGGCACTGGAGGACGAGGAAGGCGACCATCCCGAGCGACAGGCCCGCCCACCGGCTGTGGATGATGTCGGCCGTGTCCCGGCGCAGCCGTTCGATCGCCGCCGACGCGGCGTGCTCCGCCGGGCGGAACCGCCGGGGCGCGAGCCGTACGAGCCCGTCCAGGGCGCGGCCGAGCACGGCGGCGGCGCGGTCCCAGTAGAGGGCGGCGGCCACCACGGCCACCAGCGCGAGTATCGACACCGCGCCGGCCCAGCCCGCCTTGGCGACCGTGGGGTTGGTGGCCTTGCCCGCGATCAGCAGGCCCAGGATCCCCACGGCGGGCAGGATGAAGCGGAACAGCGAGTTCCAGATGCCGGTGACCAGCGTGTAGACGACGATCGGCCGGTTGGCGAAGCCCCAGCCGCGGGTCATGCCGAACGTCAGGGCCACGCCCGCCGCCCCGCCGAACGGCAGCAGGTTGCTGACCGCGCTCCCGGCCGCGTTGAGCGTGAGCGCCTGCGTGTGCGTGAGGCCGGGCAGCGCGGAGGTCATCACGAACGTGTACGCCCACAGGCTCGCCAGCCACAAGGCGCTCATCAGCGCGATCGTGTGCCACCCGAGACCGCCGAACTGGTGGCCGATCTCCCGCCAGCTCACGGTGGCGCCGGTCAGCGCGTGCACGATCTGCGGGAGGTAGAGCACGAGCGCCCCGGCCAGCCCGAGCGACACCGCGGACAGCGCGATCTGCAGCCACTTCCTGTTCACCCGCGTATGCCCCCAGTCCGGTGTCGGTCCTTCCCAGTCTGCCGGTCCGTGTGGGCTGTCGGCTCCTCCTGACGGAGGATCACCACCCCTAGGGGTTGTCGAAGGGATGCCGCAGGCGGGTACCCCGGGGCAGGCCGCGGCGCACGTACCACTCGGTGCCGAAGACGTAGCGGTAGGCGAATCCGGGGATCTTCAGCATCGCGCCCAGCGTGCGGTCGCCGTCGCCGCCGGTGGCCTGGCTGGCGTGGGCCGCCATCGCCGCCCGCTTGGCCTTGGCGTGTCCGCGTACGTTCACCCGGTGGGTGATCGCGTCCCGGGGCGAGTAGGCCCGTTCGAAGCTCCGCACGTCGATCGCCGGGTAGAACCGGGAGGCCAGCCGTACGCCCTTGAGCAGCAGGTCGCGGTCGACCGTCGCCTCCAGCACGATGGGCGTCCCGGCGATCTCGGCGGCCCGGCCGCCCACCCGGTAGACCTGCACGTGGTCGGGGTGGCCGTAGCCGCCCGCCGGGTCGTAGATCGTGAGCAGGTCGGCCGTCTCCTCCTTGAGCACCGAGGCCAGCCGCTGGGCCGCCTCCTCGATGTCGGCGTCGATGAACGCGTTGTCCGGCCGGTCGTCGGCCACGCCGCCGTCGATCGCCAGGCCGGAGTCGCCGTAGCCGAGCAGCACGACCCGGGCGCAGCCCAGGGCCGCGGCCGAGCGGTGCAGTTCCTCCATCCGGGCTCTGCCCAGTTCCTCGCCGTGGGGGAGATCGGCGAGGCCGCGCTCGCCCGCCGTGGCGACGACGAGCACCACGCGGTGCCCCTCGTTCGCCAGCATGGCCATGGTCCCGGCGGTCAGCAGCGCCTCGTCGTCGGGATGGGCGTGGAAGAACACCGCCGTCCTCATCGCGCCCCACGGAACGTCGTCATCGCGTGCTCCACTCGTCTGCGCCACCGCGGCTGCCGTGGCGGCCGGTTCCCGACATGATCCCACGTGGTCCGGCCCGGGCCGCGCCGCCCTCCCCGCGAGCGGTTTGATGGGCGTGGCGCACTCTGCCAGGCTGACCCGGTGAGGATTCTTCACGTCAGCGACTGCTACCTGCCGCGGCTCGGGGGAATCGAGGTGCAGGTCGCCGACCTCGTCAGGGCCCAGCGAGAGGCGGGCCACACGGTCGAGGTGGTGACGGCGACGCCGGGGGAGCGGCTGCCCGGCGTGCACCGCGTGGTCGCGAACCTCCCGTTCGACCTGCCGGTCCATCCGCGGGGCACGGCCCACCTGCTCCGGCTCATGACGAGCGGGCGGTTCGACGTGGTGCACGTCCACACGGGGGCGGTCTCGCCGTTCGCGTGGATGGGGGTGCGCGCGGCGGTCCGGGCCGGCCTCCCGGTGGTCGCGACCGTGCACAGCATGTGGGATCCGGTCACCCGGGGCGTGTACCGGGCGCTGCAGGCGGCCTTCGAGTGGCGGCGCTGGGGCCTGGTCCTCACCGCTGTGAGCGAGGCCGCCGCGCGCCCCATCCGCGCCGTGGCCGGGCCGCGCGTGCCGGTGCAGGTCGTCTCCAACGGGCTGGACGTGACCTCGTGGCGGCCCGAGCCCGGCCCCGTACGGGCCGCCGGGGACGAGACGGTGAACGAGACGGTGCATGTGGTGGCGGTGGGCAGGCTGGCGCCGCGCAAGCAGCCGTTGCGCCTGCTCAAGCTGCTGGAGGCGGCGCGCGACAGGGTGCCGGGGAACGTCGCGATGCGCGCGACGATCGTGGGCGACGGCCCGGCCCGCGGGCGCATGGAGCGCTACCTGCGGGCGCGCCGGATGGGGTGGGTGGCACTC
The DNA here is from genome assembly GCF_012999525.1 of Microbispora sp. H10836. Lineage (NCBI taxonomy): Bacteria > Bacillati > Actinomycetota > Actinomycetes > Streptosporangiales > Streptosporangiaceae > Microbispora > Microbispora sp. H10836. The sequence continues at coordinate 35,602 of NZ_JABBWU010000022.1, forward strand.
CCCGGCAGGTACAGCCGGGAGCAGATCAAGGATTTGCTGGCCGAGGCAGACGTGTTCGTGGCCCCGGCGCCGCGCGAGTCGTTCGGGCTGGCCGCGCTGGAGGCCCGCGCGGCCGGCGTGCCGGTCGTTGCGCGGGCGCAGAGCGGCGTGGCCGACTTCGTCAGGCCGGGCAAGGAGGGCCTGCTGGGCCGCACGTTCGACGACCTCGTCGCCTCGGTCGTACGGCTGGCCCGGGACCCCGGCCTGCGTCAGTCGATCGCCGAGCACAACCGGGAGACCGAGCCGGTCCGGTGCTCCTGGCCCGCCGTGCTGGAGGGCTTCGCCCGCTGCTACGAGCTGGCCGGGAGCTGACCCGGGCCACCGGCCGTCTAGTAGGGGAGGACCCTTCCCGAGGGGGTGCGCAGGTCGATCGGGGCGGGAGTTCTCGGTGGCCGCGGTCGCGGCACGATCTGCACCTTCTTCATCGGGGCCCTCCTTTCGGCGGTGTCCGTCAGCTGGTGCCGTCATGATTCCCACGAATTGGCCAGAATTATCCTCCGGACGTCAGTTCTTGTTCTTGCAACGTGCGCTCCTCGGTCACCCGGACGTGGGACCGCCCGGCGGCGCCGTACCCGGCCGGGCGACCAAGATCTATCTGATAAGCGCGGGGTGCTCGATTTGGCGTCGTTTGGCGAGCGCCATCTCAATGTGCTGCTCCATGATCCGCGCGCGTTCGTGATCTCCCTGCCGGGCGCTGGCGGCGGCGAGATTACGGACCACCCGGAGTACGGCCCCCGCGACCTCCTGCAGATGCGTTTCCCGATGCCAGGTATCGCTGAGCGGATCGAGGCCGAGGACATTCAGCATGGCCCGGACCGACCGGCATTTGCCGGCCGCCCCTTCGCGATCCCCGGCGGTCAGCGCGGCGTTGCCCTCGGCCACCTCGCCGTGGACGGCCGCCAGGGCCTGCGACACGTTCAGGTCGTTGTCCATCGCCTCGATGAACTGCTGGGGAAGGGGCGCGGCGGCGTCGGCGCCCACCCGCAGCACGAACCTCTCGACGCGCCGGTAGGCCGCCGCCGCCTCGTCCAGGGCGTCCGGGCTGAATTCCATCGGCGACCGGTAATGGGCCGCCGCCAGGTAATAGCGGAGTTCGACCGGCCGTACGCGGTCGAGCAGGGCCGGGACGGCCAGCGGGTTGCGCGGGTGTTTGCGTATCTTCTCGCCCCGGTGCGTGACCGGGCCGTTGTGCAGCCAGAAACGCGCGAAGGAATCCCCGGCGGCCCGCGACTGCGCCATCTCGTTCTCGTGGTGCGGAAATATGAGATTGGCTCCTCCACCGTGGATGTCGAATTCCGCGCCCAGATACCTGCGGGCCATCGCGGAACATTCCAGATGCCACCCCGGGCGCCCCTCGCCCCAGGGTGAGCTCCACACCGGCTCACCGGACTTCGCGCTCTTCCACAGTGCGAAATCGCGCGGGTCCCGTTTTCCCCGCTCGTTTTCCTCGGCCGCCCGCAGGCGCTCGGCCTGCTGCCGGGAAAGGGACCCGTAGTTCGGGTAGGAGCCGACCGAGAAATACACGTCGCCGTCGGACTCGTAGGCGTGCCCGGACGCGACGAGCTGCTCGACCATCTCGATCATCTCGGGGATGTGTCCCGTCGCCCGCGGCTCCACGCTGGGCGGAAGGCATCCCAGAGTGGTGTACGTACGGACGAAGGCCCGGTGGACGGGACCGGTGATCCGCCACCAGGGGACCCCCTCGGCGATGGACCTGTGAATTATCTTGTCCTCGATGTCGGTGACGTTCCGGCAGAGCAGGACCTCATATCCGCTGAATTTCAGCCAGCGGTGCAGAATGTCGAAATTGACCTGCGATCTGAGCTGTCCCACATGGGGCGGCACGACGACGGTGGGACCGCAGAGATAAATCGACACCATTCCGGGAATTCGAGGGACGAAATCGCGGACGGCGCGGCGATGCGTATCGTAAAGGCGAAGACCCACCTAGCCGAGGGTAAGCGACCTGTTCGCTCGCTGTCGATAGCGCGGGCCGACCCGGGCCCGCACACCCGGAAATGGCGATTGTGAGGCCGGGGAATAAGGACGATCCGCCCCTTGGTTGGCGCAGGCATGGAGCCGACGAAACGGGGCCGCGTCCGGGTGGAGACGACGGCCAAGCGCGTGCGTGTCTACGCCGAGGGCCGCGCGGTGGCCGACACCACCCGGGCCCTGCTGGTCTGGGAGGTCCCCTACTACCCGACGTACTACTTCCCGGCGGACGACGTCCGCGTGGAGGAGTTGAAGGCCGCCGGAGAGACGCGGCACTCGCCCAGCAGGGGAGACGCGGTGGTCCACGACGTGGCCGGCCGGCCCGGCGCGGCCCTCGTGTACGGGGACGACGCCCCGCTGGAGGAGATCCGGGGCCACGTCCGCTTCGACTGGAACGCGATGGACAACTGGTTCGAGGAGGACGAGGAGGTCTTCGTCCACGCCCGCGACCCGTACACCCGGGTGGACGTCCTGGCCAGCTCGCGCCACGTCCGGGTGGAGGTGAACGGCGTCACCGTCGCCGACTCGCGCAGCCCGCGCATCCTGTTCGAGACCGGCCTGCCGCCGCGCTACTACCTGCCCAAGACCGATGTGCGGCTCGACCTGCTGCGCCCGTCCGAGACCGTGACCCACTGCCCGTACAAGGGCCGCGCGGTGTACTGGTCGGTCGGCGAGGACGAGTCGGGCAGGGACCTGGTCTGGTCGTATCCCACTCCGCTCCCGGAGTCGCAGAAGATCGGCGGACTGGTCGCCTTCTACGACGAGAAGGTGGACGTGTACGTCGACGGCGTCCTCCAGGACCGCCCGAAGTCGAAGTTCGCCTGACCCTCGCCGTGCCGGTCAGCCGTGCCGGTCAGCCGTGCAGGTCGAACGCGCACCGGATCTCGCCGACGGTGAGGCATCATCGGCCGAGGTCCACCTCTCGTGGGAGGTCCTTGTTCCTGGGGACCTTCGTCAAGCGCGCGGTGCACGCCGGGGCCAGCGTCAGCGGCGGATGACGTGGAGGACGCTGGCGATGCGCTCGGCGGCGGTGACCACGTCGGAGGCGTGCCCGATCCGGCCGGCCCACGACAGCCAGTACCACCACTCGCCGTCGCTGGCGTTGGACGCCAGCACGTCCTCGGCCATCGTGGGCTCCATGGGATTGATGACACGCAGTCGCGGATAGAGACCGGCCGGCGCTGTCAGGCGCACCTGGAAGGAGTGGGCCTCGAGCTGGGCGGCGAGCCGCTCCAGGTGGTCCATCGCCTCGCTGCGGTCTACCGTCGTCATCCTCAGCCTCCGGGGAACGTCAGGACCTATCACCGGAAAGGGTGAACCCGCAACGACCTACCGGCAATCGTGCGGATTCCCCGAAACCGTGCAATAACCAGGGAACTCACCGGGATTCCGTGGAACACACACGGGTTCACGAACACGAAGGCATAACAGTCGCGGGAGGTTGTGTGCCTGCGCGTTTACCGTGGGGAAACAACCGTAAACGGGGACCGCTTCACCAGTGGAGGGCGTGCACATGGCCCGCGGAGAGCACTCACCCGCTTGCGCGCGTCGCTGGCGCGAACAGGCACAGGTACGACAGTGGACGCTCTGGCAGACCGTCCAGGCGATCCACGGGTGCTGCGGCGTCAGCCTGCTGAAGGCCCACCGGCTCGGCCGCGGGTGGTCGGCCCGGCAGGCCATCGAGGAGCTGGAGCACCTGTGTGAGCAGCAGAGCCTCGGTCACCCGCGGGCGAGCATCGACCTGCTGAACGCCTGGGAGAACAACCGGGCCCGTCCGCGTCCCCAGACCATCGACCTGCTGGCCCGGCTCTACCGGGCCAACGCCGTACGGCTCGGCCTGGCCGCCGACTACTGCGAGGACGCGGGCGGACAGAAGATCGTCGTGGTCGGGCCCGGCCAGGCCGGCGAGCAGTCCCGGGCCGAGGACCCGGCCCCCGACGACGCGGAGCGCCGGGCGCTGTTCCACCAGGCGATGCTGATGGGCACGCCCAACGGCCGGTTCTTCGCGGAGGTCGAGGGCCTGCGCCACGACCTCGACCGCACGCTGGCCACGGGCACGGTGAACGAGGACCAGCTCGACCGGCTGGACGAGCAGGTGTTGCGCTACCGCAGGGAGTACATGACGACCCCGCCGACGCCGATGCTCTGCCGGGTCATGCTGGAGATCTCCGACGTGCGCCGGCTGAGCTCCGCCCGCCAGCCGTCGTCGGTGCAGCGCCGCCTGCTCACCGCGACCACGATGCTCACGCTGCTCGCCGCCGACGCGCTGATGAAGCTGGGCGACACCCGCCAGGCCCACGCGTGGTACGGCACCGCCCGCGCCGCCTCCGACGACGTGGGCGACCTGCGGCTGCGGGCGCTGGTGCGGGCCCAGCAGACCATGCTCCTGTACTACTACGGCGACCTGAACGAGACCGTACGGCTGGCCCGCGAGGCGCGGATGCTGGCCGGCTCCGCGCCCAGCTCGCCCGCGGCGCTGGCGGCGGCGGCCGAGGCCCGCGCGCTCGCCAGGATGGGGGACGGCAAGGCCGCCAGGATCGCGCTCGCCGAGGCGGAGCAGATCTTCGCCCGCATGCGCGGCATGAGCCAGGACGACCTGGCCTTCGTCTTCACGGAAAAGCGGATGAAGTTCTACCGCACCGGCACGCTGATCGAGCTGGGGGACGCCCAGCAGGTGCAGGGCATCGACGGGTTCCCTCCCGGCTTCCAGACCATCGACCCGGCGCTGATCCTGCTCGACCAGGCGAGCCACCTGGCCAGGAACGGCGACCACGAGGAGGCCTGCCGGATCGCCGCGGACGCGCTGCGGCAGGTCCCCGCCGAGCACCGCACCTCGATCGTCGTCACGCGGGCCAGGGCCCTGCTGGCGGACGCCGACCCCGCGTTGCCCGCCGTACGGCGTCTGCGGCGGGTGCTGGCGGAGTCGACGCCCACGCTCGCCCTCAGCGGGCTGTTCCCCGCGACGGACTCCCCTGCCGCCGAGAACGCGTGAAAACCGCCATGAGGACGATGGAGCCGGCGCCGCTGGCCGAGGAGGCGTTCAGGGTCCTGCGCGAGGTCTGCGCGACGATCGGGGTGGACGCGCGGGGCGCGCAGCTCCTGCGGCTGCGCAGCAACGCGGTCTTCAAGCTGCGCGCGGACGCGCGCCGCGGGGAGATGGTGGTGCGGATCGCGACCGCGCCGGACGCGCTGACCCGGTTGCCGGTGGTCGTGGCGGTCGCCCGCTGGCTCGCCGACCGGGGCTTTCCGACCGTGCGGCCGGCCGACGAGATCGCCGACCAGCCGATCGTGCACGGCGGCCGGGCGGTCACCTTCTGGCGGTACGTCCCCTCCCGTGGCCGCCCGACGACCCGGCAGCTCGGCCGGGTGCTGCGCAGCCTGCACCGGGAGCCGGTGCCGCCGGTGGGGCTGCGGACGCTCACCGACCCGCTCGCGGAGGTGCGGCACGCGGTGGAGCACCGGGCCGAGGTGCTCACCGCCGGCCAGCGGTCATGGCTGAGCGACCGCATCGAGGAGCTCACCGGGCGCTGGCGCGCCCTCGACACCGGCTCGCCGGTGCTGCTGCACGGCGACGCCTGGATCGACAACCTGCTGCGGTGCCAGGACGGGCACGTGGTGCTGTGCGACTGGGACGGCGTGGCCGTCGGCCCGCGCGAGTGGGACCTGGTGCACACCTACCACGGGCAGCGCCGCTTCGGCCTGTCGACGGCCGACGTGGACGAGTTCGCCCGCGCGTACGGCTCGGACCTGCGGCTGTGGCCCGGCTACGGCACGCTGATGGAGGTGCGGGACATGTACGCCGTGGGCATCCACATCCGTAACGCCTCCGGCGACCCGTTCTCCCGGCAGGAGCTGCCCCGGCGGCTCGACTCGCTCACGCGCGGTGACGGGCACGCGCGGTGGTATATGGCGGCACCGGCATAGCTCCGGGTAATCGTGGGTACTCTCCGGACAGGCTGCGAGTGTCGCAGTGGACAATTCCTGAAAACATGGTTTGTAAAAAGCGCACCCGGGTCATCCCGGCGGCGGATATGCGCGCGCTTCCAGCGTCTCACGCGGTCGCGCAACGATTCCGCTACGCAGCCTCATGCTCTCGACCTGGGAACATGGTGTGGCTTCCAAGAAGGAGAAGCAGTTGTCTGAAGGCACTGTCAAGTGGTTCAACGCCGAAAAGGGCTTCGGTTTCATCGCTCCGGACGACGGCACCGCTGACGTGTTCGTTCATTATTCGGCGATCACCTCGAACGGTTACCGGACGCTGGACCAGAACCAGCGAGTCAGCTACGTGACCGTTCAGGGCAACAAGGGACCGCAGGCCGAACAGGTCACGCCGCTCTAGGACGTGACTCACGGTGACACAGCGGTCGTGACCGGCCGCGCCGGCGGTACCACGTCGGCCCGCGCCGCTGCGGCGGCGCGGGCCCGATGTTTTGCCGTTCTTTTACCGGGCATCGGGAACGGTCATGAGACTGAGCATGACCTCCGATCTGTGGTGGAAGAACGCGGTCGTGTACTGCCTCGACATCGAGACGTTCGCCGATGGCAACGGCGACGGGATCGGTGACTTCAGAGGGGCGATCCAGCGCATCGACCATCTGGACCGGATGGGCGTGACGTGCATCTGGCTGATGCCGTTCTTCCCGACGCCCGACAAGGACGACGGCTACGACATCACCGACTTCTACAACGTCGACCCGCGCCTGGGCACGCTCGGCGACTTCGTCGAGTTCATGCGCGTGGCCAGGGACCGCGGCATCAGGGTCATCGCCGATCTCGTGGTCAACCACACCTCCGACCAGCATCCCTGGTTCAAGGACGCGCGTTCCAGCCGGGACTCCCGCTACCGGGACTGGTACATCTGGTCGGACAAGCCGGAGCCCGACGATCCCGGCGGCATCGTCTTCCCCGACGAGGAGGACAGCCTCTGGGAGTACGACGAGAAGACCGAGCAGTACTACTTCCACCGGTTCTACCGGTTCCAGCCCGACCTGAACACCGCCAACCACGAGGTGCAGGACGAGATCTCCCGGATCCTCGGCTTCTGGATGGAGCTGGGCCTGTCGGGCTTCCGGGTGGACGCCGTGCCGTTCCTCATCGAGCAGGTCACCGACAGCGACGACCTGCCCGACCCGCACGAGTTCTTCGCCTGCCTGCGGGCCTTCCTCAGCCGCCGCGACGGCAGCGCCATCCTCCTCGGCGAGGTGAACCTGCCGTACGACGACCTGGTGCGGTACTTCGGCAACGATCTCGGCGACGAGATCACCATGTGCTTCGACTTCATCACCATGCAGCGGACGTACCTGTCGCTGGCCCGCCAGGACGCCGGTCCGCTGGCCGCCGCCCTGCGCGAGCGGCCGGCCCCGCCCAAGGACTCGCAGTGGGCGACGTTCGTCCGCAACCACGACGAGCTCACGCTCGACAAGCTGAACGACGCCGAGCGTGAGGAGGTCTTCGCGGCCTTCGGCCCGGACAAGGACATGCAGTTGTTCGGCCGGGGCCTGCGGCGACGCGTGCCCACCATGCTGGGCGGCGACATGGACCGGATCAAGATGGTCTACAGCCTGCTGTTCTCCCTGCCGGGCACCCCGGTGCTCTTCTACGGAGAGGAGATCGGCATGGGGGAGAACCTGGAGCTGGAGGGCCGCCAGGCCGTCCGCACGCCGATGCAGTGGACCCCCCACCGCAACGGCGGCTTCAGCGACGCCGACCCCTCCAAGGTGCGCATCCCCATGCCGACAGGGGACTACGGTCCCGAGAAGGTCAACGTCAGCGCGCAGGAGCGCGACCCCGACTCGCTGCTGTCCTGGATCACCCGGCTGATCCGGCACTACCGCGACTGCCCGGAGTTCGCGTGGGGCGACTACACGGTGCTCGACACCGGCGTGGACGCCGTGTTCGCCCACCGGGCCGACTGCGACGGCGAGACGGTCGTGGCCGTGCACAACCTCGGTGAGACCGAGGCGGAGGTGGAGATCACGCTGGACGGGCTCGACTCGTCCAAGGTGCTGACCGACCTTCTGGTGGACGGCACGGTCGAGATCTCCGGCGACGGCCGGGCCCGCTTCCCCATGGGCCGGTACGGCTGCCGCTGGTTCCGCGCGTCCACCCCCGAGACCGCCCCCGCGGATTCCGCCGACGTCTCCTAGGCCGGCGGCCGGGTGTTCTCAGCTGTGTCTCAGGGCCGGTTCGGCATTCTGATCTCCGGGCCATGAGCGCATTCGGGGGAAATGTGGCAGCTGTGGAGCACGTGCGGGATGTGGCGGCGAACAGGGTCAGGATCAGCATCGTGCTCGGTGCGTGGGCCCTGTTCTACAGCGCTTATCGGGCTTACTACGCGCTGGGCGGGACCTTCGGCATGTTCGGCACGCCCCTGTCGCACCGGCAGTGGTTGCTGGTGAACGCGGCGGGGGCGGTCATCCTGCTGATCGCCGCGGTGGTGCCGGTGGCGACGCTGCCGCTGTGGCGGCACCCGTACGGGCGGCGCGGCCTGCAGGCCCTCTGCTGGGTGGTGGCGGTGGGCTGCGTCATGCACGCCCTGATCAACGTCATCCAGCGGGTGCTGAGCCTGGTCGGCCTGCTGCACATCGACCTTCCGTTCTGGGCGACGATCGACCGGCGCACGGCCGACCTTCAGGATCTGCTGTTCAACGAACCGTGGTTCCTGGTGGAGGGGCTGTTGTGGGGCTGGCTCGCGGTGGTGAGCCTGGGCACCGGCACGGCGCGGCGTCGATGGCTGACAAGCGCCGGGGTCGCGGTCGCCGTACTGACCGTGCTGGGCGTGCTGAGCGCGACCGGCGTGATCGGCACCTTCATCGTGATGTAGACCGGCTACCTAGGGGATCCCTCAGGGGTGGCTCGGGTGGATCTCCGATGGGCCGCCGCCGTCCCCGCGGCCAGGCTGAAGAGCCATGGGGACGGTCTTGGGATACGTGCTGGTTGCGGCCGGCGCCGCAGCGATGTTCGCGTTACACCTGGTGGCGGGGCTCGACCCGCTCACCGCGATGATCAGCGAGTACGCCTTCGCGCCGCACGGGTGGCTGCTGCCGGCCTCCCTGACGTCGATCGCCGCGGGCTCGGCGGTGCTCGCCGTACGGCTGGCGCGGCTGGACCGGCGTGCGGCGCTGCTGGTGGGCGTGTGGAGCGCCTGCCTGCTGCTGGTGGCCGGGTTCCCGACCGACCGGCCGGGCCTGTCGCTGTCGGTCTCGGGCGGCATTCACCGCTATGCCGCCTTCGCCGCCTTCATCAGTCTGCCTGTGGCCGGGTTACTCGTATGCCGCGCCACCCGTTCGCGTCCGGTACGGCTGCTGTGCGCCGTGGCGCTCGGTTCGCTGCTCCTCGTGGTCCTGCCGTACGCCTTCCGGATGCTGCACCTCGACCCCGGCATGGTGCCGGCCGGGCTCACCCAGCGCCTGACCGTCGTCTCCGAGGTGGCGGCGCTGGTGGCGATGGCGGCCAGTGCGGCGAGGGCGGCCAGTGCGGCGAGGGCGGCCAGTGCGGCGAGGGCGGGCAGTGCGGCGAGGGCGCCGGGCTCACAGGCCCGGCACCTGGCCGCCGAGCGTCTCGAGCGCGTCCTCGATGGTCCGGTGGAAGGCCGGATAGGCGAACATCATGTGCCGCAGCCGCGTCGTGGGGATCTCGTTCTGCACCGCCACCACCAGCGCGCCGAGCACCTCCCCGCCGGCCGGTCCGGCGCTCGTGGCGCCGACCAGCACGCCACGCCGCGCGTCCTCCACCAGCTTGACGAAGCCCTCGTGCCCGGCCCCGTGGATCCAGCCGCGGGCCGACTCGTCGACGTGGGCGAAGCCCACCCGTACGTCGAGCCCGGCCTCCCGGGCCTCCCGCTCGGTGAGGCCCACCGAGCCCACCTCCGGGTCGGTGAACGTGACCTGGGGCACCGCCCGGTAGTCGGCCGCCGGACCGCCCTCGCCGAGGATGTCGCGGGCCGCGATCCTGCCCTGGTAGACGGCGACGTGCGTGTAGGCTCCCCGGCCGGTCACGTCGCCCACCGCCCACACGCCGTCGGCGGCGCGCATCCGATCGTCCACGGCGACGAACCTGGCGCTCTCGTCGAGGCCGGCCTCTCCCGCGCCGATAGCGGCCAGGTCGGTCCTGCGGCCGGTGGCGACCAGTAGACGCGCGGCGCGGAGGGTCCGGCCGTCCTCAAGCGTCAGTGTGAAGCCGTCGTCGTCGTGCCGTACCCGCGCGGCCCCGACGCCGGTGTACGTCGCGAGGCCCTCACCGGCGAACACCCGGGCCAGCAGCACGCCCGCCTCGGGCTCCGCCTGTGGCAGCAGGCGGTCGGCGGCCTCCACGACCGACACCCGCGTGCCGAACCGGGCGAACACCTGGGCGAGTTCGCAGCCGACCGCCCCGCCGCCCAGCACGATCAGCGACTCGGGCGCCTGCCGGGCCGTGACGGCGTTGCGGTTCGTCCAGTACGGCGTGCCCTCCAGGCCGTCGATCGGGGGGACGTCGGGGCTGGTGCCGGTGGCGAGGACGATCCCGCGCCGGGCCCGCAGCACCCGGCCGTCCACGGTCACCTCCCGTGGCCCGGTGATCCGGCCGCGGCCCCGGACGAGGTGGACGCCCGCGCTCTCGAATTGCTCCGCCCTGGCGTCGTCGCTCCAGCCGTCCGTCGCCTCGCCGGTGATCCGGTCGATCACCGGGGCCCACTTCGGGGACACCCGGACCGAGCCGGCCATGCCGGGCACCCGCCGTGCCTCGGCCAGCAGCCCCGCGGCCCGCACCATCATCTTGGAGGGGACGCAGCCCCAGTAGGCGCATTCGCCCCCGATCAGGCGGGCCTCCACCCCGGCGACGCTGAGGCCGGCCTCCGCCAGCCGCCCCGCGACGCCCTCTCCGCCCGGTCCCAGGCCGAGCACCACCACGTCGTACATCCCGTCCATGCCCGTCAACTGCCCAGACGGAGCCGTAGCGCACGGGAAACCCGCGGAAAACGCGAGGGGCGGGCCGGTCGCCCGGCCCGCCCCTCGCGTGACAGCTCTCAGATCAGACCGAGCGCCCGCACCGCGTCCCGCTCCTCGACCAGCTCGCCGACCGAGGCGTCGATCCGCTCGCGCGAGAACGCGTCGATCTCCAGGCCCTGGACGATCTCCCAGCGGCCGTTCCTGGACACCACGGGGAAGGAGGAGATGAGGCCCTCCGGCACGCCGTACGAGCCGTCGGAGGGGATGGCGGCCGAGGTCCAGTCGCCCTCGGGCGTGCCGTTCACCCAGTCGTACACGTGGTCGATCGCCGCGTTGGCCGCGGACGCCGCCGAGGACGCGCCGCGCGCCTCGATGATGGCGGCGCCGCGCTTGGCGACGGTCGGGATGAAGGTGTCGCGCAGCCACTCCTGCTCGACCTGCTCGGCCGCGATCTTGCCGCCGACCTCGGCGTGGAAGAGGTCCGGGTACTGCGTGGCGGAGTGGTTGCCCCAGATCGTCATCTTCTTGATCTCGGCCACCGGCACGTTCAGCTTGCCCGCGAGCTGCGAGAGCGCGCGGTTGTGGTCGAGCCGGGTCATCGCGGTGAACCGCTCGGCCGGCACGTCGGGAGCCGCGGACTGCGCGATGAGCGCGTTGGTGTTGGCCGGGTTGCCCACGACCAGCACCCGGATGTCGTCGGCGGCGTGGTCGTTGATGGCCTTGCCCTGCGGGCCGAAGATGCCGCCGTTGGCCTCGAGGAGGTCGCCGCGCTCCATGCCCTTCGTGCGCGGGCGGGCGCCGACGAGCAGCGCGACGCTGGTGCCGTCGAAGGCCTTGGCCGGGTCGTCGGAGATCTCGATGCCGCGCAGCAGCGGGAACGCGCAGTCGTCGAGCTCCATCGCGGTGCCCTCGGCCGCCTTCACGGCCTGCGGAATCTCCAGAAGGCTGAGCTTCACCGGGGTGTCAGCCCCGAGGAGCTGGCCCGAGGCGACGCGGAAGAGCAGCGCGTAACCGATCTGGCCGGCCGCGCCGGTGACGGTCACTTTGACGGTCATGACGTTCCCCATTCGCGATTTGTGTGACTCACGGATGCTACCCGTCGGGCCTCGTCCCCTCGCATCGGCCCTCTGGCCATGCGTTTCACCTGCGAAATGGTGAAACTTTCACGAAACACGCAAGTGACTTCAGACGTAACACCATGACGGAACCCCTGCTCGGACGCGGGGCGCGCATCAGGTCGCGACCTCGCCGCCCGGCGGCCCTTGACGGGTCTCTGTACGGCGCCGGAGGTGGTGCCTATGGTTCGTGGGAGCGCTCCCAAGCGCAGCAATCATCGCCAGGAGGACCTTCCCAATGAGATCCACCCCCCGACCGGGAGCCGTGGGCTCCACGGTGCGCCGCGGCCTGGTCGCGGCGGCCGTGCTCGCCCTCGGCGCCACGGCGGCCGTCGCCACCGCCACCTCGGCGAGTGCCGCGGTCGCCTGCAAGGTCAACTACACCGCCAGTGAATGGCAGGGCGGCATGTCCGCCAACCTGACCATTCAGAACCTGGGTGACGCGCTCAACAACTGGACGCTCACCTTCACCTTCCCCAACAGCGGCCAGAAGGTCAGCCAGGGCTGGTCGGGCAACTGGAGCCAGTCGGGCAGCAACGTGACCGTGACCGCCATGGACTGGAACAAGTCCCTGGCCAGCGGCGCGTCGACGAGCATCGGCTTCAACGGGACCTGGAGCGGCAGCAACCCGGCGCCGACCAGCTTCAAGATCAACGGCGTCACCTGCAACGGCACCCAGCAGTCGCCGTCGGCGTCGCCGTCGGCGCCGGTGTCGCCGACGCCGCCGGTCTCGCCCTCCCCGCAGGTTTCCCCCTCTCCGCAGGTCTCCCCGTCCCCGCAGGTGTCGCCGTCGGCTTCTCCGTCGACCTCGCCGCCGCCGCCCGGGACCCATGTGGACAACCCGTACGTCGGCGCCACGGGGTACGTGAACCCCGACTGGTCGGCGAGCGCGGCCTCCGAGCCGGGCGGTTCGCGCGTGGCCAACATCTCCACGGCGGTCTGGCTGGACCGCATCGCCGCGATCACCTCCGGCTCGGCCGGCAACAACAGCAAGGGCCTGCGTGACCACCTCGATGAGGCGGTCAAGCAGGACGCGGCCAACGGCAGCACGCCTCTCACGATCCAGGTCGTCATCTACGACCTGCCGAACCGCGACTGCTCGGCGCTGGCCTCCAACGGCGAGCTGAAGATCGCACAGAACGGTCTCGCGCGGTACAAGACCGAGTACATCGACGTGATCGCCGGGATCATGGCGGACTCGAAGTACTCCAACCTCCGCATCGTGACGATCATCGAGCCCGACTCGCTGCCGAACCTGATCACCAACGTGAGCGCGTTCCAGGCGTGTCAGGAGGCCGAGTCCTCGGGCGCCTACGTCCAGGGTGTGCAGTACGCGCTGAACAAGCTGCACGCGATGAAGAACGTCTACACCTACGTGGACGCGGCGCACCACGCCTGGCTCGGCTGGGACAACAACTTCCAGCCGATGGTGAACCTCTTCCACCAGGTCGCCACCGGCACCACCGACGGCGTGAAGAGCATTGACGGTTTCATCGTGAACACCGCCAACTTCGGCGCGACGGTCGAGCCGTACTTCACCATCAACACCTCGGTGAACGGCCAGTCGGTGCGCCAGTCCAAGTGGGTCGACTGGAACTGGTACGTGGACGAGCAGTCCTTCGCGGTCGGTCTCCGCAACGCTCTGGTGGCGAAGGGCTTCCCGAACACGCTGGGCATGCTGATCGACACCTCCCGCAACGGCTGGGGCGGCTCGGCCCGGCCGACCGGGCCGAGCACGTCCACCAGCGTGGACACGTTCGTCAACCAGTCCCGTGTCGACCGCCGCATCCACGCCGGCAACTGGTGCAACCAGTCCGGCGCCGGTATGGGTGAGCGGCCGAAGGCGAACCCCGCCGCCGGTCTCGACGCCTACGTCTGGATCAAGCCTCCGGGTGAGTCCGACGGCTCCAGCTCCCAGATCCCGAACGACGAGGGCAAGGGCTTCGACCGGATGTGTGACCCGACCTACACGGGTAACTCGCTGAACGGCAACAACATGTCCGGTGCTCTCGGCGGAGCCCCGGTCTCGGGCCACTGGTTCTCGGCCCAGTTCCAGCAGCTCATGCAGAACGCCTACCCGCCCCTCTCGTAACACGAGGCGCGAGTGACAGCGGGCCCCGCCGCATCCGCGGCGGGGCCCGCCCCTTTTCGTCTACGGCCCGGTCAGGTGTAGTGACCCGACCTGCTGCTCCGGGTGAGCTTGAGCACGACCGACACGATCAGCGCGATCGCGCCGATGATCAGAACCCACTTCAGCGCGCCGAAGATGAGCCCGATGACGGAACCGAGAAGGAAGAACCCGACGATGACGGCTGCGGCGATGAGGAGAATGCGTCCCATACCTTCACCGTACGGGCCGCACTCCCCCCGCTCACAGGGCCGAAGGCCAAGTTCAGGGCAGACTCAGGGTCATATCAGGGTCTGGTCGCGATCTAGTCGTTGGCGTGCAGCGCGGCGTTGAGCTCGATGCCCCTGCTGTCGCGTGACACCGCCTCGACCGCCCCGGTCGTCGAGTTGCGGCGCAGCAGCAGACCCGACTTGCCCGACAGCTCCCTCGCCTTCACGACCGCCCCGTCCGGCAGCGTGACCTTGGTGCCCGCCGTGACGTACAGCCCGGCCTCCACCACGCAGTCGTCGCCCAGCGAGATGCCGACGCCGGAGTTGGCCCCGAGCAGGCACCGCTCGCCGATCGAGATGACCTCCTTGCCGCCGCCGGACAGCGTGCCCATGATCGAGGCGCCGCCGCCCACGTCGGACCCGTCGCCCACGACGACCCCGGCGGAGATGCGGCCCTCCACCATCGAGGCGCCGAGCGTGCCAGCGTTGTAGTTGACGAAGCCCTCGTGCATGACGGTGGTGCCGCTCGCCAGGTGGGCGCCGAGCCGTACGCGGTCGGCGTCGGCGACCCGCACGCCGGAGGGCAGCACGTAGTCGACCATCCGGGGGAACTTGTCCACGCCGTAGACGGTCACCGGGCCCCGGGCCCGCAGGCGCAGCCGCACCTCCTCGAAGCCCTCCACCCTGCACGGGCCGTGGCTGGTCCACACGACGTTGGCCAGCAGCCCGAAGACCCCGTCGAGGTTGATCGAACGCGGCCGGACCAGGCGGTGGGACAGCAGGTGCAGCCGCAGGTACACGTCGTACGCGTCGGCCGGCGGGGCCGACAGGTCGGCGATGCCGGTGCGCACGGCCACGACCTCGACGCCCCGGGCGGGGTCGGGGCCGACCAGGTCCGCCATGCCCTCGCCGAGGTCGTCGCCCGCGATCGGCTCGGTGCCCACGGCCGGGGGCTCGCCCAGTGCCGGGAAGGGGAACCAGGTGTCCAGCACGGTGCCGTCCGCGGCGATCGTGGCGAGGCCGATCCCGTACGCACCCGAGGTGGTGGAGTCGATAGCTGTCATGTGCACCTACGCTACCGGCTGTCGACTAGGGGTCTCCTGGGCGGACGACCCCCGACTCGTAGGCGTACCTGACGGCCTGGGCGCGGTCGCGCAGGCCGAGCTTGGCCAGCAGGCGGTTCATGTGCGTGCTCACCGTCGCCTCGCTGATCGACAGTGTGCCGGCGATCTCGCCGTTCGACAGCCCCCGCGCGACCAGGCGCAGCACCTGCTCCTCCCGCGGCGTCAGTCCGGTCTCCGGCGGTGGCGCGGCGGGTTGTGCGCGGCGGTAGGCGTCCACGACCCTGCCTGTGACGGCGGGGTCGAGCAGCAGCTCGCCGCGGGCGGCGCTGCGGATCGCCGCGAACAGGTGCTCGGGCGGCGAGACCTTGAGCAGGAAACCGCTGACCCCGGCGTGCAGGGCGTGGCCGAGGTTCTCGTCGGTGTCGTAGGTCGTCAGCATGATCACACGCGGCGGCTCGGGCGCGGACAGGATCCGCCGGGCCGCCTCCAGGCCGTCGAGGCGCGGCATCGCGATGTCGAGCAGCACGACGTCGGGCCGCAGGCTCCGGGCCAGTTCCACGGCGCGTTGGCCGTCGGACGCCTCGCCCAGCACGGCGAGGTCCGGCTGGGTGCCGATGACCAGGCGCAGCCCGGCCCGGATCATCGCCTGGTCGTCGGCGATCAGGATCCCGATCACGTTCACAGCGTCACTCACAGCATCACTCACAGGGGCAGCACCGCCCGGACGCCGAACCCGCCCGAGGCGAGCGGTCCCGCGGTGAGCGTGCCGTGGAACAGCGCGGCCCGCTCCCGCATGCCGATCAGCCCGTGTCCGCTCTCCGGCCCGGCGGCGCGCGCCCGCGTCCTGCCCTGGCGCGGGCCGTGGTCGACGACATGCAGGTGCAGCTCCCCGGGGCGGTAGTCCACGGTGACCGCCGCCCGGGTCGGGCCGGCGTGCTTGAGCGCGTTGGTCAGCGCCTCCTGCACGATGCGGTAGGCCGACAGGTCGAGCCCGGCGGGCAGCGGCACCGGGTCTCCCCGCACCTCCAGGGCCACCTCGAGGCCCGCCGCCCTGACCTGGTCGAGCAGGTCGTCCAGCCGGTCGAGGCCGGCCTGGGGGCCCGCGTCCGCCTGCGGCCCGCGCAGCAGGCCGAGCATCCGGCGCAGCTCGTCGACCGCGCCGCGGCCCGTCTCCTCGATCGACGCGAGCACCTGCCGCTCGCGTTCCTGGTCCTCGCGCAGCATGAGCCGTACGCCGCCGGTCTGCATGGTCATCACGCTGACGCTGTGGGCGACGATGTCGTGCAGTTCGCGGGCGATGCGGGCGCGCTCCTCCGACACCGCCTCGCGGGCCAGCAGTTCGCCGCGCTCGGCGGCCTGCGCGGCGATCACGCGGTGCCGCCGCACGGCCAGGCCGGCTCCGGCCGCGATCGCCGACATCACCACCGCCACGGCGACGTCGCCCCACCCGGCAGGCGGGGACGAGGCCGCCAGCATGGAGACGACGTACGCACCGCTCGCGACCAGGCCGGTCACGGCCTTCACGCTGCCCGGCCGTACCTCCGACAGCAGGGTGAACAGCAGCACGAGCTCGGTGTAGAACTGCCAGGCCGCCGACATCTGGGGGGCGAGGGCGAACAGCAGGACGTTGACGGCGGAGTAGACGCACAGGATCGCGAAGGGGACGCGGCGCCGGAACAGCACTCCGGCGGCGGTGACGACCCCGGCGGCGATCCAGATGGGGAGATCCTCGCGGGAGGGGCCCATGGAGCGCCCGCCGATCTCCTCGGCGATCGCGAACAGGCCCACGGCCGCCGCGACGAGCCAGTCGACGAGAGTGGGGGGACGGCGGTGGAGCATGACGCAGACAGTAGCCGCCATTCGGCCGGGGATTGACGCCCATTATGTGACAAAAGGGGCACGCCATCCCGGCCGCGGCCGGATCGTCGGGGGCGACGGGTCCCTGGGGAATGCCTCCGCGATCAGTTGTCGAACTCGCCGTTCTTCACGCCCGCGATGAAGGCGCTCCATTCGCTCGGGGTGAAGGCCAGGACCGGTCCCGAGCGGTCCTTGCTGTCCCGCACGGCCACCAGCCCCGGCAGGTTCGTCGCCACCTCGACACAGTCATTGCCGCCGCCGCTGAAGCTGGACTTGTGGAACTCGGCACCGGACAGATCACGGGACACGTTCACTCCTTACTGCGGCGATGAGTTCCGCGGACTCCTCAGGGGACAGGCACACGCCGACGAGGCGCTCGAATGTCAGCTTAAGTCGGCGGACTTGATCAGCTGCCTCCACGTACACGTCGCCTGCCGGTCCTTCGACATATCCGACGTCCGGGTCCTCATCGCCGAAGCTCAGCACGGAGAAGCCGCCTTCCACGCCGCCGTGAGCGCCGGCTTTCATAGGTAAGACCTGCATAGTGACGTTGGGCCAAGCGGTGGCCTGGAGGATGTCGTCAAGCTGCCGGGCCATCACACCGGGCTCACCGATAGGGCGGTGTAGAACGGTCTCGTCCACGAGGGTATGGAGCTTCGGCGCTTGGAACCCGATCAGGTTGATCTTCCGGGCCATCCGTGCGTCCACGTGCCGGTCCAGCTCAGTGGTGGTCAGTTCTGGCCGCGCCGCCCTGATGATCTCACGAGCGTAGTCCTCGTTCTGGAGCAACCCGGGTACGAGAATCGGCTCCCACTTTCGGATAGCGGTCGCTTCGGTCTCAAGAGCGATGTAAGAACCGGTAAAGACATCGCTGTAGGCGGTCCACCAGCCTCGTTTGCCGGCGTCCTTGCCGAGCTGGATCAGGCCGGCCTTCCCGATGCCGTCCACGCCGTACAGATCGCAGGCGTTGCCGATGTCCTCCGCGCTCGGCAGCAGCCGCGCGTTCTCGACGCGGTTGAGCTTGGAACGGCTCCACCCAAGCTGGTGGGCTGCCACATCAGGTGACAGACCTGTCTGCTCACGCAGTCGTCGCAGTTCGCGGCCCAATCGACGGTGTCTCACAGTGGGACTTCTCATCACCAAGCCCTCGCATAGTCGTGATCGCGTAAAGATTCAGCGCACAGTTCCTTGCCACCTCGCACTGTGCGAGCCATGATGTCGCAGAGCAGACACGAGGAGTAAAGCAATGATGACGGAGAGGAGTGGATAAGCAAAGTAATCGCCGTCGGAGGCGATACAAGCGCGGACCCGTCCGTCGCGGCCACGATCGGACGGGTCCTTGATCAGGAAACGAGGTTCCTGACCCATGACCCAAGATAGGGCCACTGCGCCCAGCACGGAGTTCGCCGGGTGGCGGATCATGAGGAGCGATGCCGGGCGCTTCTGGGCAAGCCGTGAGCGGCCGTTCCCGTCGGCGGCCGAGCAGGCGGGCGCCTACCGTACCGTTGACGGCGACAACCTGCGCGAACTGTGTCAGGCCATCGCCGAACAGGAGAGCCTGGCCGAGGTGGCGGTGCCCCAGTGATCGGAGACCACATCAAGACGTTCGCCGGAGTCGGCCTCGGCGATCGGAAGGGACAAGGCGGCGGGTCCTCGTGGGGCATGCCTTTCAAGCTGGGCCGTACTCTGGTCGAGCGTCCGCGTCGGTCGTGTCCGCCCTGGTGCATGGAGGCGCACATCGGTGAACCTCCCGGTGAGCGCATCCACAACGCCTGGCTGCAGTCCATCGAGCTGAACGCGATCCCCCTGGCCGGGCAGCCGCAGCGGATGTGGATCGATCTCAGCCTCGGGCCGGGTGACGCCGAGCCTCGTGTTCATCTGCAGGTCGAGGGTTGCTCCTTCGTGGAGTTGACGATCAGCGAGGCGCGGAGCGTCGGAACGCATCTCGTCGGCCTGGCCGCTCTCGGCGTCATGGAGATCCCGCCGACGTCACCCGCCTGACGCTCGCATGCGATGACCGTCACCGATGAGCTGCCCTGCCGGTCGCGACCGGCAGGGCTTGGGCGGTCTCCCGTAGACGCCTTCCCGCTGAGGGAGACCGCCCCCGCCGAACGGCCTGCCTGCCGTACAGCCCCCGTTACGGCAGGCAGGCTTCACGACCGGCCCCGAGGCCTGACGGCGCGCGCCTCGGAGCCGCGGCCCTTCCGTACGGATAGGCCTTTGCTGGTATCTCAGGCGGCGTTCTCTTCGGGTATGGCCGTCGCCTGGACGGATGCGAGGACCTCGACGAGGGCGTCAACGTCGGGGTCGGGGAAGAGGTCCTCGGGGCCGCCGGGGGCCAGCGACGTGAAGGGCGACTCGTAGAGCACGTCGACCTCCATGAAGCCGTTCTTCGCCAGGAAATCGATCACCAGTGAGACGAAGTGGAGCTGGCTCGCAGTGAGGTTCTTGCCCGACTGGAACTGATCGAATGCCTTACCTGCGGCCTCGCGGTCGAGGCCGGTGAGAGAGCGGAGGAAGAGGCCGAGCCCGCCGTGCTCGGATTTGGCCCGCTCAATGTCGTCCGCCGTGCCGAATCCGTTCCTGAGGAAGATCAGCTCAAACTGGTCTAGGTCGGCGGAGGTGATCTGCCGGTTGCGGTGAAGCTTCTGGATCACAAGCTCGTTCTCGTGGCTGCGCAGGTATGTCCTAACCTTGGCTTCGAACTTGGACCTGTCCGTGCCCAGGGACACCCCGTTGATCTGCGTCACGCTCAGGTCGCCGAGCTCGTCTTCGAAGTCGGTGTAGACGATGCCGCGCTTCACCTTGGGGATGAGCTTGACCAGCCCGCGCAGCCGCTTGCGCATGTTCTCCAGCATCGGCAGCGTGACGTCCTCCCACCACTGATTGGTGGTGAGGTCTTCGAGGAACTCCTGCTGCTGCTTGACGTTGGGGATTGTCAGTGTGGTCGGGTCGAGCAGCGCTGAGGCGATCTCCTGCACCTGGTCACGGAGCTTGGAGTAGTCCGCGTCGGCTTGGATCAGGGCGAGTTGCAGTCGCAGCGCGAGCAGGTCGAAGCGCTTGGCCTCCTGACTGTTGTCGTCGTCGCGAAACTCGGTGGGGAGGCCGGCCAGGGCCGAGGTGATCTCGGCGTGCTTGTCCAGCGTGATCTGCTGCCAGTTCGCAGCTTCGCGGTACGTCTCGACTTCGCGCAGGTGACGGCGCACCTCGACGTTGGCCGTATTCATGTTGGCCACTTCGGACTGAAGCCGCTCGGCGAGGGACCAGCGCAGATCGACTTCGCTTTTCGTCCCGTCGGGCGTGCCGTCCGGAGGCGGGGGCAGGTCGGGGTGCTGCTGGTCGAGCTTGAGCAGCAGGTCCATCCGCTGCTTGAAAAGCCGTTCGCTGAGCGAGGGCTGCACCCTGCCCTCGGCGGTCGGGAAGTTCTGGTTGAAGAACTCCACGTTCTGGAACAAGTCGAAGACGAGGAAGCCGTTCTTGTCCTGGTTGGGGCCGAACAGGTCGGGACAGAGCCGCGTGCCTCGCCCGATCATCTGCCAGAACTTAGTCTTGGACCGCACGAGCTTGGCGAACACCAGATTGACGACCTCGGGCACGTCGATGCCAGTATCGAGCATGTCGACCGAGATCGCGATATGCGGGGCCTTGTCTCGGTCGGAGAACTTGTCAATCAAGTCTTGGGCGAGCCGCTTCTGATACGTGATGACCTGCGCGAACGTGCCCTTGTATTCGGGGAAAAGTTCGTTAAAGCGCTGGGCGATGAACTCGGCGTGGTTGTTGTTCCGGGCGAAGACGATGGTCTTGCCCAGTCGCTCCCCACCCTCGACCTTCGCGCCGTACGTCATCAGAGTGATGAGCGTCTTGTCGATCGTGTCCGCGTTGAACAGGAACTTGTTGATCTCGTCGGCGCTGATCTCGTCGGGAACGTCATCGTTCTCCGACCAGTCGAGCGCGTCCCACTTCTCCTTGTCCTCGTCGGAGAGGTCGTCGTACTTGATGCCGCCGCGCTGGAACTTCAGCGGCACGTCCACGGCGGTCGGGGCGACCAGATAGCCCTCGGCCACGGCCTCGTCCAAGCCGTAGACGTCGGTGGGCACGCCGTCTTCTAGGTGGAAGAGCCGGTAGGTGTTGCGGTCGATCTCGTCCTTCGGGGTGGCGGTCAGTCCGACGAGCAGCGAGTCGAAGTAGTCGAAGATCGCGCCATATTTCTGGTAAACGGACCGGTGCGCCTCGTCGATGATGACGAGGTCGAAGTAGCCGGGGCCGAACCTGCGCACACCATCGGCGGTCTCGTTGATGAGGTTCATCATGCTCGGGTACGTCGAGACGTAGACTCGGCCTTCGTCGTTCTTCTCGTTCAGCAGGTTCACCGTGGGCACGCCCGGCAGGTGCTCCTTGAACGCGTTGGTGGCCTGGGTGACCAGGGCCTTCCGGTCGGCCAAGAACAGCACTCGCTTGACCCAGTTAGCACGGATCAACTGGTCGACCAGGGCGATGATCGTGCGGGTCTTGCCGGAACCGGTCGCCATTACGAGCAGCGCGTGCCGCAGGCTGTCCTTGTCGAACGTCTCGTCGATGCGGCGGATGGCCCGGCTCTGATAGTGACGGCCGGCGATCTCTTCGTTGATCGGCTCCGTCGTCAGCGGTCGGCGGCTGCTGCGGCGATGGATGAGGGTGCGCAGCTCGTCCTTGGTGTAGAAGCCCTGGATCTTCCGGGGCGGATAGTTCAGGTCGTCCCAGATGAAGGTGTCGTAGCCGTTGGTGTAGAGGATCACCGGCCGCTGGCCGTACATCTGCTCCAGGCAGTCGGCGTACGTCTTGGCCTGGTGCTGGCCGACGGCCGCGTCATGGCTGGTGCGCTTGGCCTCAACCAGGCCGAGGGGCTTGCCGTTGTCGTCCCACAACACGTAATCGACCTTGCCGGTCCCGGTCTGGGTGTTGGGCATGCCGGTGATGGGAAACTCCCGGTCCTCTTTCTTGTCGAGCGGCCAGCCCGCCTCCTGCAGCAGGAGGTCGATGAGGAGTTCCCGGGTTTCGGCTTCGTTGTAGTCGTGCGTGTCCTGAGCGGTTGCGTTGGCCGCCTTGGCCTGCTTGATTTCGGCGCGGAGTTTCGCCAGCTCGGCGTCCAAGTCCTGGTTCTTCCGGAGCTGTTTGGCCAGCTCGGCCTGCTGCTTGGCGAACTCCCCGGCCATTTCTCGGAGTTCGTCCTGCTTCTTCTGCCTGACCTCGGCAGGAATGGGCTTGGGAATCAGCGCCTGATCGAAGGCCAGGCCGGCGGCTGGCATCGCATTCTGGTTGCGGGCGTACCGCCGGGCGAGCCAGTACATGACGTGGAACAGCTCGGCCACGGTCCGGACCGCGTCCCTGGGCGGCACCGGCCCGTGCCGGTGTACGGCCGTGTTCCCCTGGCGCCGGATGAGGTCCATCTTGGTGCGGATCACCGGGCCGACCAGTTTCACCATGGTCGGCTCCGTGATCAGCGCCGCGAGGTCATCGCGGTAGGGCATCGTCAGCGTGTCATCGGCCGTGTAGAGCCAGGTGACCGCCAGCTCTAGCGTTCGCCGGGCATAGAAGCACGACACCCGTGGATCCGCGATCGCGAGCCGCTCCGCTCGACTCGCTTCTTCGCATAAATCGGACCATTCTGGACGAAGGAACTCGAAGTTGCCCAACGAACACCCTCCGGGGGAAGAATTTAATTATCCCGATTGTCCCACAAGTCCCCCTGAAACGCGCGCTGCTGCAGCGACCCGAACAGGGCATCAAGTTTTTGCAGCTGATGCACGTGACCGAGCTTCAGTGAATCAATCGCCTTCACTCTCGCAGTGAACTCCAATTGGAGAGATATGGGCGGCGAAGGGACTTGGATGCTTCGGCAAGCGGGTAAGGGAAGATGCTTTACCGTCGAACCCGAACTGCTTCGATCGAGTTGTTTCTGGACGAAGGGGCTACGAAAAGCGGCCAAGAGATATTCAGGGGTTGCATATTTGGGGTCGACGCGGTAGAGCATCAGTCGCTGTCCAAGAAACACTTGATCGTCAGTTTTAATAATTCCCACCTCGCCTACGGGTGCTTCTCTCGTCAGGATTACATCGCCAGGCAAGGGTGTGGTTCGCCTATTCCATCGTTCAAAAGTCTCCCTCTCAACGTATCGAACTTCTGAAAGGTTCACTTTCCCGTTCTTGACGTTCGTCGTTCGAATCATCTTGTAAGGAGTGACATAATCTACTGTTGGTGCGGTCCTGTTAACGCAGTCTACAATCAGCGAGCAGACATCTTCGATGCCTCTAATTTTCCAAGGAGAACTTGCGCCGCCAGGTGTCGTGAACATTTCAAGGAAGATGGACTGGGCGAGATCCTCTAGGAGGGCGATCGCCTCATGGCGTTTCGTGCGCATCGCATCTACGCGGTCCAGGATGCTTGCGATTCTGTGCTGTTCTGAAAGAGGGGGGAGGGTGATAGTTATTTTTCCAAGGTTGCTCCTTGAGATTCGAGATCGAGTCGTTCCGGTGGCTAGTCGAACTATCTGATTGCGCACGGCGGGAGTGTTTAGATGGTGCATCAACCATCTAGGGTCAATACGACTGGATTCTGGTCGAATTATGCAGACGTCGACTACGGTGACCGAACGTTTTGAATCTCCTGGGAAGATGCACGCGCGCCCGATCGGGTCGGGCATGCGCGCGACTAGTACGTCTCCTGGCTCTAAGAACGTGCAGCGGAGCTCCCGGGCCTTCTCTTTGGTGAGAAATCTTGCGGATTTGTTGACGTAAGTTCCATCTCCCACGTCTGCAAGCTGAATAAGGCGAACGTTCCCCTCGGGATCTTGATCCTTAGATTCGACCCAATCGCCATCGGTAAAAAGCGTTGACGACCCCAGTGCTTCCGCAAGGCTCACGCGTGGCCATTTCATGCCAATAGTCCCTTCAAGTCGGACATGCCCTGCTGGATGTCGGCCTCGATGCACTCCAGCTCTTCTAGTATTTCCAGCGGGGGGCGGTGCTCGATCTCCTCGTGGACGACTTCCTTGTATCGGTTGAGGCTCAGGTCATAGCCCTGGGCGGCGATGTCGGCCTTGGGGACGCAGAAGCTCTGCTCAGTCCTGGTCCGTTGCTGTTCGCTGCCATTGCGGAGTGCCCATCGCGCGAGCACATCCGGGAGGTTGTTCTTGGCGTGCTCGACCTCGTCGAGTTGAGTTGTCGGCGTGGGGCCGAGTTTGCTGTCCGTCAGCAGCGGGGTCCGCCTGTCGTCCAGGCTGAAGCCGTCGGCGGTGACCTCGTAAAACCAGACGTCGTCCGTGCCGCCATTGTTGGTCTTGGTGAAGAACAGGATGGCCGTCGAGACTCCGGCGTACGGCTTGAAGACACCGCTCGGGAGTTTCACCACCGCGTCGAGCTTGTGGTCTTCGACCAAGATGCGGCGAAGTTCCTTATGAGCCCCTGTTGAACCGAAGAGCACACCCTCCGGAACGATGACGGCTGCACGGCCACCTGGTTTGAGCAGGCGAAGGAAGAGCGCCAGGAACAGCAATTCGGTCTTCTTGGTCTTGACGACCTTAAGGAGATCCTTGGCGGTGGTCTCGTAGTCCAGGCTCCCTGCGAAAGGCGGGTTGGCCAGGATCATCGTGTAGCGCTCGGCCTCGCTCGCGGTGCTCTCGGCCAACGAGTCGCGATAGCGGATGTCCGGCCGGTCGATTTCGTGCTGCAGCATGTTCATGCTGGCGATCCGTAGCATCGTGCTGTCGAAGTCGAAGCCGTGGAACATGCTCTCGTTGAAGTGACGCCGCTGCGCGAGGTCGAGGAGCGCGTCCTTGTGGGTCCGGTTGACGTACTGAGCCGCCGCCACCAGGAAGCCAGCGGTGCCGCAAGCCGGGTCGCAGATCTCGTCCTGCGGGCCGGGGGCCATCATCTCCACGATGAGTTGGATGATGTGGCGCGGGGTGCGGAACTGCCCGTTCTGCCCGGCGGTAGCGATCTTGCTGAGCATGTACTCGTACAGATCGCCCTTGGTGTCCTGCTCGCCCAAGCGGATCTCGTTGAGCATGTCGACGACCTTGGTGAGCAGGTTTGCCGTTGGGATTGTGAACCGAGCGTCCTTCATGTGGTGGGAGTAGGTGGAGTCTTCCCCTCCCAGCTCGCGTAGCCAGGGGAAGACCGCGTCCCGCACCACCTGGTGCATGCTCTCTGGGTGCAGTTCGGTGAACTGCGACCAACGAAGGGCGTTCGTCTCCTCTGTGTAGATCGGGTTCTCGATCGGCTTCCCGCTACGGCTTGCCTTGCGCTCCTTCGCGGTCTGGATGTCCTCCAGCCGCCGGATGAACATCAGGTAGGTGATCTGCTCGATGACTTCCAGAGGGTTGGAGATCCCGCCCGACCAGAAGGCGTCCCAGATCCGGTCAATTTTGCTTTTCAGTTCACCCGTAATCACGATGCGTCAGCGTAGCGGAGCGGCTCAACACTCCATCGGCTTCCGCCACAGATCGTGACCTACGGCCAAGGGTGGCATCCCCTTCCAGGCGAAAATCCGCCTCAAGGCGGACAGAGCGTCAACGTGTGCTTTGACGACACCGCGGGGGACCGATCCGTACGGTCCTCCGCATGCTTACCAACGCGAACTCCTTCCGCCGCGTCGCGGCGGGCACGAGCCTTGTCCTCGCCCCGCTCTGCCTGCTCCTCGGCATGGCCGCCGATCCGTCCGAGCCCGGGGTCGAGGACCCTCTCGTGTACGCGAACAACCCGGGTGCCGTGGGCGTCAGCGCGACGCTCCTCCACTACGCGTGGATCCTGTGGGTCCCCGGTGTGATCGGCCTCGTCCACCTCGTACGCAAGAAGGGCGTGGTGCTCGCCAACATCGCGGGCGTGGTCGCGGTCCTCGGCCTCATCAACTTCTCGGCACTGATGATCTCGGACTTCTTCGACATCGTGGCGTTCCGGATGCTGCCGGTGGACCAGGCCGAGAAGCTCATGCAGGACGCGGCGCAGCCCGCGATGACGATCGCCTGGCAGATGCCCGGGATGATCGGGTCGTTCCTCGGCCTCGTGCTCGTGGCCGTCGCGTACGCCTGGGGAGGCCGGGCCGGGTGGTGGTTCCCGGCCGGCGTGCTCGTCGGCATCCTCGTCTGGCTGTTCGGCGCGAGCGCGTGGAACCTCGTGCTGGGCCTCGGCGGCCCCGTCATCCTGCTCGTGGTCTTCGGCATCGTCGGCGTCTCGATGATCCGGATGCGCGACGAGGACTGGGCAACCGCCGCGTGACCAGGGTTAACGCCCTGTTTCAGTGGGTTTCAGGTTGAAAGAGGTGATTACGGGGAAAGTTGACTCGGCACCACCGAGTCGGCAAACCTCGGCCCGTTGGGGGGCGAATGACCGACGTGCAGAACTACGCCCGGGACTGCTTCCGCGGAGTCACCTCCGACCGGCTGGGCGTCGAGCTGGAGTTCCTGGTCTTCGACG
This sequence comes from Microbispora sp. H10836, assembly GCF_012999525.1. Lineage (NCBI taxonomy): Bacteria > Bacillati > Actinomycetota > Actinomycetes > Streptosporangiales > Streptosporangiaceae > Microbispora > Microbispora sp. H10836. The sequence goes on from NZ_JABBWU010000022.1 coordinate 62,382, forward strand.
CCGAAGACCCCGCGCTCCACGTTCCCGTCGCCCGGATCGCGGACGCGCTCCCCACGCTCCCCGGCGGCAGCCGGGTGACGTTCGAACCGGGCGGGCAGCTCGAACTGTCCGCCCCGCCGGACGTCCTGCCTGACGCGATCGCGAAGCTCACCGCCGACGTCGGCGCCGTACGGCTCGCGCTCACCCGGGCCGGGCTGCGGCTGGGCGGCCGGGGCCTGGACACGCTCCGTCCGCCCCTGCGCCAGTTACGAGAGCCCCGATATGAGGCGATGGCCGCCTTCCTGGGCCGCCCGCACGGCCTCACGATGATGTGCTCGACCGCGTCCGTTCAGATCAACCTGGACTTCGGCGACGATCCCCGGGTCCGCTGGGAACGCGTCCACGTGCTCGGCCCGGTGCTGGTGGCGGCCTTCGCCAACTCGCCCGCGGGCGGATGGGCCTCGGGCCGCCAGGCAGTGTGGGGCAGGCTCGACCCGAGCAGGACCGCGCCCGTCGCGCGCGGAGGCGATCCGGTGGACGACTGGGCGCGTTACCTCCTCGACGCCCGTCTCATGCTGATCCGGGGGGACGGCGGCTTCCTGCCGGTCCTCGACGGCTCGGCGTTCCGGGACTTCGCCCGCGTGGCCGGGCGTCCCCCCGACGAGGACGACCTCGCCTACCACGCCACCACGCTCTTCCCGCCCGTGCGCCCCCGGGGCTGGCTGGAGGTGCGCTACCTCGACGCACAGGGGGCCGCCGAGTGGCCCGTGTGCGTGGCCGTCGTCCACGCGCTCGTCACCGACGACCGGGCCGCCGGAGTCGCCCTCGAAGCGGCCCGGCCGGTCGCGCACCGGTGGTCGGACGCCGCCCGGCTCGGTCTCGCCGACCCCGAGCTGCGCCGGTCCGCCTCCGTCTGCTTCCGCGCCGCCGCCGAGGCCCTGCCCCGCCTCGGGGCCGAGCCCCGGCTGGTCGCCCGGGTCCGCGCGTTCGCCTCCCGGCACATCGAATCCGGCCGATCGCCGGCCGCCGACCAGATGGAGGAGATGTACGCGTGACCGATCTCGACGCCGTCCTGGGCAACGCCGGCCCGACCGGACTGAAGGAGCGGATCGCGGCCGAGCTCGAGGCCGTACGCGAGCGCTCGCTCGCCTACACCGACACCGACGACGACATGCTCGTGCGCCAGCACTCGCCCCTGATGTCGCCGCTGGTCTGGGACCTCGCGCACGTCGGGAACTACGAGGAGCTGTGGGTGCTTCGGGAGGTGGGCGGCATCGAGCCGCTGCGCCCGGAGATCGACCACCTCTACGACGCGTTCAAATACCCGCGCAAGGACCGGCCCTCGCTGCCGCTGCTCGGCCCGGCCGAGGCCAGGAAGTACATCTCCGGCGTACGCGGCCGGGTGCTCGACGTCCTCGACCTGGTGGACCTGACCGACCCCGCCCCGCTGCGGTCCGGCGGCTACGTCTTCGGGCTGGTGCTGCAGCACGAGCACCAGCACGACGAGACGATGCTCGCCACGCTCCAGCTGTCCCGGCGGCCCGGCCTGGTCCGCGACGGGGAGCTGCCGCCGGGCCGGCCCGCCGGTGAGCCGGAGGTGCACATCCCCGCCGGGGTCTTCACGATGGGCACCGACACCGTGGCCTGGGCGTACGACAACGAACGGCCGGCCCACCGGATCTACCTGCCGGGCTACTGGATCGACCGCCGTCCCGTCACCAACGGGGCGTACCTGGAGTTCGTCGAGGACGGCGGCTACCGCGACCCGCGCTGGTGGCTGCCCCAGGGCTGGGAGTGGGCCGAACGGACCGGCGTGGAGGCCCCGCTGTTCTGGATCCGGGACGGGGACACCTGGTGGCGGATCCGCTTCGGCCGGGAGGAGCCCGTGCCGCCGGACGAGCCGGTGCAGCACGTCTCGTGGTACGAGGCCGACGCGTACGCCCGGTGGGCGGGCAAGCGCCTGCCGACCGAGGCCGAGTGGGAGAAGGCGTGCGGGGGCCGCACGTATCCCTGGGGTGAGGCCGACCCCGGCCACCTCGGGCGCTGGGCCAACCTCGGCCACCGCGCCGCCCGGCCCGCGCCCGCCGGGGCGTTCCCGGACGGCGCGAGCCCCTACGGGGTGGAGCAGCTGATGGGGGACGTGTGGGAGTGGACGGACTCCTGGTTCCAGCCCTATCCCGGCTACCGCTGCTTCCCCTACGAGGAATACAGCAAGGTCTTCTTCGGGGAGACCTACCGGGTGCTGCGCGGCGGGTCGTGGGCCACCCACCCCTCCGCCGTGCGCACGACCTTCCGCAACTGGGACTACCCGATCCGGCGGCAGATCTTCGCCGGGTTCCGCTGCGCGCGCTCGGAGGACTGAGGGGATGTGCCGCCACGCGGCGTGGCTGGGCCCGGCGCGGTCCCCGGCCTCGTTGATCAGCGACCCGGAGCACGGGCTGCTGCGCCAGTCGTATGCGCCGCGCATGCAGAAGTTCGGCACGGTGAACGCCGACGGGTTCGGCTTCGGCTGGTACGACGGCCCCCGGCCCGTCCGGTACCGCCGTACGGTGCCCATCTGGGCGGACGCCAACATGCCCGGCCTCGCCGCGGCGGCGCGGTCGTCCTGCCTCATCGCGGCGGTCAGGTCGGCCACGGCCGGCATGCCGATCGAGGAGAGCGCCACCGCGCCGTTCGCCGACGGGCCCTGGCTGCTCAGTCACAACGGCCGGGTGCGGCGCGAGGCCGTCAGGCCCCTCGCGGCCGACGCGGAGAGCGTGTGCGACTCTGCGTGGCTGGCCGCGGCCGTGTTCACCCGGTTGCGGGACGGCCTGCCGCTCGCCGGCGTCCTGGCCGACGTCGTCCGCGCGGCGGCCGAGGGCGACCGCGAGGCCCGGCTCAACCTACTCGTCACGGGAGGTTCGCACCTGGCCGCCGTCGCGTGGGGCGACACGTTGTTCACGCACCTGGAGCAGGGGGTGCTCGTCGCGAGCGAGCCGCTGGACGACCGGCCGGGCTGGCGGGCCGTGCCCGACCGGAGCCTGCTGCTCGCGTCCCCCGACGGCGTTTCGGTGACACCCATCGATTGAGAGGCGACCATGGTTACCGATCATCTCGGCGGCGACTACCCGCGCCAGGCTCTGGAGAACGACGTACGCGCCGGGCTCACCTCGTCACCCAAGTGGCTGCCCCCCAAGTGGTTCTACGACGAGGCGGGCAGCGAACTGTTCTCCCGGATCACCCGGCTGGCGGAGTACTACCCCACCCGGCGCGAGCTGGAGATCCTGCGCCGCCGCGCCGTCGACGTCGCGGGCCTCAGCCGCGCCGACACGCTCGTCGAGCTGGGCTCGGGCACCAGCGAGAAGACCGTGCTCCTGCTCGACGCGATGGCCAACGCCGGGACGCTGCGGGCCTACACGCCGGTCGACGTCGACGCCGTCACGCTGGCGGCCGCGGTCGAGCGGCTGGCCGTACGTTATCCGGGCCTGGACGTGCGGCCGGTCCGCGCCGACTTCGAGCAGCACCTGGCGCTGCTGCCCAGGACGGGCAGGCGGCTGGTGGCCTTCCTCGGCGGCACGATCGGCAACCTGCCGCCCGCCGCGCGGGAGGTGTTCCTCAAGGAGTTGCGCGCGACGCTGCGGCCGGGCGACACCCTGCTGCTGGGCACCGACCTGGTGAAGGATCCCGTCCGCCTGGTGAAGGCGTACGACGATCCGGGGGGTGTGACGGCCGCCTTCAACCGCAACGTACTGCACGTGCTCAACCGGGAGCTGGACGCCGGGTTCGAGCCGGAGGCGTTCGAGCACGTCGCGCTGTGGGACGAGGACAACGACTGGATCGAGATGCGGCTGCGGGCCACCCGGCCGATGGAGGTCCAGATCAGAGCGCTCGGCCTCACGGTGGCCTTCGCCGAAGGCGAGGAGATGCGGACGGAGATCAGCGCCAAGTTCCGCAGGGAGGCGGTGCTCGACGAGCTGTCCCGGGCCGGGTTCGCGGTCTGCCGCTGGTACACCGACAGCGCCGGCGACTTCGCGCTGACCCTCGCCGCCGTGCCGGCGCCGGGGAGGCTCGCCGGCTGACGGCGCCCGGCCCGCCGGACCGGGGTCAGGGGGCCCGGGGGTCAGGGGCCGGGGTCAGGAGCCCGCGGGCAGCGGCAGGCGCAGGACGAAGCGGGCGCCGCGCGGGGAGTCCTCGACCCGCAGCGTCCCGTGGTGGGCGTCCGCCGTGACGCGGCACAGGGCGAGGCCCAGCCCGGTGCCCTTCGGGTCGCGGCGGCGCCCGTCCTTCAGCCGGACGAACGGTTCGAAGACCCGCTCGCGCTCCTCCGGCGCGATGCCATCGCCGTCGTCGAGCACGGTGACGACCGCCTCGTCGCCGGCCCGCTCGACCGTGACCGCCACTTCGCTGTACGCGTGCCGTTGGGCGTTGACCAGCAGGTTGGTCAGCACGCCGCATAGCTGGACCCGGTTGCCCAGCACGGTCACCTCGTCCTTGACCTCGGTCCGCACGGGCACGCCGTCGGTGCGGGCTGCGGCCTCCTCGCGCGCGAGCGCCCCGAGGTCGACCGGCTCGGGTTCGGCCGTCGCGGCCGTGCGGACGCGGGCGACCGTGAGCATCTCGTCGATGATCGCCTGGCATCGCTCGGTGGTGCGCACCGCCGTCCGGATCGTCTCGTACGGATCGGTCTCCTCGCGGTAGAGCAGGGCCTCCTCCAGTTGCGTGCGCAGCCCGGCGAGCGGGGTCCGCAGCTCGTGGGAGACCATCGAGGCGAAGTGCCGCTGCTGGCGCACGGAGGTGTCGAGGCGCTCGAGGAAGTTGTTGGAGGCCCGGGCGAGCTCGGCGATCTCGTCACGCCCGGACGGCTGGGGGACCCGCAGACTCAGATCACGCACGCTGATTTCCGTCACCCTCTCGCGAATCTCTCTGACCGGACGCAGCGTGCGCCCCGCGGCACGCCAGCTCGCCCAGGTCCATCCGGCGGTCATCAACAGCACTCCGATCGCGATGAACAGCTCCAGCCGCCGCGAGGCCAGGAGGCCGGGCTCGGTCCTCCCGGCGTACACGGCGTGCGGCTCGCCGTTCCAGAACAACCGGGACTGCACCGGCAGAACCCGTACGGCGGTGAGCGCGACGCACCGGCCCTTGTCCGGGCACTCGATGCGGTACTGCAGGCGGTCCTGCCCGGTGGGGAAAGGGGAGGTCAGCGGGGGCCTGCCGCTCGCCGCCCGGCTGGCGGTGATCACCCGGTTGCCGGAGTCGACGAGCTGGACGAGATCGTCGCGAGTCGCCGACGGCGCGGGGATGCCGTTGGGGCCCATCGAGGCGATCCAGTCGGTGGCCACGCGCTGCGTGTCCATGAAGAGATGGCTGTGGATCCGGTTCCGGATGGCGATGTCCAGGCCGGCCCCGATCACGGTGAGGACGACGAGGGAGACGATCGCACTCATCAGGGCGGTCCGTGCCTGGATCGAGCGTAGGCGTAAAAGGTTGGGCATGCGCCCGCCCGTCATGAACCCTCCCTTGTCGTGCGTAATGCAATGCTGAGGAAAAAAAGGTTAATAAGAGATGTCCGGAATCAGGGCCATCCGCACGCTTTGGATCACAACCCTTGCTGTTTCACGGTGAAGCGTTGACGTTTTCTTTGCCTGATCATGCGTCTGGCCTGGTAGACGGCATTTGATCCGCTCTTGTCGGTCTTTTACGATTAGTGGCATAAGTGTTAAATGTGACAAAAGTGCTCGAAGTGGTGGCCAGGGCGAGACATAGGGCGACGATCGCCCCCGCGGCCGGCCAGGGGACGACCAGGGGGACGGCGCCCCCGGCCATTTCCGCCAGCCCGGCGCGCATTCCCAGCAGTGCGGGAACGGCCACCGCGAAGCCGAGCACGGTGCCCGTCCCCGTGACGAGGGCCGCCTCGGCGGCGGTCGCCGCGATCGCCTGCCGCCGTGTCGCGCCGGTCAGGCGCAGGACCACGACGTCGCGGACCCGCGCCGACGCCGCCATGACCTGCGCGTTGACGATCGCGAGGCCGGCGTAGCCGGCCGAGACCCCGACCAGCAGGAGCGTGAACAGCCAGACGAGCCGGTCCTCCTCCGCCTGCTCGCCGGCCGCGCGGTCGGCGACGCTCACCGTCTTCGCCCCCAAGCCCGGGAAGGCGCGTCCGGGCGGCCCGGACACGTACGCCTCGGGGGTCAGCGCCGACGGGTCGTGGGCGCGGAGCGTGTCCCTGGAGACCAGCACCTCCGCCGGAGCTTCGGCCAGGACCGCCGTGACCCGCAGGCGTACGGTCCGGCCGTCCTCGAAGGTGATCGGCACGCGGTCTCCCGCCCGCCAGCCGTGATCCCGCGCGGCCCATCCGGCGACCGCCATCGCGTCGCCGTCGAGACCGCCGAGGTCGCCGCCGGGGTCGGCGCCGCCGAGCGCGGCGAGCGGCCTGTCGCCGTACACCGTGGCGGGAAGCGGGGCGGTGGCGGCCGAGGCCGCGCGCAGCGCCGCGTCCGGGAGGCCGGGGGCGGTGTCAGGCACGAGCACCGCGGTCGCGCCGCCGCCCGCGGCCCCCTCCACGGTGTACGCCGCGGCGGTCGTGCGCACCATGCCGGTGACGAGCACGGCGAAGCCGACCGTGAGCAGCACCGGGGCCGCGGTGGCGGCGGTGCGCCGCACGGCCGTCGCCGCGCCGCGCCCCGCCAGCGTGCCCACCGCCGACCTCGCGATCGGCCACGCGAGAGCCCGGACGAGCGGCGGGACGACGACGGGCGCGAGCAGCGTGAGCCCGGCGATCAGCGCCATCGCGGCGAGCAGGACGTCGTTCACCAGCGCGTCCTCCCGGGCGGAACCGCTCGCCACCGCCATGGCCAGGCCACCGGCCACGGCCACGGTCCCCGCGATCCACCGCGTCCGCGTCATCGGCCCGCCGCCCGCCGCGTGCTCGCGCAGCGCCTCCAGGGGACGGACCCGGGCGGCCCGGCGTGCCGCCGACCACGCGCCGAGCAGGGCCGCCGCGGTCCCGGCCGCGACCGCCCCCGCAGGCGGCCACGGCGTGAACCGCACGCCGAACGAGGACGGCTCGACGCCCGCCGTGACGAGCACCTCGCCCACCGCGGGCGCGACGGCCGCCCCCAGCAGGGTCCCGGCCGTGGCCGCGACCACGCCGACGGCGAGCGCCTCGCCGTACACGATCAGACGGATCTGCCGCGGGGTCGCCCCGGCCGCCCGCAGCAGACCGAACTCACGGCGCCGCTGGTTCACCCGGAACGCGAAGGTGGACGCCACCAGGAACACGGACACGAAGCCGCCGAGCAGCGCCATCGCGGTCAGCACCTGCATACCGATCCAGCGGGTCCGGGCGTCGGCGGCGGATTCGGCCGCCGCCCGGTCCGGTCCCGCGAGCACCCGGCCGGATTCGCCGGCGACCCCGCGTACGGCACGCGAGACGGCGGCCCGTACCGCGGCGAGATCGGCCCCAGGCCGGACGAGCAGCCCGACGACCCGGACACCGCCCCCGAGCCGCCCGGCCTCGCCGTCCGACACGTACGGCCCGGGGCCGTCGGTGAGGCCGGTGACCGTGTACGGCGCCGGTCCGCGTGCCGTGAGCAGGGTGACGGGCGAGCCCGGCGCGAGCCCGAGCGCCCGATCGAGCACCACCTCTCCGGCGCCGACCGGCGCCCGGCCCGCCACCAGCCGGTACGGCGCCAGCGCGGCGACGCTCCAGCTCCGGGCCTCGTGCGCGCCCGCCGGCCTGCCGCCGACGACGGCCTGGGCGTAGAAGGCGCGGTCGGGCACGGCCGCCGCGACGCCGGGCACGGACGTCAGCGCGCGGACCAGCGATCCGGCGGTTTCCGGGGACCAGGGCCGGTGCTCCCTGAAGGCGTTCTCCTCGCCGGGCGTGCCGGGGGCGCGTACGAGCAGGGGCGCGGCGGCGTACCGCTCGGGCACGCGCGGACCGGCGGAGGCCAGCAGCAGCGTGGTCGCGGAGAGGATCACGGTGCCGAGGCACAGCGCGACGAAACCGCCCACGAGCCCCGTCCACCGGCCACGCAGCAGGGAGCGCTGCAGGGCGAGGCTCAACACGCCTCCTCCAGCAGGGTCATGCGCGAGGCGATCTCGGCGGCGCTCGACCGGCCCAGCTCTTCGGCGAGCCGGCCGTCCGCCAGCAGCACGACCCGGTCCGCGTACGCCGCGGCGGCGGGGTCGTGGGTGACCATGACGACGGTCTGCCCGCGGGTGTCCACGAGCCCGCGCAGAAGTTCCATGACCGTGCGCGACGTGGCGCTGTCGAGCGCGCCGGTCGGCTCGTCGGCGAAGAGCACGGCGGGCTCGGTTCCTTTTGACCGGGCGATGAGCGTGCGGGCGATCGCGACCCGCTGCCGCTCGCCGCCGGACAACTCGGCGGGCCGATGCCCGGCCCGGTGGGCCAGACCGACCTCGCCCAGCGCGTCGCGCACCGAGGCGGGAGCGGGCCGGCGGCCGGCCAGGAGCAGGGGCAGCGCCACGTTCTCCTCGGCGGTGAGCGCGTCGACCAGGTTGTACTCCTGGAAGACGAAGCCGACCCGGTCCCGGCGCAGCAGGGTGAGCGCCTTCTCGTCCAGAGGCCCGAGGTCGATGTCGTCGATCAGCACGGTCCCGGCCGCCGGACGGTCGAGCCCGGCGGCGCAGTGCAGCAGTGTGGACTTGCCGGAGCCCGACGGCCCCATCACGGCCGTGAAGGTCCCCCGGCCGAAGCCGAGGGTCACGCCGTCGAGAGCGGTCACCGCGCCCGGCCCGGTGCCGTACACCATGCGGACCGAGTCGAGCAGGACCACCTGCCCGGTTGTCCGTGTCATGTCGGTTGGCGTCATGCCGCTCAGCCAAGCGGCGGCGGGCCCGCGAGACATTGGCGCTGGGGCGAGAACCGAAGGTATTCCCAGCACTACCGACACCGGCGCGTCCAGCGGCTAGCGTCGATGCCGTGGCCGCCCCCGTCCTCGTCCCCGCCGTCGCCCCCGCAGCCCTCGCGCCCCGGACCGCGCTGGACGCGCTCGCCGGGCCGCCGGGCCGCTTCCTGACCTCCGTCTGGCCCTGGCGCTCCCTGGCGTACCTGCTGACCGGGGCCGTTCCGGGGTTCGCGTTCGGCACCGTGCTGTCGTCGGCGCGGGCGGTGGGCGACGTCGCGGGCGCGATCACCGCCGTGCCGGTGGCCGCTCTGGTGGCCGCCGCGCTGCTGGTGCCCGTGGCCTGGTTCGAGCGGTGGCGGCTGCGGCTCGCGGACCGGCAGCCGGTGCGCGGGCTGCCGGGCGGCAGGTGGCCGGGGTGGCGGGAGGCGGGGCACGCCCTCGTGGCGCTGGTCGTGCTCGGCTGGGTGGACCTGCTGGTGGCGGTGGTCGCGATCGCCGGGCCGGCCGTGCTGATCCTGTCTCCGGTCGTGCAGCCGATCAGCCCCGAGGGTGAGGCCACGCTGGGGGAGACCTTTATCGGCTCGGCCGCCGGACTGCTGCTGGTGCCCGTGGCCGCGTACACGGTCAGCGCCTGGGCGGGCGCCCGGGCGGCGATGGCGCGGGCGATGCTCGTGCCGCAGGAGGCCGAGACGCGCGAGGTCGCCCGGTCCCGGGCGCGCCTCGTGGACGCCTTCGAGGCCGAGCGCCGCCGGATCGAGCGCGACCTGCACGACGGCGCACAGCAGCGGCTGGTGGCCCTGTCGATGAAGCTCGGCCTGGCCGGGCTCGACCTTCCGCCGGGCTCGCCCGCGGCCCTGCGGCTGGAGGAGGCCCGCGAGCTGGCGGGCCAGGCGCTCGCGGAGCTGCGCGAGCTGATCCGCGGGGTCCATCCGCAGGTGCTCGCCGACCGAGGGCTGCCCGCCGCCGTACGCGACGTCGCCGGAAGGTCGCCGGTGCCCGCGCGGGTGGACATCGCACTGGACGGGCGGCTGCCCGCCAGGGTGGAGGCGGCGGCCTACTACGTCGTCTGCGAGACGCTGGCGAACGTGGCCAAGCACAGCGGCGCGCAATCCTGCACGGTGCGCGGCCGGCTGCGCCGGAGCGTGCTCGTGCTGGAGGTCGCCGACGACGGGCGCGGGGGAGCGGACCCCGCGCTCGGCACCGGCCTGACCGGGCTCGCCGACCGGGTGGCGGCCGTGGAGGGCACGCTCAGCGTCGAGAGCCCGTACGGCGGCCCGACCACGGTCAGGGCGGAGATCCCGTGCGTGTGGTGATCGCCGAAGACTCGGTGCTGCTCCGGGAGGGCCTGGCCGGCCTGCTGGAACGCTTCGGGCACGACGTCGCGGCCGCGGTGGGCGACGCGCCCGCGCTGATCGCGGCCGTCGCCGAGCAGGACCCGGACGTCGTCATCGCGGATGTGCGCATGCCCCCCGGCTTCGGTGACGAGGGGCTGCGGGCCGTGCTGGAGCTGCGGGCGGCGCGGCCGTCCCTTCCGGTGCTCGTGCTCAGCCAGTACGTCGAGCAGACCTACGCGGCCGAGCTGCTCGACCAGGCGGGCGCCGGGGGCGTCGGCTACCTGCTCAAGGACCGGATCGGCGACGTCGCGCAGTTCGCCGGCGCGGTGACGACGGTCGCGGGCGGCGGCACGGTGATCGACCCGGAGGTGGTCAGGCAACTGCTGCGCGGGCGCGGTGACCCGCTGGCCCGGCTCACGCCGCGCGAGCGCGAGGTCCTCGCCCTGATCGCGGAGGGCCGCTCCAACGCCGCGATCGCCCGCGCGCTGTTCGTCTCCGAGGCGGCCGTCGCCAAGCACATCGCGAGCATCCTGGCCAAGCTCGACCTCCCCCCGGACGCCGACGACCACCGCCGGGTGCTCGCCGTCCTCGCCTACCTCCGCGCCGCCGTGTGAGCGGGGCCCGGCGGCCGGCGCCGCCGGTGCCCGGGCGTGAGCCGTGACGACAGGGTCAGGCGGACGTGCGCGCGGGAAGACGTTCCGGGGAGAGCCGGAGGGCGCGTCGTCTCCTGAGCCATCTCACCAGCTCGACGACCATGGCGATCGACAGCGCGATGCCGAGACCGAGGAGCAGGCCCTTGATCGGGTCGTTCTCGAACGCCATCCCGCCGAAGAAGCCGATCAGCCCGGAGTACACCGCCCACGAGCCCGCCGCGATCGCGTCGAAGAGCGTGAAGGAGCGCAGCGGGTGCCGTACGGCGCCCATGGTGAGCGTGGTGGCGGTGCGCCCGCCGGGGATGTACCTGGCCACGACCAGGACGAGACCGCCCCGCTCGGCCAGCGCGTTCCGCGCCCAGACGAACGGCTTCTTCTCCCGCAACCTGCCCGCCGATCTGTTTCCGATCAGGTAGGAGATGTGGTCACCGGCGCAGGCGCCGAGCGCCGCGACCAGGATGACCAGGGCCAGGTTGGTCTCGCCCGACGCGGCGAACACCGCGGCGGTGATCACCGAGGTCTCGGCCGGCACGACAGGGAAGAACCCGTCGAGCAGCGCCAGGGCGAAAAGCGCCGCGTACAACCAGGGCGACGACATCACCTGCTGCACCAGGTCGAGGAGGGCGTGCGACATCAGCGTGACTCCGATCGTTGGAACCCATACACCGTGTCGGCCCGGGAGCATCGGGGACATCCGGGAGATCCCGGATCGGACGCGGGCCCATCCCCCACAGGGGTCAGGGCCGACACCCCATGAAGTTAGGCACTCCGCAGGTCACGGCACATCGGACGATCGGCGGGCGTCACCCCCTACCTTCGTATGCGAAGCCCGGCCGGGCGACGGGACGCCGGCGTCAGGCGAGGTCGGCGTCGTGCACGAGGATCGCCGCCTGCACCCTGTTGGCCAGGCCCAGCTTGGCGAGCAGCCGGCTCACGTGCGCCTTGACGGTCGGCTCCGACAGCTTCAGCTCCCGCCCGATCTCGGCGTTCGACAGGCCGCGTGCCAGCGCCCTGACCACGTCCTCCTCCCTCGCCGTGAGTGCGGCGAGCCGCTCGCGCGCGACCTTGGCGCGCGAGGGCGCCTTGTGCACGAACGAGCCGAGGAGCCGCTTCAGCACGGCGGGGGAGAGCATCGCGTTGCCCTCGGCGACCGTGCGGACCGCGGCGATCAGCTCACGTGGCTGGGTGTCCTTGAGCAGGAACCCCACGGCGCCGAGACGCAGCGCCTCGTGGACGTACTCGTCGAGGTCGAAGGTGGTCAGCATGACCACCTTCGGGCCGCCGGCCGCGCCCAGGAGCCGCCCCGCGGCGGTCAGGCCGTCCATGCCGGGCATCCGCACGTCCATGAGCACGACCTCGGGCCTGAGCCGGGCGGCCGCGCCGATCGCCTCCTCGCCGTCGCGGGCCTCGCCCACGATCACCACGTCGCCCGCCGCTTCCAGGATCATCCGCAGCCCCGACCTGACCAGCGCCTCGTCGTCGACGACCAGTACGCGGATCATGCGGCGGGAATCCTCGCCAGCACCTGGAAACCCTTCCCACGCGGGCCGGCCTCCAGGGTGCCTCCGAGCAGTTCGACGCGTTCGCGCAGGCCGACCAGTCCCCAGCCGGACCCCGGTAGCGCCCCGCTCTTGGGGGACGGCGCGTTGCGGATGACGACCTCCAGCCCGGCGGGCAGGTACCGGACGAGCACGTCGGTCTCGGCGCCGTCCGCGTGCTTGTGCACGTTGGTCAGCGCCTCCTGGACCACCCGATAGGCGGTGCGTTCTGCGGACTGCCCGAGCGTGCGGGCCGGGCCCTCGTCGCGCCGGTTGACCACGAGGCCGAGATCGCGGGACTGCGCGAGCAGCCGGTCGAGGTCGGCCAGCGTGGGCTGCGGGTCGCGGGAGGCGTCCGGCGAACGCAGGACGCCGAGCACCTCGCGCAGGTTGGTCAGCGCCTCCCTGCCGACGTCGCCGATCAGAGCGGCCGCCTGGGCCGTACGCTCGTCCGGCGCGCCGACCTCCAGCGCGCCGGCGTGCAGGACCATCAGCGACACCCGGTGCGCGACCACGTCGTGCATCTCCCGCGCGATGCGGGCGCGTTCCTGGGCGCGTGCCTGCTCCGCGCGCAGGACCTGCTCCCGCACCAGCTGTTCGGCCTGCTCGCGCATGGCGGCGAGCACCTGCCGCCTGGCGTGGCTCCACAAGCCGGCCACCAGCGGAAGCCCGACCAGCGCACCGCCCAGGATGAGCACGTTGGGCGAAGAGCCCATCGCCAGCGCCCGGTGGCCGCCGCCCAGAGAGGAGACGACTCCGCCCAGCGCCCACACGGCGGACGCTCCGGCCGCGTAGAGCCACAGGGCCCGGCGGCGCCCCAGGTGAAGGCCCGCGTAGTAGGAGGCCACGACCGCGGCCGGCCACATGGCGAGCCAGACGTAGCCGACGGCCGCCACCACGGTCACCGGCCACACCGAACGCCTGGCGACGATCGTGGCCGCCGCCCCGGCCGCGGCGACCGCCAGGGCCACCGGGGCGGGCAGCGTCGTCGCGACGCCGGCCCAGCCGTACGCGGAGCCCGCGCAGAGCAGGAACACCGCGCCGCCGAGCACCCACGGCAGGGCCCGATTCAGGATGTTCACGATCAGAGGCTATTGGGGCGTCCGGCGGAGCGACCCCCTACGAAAGTCGCGTACGTCGCGTGACCTTCGCAGGGGACGGTACGGCAGCGCCGCCCGGCAGGGTGACGGGCATGAAGCATCTCGTGATCGCCGGCGTGATCGCCCTGGCTCCCCTGACCGCTGATACCTCTGCCGCCCCCGAGCCCGTCCTGCCCGCTCCGACCGGGCACTACGCGGTCGGACGGTCCGACGTCCATCTGGTCGACTCCCACCGGCCCGACCCCTGGGTCGACGGCAGGCCGCGGGAGCTGATGGTCTCCCTCTGGTATCCGGCCGCGAAGACGAAGGGCACGGCCGCGCCGTACGTCACCCCGCAGGAGTCGGCGCTGATCCTCAAGGGATTCCCCCAGCTGAAAGACCTCCCGCCGGACACGCTCACGAAGACGAAGACGTACGCCCGCGCCGGCGCGCCCGCGCTGCCGAACAAGGGCGGATGGCCGCTGGTGGTCATGTCGCCCGGCATGACCATGCCACGGGCCACGCTGACCTCGCTGGCCGAGGAGTTCGCGAGCCGGGGCTACGTCGTCGCGGGCATCGAGCACACCTACGAGTCGGTCGCCACCACGTTTCCCGACGGCAGGACCGTCACGTTCGAGGCCGGTGCGGGTGGTCAGACCCCGGAGCTGGGGGAGAAGGTCGCCCGGGTGCGGGCGGCGGACACGACCTTCGTACTGGACCGGCTGGAGCGGACGAGGCGCTGGAACCGGCTGGTCGACGAGAGCAGGATCGCGATGGTCGGGCACTCGGCCGGCGGCCAGAGCGCCGCCCACCTGCTTCCCGTGAGCGACCGCATCAAGGCCGCGGTCAACCTGGACGGCTCCTACAACCCCACCACCCCCGCCAAGCCGATCACCAAGCCGTTCATGATGATCGGCAACCCCCGGCAGCAGCCGGTCACGAGCGGCGCGCCGAGGTCGTGGGACCTGTTCTGGCCCCATGTCACGGGAGACTGGAAACGATGGCTCATCGTCACCGGTGCCGAGCACGTGAGCTTCGTCGACTACGCCGTGCTCGCTCCGCAGCTCGGCATGCAGGTGTCCCCGATCAACGGTGAGCGTTCCCTCCAGATCACCCGGGACTACGTCACCGCCTTCCTCGACACGCACCTGAAGGGCAAGCGGCGGCCCCTGCTGGACGGGCCGTCGGCGAAGTATCCGGAAGTCGGCTTCCGGTAGCCGGACGAGGGGGCCGGATCAGCGTGCGGAGACCGGCTGGGGGGTGGGCAGGACGCGCCGGACCTGTTCGCGCACGCGGGGAGCGATCTCGGCGGTCAGCGGCGCCTTCTCGGTACGCAACCGGTTGAGCGCGAGGGCGAGCGCGGTGCCCCACAGCAGGTGTCCCGCCAGCAGCGCGGCCTGGCGTCCCATGCGGTCCTTCGGCACGGGCGGGTGCGCGCCGATGCTCGGCGCGAGGCCCTGGCAGCCGAAGTACCACACCAGCAACCCGTACGCCGTGCCGATCGGGACGGGCACCCGCTGACCGGCCGACAGCAGGCCGAGCATGGAGCCGCAAGAGGAACCGAACGCGAAGTGCGCGATCGTCCCGAGCACGTTCTCGCCCCTCCTGGGCTTGTCACGCCCGGGAAGGGTCAGCCGCGCGAACCGCCGCGGCGGCGGCTCCTCCATCAGGCCGGCCCTGTCCGCGGCCATCAGCATCGCGCTGTACATGGCCGTCGCGAGCGCGCCGCCGACGGCGCCGTTCACCAGGTTGCGCATCATGAGGAGCCTCTTCCCACCCTGGCTGGATCACCTGCCCTCGCGGTGCCCCGTTCTCGGTAAACAATCAAGGCTCCGCCTCGACCGGCGTGGCTGTCGTGCGTCGTCCGGCCGCGGCGCCGCCTCGGGGGCATCCGGCGGCCGGGCTCCGGCGTCCCCTCCTGTGATCCCTCACACCGCGTCCGGAGGACCCATGTCCCAGCCCACCGTGAGCTGCTTGTTTCCCGGCGCCCCGCAGGGTCGCGAGCTGGCCGACCTGCTGCTGCCCCGGCTGGCGGCACGCGGATGCGACGTGAGGGAGCGCGTTCTCACGCCGGCGGAGTTCGCCTCCGCGTGCTGGAACGACGACGTCTTGATCGTGGACGGCACCGTCGACGGGGACGGCGGCGCCCCCGACGTCTACGGCGTGGCGAGCGCCCTTCTGCGGATCACCCTCGCAGGGACGGTCACAGGCCGACGAGCCTGCGGAGGATCCGGCGGATGGCGCCAGCGCGCGACTCGGCGGCGGACGCGGGTCCGGTCTCCGGATCAGGGGTGCCCACGCGGACGGGAGCGACCGCGGAGCCGGGCTCGGTCCGTACGAGCCGGCAGCCCAACGACATATAAGCGGCCAGTTGGTCGTAGTAGATGCGCCCGGTGACGAATTTGTCGTCTTCCACCGTCCACATCCCGCATCCCGTCCAGCGGACGGGGTGGCCGGTGCCGGGGATCTCGGTGCCGTCCGGAAGCCGCATCCCCGCCGTCTGGCTCCCCGAGGTGACCCATTCGACGGCGACGGTGTCACCGTGGACCTAAGGCCTTCTCCAGGAACGCCATAGGCGATGGGCCGGCCCGTGAACGGGTCAGGCCGGGACGATCGAGGTGAGCAGGCGGTCCCAGTCGGCGAGGAAGCGGTCGAGGTTGTAGTGGGCCAGCGCGGCCGCGCGGGCCGCCTTGCCGGCCTGGACGGCGAGTTCGGGCTCGCCTGCGAACCGGTCGAGGGCGCGCAGCAGGGTGGGCAGCTTCGTCGAGACGACCCCGGCCTCCGGCGGCACCGCTTCCACGGCCTCGGTGGTGGCGAGCGCGACGATCGGCATGCCGATCATCATGGCCTCGATGAGCGACAGGCCGAGCGAGGTCCAGCGGTAGGGGTGCAGGTAGACCCGCCGCCGGGCCAGCTCGGCGTGCATGGCGGCCTGAGGGAGATCCTCGAACGCCTCCATCTCCCTGTCCAGGCCGAGCTTGGACGGCAGGTTCGTCACCTTCATGCCGAACACGTCGAGCGGGGCCGTCGCGGCGAACGTGGGCAGCAGGTCGGTCCCCGCGACCCGCCAGCGCCTGATCGGCTCGTTGACGACCACGCCGGCGCGGGCCAGCTCACCGGTGTAGAGGTAGCCGGGATCGACGACGCCGTGCTCGATGACATGGGTCGGGGCACGCCCGGAGTCCCAGAACAGGTCGTTGAAGTGGGTGACGTGGACGAGCGGGATGTCGTCCCGGTCGGCCAGCGGGTGGCGGCTCTTGGGCACGTCCCCCGCCGGGGTGTTGTGCTCCACGTAGACGCCGGGCACGTCGCGCCCCAGCCACTCGCGGGCCAGGTCGATCTCGTGCGGCCGCTGGTAGACGACCACGTCGACGTCCTCGGCGGCGAACCGGTCGTACGGGACCTCCCGCACGCTGCCGGGCCAGGGATAGGTGTCGGCCCGGCCCCGCCCGTCGGGACCGCGGTCGGGGGTGAGCGGCACCAGATACTCGTGCGCCCCGTGCACGAAGGAGGTGGTCCACGAACCGTGGACGTGCCAGACCATGATCTTCATCGCGTCGCTCCCCGTCCGTCGTCCTGCCGGCCTCGGAACACCGTGCCTCCTGCCGCTGCCTCACCCACCTGCCCTGGTCATGCCCTCCTCATCCTCAGCTGTGAGCTGAATTCCCCCGAGCACCAGGTCGATCGCCGCGGCGAGGTCGGACGCCACCTCGGGGGCGGCCGCCACCTCCTCCGCCAGCGTCACCGGGGTCGGCACGAGAATGCCCCTCGCGCCGGCGGCGCGGGCCGCCTCCACGTCCCGACCGATGTCGCCGATCACCACGCAGTCCTCCGGAGGGACGCCGAGCCGCCGGGCCGCGCGCAGCACGAGGCCGGGCGCGGGTTTGCGGCAGTCGCAGCGGTCGCCGTCGTCGTGCGGGCAGATCTCCCACACGTCGAACGGGCCGAGCAGGGCGTCCACCCGGTCGTTCACCGCCCGGAGGGCCTCCGGCGCGATGATGCCCTTGGCCACCCCGGACTGGTTGGTCACGACCCCCACCGGGATGCCCTCCGCGCGGAGCCGTGCGAGCGCCTCCCGGGCCCCCGCGACAGGGTCGACGCGATCAGGGTCGGAGTTGTACGGGACGTCATGAATGATCGTTCCGTCACGGTCGAAGAGCACCGCGGCGGGCCGGCGGGCGGGATCTTGCACGGGCGACCTCCTGTGCGAATCGCCCGCCGGGCTACCCGTGGGACAAAGCGGCAAACAGCGGCCGATAGTTACGCAGAGTAGCAGTTATTGAGTGCATCACCCACATACGTCGACTTCTCTACAAAGGAGTGTTTAGTAGCGCTTCTCTCGGTAACCAGACCTCCACTGCGCAACGGAGGGAAACCGATGCGGTTCTTGGGGATAAACGCGATCTTTCATGATCCAGCCGCCGCGCTGGTCGTGGATGGTGAGGTGATCGCCGCAGCGGAAGAAGAGCGCTTCAGCCGTCGCAAGCACGGCAAGCGTCCGGTCCCTTTCTCCGCCTGGGAACTGCCCGAGCTGGCCGCCGCGTGGTGCCTCGAACAGGCCGGCCTGCGGCCCGAGGACCTCGACGGCGTCGCCTACTCCTACGACCCCGCGCTCGTGGTGCCCGGAGGGCCCGGACAGGACGAGCGCTGGGAGGACCTGCGCACCGCCTACGCCCGCCGCGCGCCCAACTTCCTGGCCACCGCGCTGCCGGGTCTCGACGCCGCCCAGGTGCGGTTCGTCCCCCACCACATCGCGCACGCCGCGTCGGCCGGGCTGGCCGCGCCGTACCGCGAGTCGGCGGTGCTGGTCTGCGACGGCCGCGGCGAGGCCGTCTCGCACCTCGCCGGGCACTACCGGGACGGCGAGCTGACCGTCCTCGCGAGCCAGGCGCTGCCGCACTCCCTCGGGCTCATGTACGAGGACCTCACCGAGCACCTCGGGTTCCTCCGGTCGAGCGACGAGTACAAGGTGATGGCCCTCGCCTCCTACGGCGAGCCGCGCTTCCTGCGCGAGATGCGCGAGCTGATCCACACGACGGGCGACGGGGGCTTCCGGGTCGAGCCGATCGACTGGAGCGTCTACGCCAAGGGGCTCGGCAAGGGCGAGAAGTGGACGGCCGACCACGCCGACCTCGCGGCGAGCGTCCAGGTCCGCCTGGAGGAGGTGCTGCTCGACCTCGCGAAATGGCTGCACGAGCGGACCGGCGCCCGCTGTCTCGCGATGGCCGGAGGAGTGGCGCTCAACTGCGTGGCCAACACCCGGCTGTTCGCGGAGGGCCCGTTCGAGGAGGTGTGGGTGCAGCCCGCGGCGGGCGACTCGGGCACCGCGCTCGGGGGAGCGCTGCACCTCGCGCAGGCGAGCGGCGACCCCGTCACCCCGATGCCCGGCGCCGACCTCGGCAGGAGCTGGAGTGACGAGGAGCTGCGCGCGTGGCTCGACGTGGCGCGGGTGCCGTACGAGCGCCCCGCCGACCTCGCCGCGACCGTGGCCGCCGAGCTCGCCGCCGACCGCGTGATCGCCTGGTTCCAGGGACGCGCCGAGTACGGACCCCGGGCGCTCGGCCGCCGGTCCCTGCTCGCCCACCCCGGCGACCCCCGCAACACCGAGCGGCTCAACGACGTGAAGGGGCGCGAGCAGTTCCGCCCCATCGCCCCGATGGTGCTGGCGGAACGCGCCTCCACGATCTTCGGCAGGGGCCCGATGTCGAGCCCCTACATGCTGTTCGTCCACGACGTGCGGCCGGAGTGGCGCGACCGGATCCCCGCGGTCGTCCACGTCGACGGCACGGCCCGGATCCAGACCGTCGAACGCGGGCGCGACCCGCTGCTGGCCCGGCTGCTCGAGGAGTTCGAGGCCCGCACCGGGCTGCCGGTGGTGGTCAACACGAGCCTCAACACGGCCGGCCGCCCGATGGTCGACGACCCCCGCGACGCGCTGGAGTGCTTCGGCTCCGCCCCGGTGGACGTGCTCGTCCTGGGTCCGTACGTCGTGCGCAGGGGGGCGGTGTTCGCCGGATGACGACAGAGATGACCCGGAAGACGAACACGGCGCCGCGCGGAGAGACGGGGCCGGCGGTCACGGTCGTCATCCCGACGATCGGCCGGCCGAGCCTGGCCGCCACACTCGCCGCCGTCGGCCCCGCCCATGGTCACGGGCCCGAGGTGATCGTGGTGGACGACCGGCCGGGGGAGAGCCCGGAGCCGCTGCCGGTGCCCGATCGCGTACGCGTGCTCAGGTCGGGCGGGCGGGGCCCGGCCGCCGCGCGCAACGCCGGGTGGCGGGCCGCGACGACGCCGTGGGTGGTGTTCCTCGACGACGACGTGGTGCCCGGCCCCGGCTGGGTGCGCGCGCTGACGGAGGATCTCGCCCGCCTGCCCGAGGACGTCGGCGGGAGCCAGGGACGGCTGGAGGTGCCGCTGCCCGCGGGCCGCCGCCCGACCGACGCCGAGCGCAACACCGCCGGCCTGGCCGGCGCGCACTGGATCACCGCCGACATGGCGTATCGCAGGACCGCCCTGGAGGCGACCGGCGGGTTCGACGAGCGTTTCCCGGGGGCGTACCGCGAGGACGCCGACCTCGCGCTGCGCGTCGAGCACGCGGGGTTCTCACTGGTCAAGGGGGAGCGGCTGACCCGCCATCCGGTGCGTGACGACGGCTTCTGGTCCAGCGTGCGCTTCCAGCGCGGCAACGCGTCGGACGCGCTCATGCGCCACGTGCACGGCCGCGACTGGCGGGTGATCACCGGCGGCCATCCGGGCAGGCTCAAGCGGCACGCCCTCACCACCGGCATGGGCCTGCTCGCGCTCACGCTGGCCGCCACCGGGGGGCGCCGGAGGCGGCTCGCCGCCGCCGCGGGGCTCGCGTGGCTCGGCCTCACCGCCGAGTTCGCCTGGGCCCGCGTCGCCCCGGGTCCGCGTACGCCGGAGGAGATCGTGCGCATGGCCGTGACCAGCGTGGTGATCCCGCCGGTGGCCTGCGCGCACCGGATCGCCGGCGAGGTGAGAGTGCGGACAGCCGAGGTGCGGACAAGCGGGATGCGGACGGGGAGGCGCTCGTGATCGGGACCGCTCTGGTGGTGCGGCCCGACAACGCGGGCGACGTCCTGCTCGCGGGGCCCGCCGTGCGCGCCGTCGCCGCCGGGGCGCGGGAGGTCGTCCTGCTCGCCGGCCCGTACGGCCGGGCCGCGGCGGAGCTGCTGCCCGGCGTCGACCGCGTCCTGGAGTGGCGCGCCCCGTGGATCGACCCCGACCGGGTGCCGATGACCTCCGAGCACGCGGCCCGCCTGGTGGAGCAGATCCGCGCCGTCGGCCCGGACGTGGCCGTGATCTTCACGTCCTTCCACCAGTCGGCGCTGCCGACGGCGCTGCTGCTGCGGCTGGCCGGGGTGCCGCGGATCGCCGCGATCAGCGAGGACTACCCCGGCTCCCTGCTCGACGTGCGTCACGTCGTGGACGAGGGCGTGGACGTCCCCGAGCCGGAGCGGATGCTCGGCCTCGCCCGCGCGGCCGGCTTCGACCTGCCGCCGGGCGACGACGGGCGGCTCGCCGTACGCGGGCCGCTGCCGGACGTGGAGTACCTGACCGGCCCGCCCGGCCACGTGGTCGTGCATCCCGGCACGACCGCGCCGGCCCGGGCCTGGCCCGCCGAGCGATGGGCGGAGGCGGTCGAGGCGCTGCTGGCCGCCGGGGAGCGGGTCGTCGTCACCGGCAGCCCGGGGGAGCGGGCGCTGACCGCGCTTGTCTCCGGCCCCGCCCTGGACCTCGGCGGGGCGACCACGTTCGCCGAACTCGCCGCCGTGCTGGCCGGGGCGTCGGCCGTGGTGGCCGCCAACACCGGCCCCGCCCACCTCGCGGCGGCGGTCGGCACGCCCGTGGTCAGCCTGTTCGCGCCGGTCGTGCCCGCCGCCAGGTGGGCGCCGTACGGCGTGCCGGCGGTGGTCCTCGGCGACCAGGGCGCCCCCTGCCGGGGGAGCAGGGCGCGGATCTGCCCCGTGCCCGGGCATCCGTGCCTGACCGCGGTCGGCGGCGAGCACGTCGTGGACGCCGTCCGCCGCCTGGCCACGGCGGAGGTGACGCTGGGCGAGGCGGTGAAGGAGGGGGTGTCATGAGGATCGCCCTGGTGTCGGAGCACGCGAGCCCGCTGGCGAACCTCGGCGGCGTGGACGCCGGTGGGCAGAACGTGCACGTCGCCGCGCTGGCCCTGGCCCTCGCGGAACGGGGCAGCGAGGTCGTCGTGCTCACGCGGCGCACCTCCCCCGACCAGCCGGACGCCGTGCCCATGGCTCCCGGCGTCACCGTCGAGCACGTGCCGGCCGGGCCGGCGGAGCCGCTGCCCAAGGACGAGCTGCTGCCGTACATGCCGGAATTCGGGGCGGATCTGGCCCGCAGGTGGAAGGCCGAGCCGCCCGACGTGGCGCACGCGCACTTCTGGATGAGCGGCCTCGCCACACTGACGGCGGCGGAGCCGCTCGGAATCCCGGTCGTGCAGACCTACCACGCGCTCGGCACGGTCAAGCGGCGCTGGCAGGGCGAGGCCGACACCAGCCCGCCGAGCCGGATCGCGATCGAGCGCGACATCGGCCGCCAGGCGGTCGCGGTCGTCGCCACCTG
The DNA here is from genome assembly GCF_012999525.1 of Microbispora sp. H10836. Taxonomy (NCBI): domain Bacteria; kingdom Bacillati; phylum Actinomycetota; class Actinomycetes; order Streptosporangiales; family Streptosporangiaceae; genus Microbispora; species Microbispora sp. H10836. The sequence continues at coordinate 84,427 of NZ_JABBWU010000022.1, forward strand.
CTCCGACGAGGTGCGCGAACTCGTCGCGATGGGCGTGCCGCGCGACCGGATCGCGGTCGTGCCGTGCGGCGTCGACCTCGGCCTGTTCCGCCCCGACGGCCCTGTCTTCCCGCGCGGCGACCGGCCGAGGGTGCTGAGCATCGGCCGCATGGTGCCGCGCAAGGGGGTGGACACCGTCGTCCGCGCCCTGCGCCACGTGCCGGACGCCGAGCTCGTCATCGCGGGCGGCGACCCGGGCGACGAGGAGAGCGCGCGGCTGCGCACGCTGGCCGGCGGTCTCGGCCTCGGCGACCGGGTCCGGCTGATCGGCAGCGTGAGCCGGCCCGAGGTGCCCGGCCTCATGCGCTCGGCCGACGTCCTGGTCACCGTGCCCTGGTACGAGCCGTTCGGCATGGTGCCCCTGGAGGCCCTGGCCTGCGGGGTGCCGGTGATCGCCTCGGCGGTCGGCGGTCACCTCGACACCGTCGCGGGATGCGGAGTGCTCGTGCCGCCCCGGCGGCCGCGTGCGCTGTCCCGCGCGCTCGTCGACCTGCTGACCCGGCCCGACCTGCGGGCGGCACTGTCGGCCGCCGGGGCCCGCCGGGCCCGGGCCCGCTACGGCTGGCCCAGGATCGCCGAGCAGACCGAGTCCGTCTACCGAAACCTGGCCGGCGGGTGCCTTCGCACCCTCGCCGCCGCGGGAGGCTGAGCGATGCATCCTCACCTGGCCCGGCTGAGCACCGCGCTGACGGCGGTGGACCCGGAAACACCCAAGATCCACGCCTGGGGTTACAAGCTCGCGGCCGTGCTCAGCGGCGGTGGGCGGCTGCTCGCGTGCGGCAACGGCGGCTCCGCGGCCGAGGCGCAGCACCTCACCGCGGAACTGGTCGGACGCTACCGCGCCGACCGCCGGCCGTACGCCGCGATCCCGCTGCACGCGGACACCTCGTCGCTGACCGCCATCGGCAACGACTTCGGCATGGCCGAGCTGTACGCGCGGCAGGTGCGGGCGCACGGCCGCCCCGGCGACGTGCTGATGTGCCTGTCGACCAGCGGGACGAGCCGCAACGTGACCGAGGCGGCCGAGGCCGGGCGCCAGTGCGGCCTGACGACCTGGGCGCTGACCGGCCCCGGCCCGAACCCGCTGGCCGAGTTGTGCGACGAGGCCCTGACCGTGCCCGCGGACGACACCGCGACCATCCAGGAGGTGCACCTCACGGTGATCCACATGCTCTGTGACGTGATCGAAAAGGCAGCGGTGTGAGCGGACCACTCGTCATCGTCGGAGACTCCCTGCTCGACGTCGACGTCGAGGGGACGGCCGACCGGCTGTGCCCCGACGCTCCCGTCCCGGTCGTGGAGGGGCAGGCGGAGCACCACCGGCCGGGCGGGGCGGGCCTCGCGGCGCTGCTGGCCGCCCGTGACGGCACCCGGGTCGTGCTGATCACCGCCATGGGCGACGACCCCTCCGGCCGGTGCCTGGAGGGCCTGCTGTCGCCCGCCGTCGAGATCGTGCGGCTGCCGCTGCGGGGCACGACCGTGCGCAAGACGAGGGTCCGCGCCCGCGCGCAGACACTGGTCAGGATCGACACCGGTGACGGGCGGGCGATGGGACGGCCCGGCCAGGTGGCCTCCGCCTCCGCGTTCGCCCGCGCGGCCGACGCCCTCGCCTCGGCGAGCGCGGTTTTGGTCGCCGACTACGGGCGCGGCGTGGCCGACCTGCTGCGCGAGCCGCTGCGCGGCCTCGACGTGCCGCTGGTGTGGGATCCCCATCCGCGCGGGTCGCTGCCCGTGCCGGGATGCGCGCTGGTCACGCCCAGCGAGGCGGAGGCGCGCGGGATGTGCCACGAGCCGTACGTCTCGCCGGAGCGCACCGCCCGCAGGCTGGTGCGCGACCTCGACGCCGAGGCCGTCGCGATCACGCTGGGGGAGCGCGGCGCGATGCTGGCCCGCCGCGGCGGCAGGTTCGGGCCGGTCCCGGTGCCGCACGTCGCGGCCGGGACGGACGCCTGCGGCGCGGGCGACCGCTTCGCCGCGGCGGCGGCGCTCGCCCTCGCGGACGGCGCGTACACCGAGGACGCCGTCGCCCGCGCGGTCGGCGAGGCCACCAGGTTCGTGGAGGAGGGCGGCGCCGCCGCGCTGCGCCTGCCGCGCCCGGCCGCCGAGTCGCCGGTGCCGTTCCCGCCCGGCGCGTCCGCCTTCGAGGTGGCCGCCGCCGTACGCGCCGCCGGGGGCCGCCTGATCGCGACCGGCGGGTGTTTCGACCTGCTGCACGCCGGGCATGTGAGCCTGCTGCGGCGGGCCCGGGCGTTAGGCGACGCCCTGGTGGTCTGCGTGAACTCCGACGACTCGATCCGGCGGCTGAAGGGCCCGAGCAGGCCGCTGGTGAGCGAGCGCGACCGGGTCGAGGTGCTGCGCGCACTCGGCTGCGTGGACGCCGTGACGGTCTTCGACGAGGAGACGCCGTCGCAGGTCATCGAACGGCTGTACCCGGACGTGTGGGTGAAGGGCGGCGACTACGACGAGCGGTCGATGCCCGAGGCCGAGGCCGTGCGCCGGACCGGCGGGGAGGTCGTCATCCTGCCGACCGTGCCCGGCTACTCCACCACCGGCCTCATCGCCGCCGCCCAGGCCGCTTCGTGACAGCGGCCGCTCATGGAAAGGGACTTGCCTCAATGCTGGGAAACGTACTGATCACCGGGGGCGCGTCCGGCCTGGGCCGGGCCACCGCGACGGCGGTCGCCAAGGCCGGCGGCCGGCCGCTGGTCGTCGACGTCGACGAGCCGGACGGCGGGTTCGAGCACGTACGCGCCGACCTGGCCGACCGGGAACAGGCCGAGCGGGCCGTACGCGAGCTCGCCGAGCGGACGGGCGGGCTCGACGGCGTCGTGACGGCGGCGGGCATCGACGCCTGCGGCCGGCTGGAGGACGTGGCCGCCGAGCAGTGGGAACGGGTGATCGCGGTCAACCTGCTCGGGACCGCGGCGGTGGTCAGGGCTGCCCTGCCGTACCTGCGCACCTCCGGCGGCAAGGTCGTCACCGTCGCCTCCACGCTCGGGGTGCGCGCGCTCAGCGACGCGACGGCCTACTGCGCCTCCAAGTTCGGCGTCGTGGGCTTCACCCGGGCCCTGGCGGCGGAGCTGGCCGGGCAGGTCGGGGTGACCCTGCTGATCCCCGGCGGCATGCGGACGAACTTCTTCGACGACCGTCCGGAGCAGTACAAGCCCGGTCCCGACGCCCGGCTGAACCAGCCGGAGGACGTCGCCTCCGCGATCCTGTTCGCGCTCGGCCAGCCGCAGGGCTGCGAGGTCAGGGAGCTGGTCGTGTGCGCCTCGACGGAGACGTCATGGCCGTAGAAGACGCGGGCGGACCGGTCCTGCTCGCTCTGCGCGGGCTCGGGCTCGGCGACCTGCTGGCCTCGGTGCCCGCGCTCCGTGCGCTGCGGCGGGCGTATCCCGGGCACCACTTCGTGCTGGCCGCCCCGGCCTACCTCGGCGGGCTGCTCCCGCTGATCGGCGGCATCGACGAGGTGCTCGACGTGTCCGGCCCGGGGCCGGTGCCGTACGAGACGCCCGACGTCGCGGTCAACCTGCACGGCAGCGGCCCGGAGAGCATCCAGGCGCTGCGCCGCACCCGGCCGGGCCGCCTGCTCACGCACACCCACCGCCTGGTGCCGGGCTCGGACGGGCCGCCCTGGGCGCCGGAGACGCACGAGAGGCAGCGGTGGTGCTCGCTGCTGGAGTGGTACGGCATCCCGGCCGACCCCCTGGACCTCGCGCTGGGCGACCCGGGACCGAGCCCGCTCGCCGGAGGCGAGGTGGTCATCCACCCGGGGGCGGCGTTCCGGGCCAGACAGTGGCCGCCGGACCGCTTCGCCCAGGTGGCGGCCGAACTGGCCGCTCAGGGGCACCGGGTCGTCGTCACCGGCGGCGTGACCGAGATCGCGCTCGCCCGGCACGTCGCCCAGCTCGCCGGCCTGCCGGAGGAGTCCGTGCTGGCGGGCCGTACGAACCTGGCCGAGCTGGCCGCGCTGACCGCGCACGCCGCGCTGGTCGTCTGCGGCGACACGGGCATGTCGCACCTGGCCGTCGCCGCGGGCACGCCCTCGGTCATCCTGTACGGCCCGGTGCCGCCCGCGCTGTGGGGGCCGCCGCCGGGAGGCCCGCACATCGCGCTGTGGGCCGGGCGCAGGGGCGACCCGCACGGCGACCGGCCGTCGGAGGGCCTGCTCGAAATCGGCGTGCCCGAGGTGCTCGACGCGGTCAGGAGATTGCGGGGGGTGGGAGTGCGGTGAAGGGGTCTCGTGTCGTGGTCACAGGGGGAGCCGGGTTCCTCGGCTCCTACCTGTGCGAACGGTTGGTGGAACGCGGTGCGGCGGTCGTCTGCCTGGACAACTTCCTCACCGGGTCGCCGCGCAACGTGGAGCACCTGATCGGGCGGCCGGCGTTCCGGCTCGTGGAGTGCGACCTCACCGGGTTCGTCCACGTGCCGGGCCAGGTCGACCTGGTGCTCCACTTCGCCTCGGCCGCGTCGCCCGCCGATTACCTGCGCCATCCGATCGAGACGCTGAAGGTCGGCAGCATGGGCACGCTGCACACCCTCGGGCTCGCCGCGGAGAAGGGCGCGCGGCTCGTCCTCGCCTCCACCAGTGAGGTGTACGGGGACCCGCTGGAGCACCCGCAGAAGGAGACGTACTGGGGCAACGTCAACCCGGTCGGCCCGCGCAGCGTGTACGACGAGGCCAAGCGCTTCGCCGAGTCGCTGACCACGGCCTACCGCGACTCGCGGGGGACCGACACCGCGATCGTACGGATCTTCAACACGTACGGCCCGCGAATGCGGCCCCACGACGGCCGGGCGATCCCGACGTTCATCCGTCAGGCGCTGCTCGGCGAGCCGATCACCGTGACCGGCGACGGCAGCCAGACGCGGTCGATCTGCTACGTGGACGACACGATCGACGGCGTGCTCGCGCTCGCCGAGAGCGACTTCGCCGGGCCGGTGAACATCGGCAACCCGGCCGAGATGTCGATGGCCGAGCTGGCGGAGACGATCCGCGACCTGGCGGGCTCGCCCTCCCCGATCCGGTTCGTCGAACGGCCCGTCGACGACCCCGCCGTCCGCCGTCCCGACACCTCGCTCGCCGAGGAGCGGCTCGGCTGGCGTCCGCGCGTCGACCCCGTCACCGGCCTGCGCCGCACCATCGACTGGTTCGAGAAGGAGCTGAACTCGTCCTGTCCGGCCGCCTCCTGAAGTCCGCCGTCCCTTGATCGGGCCCGCCCACGGCTTGGTTCAGCCGGGTTCGCCGGACGGTACGAGCCGCAGCGCCTCGGCGGGCGTCAGTCGCTCGCCCTGGCCGTGGGCGCTGTCGAAGGACTCGGCGCCCAGGGCCCGTACGAGGGCGTCGCGCAGCTCCCGGCCGGGCGGCCGGACGGGCCGCATGTGCGCCCCGGCCGCCTCGCGCACGCCGTACGCGGTGCCGAGAAGCACGGCCGCGCTTCGAGGGCGGTGCCGCGCGGCGTACACGGCCGCCAGGGCTTCCAGCGCCGACACGAGCACGGACGACTGACCCGCGAGCGCGACGGCCTCGACACCGGCGCGCAACAGCTCCTCGGCGCGGGCCGGCTCCTGCCTCTCGTACGCCCGCTCACCGAGGATGTACAGCGCCCGGCCGGTGCAGCGGCGGTCGCCGAGCCGGCGCAGGGTGGGCAGGCACTCGCTCATGAGCTCGGCGGCGTGCTCGTGGTCGCCCCGCAGCCACGCCAGCTGCCCGAAGCCGACCGTCGCGTGCGCCAGGTCCGCCTCGCTGCCGGCGGCCTCGGCCAGGGCGCGGCTCTCGGTGAGCCACCCGTGCACCTCGTCGTCGGCGACACCGGCGAACATCGACCGTTGCGCCATGATGAACAGGGTGTTGGCCGCGTACATGTGATCGCCGGCCGCGCGGAACAACGCGACGCCGTCCCGTCCCCACCGAAGCGCCCGGGACAGGTCGCCGGCGCCGGTCGTGAGCCCCTGCATCGTCAGCGCGCTGTCCCACGGGTGCTCGTCGCCGAACCCGGCCAGCGCCTCCTCCAGCGCCGGGGCGGCCAGCTCCGGCCGGACCCAGGTCGCGGTCATCCCGACCGCGCGCGCCGCCCTGGCGCGGGTGAGACCGTCGAGGCCGGCCGCCAGTCTCGCCGCCTTTCGGGCCAGGTCGAACGCGGCCCGGGAGTCCCGGGAATCCAGGATCGCGCTGGCCTCGGTGAGCCCGGCGACGACGGCGGGCGTCGCGGGCGGGTCGGCGACGGCCAGCGCCCGCCGGATCCACTGGTGCGCTTCGCGGCGCCGCCCGGTGACATCCCAGAACCGCTGCAGCGCCGCGATCATCCGCCAGGCGGACTCGACGTCGCCGGTGCCGGTGCTGTGGGCCAGCGCGGCACGCAGATTCGGCTGCTCCGCCGTCAAGCGGTCGAGCCAGTCGCGCTGGCCGGAGGTGCGGAGCCGCTCGGCCGCCTCTTCGGCGAGGGCGAGGTAGTGGGCGGCGTGGCGGCGCCTGGCGGCCGCCTCGCCGCCGGAGCCCGCCAGCCGCAGGGCGGCGTAGGCCCGGATCGTCTCGAGCAGCCGGTAGCGCCGGGTGCCGTGCCCGAGAGGGGAGACGAGCGACTTGTCCACCAGCCTGGGCAGCAGCGTCATCACAGCGTCGTCACCGAGATCCGCGCACGTCGACGCGATGGCCGTCAGGTCGAAGTCGGCGGGGAACACGCCGAGCCGCTCGAACATGGCTCGCTCGTCGTCGTCCAGCAGCCGGTAGCTCCAGTCGATGGTGCTGCGCAGGGCGCGGTGCCGAGGCGGGGCGGTACGGGCTCCGGCGGACAGCAGTTCGAAGCGCCGGTCGAGGTGCTCCACGAGCTCGACCGGCCCGAAGGCGCGCAGCCGGGACGCCGCCAGTTCGATGGCCAGCGGCAGCCCGTCGAGGCGCCGGCACAGCGCCGCGACGGCCGGGGCGACGGCGTCGTCGAGGGTGAAGCCGGGCGACGCGGCCGTCGCCCGGTCGACGAACAGGCGTACGGCGTCGTAGGCCGCGATGCTTTCGGCGCGCTCGGGCGCGTGCGGGGCGGGGAGGTCCAGCGTCCGCACCTGGTAGGCGACCTCGCCGGGGATGCCGAGCGGTTCGCGGCTGGTGGCGAGCACCCGCAGCGGCCCGCCGGCGCCGAGCAGGTCGGCCACGGTCTCGGCGGCCTCCGCGACGACGTGCTCACAGTTGTCCGCGAGCAGCAGGCAGCCCGTCTCCGCGGCGACCTCCCGCAGGATGTCGCGTAACGGCCAGTCCGGCTCCGGCACCACGCCCAGCGCCCGCGCGAAGGTGCCGCCGACCGACTCCGGCTCCACCGGAGCGAGATCGGCGAGCCGGACGCCGCCGGGGAACCGGCCGGCGAGGGCCGCGGCCACACGCAGCGCGAGGCGGGTCTTGCCCACGCCGCCCGGGCCGACGAGCGTGACCAGGCGGTGGGAGCCGAGCAGCGCGACGAGTTCGCTCGTCTCGCGGTCCCGGCCGACGAGGCTGGTCAGGGGCGAGGGAAGAGCGGAGCCGGCACGTCTCAGCCGTACGGCCGTCCCGGCCAGTGCCGCCCGGTCCGGGGCCCCGAGCTTACGCAGCAGGGCGGCGATGTGGCTCTCCACCGTGCGGACCGAGACGTGGAGCCGCTCGGCGATCTCGCGGTTGCGCAGCCGCTCGGCGACCGCCCAGAGAACCTCGGCCTCGCGCCGGGTGACGCCGGCGCGAGCCAGCCGATCGGGCAGGCCGGCCTCATGGTGCCTCATGGGTGCATTGTCCTTCCCCATCGGTACGGAGACCGCGTCCGTAGGAGGATCCGTGCGAAACACGGATGCGCCGGCGGCGGCGAGCGGCGACGCTGGTGGCGCGGGAATGCCCAGCGAGCGGTGGAGAAGAGACCATGGACAGGATCGGTTTTCTCGGTGTCCCCGACGTCAGCGACGAGGCCCGGCAGATCTTCGACGAGGACATCGCCGAGGTGGGTTACGTGATGAGCACCTCACGCCTGTGGGCCTATCAGCCGGCGACGATGACCGGGCTGTTCGATCTGCTGCGGCAGGTGAACGCCGGGGATCACCTCAGCCTGCGTCAGCGTTCCGTCCTCGTCACCGCGTGCGCGTCGGCGTTCGGCGACTCCTACTGCTCGCTCATGTGGGGCACCAGGCTGGCCCAGGCGAGCGACGCGGAGACCGCCGCCGGCGTGCTGAAGGGCGTCGACGACGGCCTGAGCGGCAGCGAGCGGGCCATGGCCGCGTGGGCCCGTAAGGTGGCCCGCGACCCCAACGGCACCACCGCGGCGGACGTGCAGGAGTTGCGCGACGCGGGATTCAGCGATCCGCAGATCTTCACGATCACCGCGTTCGTGGCTCTTCGCATGGCGTTCTCGACGGTCAACGACGCGCTCGGGCTGCGCCCCGACGCGCCTCTTCGCTCCACCGTGCCCGCTGCCGTACGCGACGCGGTCACGTTCGGCCGCCCGATCGACGCCGAGGACGGGGCGTAGCCGCGCGGACGCCGGGTTCCGCTCGGACGACATGTCGTCCGCCCGCACCGCGGCCCTCGGCTTCACCTCTGGGTCGATCCGGTATTCGGCGAGTTCCTCGGGTGAGGGCGGCTACGACGCCACGGGCCACTGGAAGGTGATGTAGGGATACGCTTCGGCGAGCCATTCCGCGGTGAGCCGCACCCCGGTCACCGACTCGACCACGGTCATCGCGGCGGCCTGCCAGTCGCCCTCGTCCTCGGTCAGCATTTCGGTCATGGCGCGCAGCTCCGGCTCCAGGACCGCGAAGATGTCGTCGTCCCATTCCTCGCTGAACATCGCGTCGAGGGAGACCAGCACCCGTCCGTCGGCCGCGTAACTGAGCCGGTTGTTCCCCTCCACGTTCCAGTAGACGCCGCACACCCGGCCGTCACGACTGAGCCGGCGCAGGACCTCGGGCAGGCTGCCCAGGAAGCCGTTGTTCTCGAACAGCGTCACAGCCGGGCCCGCGGGCGCCGCCGACATCGGGTGGACCCCGTCGTAGTAGGGGAGCGCCTCCAGCGGGGCGGCCTCGTGCACGTCGTGCGGGCTTCCGCCGCTCACCCGGGCCCCGATGTCGGCGACGGAGAACGGCCGGTGGTCGTGCGGGACGACGACCGTCCAGCAGACGGCGGTCTCCAGCCATGGCTCTTCGCGCAGCAGTTCCCGGTAGTGGGCGAACACCTCAGTGGGGGCTGAGCGGCCATCGGTCACGGCGGGCACTCCGGAGCACACGGGGACATGTCGGAGTGATCTTTGCAGAAGGAACCGGGGCGCGCGGGCGGAGCCACATCATCCACCTCAGTGGCTCCGTATCGTCCCAGTCCGCAGACCGGCGGCATCATGAGCTGTCCCCGCGGCTCGGCCGTCGCTGCTCAGCCGTACCGCGTCAGCCGGGTGTCCGTGTGCGCAGGGCGCCGGCGAACCAGGTGAGGGCGGGGGCCGGATCGCCGGGGGGCGGCCAGCCGTTGACCACGGCGAGCAGCCGGAGGTACGTATGGCGGCGCGGGTCGCGGGCGGTATCCACCAAGGCGAGCAGCCGGCGTCGAAGGGCGGTGTCGTCCGGCCGGCCGACGAGGGCGGCGTACCGCGCGGTGACGGTGGCGATGATCGCGTCGGCCTGCGGTGAGGCGCTGCCGAGGTCCGCGGCCAGTGCGGGGGCGACCTGGTCGCGGACGATCGCGACGGCGTCCGGGCGCGGGCCGTCCGCGTGGGCGTGGTCGGCCAGGTGCTGCTCCGCGAGGCGCCGCATGAGCGCACAGAACTCCGGGTCGCGGACCAGCTCGGCCAGCTCGATCCAGGCCTCGATCTGCTCGTCCTCCGGGTCGTCCGGCAGTTCGGGGGTCATCGTGCGCCTGATTCCCGCCAGGTCGGCGTCCAGCCCGCCGAAGACGGAATCGAGGAAGTCGCCGGTCAGTCGGCGTCGCTCGTCCTCGGAAAGCCTGGCCAGTCTGTGCATGAGATCCATCTCCTCGGGGGTGGAGCCGCGCCGTGCCACCGCCGTCGCCACCGCGCGCCGCAGGCGCAGCACCCGGATTCTGCACCGCAAGCGCCTCGGCGTGCGCCGCCGCGACCTGGGCCAGGGAGAGCTCCCCGTCCACGACCTTCCGGATCGTGGGCAGGCCGAGGCCCAGGTCGCGCAGCGTGCGTACGAGGTCGAGGCGGGCGAGGGCGCCGATGTCGTAGAGGCGATAGCCGGCCGGGCTGCGGCCGGTGGGCGGCACGATCCCGCAGTCGGAGTAGAACCGCACGGCCTTGACCGTCAGTCCGGTCCGCCGGGCCAGTTCCCCGATCGAGTAGAGCGTGCCGCCGTCCATGCCCCCACCTTCGCGTCTCCTCCTACGGGAGACTCAAGCTTCAGGTGTGGGGGACCCGCTCGGCGGGGATGACGCCGAGGCGCCCCGCCTGGTAGTCCTCCATGGCCTGGATGATCTCGGCGCGGGTGTTCATCACGAACGGGCCGTAGTGCACGACCGGCTCACGGATCGGCTGTCCGCCGAGCAGCAGCACCTCCAGGTCGGGCTCGGCCTGGGGCTGGGCGGTGTCCGCCGCGAGGGTCAGCGACCCGCCGGGGCCGAAGAGGGCGAGTTGCCCCCTGCGCACCGGCCGCCGGTCGGCGCCCACGGTGCCCTGACCGGCCAGCACGTAGGCGAGGGCGTTGAAGTTCGGGTTCCACGGCAGGTCCAGCCGGGCGCCCGGGCTGACGGTGGCGTGCACCATCGTGATCGGGGTGAACGTGACGCCCGGGCCGGCGTGCCCGTCCAGTTCCCCGGCGATCACCCGCAGCAGCGCGCCGCCGTCGGCCGAGGCGAGCAGCGCCGCCTCCCGCCCCCGGATGTCCTGGTAGCGCGGCAGGTGGAACTTGTGCGCGCGAGGAAGGTTGACCCACAGCTGGATGCCGTGGAAGAGCCCGCCCGAGACCACCAGATGCTCCGGGGGCTTCTCGATGTGCAGCAGGCCGGACCCGGCGGTCATCCACTGGGTGTCGCCGTTGGTGATGGTGCCGCCGCCCCCGTTGGAGTCCTGGTGCTCGAAGACGCCGTCGATGATGTAGGTGACGGTCTCGAAGCCGCGGTGCGGGTGCCACGGGGTGCCCTTCGGCTCGCCCGGGGCGTATTCGACCTCGCCCATCTGGTCCATGTGGATGAACGGGTCCAGCAGGGACTGCGGCACTCCGGCGAAGGCGCGCCGTACGGGGAAGCCCTCGCCCTCGAAGCCGCTGGGGGCGGTCGTGACCGACCGGACGGGGCGCGGTCCGGCGGCGGCCGGGTCCGGTATGGCGACGCGTGGCAGCGTCAGGGTGTCGGCGGTGACGGCGGGCATGACCCCTCCTAATTGAAATTTCAACTGCTGTGCTCTGGAACCACCCGCGGCCGCCGGACATTCCCGGCTCGCCTCAGACTCCCGAGACGGCGTGGAGGGCACGGTCGACGACGGCCGCCAGGCTGCCGCTGTGGGCGCCGCGCCAGTAGATCCGGCCGCAGGCGAGGCAGCGGGCGAACTCGTCGTAGCTGCGCCGCGTGCCGGGCTCCAGCGAGGCCTCCACCTCGGCCTTGACGACCGGCGCGAGCCGCCCGTTGCAGGCCGTGCAGCGGGTCCACGGGGCCAGCGGCGGCCGGAAACGGTCGAGCACGTCGAACAACTGGTCGTCCGGCCGGGCCCCTCGCACGTACGCGCCGCACCGCAGCGACCGCCGCCGCAGGATGCCCCGGTCCTGGGTGAGCAGCACCCGGCCCTCGGCGCCGGCCTGCTCGATGAGGGCGTCGTCGTCCATGTCGTTGCGGTACGCCGTGTCCAGGCCGACCAGGCGAAGCCGCCGTGCCAGCGTGCCGAGGTGGACGTCGAGCACGAACCGGCAGTCCGGCACGGCCTGCGGCCTGCGCACGGCCGGCACCTCCACCGTCTCGTCCGGACCCGGCCGGTATGACGGGCCGACCGGGCGGCCCCCTGCGGCCGGTTCGCCGATCTCGGTCAGCGGAACGCCGGCCGACTCGATCAGGTGGCCGAGCGAGGACGTCCCGTCGTACGGCAGGAGCACCTCGGGCCGCCGGTTGCGCGGCGCGAGGAAGATCCACAGCTCGGGCGAGAAGCGCGCGGGCACCTGCATGCCCTCCAGCATGCCCCCCCGCATCGGCTCATCGGCCCTGCGCCGTCAACGCGTCCAGCGTCGTCCGGAGGAAGAGCCGCACGGCGGCCGTCTGCCGTTCGTCGAAACCGGACAGGACCGCGACCGCCCCGTCGATGAGCGGGCCGAAGTGGCTCCATCCCAGTTCCTTGGCGCGCTCCTCGACCTTCAGCAGGACCCGGCGCCGGTCCCTGACGTCGCGGACCCGGCTGACCAGGCCGAGCCGTTCGAGGCGGTCGATCACGGCGGTGGTGCCGGCCGAGTTCAGGCCCAGGCCCGCGCCGAGGAAACCGGCGGTGGCGCCGGTCCCGGCCCGCTCCGCGTCCAGCAGGCAGATGAGCGCCCGCACGTCGGTGACGTGCATGCCGTGTTCGGCCGCGAAGTCGGCCTGGCGCAGGCCGTACTCCACCGCGACCGCCCGGAGCAGATGGAAGATCTCCACCTCCGGGCCCTCGTGCCCGCGCGTCGCCATGGAACCTCCTATTATCTCGCTCAACGAGACTATCGCTCAGCGAGCTACTTTGGTGTCACGGAGGTGGTCATGGAGAGCACTGACGACGGATTTCTCGCGGCCTACGACGCCGTCCTGGCGGCGCGCTGGCCCGCCTCCACGGAGCCGGCCGCGATCCGCACGCCCTACGGCACGACCCACGTCAACTCCGTCGGGCCCGCGGACGCGCCGCCGGTGGTCCTCCTGCACGGCGGCGGGACCACCTCGACCGTCTGGTTCGCCACGGCGACGGCGCTCGGCGGTGCATATCGGGTGCATGCGGTCGACACCGTGGGCGAGGCGGGCCGCAGCGTCGTGGGCGAGCGCGCGATCCGTACGGTCGACGACATGACGGCCTGGCTCGACGCCGTGCTCGACGGGCTCGGGACGTCGGCGGTGTCCCCGGCAGTGTCTCTGTGCGGCCATTCCTACGGAGCGTGGAGCGCACTGCACTACGCGGCGCACGCCCCCGGCCGGGTGCGGGCGCTGGTGCTGGTCGACCCCACCAACTGCTTCACCGGCTTCTCCCTTCGCTACCTGCTGCGGGCCCTGCCGATGCTGCTTCGCCCGACCGTACGGCGACGCCGCGCGTTCCTCGAATGGGAGACCCGGGGCGCGGCCCTGGACGAGACGTGGCTCCGCCTCTACGACCACGCCGCCGATTTCCCCGCCGCCCGCCCCCTGACCGGGCCGCGTCCCGCCCCGGAGGCGCTGCGGGCGCTGCGGCTCCCGGTGCTGCTCCTGCCGGCCGAGCGCAGCCGGTCGCACGACGCCGGCCGGGTGGCCGCCTCCGCCGCGGCGCTGCTGCCCCGGCTGGAGACGGCCCTGCTGCCCGGGGCCACACACCACACCCTGCCCCTCGCGGCGCCGCCCGAGATGGACGCGCGCATCGCGGAGTTCCTCGCCGCGCACGGGCGGGACGACTGATTCAGGGACGGAACCAGTGCTGGGGACGGGGGTCGGTGTTCTGCCAGATGTGCTTGATCTCGCGGTACTCGTTCAGGCCGGTCGGGCCGAGCTCCCGCCCGACGCCGGACTGCTTGAACCCGCCCCACTCCGCCTGCGGCAGGTAGGGGTGGTAGTCGTTGATCCACACCGTGCCGTGCCGCAGCCGGGCGGCCACCCGCTGCGCCCTGCCCGCGTCCGCCGTCCACACCGCCCCGGCGAGGCCGTAGTCGGTGTCGTTGCCCAGCGTGACGGCCTCGTCCTCACCGGAGAACCGCTCCACCGTCAGCACCGGGCCGAACGACTCCTCGCGGACCACCCGCATGCCGCGGTGGCACTCGTCCAGCACGGTCGGCCGGTAGAAGTAGCCCTTCCCCTCCACCCGCCGGCCGCCGCAGCGCAGCTTGGCTCCCTCGGCGACGCCCGCCTCGACGTACGCCTCCACCTTGGCCAGGTGCCCGGCGGAGACGAGCGGCCCGGCCTCGGCTTCGGGGTCGAACGGCCCGCCCAGCCTGATGCGCTCGGCCCGCCGTACGACCTCGTCCACGAACGCGTCGTGGACGGAGTCCTCCACCAGCAGCCGGGCGCCGGCCGAGCAGACCTGGCCCGAGTGCAGGAAGACTGCCGTCAGCGCGAAGTCGACCGCGGTGTCGAAGTCGGCGTCGGCGAACACGATGTTGGGGTTCTTGCCGCCCAGCTCCAGGGCGACGCGCTTGACCGTCCGCGCGGCCGTCGCCATGATCCACCGCCCGGTCGACAGCCCGCCGGTGAACGACACCATGTCGACGTCCGGGTGCTCGGCGAGCGGCGCCCCCGCCTCCGCGCCGGCCCCGAGCACCAGGTTGCCGACGCCCGGCGGCAGCCCCGCCTCCTCCAGCAGCCGCATGAGCAGGATCGCCGTGGACGGGGTCAGCTCGCTCGGCTTGAGCACGAAGGTGTTCCCGGCCGCCAGCGCGGGGGCCACCTTCCACGAGGTCTGCAACAACGGGTAGTTCCACGGCGTGATGAGCCCGCACACGCCGACCGGTTCGTAGACCACCCGGCTGACCGCGTCGGCGCGGCCGGTGTCGACCACCCGACCGGCGTCGGTGCCCGCGATCCCGCCGAAGTAGCGGAAGCACGCGATCACGTCGTCGACGTCGTACTCGCTCTCCACGAGGCGTTTGCCGGTGTCCAGCGACTCAGCCCGTGCGATCTCGGCCTTGTCCCGCTCCAGCAGACCGGCCACCCGCAGCAGCAGCGCGCCGCGCTCGCGCTCGGGCGTGCGCGGCCACGGGCCCTCGTCGAAGGCCCGCCGGGCCGCCGCGATCGCCGCCTCCGTGTCGGCGCGGCCGGCCTCCGCCACGGTGGCCACGTGCTCCTCGTCGGCCGGGCAGCGGATCTCCCGCCGGCCGCCCTCGGCGGCGTCGCGCCACTGCCCGCCGATGTACAGGTCCTTCATCTCACGCGTCCTTACGGTGCCGGTAGAACTCCACCGGCTCGGGGGCCAGGGGAGTGTTCCCGAGGATCAGGTCGGCGGCCTTCTCCGCGACCATCATCACCGGCGCGTAGATGTTGCCGTTGGTGACGTACGGCATGACCGAGGCGTCGACGACGCGCAGGCCCTCCAGGCCGTGCACCCCCATGGTCAGCGGGTCGACCACGGACATCTCGTCCACGCCCATCTTGGCCGTGCAGGAGGGGTGCAGGGCGGTCTCGCCGTCCCTGGCCACCCAGTCGAGGATCTGCTCGTCCGTCTCGACCTCCCGGCCGGGGGACAGCTCGCCGCCGTTGAACCCGTCCAGTGCGGACTGGTTGAGGATGTCGCGGGCCACCCGTACGGCCTCGACCCACTCGCGGCGGTCCTGCTCGGTGGACAGGTAGTTGAACCGCAGCGCCGGCTTGACCCGGGGGTCGGCGCTCTTGATCCTCACTGAGCCGCGGGCGTCGGAGTACATCGGCCCGATGTGCACCTGGTAGCCGTGGCCTCCGGCGGGCGAGCTGCCGTCGTAGCGCACGGCGACGGGCAGGAAGTGGAACATCAGGTTGGGGTAGTCGACGTCCTCGTTGCCGCGGACGAAGCCGCCGGCCTCGAAGTGGTTGGTCGCGCCGGGCCCCTTGCGCAGGAACAGCCACTGCGCGCCGACCATCGGCCGGTTGATCCACTTCATCGCGGGCTGCATCGAGACCGGCTGCTTGCAGGCGTACTGGATGTAGACCTCCAGGTGGTCCTGGAGGTTCTGGCCGACGCCGGGCAGGTCGTGGACCACGTCGACGCCGTGCGCCTTCAGATGGTCGGCGTCGCCCACGCCGGACAACTGCAGGAGCTGCGGGGAGTTGATCGCGCCGCCGCAGAGGATGACCTCCCCGGCTCGCACCCGCTTGCCGTCGAACTCGACGCCGACCGCGCGCTTGCCCTCGAACAGGATCTTCGTGACGAACGCCCCGGTCTTCACCGTGAGGTTCGGCCGCTTCATCACCGGGTGGAGGTAGGCCCGGGCGGCCGACAGGCGGCGCCCGCGCCGCACGTTGCGGTCGAACGGCGCGAACCCCTCCTGGCGGTAGCCGTTCACGTCGTCGGTCAGCGGGTAGCCCGCCTGCTGCACGGCCTCGAAGAACGCCTTGAACAGCGGGTTCCTGGCCGGCCCGCGCTCCAGCACCAGCGGCCCGTCGTGGCCGCGCATGGGGTCGGCGTCGTCGGCCGCCAGGCAGTTCTCCATCCGCTTGAAGTACGGCAGGCAGTGCGCGAAGTCCCAGGTCTCCATGCCCGGGTCGGCGCCCCAGCGCTCGTAGTCCAGCGGGTTGCCGCGCTGGAAGATCATGCCGTTGATGCTGCTCGACCCGCCGAGCACCTTCCCCCGGGCGTGGTAGATCCGCCGGCCGTTCATGTGCGGCTCGGGCTCGGACTCGTACTTCCAGTCGTAGAACCGGCTGCCGATGGGGAACATCAGCGCGGCGGGCATGTGGATGAACACGTCCCACAGGTAGTCGGGACGGCCCGCCTCCAGTACGAGGACGCGGTTGGAGGGGTCGGCCGACAGCCGGTTCGCGAGCGCGCTTCCCGCTGATCCACCACCGACGATGACAAAGTCATACATGTCCGCCTCCCGGGCAGGATGATATTGATATGCGCAATAGAGTGCAGCATTCGCAACGTCATGGGCCGGACCCCGAGCCCGCGGGGACCGACGAGGCCGCCGCGCGGTCCGAGGGGAGCGGCGGCGTCCAGTCGGTGGACCGTGCCGTGACGATCCTGGAGATCCTCTCCCAGCGCGGCGAGGCCGGCGTGAGCGAGGTCGCCGCGGAGATCGGCGTCCACAAGTCCACCGCGTTCCGGCTGCTCGGCGCCCTGGAGGCGCGCGGCCTGGCGGAGCAGGCGGAGGACCGCGGCAAGTATCGCCTCGGCTTCGGCGTCGTCCGTCTCGCCGCCGGGGTGGCCGCCCGGCTCGATCTCGTCCAGCAGAGCCGGCCGGTGTGCCGGCGGCTCGCCGAGGAGATCGGCGAGACCGTCAACATCGCCGTCGCGCGGTCCCACTACGCGATCAACCTCGACCAGGTGCGCGGGCCGGCGGCCGTGACCGCGCACAACTGGGTCGGCCAGCCCACCCCCCTGCACGCCACGTCGAGCGGCAAGATCCTGCTCGCCCACCTCGACGAGCGGCACCGCGAGCGGCTCATCGCCGCCGCCGGGCTGGAGCGCTTCACGCCCGCCACGGTGACCGACGCCGCCGAGTTGCGGCGGCAGCTCGACGAGGCGGTGCGGCGGGGTTACGCGGTCACCGTGGAGGAGTACGAGATCGGGCTGAACGCCATCGCCGCGCCCATCCGCTCCCACGAGGGCGAGGTGGTGGCCGCGGTCAGCGCCTCCGGCCCGGCCTACCGGTTCAGCGAGGAGCGCATGCGGGAGCTCGCGCCCGTGCTCGTGGCGGGCGCCGGCGACATCAGTCACCGTCTCGGCCACGCGGGGTGACGGCGCTCATCGCGCCACGGCGGGCTCGTTCACGCGGCGGCGCCACCGGGTGAACGAGCGGGGCTGGTCGACGCCGAGCACCGCGACCGTGCGGCCCTCCCGCCGGTAGACGGCCAGGAACCGGCGGGACGCGAGGTCGCCCTCCTCCACGCTCACCTCGTCTCCCGGCAGCGTGTGCCCGGCGAACTGCACGCGCAGGCCGTACTGGTCGGACCACAGGTAGGGCGGCGCGAGGGCGTCGGGCACGGCGGCGCCGCCGGACAGCAGCGTCGCAGCGGCCGTCGCGGGACGCCGTGCCGCGCCGGTCCAGTGCTCCACGCGCAGGTGGGCGCCGAGAGCGGGGTCGAACCAGGCGGCGCAGTCGCCGACCGCGACGACTCCCGGCACGCTCGTCGCGCCGCCCGCGTCGCAGACGACGCCGTCGCCGACCTTCACCCCGCTGCCGTCGAGCCACTCCACCGCCGGCCGCGCGCCGATCCCGGCGAGCACCACGTCGGCGTCCAGGCGGCGGCCGTCCTCCAGCAGCACGCCGTCGACGCGGCCCTGGCCGCTCAGGGCCCGTACGGCGGCGCCGCAGATCAGGCGCACTCCGTGGTCCTCGTGCAGCCCGGCGAGCGCGGCGCCCATCTCGGGCCCGAGCGCGCGGGCGAACGGCGCGGGCGCCGCCTCGACGATCGTCACGTCGAGCCCGAGGGTGCGGGCGACGCAGGCGACCTCGGCGCCGATGAAGCCCGCCCCGATCACCACGAGCCGCCGCGCGCCGTCGAGGTCGGCCCGCAGGGCCGCCGCGTCCTCGACCGTGCGCAGCGTGTGCACTCCGGCGAGGTCGCCTCCGAGGGTGCGGGCGACCGCGCCGGTGGCGATCACCACGCCGTCGGCCTCGACGGCGGATCCGTCGGCGAGCGTGATCCGCAGCGGCTCGCCCTGCCGCAGTCCGGTGGCGGCGACGCCCAGGCGCCATTCGGCGTCGAGGTCCTCGCCGTCGCCTTCCAGAGCGAGGTCCGCCGTCGTCAGCTGGCCCGCGAGGAACTCCTTGGACAGCGGGGGCCGGTCGTAGGGGCGGTGGGGTTCGGCCCCGACGATCGTCAGGCGCCCGCCGAAGCCCTGCGCGCGCAGCGCGCGGGCCGCCGACAGCCCCGCGAGCGACGCGCCGACGATAGCGACGGAATTCACGGCACCCTCACGCGTCTGCGGCCGACCCGGTACGGACGCCGGGCGGGAGGTTGGGCGGCAGGTCCGACGGCACGACGTAGACGGTCTCGTCCCGCACCACCACCTGGTGGGTGCGCACCGGCAGCTTCGCGGGAGGAGCGTCCACCCGGCCCGTGCGCAGGTCGAAGCGCGACGCGTGCAGGGGGCACTCCACCTCGCACCCTTCCAGCCACCCGTCCGCGAGCGAGGCGTCCTGGTGCGTACAGGTGTCGTCCACCGCGTACAGTTCACCGTCCTCGGTGTGGAAGACGGCGATCGGGGGATCTGTCTCGATTCGAAGGGCCTCGCCCCGGGGCAGGGCGGCGAGGGGGCACGCAGGAATCATTGCGGAGGTCCCAGTTTCGTAAAGTGGAACAGGAAGCGCTATGCGCAACAGATTGAGTGGAGATCGCGCCAAAGTCAAGGGGCGACATATCCCTTGATGGGTGATAAGCGCGACTCTGGCTCCCGGCTGTTCCTTACCAGGTGAGGACCTGCGCGAAGACGTACGGCCCCGCCGCCGGTCGCGGGAAGGGCGACGGGCGACGGGGCCGTACGAGGAGAGCGGGGCATCGGGCCGGACCGGGGTCCGGCCGGGGCTGGGATCGGTGGGTCAGGTGGTGACGGTCGTGCGGCCGCGCACCTGCAGGACGGTGAGCAGGCCGACGACGACGGTGACGGCGCCGGTGATCCAGGCGGTCCACGCCGAGGTGGCATCGCCGTCGAAGCCGAACGCCCAGGGGGAGACGACCAGCAGGGCGCCGAACGCGGCGGTCACCCAGGAACTGGCGCCGCCCGCGCCCAGGACGGACCACAGGGCGGAGACGACGAGCAGGGCGCCGAGGATGAGCAGCGGTTGCGCGGCGGCCTGGGCGTCGGCCCAGAAGAACGGCGCGAGTACCGCGACCAGCCCGGCGACGAGGGCGACGATGTCGGACAACGATCTCGTGAGATCCATCCGTGCCTCCGTACGGGGGAGAGGTGACCTATCACCCGACGGTGTGCCTGATTGACCGCCCGGTCAACAATCCGCTACGTCAGGATTACCTAACCCTGTGTCACCTCGTCCTGAACCGGGCGGGTTCGGCGCCGAACCGTCGGCGCCGGACGGGGCGGTGAATGCGACCAAGACGGTCGTGAAGGACGGCGCCTCCATAAATGGGGGCGGGGCCGGCCGGCTCATCGGCCGGCCGGCCCCGGGTCGTGCTGTCGCGGCGGTCCTCGTCGTGGGGACCGGGATCACCGCGGAATCAGCGGCTCAGCGGCAGCTGAGCGCGGTGTAGGCCGCGTCGTAGGACGTGGTGACCTGCTTGCCGTCGATCGTCGCGGTGCCGGTGACGGTCACCGTGCCCGCGTCGACCTGCCCGGCCCGGGTGTTGAAGGACTGGTAGGCCTGCGTGCCCGGAGCCACGTCGGCCACGGTCTTGTTGCCGTACGGGGTCGTCAGCGTCACCGTCGCCAATGCGTCTGAGCCGTTGACGGCCGTGACCGCGACGTACGCCGAGGTGCCGATGCAGCGGGACGAGGCGGTCACGGTCAGCGCGACCACCGGAGCCTTGTCGACCGTGACGGTCTCCGTGTTGTAGTTCTTGCCGTTGCCGTCCGGCTTGTAGTTCTTCTCGACGTTGCCCGCGAGGTCCATGGCGAACCAGTGCACCTCGGTGGTCTTGTCGATCGAGATCTTCGCGGCGCCCTCACGCATGCCCGAAGAGGTCAGCTTGGGCGAGCTCAGTGTCGGCCGGCTGCCGTCGAGGGTGTAGTAGACGTTCGCCGGCTCGTCCACCGTGAAGGTGAACGTCGCCGAGCCGTCGGCCCTGTCGGTCACCACGAGCTTCGACTCGGGCTTCTGCTTGTCCTTCTGGTACGTCTGGGCGACCTCGAGGATGCCGATCTGGCCGTTGGAGAACTCCATCGCCTCCTCGTGGCCCTCCTCGAACGGAGGCTGGAAGCCGACCGCGGTGTACCTGTTGGTCGCCGGGTCGTAGACGTCGGCGCCGACCTCGAAGTCCCAGCCGATGATGCCCTTGTTGTACCAGAACTCGTCGGCGCTGTTGCCGGCCGCCGAGTAGAGCACGTCGATCACCGGGCCGGTGCGCCCCGGCCAGATGGCCGTGCCGCGCCAGCCCTGGACGGCGGACAGGATGTGGTTGGAGGCGTTCCAGAAGTACTCCTCCGTGCCCAGGTCCGGGCGCGGCAGCGCCTCCCGCCCGGCGGTCTTGTACGCTCCCGGAGGCCACATGAAGTAGCCGCCGTAGGAGTGGGTGTTCATCGCGAACTTGATGTTCGGGAACTTCTCCGTGAGCCACACCTCGTTGCGCGTCTCCGGCTCCGACAGCTCCGCGGGCCCGGCGTAGGTGTCGCTGGTGCAGGTGGTCGAGCCGCCGTTGTATCCGTCGTAGACGCTGCCCACCGAGAAGTTGCGGTTGAGGTCGACGCCCCAGGAGTTGCGCCGCCCCGGGTCCGATCCGTCGGCGGCGCAGTGGTTGACCATGTTCCTGCGCTGCATGTTGTAGTCGTACATCGAGTAGTGGGCGCCGTCGGGGTTGATCGTCGGCACGATGAAGATGTCGAGGTTGTTCACCAGTTTCTTGGTGTCCGCGTCGAGCGCGTAGTTGCGCAGCAGCCGCTCGGCGGTCTCCACACAGGTGAGCGGGGTCACCCACTCGCGGGCGTGCTCCTGGCAGTAGAGGAACACCCCGGTCTTCGAGCCGTCCCGGCTCTTGCCGATGCGCAGCGCCTTCATCTGGAACGGCTGACGCGAGACGCTCGCCGGAGCCTTCAGGTTGTCGGTCAGCTTCGTCGCCGGAGCCGCGGCCACCACACCGGAGCCGTTGCCGGTCCGGTAGAGGCTGGCGGTCAGCAGCGCCGACGCCGCCGCGTTGCCGTTGACGGCGTCCACGACCTGAGCGGCCGTGCTGGTGACCGCGCCGGAGGCGTCCGTGGCCAGGTTGACCACGACGTCCTTGCCGTTGACGGCGACGGAAAGCGGGGCCGAGGCGGTCCCGGGGCTCACCAGTGCGACGCTGACGTCGTTGCCGCCCTCGCTGCCGTACGCCTTGGACGTCACGTAGAACGTGCTCGCCAGCGCGTTCCCCGAGCCCGTGCCGAACTGCGCCTGCGCCTGGCGGCGGTAGCCGTTCGTCTTGTACGGGAGGTCGACGATCTCCGAGATCTTCGGGAACTGCTTGGACAGCCACACCATCCGGCCGGTGACCTCGGTGGGGTCCATGTAGTGGTCGATGAAGTCCTGCACGTAGTGCTTGCCCGGCGCCTTGCGCGGCTCGCCCAGCCACTTGGTCACCGGCACGGTGATCGAGCCGCCCCGGTTGCTGGTGATCGTGACCTGGGTGGGGGCCTCCGTGATCGGCAGCGGCGAGTTGAACCGGTGGTACATGTACTGCCCCGCGTCGGTGAAGCGGGACATCGTCGTCGAGCCGCCGGAGTCGGGGGCCGTGCCGGGGCCGCTGTCCCAGGTGGCGGTGAGCACGGTCTGGGCGTCGGTCGCGCTCGTCTTCACCTCCACCGACAGGAAACGCTGGTTGTCGAGGCTGGTGAACCACTCGGCGCGCAGCGGGGTCAGCGTGTCGGTCGCCGCCGCGTCGGCCGACGCGGTGGCGAGGGCCTGCCGGCGTTCGGCCAGGTTCGCGGCGTAGTCGCTCTGGTCGGAGATGGCGTCGCGGACGTCGAAGCCCCGGTCGCGCAGGCTGCGCGCCTCGTCGGGACTGAGCACGGCGTGCACCTCGATGCCGCCGTCGACGGGCTTGCTGTATTCGGCCAGGTCGACGCCCAGGGCGATCAGCCTGTCCACGCCCGACTGGTCGGCGACGACGACGCGCATCAGCGCGACGCCGTTCTGCGCGGTGCTGGACGCGCGGTCGGGCGGGACCGGATCGGGAGAGGGATCGGCGAGCGCCGGGAGGGCGTTCAGGGTGATCGCCAGGGGGAGTGCGAGCGCGGCGACGTAGCGACGCGCCCTCCGGGGAGAGCTACTCATCGAGTTCCTCCGTCTGGCGTGCCTTCCGGGGAGGGGGGGTCAGCCCGGAGTGATCACGCGAGGTTGAGGGAAGTCTTTGCCACCGCGCAAACGGCGTCAAGGTGCATGAACACCCCAAATTTGGGATTTTTCCGTAATGAGATGAGTTAGTGCTCGATTGGGTATTTAGCGCCTCTTGCCTTATGGGAAGGCATGAGTAACGGACTGGAACGCTCCATGCGTCACCGCATCAGCGCGAGGCGTACGGCCTCGGCGACGGGCACGCCTCCGCCGATGAGTTCGAGGACGCGGTGCCGTGTCCGCGGTGCGTCGAGCAGCGCGGCGATCACGGCGGCGACGTCGTCACGCGGCACCTCGCCGGGAGGCAGTGGCGGGTCGGCCAGCGTGACCAGGCCCGTCTCCGGCCCGTCGGTGAGCCGCCCCGGCCGCAGGATCGTCCAGTCGAGCGGCCGGGCGCGCAGATCCTCCTCCGCCGCGGTCTTCGCCGTGATGTAGGCCGCCCAGACCTCGTCGCGTCCCGGGGCGGGCGGCGCTCCCGCGCCCATGGTCGAGATCTGGATGAAGCGGGACACTCCGGCTCGTTCCGCCGCTTCGGCGAGCAGTACGGAGGCGCCCTGGTCCACGGTGAACTTGCGTGCCGCGCCGCTGCCGGGTCCCGCCCCGGCGGCGAAGACCACCGCGCCCGCGCCGAGCAGCGTCTCGGCCACCTCCTCGGGCGTGGCCCGCTCCAGGTCGCACACCACCGCCTCGGCGCCGGCCGCTTCGACGTCCGCGACCTGGTCCGGATCGCGGATCAGCCCCACCGGCGCGTCACCCCGCCCGCCGAGCAGGCGGGCCAGCCGAAGAGCGATCTTCCCGTGCCCGCCCGCGATCACCACGCGCATGCGATCACCTCCGCGCCGATCCTGCCACGGCCCGCCCCGGCGACCGGGGCAGGCCGCGCCGTCGCTTTCGCTGGTCAATGGTTACTTGTTGTGATAGTCATCTCACTACATGTAATCAGCAAAGTTTCTGTGGAGATGCCATGCTCATAGGCGTACTGACCGTCGCGGCGGCCGTCGGACTGGTGGCCGTGGCGGCCCTTCTGTTCCGGGCGCTGGGCCGGGGCACCGACGACCGCGATCCCGGCGGCACGTCCGCCGGGCACGCCGGGTCGATGCTCTCCTCGCTGTTCCTGCTCGTGTTCGCCATCGCGATCGTCGTCCCGTGGACCTCGGCCGACTCGGCGCGGCAGAACACCTACTCGGAGACCCAGGCGCTCGTGGAGGCCTACTGGGCCGCCGCGCCGTTACCCGCCCCCGACGCCGCCCAGGTGCGGGAGGGACTGCGGGAGTACGCGCGGTACGTCGTCGAGGACGAGTGGCCGCAGATGGCGGCCGGACGCCTCGGCACCGAGGGGACGGCGCGCCTGGAGGCGCTGCGCGCCCGCGTGACCGAACTGCCGGTCACGACCGACGAGGCGCGCGACGCCAGGGACGCCGTGCTGGAGCGGATGACGGACATGTTCTCCGCCCGCCGGCAGCGCGCCGCCGACGCGGGCACCGAGCCGCCGCCCGGCGTCCTGCTCCTGACGGTCCTCACGGGCGTCCTCGTCATCGTCTTCCCGTTCCTGGCCGGGGCCCGGCCCCGGGGGCTCACGCTCGTGCCGGTGACGGCGATGGCGGTCCTGCTCGGCGTCGGCGTCTACCTCGCCTGGAACATCTCCCACCCGTTCAGCGGTGGCCTGGCGGTCAAGCCCGACGCGTTCGTGAGCGCCCTGCACGAGTTCCAGCGGATCCCCGAGGGCCGCTGACATGGGCAGGACGGCGGGCCCGCGCGCGGTCGTCGCGGTCGTCTCCGCCTGCGCCGCGCTGACCTGCGCCACGCTGACCGCCGCTGCTCCCACGCCGGTTCGGGCCGAGCGGCAGAGTGCGGGCACGGCCGGCAGCGCGGCGGGCAGCACGGCGGGCAGCACGGTGACCCGGACGGCGGGATCGGAACGGCCGGAAGCCAGAGGGGTGGTGCGGGCAGCCGCGGGCGTGTCCCTCAAGGCGGACGATCCGGACGGACCCGGCCTGCGGGTCGGTGTCTGCCTCGACGTGGACGTGATCGTCGGCCTGCACGCCGAAGTCGGCATCGGAGGGCCCGGCTGCACGCCGCCGACGCCCGTGCCGCCGCCCGCGCCCTCGCCTGAGCCGCCGCCACCGTCACGGGCACCCGAGAAGCCCGCACCGGCGCCACGGCACTCCCCGCACCGGGTGGCGGCCGCGCCCCGGCCGCCCGCCGCGGTGCCGTCGCCCCGCCCTCGCCCGACGCCGCGGCCCACCCCGTCGCCGTCGAGGTCACCGGTCTACCGCGTGCCGGCCATGCGCGCGGTCGCCCCGGTGCGGCACCGCAACCCTCTGGGGACTCTCACGGTCGTCGTGGTCCTGTCGGTGGCGATCGCCGCCGCCGGTGCCGCCGCCTTCCGGCGGTAGGAGAACACGGACATCACGCGTTACATTGGGCTCGCAATCTCGATCATGAAATACCGCGGTCGCGCGGTGAAGGACGTGAGCCCTATGACGGCCGAGCAGGCGCCTCGTGGAGTCGATCCGAGCATTCCGAACGCGGCCCGCATGTACGACTACTTCCTGGGCGGCAAGGATAACTTCCAAGCCGACCGTGACCTGGCGAACCTGGTGCTGAGCGTGCTGCCCGAGACCAAGGAGGGCACCAGGCAGAACCGCCGGCTGATCGGCCGGATCGTGCGTTACCTGGTGGACCAGGGGATCAGGCAGTTCCTCGACCTCGGGTCGGGACTTCCGGCGCAGGACAACGTGCACGAGGTGGCCCACCGGCTCGCGCCCGACACGCGCGTGGTCTACGTGGACAGCGATCCCGTGGTCTGCGCGCACGGCCGGGCGCTGCTGGCCGACCCCGACCGGGTGGCGATGATCCAGGCCGACGCGCGCCACCCCGCGGAGGTCCTCGGCGACCCGCGGGTGCGCGAACTGATCGACTTCGAACGGCCGGTCGCGGTGCTGATGATGTTCTTCGTGCACCTGGTGCCGGACGAGGACGACCCGCAGGGGTTCGTCGCCGCCTACCGGGAGGCCCTCGCGCCGGGCAGCTACCTCGCGCTCTCGCACGTCTGCGGCGACGCCGCCCCGGAGCGGATGGACAAGATCGCCGACTTCTATCGCCAGGCCAACGTGCCGTTCGTCCCCCGATCGCGTACGGAGATCGCCCGCTTCTTCGGCGATTTCGAGCTGATTCCTCCCGGCCTGGCCAGCGGCTCCGGGCCGGAGAACGTCTGGCCGTTCGGCGACGAGGAGACCTCGATGTTCGCCGACGAGGAGACGGCTCGCATGGGCTGTGCGGGAGTGGGCCGCAAACCCTGACGCGGGAGCCGGCGCCGCGCCCGAGGGCGGCGCCGGCTCCGCGCGCCTTCGTTCAGGACCGGTTCGCGCGGGCCACGACCTCCTCGCTCGTCAACGGGCTGCTCGGGTGATGACTCAGGCACAGCGGTGTGCGGACCTTCGTGAAGGACCCGCCCTCGAACGCCGCGTAGAACTGGCCGGACCGCAGCCTCGACACGTCGAGGACGTCGCCGCCCTTGGCCCTGGCCAGCTCCCGCGCCGCCGTGATCTGGGTCGGCGCGTTGAGCAGGCCGAAGAACTGGGTGGCGGCGTTGCCCGTGATCCGGTTGTGCAGGCCCTTCGGCGCCTGGGTGGCGAACACCAGCCCGAGGCCGTACTTGCGGGCCTGGGCGGCGAGGGCGAGCGTGCTCTGGGTGCACACGGTCGCCGTCCCCGACGGGGCGAACGTCTGGGCCTCGTCCATCACGAACAGCCCGCCGAGCGGGCGGTCTCCGGCGGGATGCCGCTTGATCCAGGAGAACAGCGCCATCTGCAGCTGGTTGACGAAGCCCTGCCGCTGAGCGTCGGAGGCCATGCCGGTGAGGCTGATCACCGACACGCGGGCCCGCTTCCCCTCCGGCGGCGTCAGCAGGACACCGGGATCGACGGGCGTCCCGGTCCCCGCGAACAGGGGATCGCTGATCGTCTCCGCCCTCAGGTGCTGGGCCATCTCGGTCGCGAGCCTGGCCGCGCCTTCGAGACTGCTCACGCCGTCCGGCAGGTCGTCGAGCAGAGCGATCAGGCCGCCCAGCCCCGTGCCGCCGCGCCGCCCGTAGTGGGCGACGGCCTCGCGGAGCACCGCACGGCCGAGGTGCGCCCTGGCCGCCCTCGTCTCCAGCTTCGCCCGGGGCACCAGCGCGGCGACCGCGGCGTCCACCGCCTCACCGAACTCGTCCGCGTCGTCGGCGATGCTCGCGAAGTCGGGCAGCGGCTGGAAGCTCAGCGGGCGTCCCGACTCCTTGCGCGGCGTCCAGATCACCACGTCGGTGTTCGCCAGGTAGTCGTCGGCCTTGGCCGCGTCGCCCTCGCCCCACTCCGCGGGTGGCTCCGGCCACCGGTCGCCGAGCCGCGCGAGGTCGTTGTTCGCGTCGAGGACGATCGCCGAGACCCCCTGAAGGGCGCACTCCTCCACGAGACGGCGGATCAGCACCGTCTTGCCGGAGCCCGAGCCGGCGAAGACCGCCGTGTGCTTACGCAGGGTCTCCATCGGGATCCGTACCGGCCGGTTGTCCGAGGTCGCCGCCCCGATCGTCAGGTACGGAGCCGTCGTGACCTCGTCCACCGGCGACGGCGTGGGCGGGTGGGGCTCGACCACTACCTCCACGACCGGCGGATCGGCCTGCGGCGTTTCATCGGAGGGCGGAAGCGGCGGCCAGACCTGCAGATCGGGATTGGTCGTGCCGGGGCCGCCGGGAAGTGTGACGCTCGGGCCGGCCGGTTCCGGCGTCCCCCCGGAGGCCGGTGACGGCGCGGTACCGGGGCCTTGCGACGGCGGGGTGCCGGGGGATGGCGCGCCGGTCGCCGGCCGTGACGTGAGTCGTGGCACGGCCTCCCACTGGAGCAGCTGCCGCTCGGGATTGGCGGTGCGCCGGGTGCGGCCCAGCGATCGGGGCGTCCGCGAGGACATCTCGCTCCCGGTGCCGGACACGCGCGGAACGGCCGCGTCGCTGAGCGCCTCGGCGAACAGCTTCACCTCGCTCGTCGGTCTCCGGGAGACGAGCCAGGCCTGGAGCTCCGGCGGGTTCGCGGCGATCAGGTCACGAAGCGCCGCGAAGATCCGGAGGTCGTCCTCCTCGATCTGGAGCACACGGCCGCCCGCCTGCTCGAAGGCCGTGAGCGCCTCCTGCGTCACCGGTCCCTTCGCCCAGCTCTGGTTCCTGAGCACGAACAGTTTGCGCGCGGGTATCCGCTCGTCGAGCCCGGCCGCCGTCGACGCGGCCTTCAGCCGGTTCAGCGCGGCGATGTGATGGGACGCCGAGATGGCCCGGAAACACCAGTGGGCCTCGTTCTCCGTCGCCTCGTCCAGCGTTCTGCGAAGACGGGCGTGCAGGGGCGGCTTCGTGCTCGGCGGCGGGTCCTGGGCGAACAGGCGCCCGTCCTCGCCCTGCTCGGTGATCCAGGCGGACAGTCCGGCCGACAGCAGGCGCGGCATCACGGCGTCCTCCGTGATCGGGTCCAGCGCCTCCGCCACGTCCGCCCGCTTCCGCAACTCCGCGAAACGCTTGTCCAGCTTCGTGAAGTCGTTCGGCGGGCCGATAATGATCCGACGGTCTCGGTCAGGTGCGCTGCCGGTCAGCCGTTCCAGCTCCGTGACCTGCCCGCTCGCCAGGCACGACCGCACGTGCTTGTCGATCCGGATGAGCAGTTGGCGAGGGGTGTACTGGTTCGCCTCCTCGAACGCCTTCGGCTTCAGCGGCCAGGTCGGATACGGCGGCATGAACCCGGCCGCTGCGTACTGCGCCCCGAAGCGCTTCTCCACCAGCGCGATGCCGGTCGGCGCATCGGGGATGCCACCGAGCGGCGTGGTCTCCCGGAACCGGTCCTGCACCGTGTCGGTGGCTTTCGTCCTGATGAGCTCCCATGTGGTTGGAAGGCACGAGAGGACGGTCAGTGTGCGCCGGGTCATCTCCCGGAGCGCCATCAGGCCGCCCGCGATCCCGTCCAGGACCGCCGTCTGAGGCCAGGACTCCTGGCCGCCGTCCGTCATGGCGACGGACGACTGCGCGATCAGGACGTCGATCTGGTCCACCGCGATGACGGCGGGCCCGGTGAGCGCCACCAGCCGGGACAGGTCTC
This sequence comes from Microbispora sp. H10836, assembly GCF_012999525.1. NCBI lineage: Bacteria > Bacillati > Actinomycetota > Actinomycetes > Streptosporangiales > Streptosporangiaceae > Microbispora > Microbispora sp. H10836. Next base: position 113,331 of record NZ_JABBWU010000022.1, read on the forward strand.
TGACGATCTCCTGCGGGGACTTGGCGATCGGGGTGAAACCCCAGCGTGCGCGTTCGCCCGGCTCTCCTTCCGGCGCGGAGGTGAGGTAGGCGTCCCCGACATCCTGCGCGGAAAGGTCGCCGCAGGCACGCAGGACGAGGGCCCTCGCGACGTCCTGGGCGACGCCGCCGACGTGCCGGTCGTACCGGCGAAGGGCACGCACGAAGGCGTCCAGGTCCCCCTGGGAGAGCGCCTCCTCACCGGTCACGGGCCGCCGCGCGTCCTCCGGCACCTCGGCCAGCAGGCAGAGGCGCCACAGAAGCTCCTTGAGCTGTGTCCCCGATCCCGGAACCGGCCGGGAAAGGCTGTCCAGCATGGACAGCAGCACGCTCTCCCAGAAGCTCCTGGCGTCGAGCAGACTAACCAGGAAGAAGTAGCCGTCCTCCTCGTGGACCTTCTGCCTGACCCAGCCGAGCAGGTGCGTCTTGCCAGTGCCGCGCTGCCCCTGGACGACGACGCCGATGGGGCTCGCGTCGGCGCTCTCCTCGGCCTCGATGAACCCGTCGAGGATGGTCTGCGCGGTCTGCCGGTGCAGGGCTCCGACGTGGAACGGGAGCGGCCGCCAGACGTCGTCGGGAACCTTGGCGTAGTTGAACCGCAGCGCCGCCAGAGCGTCCAGTTCCTTGCCGGTCATCATGCCCCGATCCAGATGCGGTGCTTGGGCTGGTCACCGATGACGACCGCCGCGTCCCGGTCGGCGGGCGTGAGGGTCTTCTGGTTCTCCCAGGGGACGAGACGCACGTCGGGGAGGGCGATCATCCGGCGGAGGGTGGCGTCGACCTCGTCCCTGGGGGCGTCGCCCAGCAGCGGGCGCAGCCGGGTCAGGCTCACCCAGGCGTTCGGCTTGTCCGCGAGCTGCGCGTACGCCTTGCGGATCAACGTCTCGATGTCGTCGGACGGGCGCGCGAGCACGTTTGAGGTGGCCGCCTCCACTGTCGCGACCGGCTCTGCCGCCGCCTCTGCCGCCGCCTCTGCAGTCGGTGCCTCGGTGACCGCCGGGACGAGGTCCTCCTCCCGGCCGAAGATCTCGGCGAGCGGGGCGCCGCTCCGCTCCAGGTGCCGCTGGAATCCCGAGACCATGGCCCGGACGACCGCTTCGAGCAGTCGTGGGGCGAGACGGCTGGATTTGGGGATGCCCTCACGGAACATCGCGGTGGTCCTGGCCCAGCCGTCGTCGCTCAGCGTGTAGGTGAACGACGGGCCTCTCTTCCCGACCTCGATCAGCTTGAGCCGCTGCAGGTGCTCGCGTTCCTTTTTGCCGATCTCGAAGCCGAACTGCTCGCTGAGTTCCGGGTTGGTGAACTCGCGGGCCTCGGCCATGAGCAGCAGGAGGATGGCGGTCTCGCGCTGGGATAGCGACGTGTCAGGCATGGAGTGACCCTTCGAACGTTCCACGGCGGCACTGGTGGAGGAAGCGTTCCAACTCGGCGAGCACGGTGCCGAGACGCTCCAGCACCTGGTCGTTGGTGAAGCGGCGGACGGCGTAGCCGTCCCGGCGCAGGCGCAGGTCGCGCTGCCTGTCCGAGGCGAGGCGGCGCGGGCTGAGATGCTCGGGGCCGTCGATCTCGACCACGCAGCGCTCGGTCCGCCAAAGCAGGTCGACGCGGATCGGGTTTCTGAGCGGTCCGGAGGCGTGGAGCTGGTTCCACTCGCGGCCCGCCGCCCAGGCGCACGGCGACAGCGCCGCCTCCAGCCGCCGCTCGGCGGCGCTGCCCGGGTGCGGCGACCCGGCGAGAGGCGGGAAGGTGAGCGCCGGCGGCGGAAACCTCTCGGCGCCGCCGGGCGCGACCTCGCGGACGAGGGCGGCCACCGTGTCGGGGATCGGGGCGGACACACTCTCGATCCGGTCCACGAAGCGCGGGGGAGGACCGGTGAGCCAGATGCCGAACCCGCCGTGGTGGGCCAGCCATTCGCACGCCGCGACCAGCACCTCCTCCGCGGACGGAGTGAGATCGGGCGGCATCCGTACGAGGATCGCGGCCTCGGCCCGCCGGTAGCCCGAGCACAGCACCCGGGCCAGCCCCGCGGCGCGGATCTCGGGCGGGAACGTCCCGGCCCGGCCCGCCGTGCCGCCTCCGGCCGTGACCCCGTTCGCGGCGGCCCGCTCGCGCAGTGCTCTTTCGGCCAGGTGGGCGAGGAAGGGCGCGAAGTGCCGGGTGGCGGAGCCCGCACGCAGGGCGTGGGCACGGACGGCGGGGACGGCCGCCCCGCCGGTTCCGGTGATGCCGTCCGCCTCGGGCAGCCAGGCGGGGAACATCGCCAGCGCGGCGGACTCCAGCTCCCTCAGCACGTCGGCGACCACGGCCGCGGGGGTCCCGGCCGGGCGGGGGACGTAGGTGACCAGCGCGGGTGCGTCATCGGGCAGGGGGCCGATCGCCAGCGCGACGGCGTCCGGGTCGCCCTGCAGATGCACGTCCTGTCCCGCGTGCAAGTGCACGTCCTGTTCTGCGTGCAGATGCACGACCCGGCCCGTGGGAAGCTCCCTCCACGAGCGCGCCACGCCGTCCCCGCCCTGTCGTTGAAGATCCGACAATCTTGACCCGGCAGAGGGTATCGGGCAGTGACAGGACCGTCCACAGAATCGGGAATTTCCGGTTCTGTGCTCCTGTGCCCTCGGCCCACACCGCTTGTCCGCAGCTCGGCGGACGGCGGGAGCGGCGATCCCGGGGCTCGCGTCAGTCGGCGCGAGCCGCACGGTTCCCCGGGCTGTGCGGCGAAGGTCGTGACGCGGCCCGTGCCCTCGGCCGGACGGCACGGGCCCCGTCGCCGCGGTTACGGCCGATCGCCGATCTTCTCGACCCAGCCGGAGGATTCGTACCCGGTCTTGGCGCCGTCGGCGGACACGATCGCGGCGCCGGAGCGGCCGATCGGGTCGGTGACACCTCGTTCCAGCCTCAGGCCCGGCTGATCGGCGAGGATCCGCAGCATCGCGGCCCGGGTGGCCGGAGTGGTCGGACCGGACAGCACCAACCTCGTCATCCAGAACGTGAATTCCCCTGCGGGTTCTCCCCGCCGATGGGCCTCCAGCCAGCGGCGCAGGCCTTCGACCTCGCGGGGCAGCCGCCAGAAGTCGTCCTGGGACAGGCTCTCGCCGCCGATGCTCGTCAGCAGCGTCATCCGGAAGTCGCGGGTGCGGGGCGTGGGTTTCGCCTTCGCGGTGGCCCCGCCCACGACGACCTCGGCGTCCAGGCCGCTCGTGGTCCGTCCCCGGCCGGTCTCGCCGTCGTACCTGCCCGGTTCGCCGGGGCGGACGCGACGCCGCCGGCCGGTGCGCCCGCCTGGCCGGGCATTGTGGCACCGGACATGAGGGCCGGGACCGCCAGCGCGGCGGCCACGGCTGCCGCCGCGCCCGCGAGCACCAGCCGGGTATACGGGTGCGGGGCGGCGAGAGGGACGGCCGGCGATCGCGAAATCTCGCGAACTACGCCGTCTCGGATCTGATCAGACGGAGGAACGCCTTGATGCCCGACAGGACCTCCTGGTTGTCGGTGAGGCGGCTGAGGGAGTCCTCGAACGTCCTGCCCATGGCGTCGAGCCGGTGGTCGAGAGCGTCCCCCCGGGCCGTGGCCGTGTGGAACCCGGCGCGCGTCTCCCCCGCGAGGGAGTCGAGGAGCTCGGCCAGCTCGGCGGCCCGGGCCTCGGACTCCTCGGCCCGCGCCTCCAGCGCGTCGACGCGCCCGGTCAGCGTGACGACGTCCTCGCGGGGATAACGGACCTCCTCCAGCATCGTGGTCATCCGGCTGCGCAGGTGGGAGAACCAGGCTCCGGCCGGCCGGAAGAACGTGCCGAGCAGGTAGAAGACGGCGAAGTAGTAGCCGACGGTCTCGCCGGAGAAGTAGGTGATCGCCGCGAGCAGGACGGCCGACACCAGGTGGGCGGCGACGGCGGCCCGGCGCATGCGTACCGCGATGCGACGGGCCTCCGCCTCGCGCTCCGGCGAGACCGCCACACCGCGCTCGCGGCTGACACGTATCTCGTGGATCAGGGTGTGGGCCTGGAAGTACAGGTTCCACGGCACCGTCAGGAGCACGATCAGCCAGAGCAGGCACAGCGCCCCGAAGCCCAGCGAGACGACCACCGGCGGCGGCACGTCCACCACGTAGACGAGGACGATCCCCGCGATCGTGGAGACGATCGTGAGAAAGACGATCCCGCTTCTGCTCACGGTCATCCTTTCCGTCGGTGTCGTGACACGTCAGTGTCGCCGCCGGATCGGCGCGCGGGCATGAGCGCAATCACCCAAGATCGGGTGAGTACGACCGCTCAACGGAAAAAGGGGGTGGCCCGGGACCCGGACCACCCCCCACTGGTCAGTTGAAGACGGGGACCCCGTCGCGGACGAGCTTCCAGTTCGGCTCGGCGAACGTCGCCGGGTCGATCGTGCCGGTCGCGGCGGCGTACTCGATCAGCGCCTGGCGGATCTCCACCTGGGCGTTGTAGACCACCGGAGCGGCCGAGACGTGCGGGAAGCCGCCGCCGCCCGACTGGCGGTAGTTGTTGATGGCCACGACGAACTGCTGGTCGGCGGTGACCGGCGTGCCCTGGTAGGACAGGCCGGCGATGCGCTGGCCGACCGGCTTGGAGATGTCGATGTCGTACGTCACACCGGAGAGCTGGTCGTAGTTGTAGTCGGGCGTGCCGCCGGCGTTCGTGAGCGTGCCGAGGTCGACCGGCGCACCCGGGGCGACCTGGGCGAAGTACTTCGCCGAGTACTCCAGGAAGTCCTTGATCTGGGCGCCGGTCAGCTTGATGCCGAGCAGCGTGTTGTCGTAGACGTACAGTCCGGCCATGTCGCGGACGCTGACCGGCCCGGCCGGGAAGACGGCGGTGCGGCTGAACGGCGCGGCGATCGACAGCACCGGCAGCGAGGCGTCGGCGGTGCCGGCGATGGCCTTGCTCACCAGGTCGGTCTGGACCTTCTGGATGTAGTCGAGGATCGGCGTGTCCTTGTACGGCGACTCGGCCGCCGACAGCTCCTGGGTGGACTGCGCGATGACCTTGTTGACGTAGCCGACGGTCTTGTCGTGCTGCGCCTTCATGAGCGCGACGATCTTCGGGTCCTCGGTCACCGTGTTGGTGTTGAGCGTGGTGGACGACTTGCCGGTGACCGCCCACTTGCCGCGCTGCTTGGCGAGTGTGAAGTCGACGACGCTGAGGCGCTGGCCCCACCTGCTCGGCTCGGTCAGCAGCACCTGCTGACCGGTGGCCTTGTTGGTGACGAAGCGCTGCGGCACGTCGTTGTGGGCGTGGCCGAACAGGACGGCGTCGATGCCGGGCACCTGCTCGGCGACCATGGCGGCGGCGTTCTCCACCGGCAGGTCGGAGCCGTACGACGACAGGCCGTTGTCCCCCGCGTGGGCGGTGACCAGGACCACGTCGGCGCCGAGGCCGCGGATGACCGGCACCCACTTCTTCGCGGTGTCGACGAGGTCGAGGAACTTCAGCTTCCCGTCGACGTTCGCCTTGTCCCAGATCGCGACACCGGGGTTGGTGAGGCCGAGGACGCCCACCTTGATCGGCTTCTCGCCCTTCACCTTCATCGTCTTGAGGACGAACGGCTGGTAGGCCGGCAGGCCGGTCTTGGCCGAGACGGCGTTCGCGCCGAGGACCGGCGCCTTCATCTGCTCGACCCACGCGCCCAGCAGCGGCAGGCCGTAGTTGAACTCGTGGTTGCCGAGCGTCACCGCGTCGTACCCGATGGCGTTCATGGCCTTCGCCATGGGGTGGGTCTCGCCGGTCGAGGTGATCGGCTCGATCTTCGCGTAGTAGTAGTCCAGCGGCGTGCCCTGGAGGGTGTCACCGGAGTCGAACAGCAGGGTGTGGCCGGCGCCGCGGTCGGCACGGATCTGCGACACCATCGTCGAGATCTTCGCCAGGCCCACGTCGTTGTGCGCGCTGTCGTCGTACTCCGCGTTCTTGTAGTAGTCCCAGTTGAGCGCGTTTCCGTGGATGTCGGAGCTGGCCATGATGGTGATCTTGACCGGGTGGCTCGGGGCCGCTGTGGCGGGCGTGCCGGGCAGGAGGAGACCGAGGGCCACGACTCCGGCGCCCGCGGTCAACCTGATCGCTGAACTCATGATGGCTGACGATAGTAAGGCGTAGTTACCGGGTGGTCACGAAGTTCTTAACCGGACATGTCGCTACAAGGTGACACGCTTGTCACTCACGGTCCGCCGCGCGCTGGGTAGGACGAGTGGGATGGCGGACAAACTCGAGACCTACCGGGCCAAGCGCGACGTGACGCGCACCAGCGAGCCGATCCCCGCCGAAGGGCCGCTGCCGCGGGGCGAGGACGACACGTTCGTCATCCAGGAGCACCATGCCCGGTCCCTGCACTGGGACCTGCGCCTGGAGCGGGGCGGGGTGCTGGTCTCCTGGGCGATCCCCAAGGGCCTGCCGCCCGACCCCGCGACCAACCATCTCGCCGTCCACACCGAGGACCACCCCATGGAGTACGCCCGGTTCGAGGGCGAGATCCCCAAGGGCGAGTACGGCGGCGGCACGATGACGATCTGGGACCGCGGTCACTACGCGACCGAGAAGTGGAGCGACCGCGAGGTCAAGATCGTGCTGAGCGGCTCCCGGGTCGCGGGCCGCTACGTGCTGTTCCGGACCCGCGGCCGCAACTGGATGATCCACCGGATGGACCCGCCCAGCGGGCGGTGGGAGCCCCCGCCGGCCTCGCTCGCGCCGATGACGCCGGTGACGCGCGCCCGCGCGCCGCGCGATCCCGGGGCGTACGCCTGGGAGTTCTGGTGGGGCGGCGCGCGGGCGCTCGCGTACGTGGAGGGGGGCAGGCTCACCCTGCGCGACGCGCGCGGCGCGGACGTCACGGGGGAGCACCGCTGGCTGCGCCCGATGGCCGAGTCGTTCGGCAGCAGGGCCGCCGTCCTGGACGGCGAGGTCGTCACGTTCGCGGGCACCCCCGTCTACGTCGCCTACGACCTGCTCCACGACGACGGCCGGTCGTCGCTGGACGAGCCGTTCGAGCGCCGCCGCGCGGGCCTGGAGAGCCTCGGGGTGAACGGGCCGCGCTGGCAGACGGCGCCGTCGTGGCCCGGAGAGGTCAACGCCGTACGGCGGGCGGCGGCGGAGCAGGGCCTGCCCGGCGTGGTGGGCAAGCGCCTCGACTCGGCGTACGCGCCGGGGGAGGAGTCCCCCGCCTGGGTGCGGCTGGCCGGAAAGGCAGCAGGGTAAGGCCACAGGGTGAGGCCACAGGGTAAGGCGGGTGGCGCGGGGTAGGGAGGACGAGGGGAGGTGTCGACATGTCCGAGCAGCACCACCCGGTCACCGGCGAGCACAAGTACGAGCAGGAGATCGGCGCCCCGGACGAACACGAGGAACGCCCGGGCCGCAGCCTGATCACGACCGATCACGACGTCATCAAAGGGTGGGCCGAGGAACGGGGTGCCAAACCCGCCACCGTCCCCGGCACCGAGCACGAGGGCCGTCCGGGGGTCCTCCGCTTCGACTTCCCGGGATACGGCGGCGGCGACCTGCAGGAGATCTCCTGGGACGAGTGGTTCACGACGTTCGAGGAACGCAAGCTCAACTTCATCTACCAGGAGCACCGCAGGGACGGCAGCCCGAGCAACTTCTTCCGGCTGGAGAACCCCGAGCGCGAGGACGCCTGAATCCCTGTCCGCTCAGGTCTTCCCGCCGTCCGGTGCCGCGGCGCTCGCCGACCGGATCAGGCCGAGCTCGGCGGCGTAGTCCTCCAGCTTGGCCCGCAGCTGCCGGCGTCCCCGGTGCAGCCGTGACATGACCGTGCCGATGGGAACGTTCATGATCTGCGCGATTTCCTTGTAGGCGAATCCCTCCACGTCGGCGAGGTAGACCGCCAGCCGGAAGTCCTCGGGCAGCTCCTGCAGCGCCTGCTTCACGCGGGAGTCGGGCAACCCCTCCAGGGCCTCCACCTCCGCGGACTTGAGCCCTGACGAGGTGTGCGAGGCCGCCTCGGCGAGCTGCCAGTCCTCGACGTCCTCGGTCGCGGCCCGCTGCGGCTGCCGCTGCTGCCTGCGGTAGGTGTTGATGTAGGTGTTGGTCAGGATGCGGTACAGCCAGGCCCGCAGGTTCGTGCCCTCGCGGAACTGGTGGAAGTTGCTGAAGGCCCGCATGAACACGTCCTGCACCAGGTCTTCGGCGTCGGTGGGATTGCGGGCGAGCCGTAGGGCGCCGGCGTATATCTGGTCGATGTACGGCAGCGCGTCCCGCTCGAACCGCAGCCGCCGTCGGTCGACCGCCGTGTCGTCGACGATCGTCATACCCCCACCTCCCTGAGAGCCTGCCTCTATCAGTTACGACCGCTTTGTCCGGTCCGGCCGCACGGTCCGCCTACCCCTGGTCTCCCTTTCAACACGGCTCGCGGGGCTGTTTTCGGCTACCGCGGCCGTCCCCGCGACATGGCCGAATGTCCGCGCCGCCGGGGGGTACGCCGAGATGGATGGGCGCGGCCCGAGGAGGAAGCCATGCCGAACGACAACGCGGAGCCGGAAGACCGGATCCCGGAGCGGCTGCCACCGCTGGCGCAGTCACCCGACGCCGAGCCCGGGGCCGAGCCCGGGGGAGGGTCCGGCGACTGGCACGCCGCCGGCGCCGACTCGCCCGACGACGTCGAGGAACCCGCCGACGACTGACCCCGGCGGCGTCCAGGCGGCGTTCAGGCGGCGTCGCGGCGTCCGGCCGGCGGGGCCGCGCCACCGGGAGCAGGGCCTCTGGGAGTAGGGCCGCCGGGAGACGGCGGGGCGAGGTCGGCGCCGCGTGGCGTCCGGTACGGCTCGCGCGCCCGCAGATCCACCGTCTGGATGGTCCGGCTGATGTCGGTCGGGGTGACCAGGCCGACGAGGCGGCCGTCGTCGCCGAGCACCACTGCCCGGCCGTCCGTGCTGCCGCTCATTCGCTGCAGCAACTCGGTGAGCTGGTCGCCGGGGCGCGCGGAGGGTACGTCCGCCGGTGGGCACGCGATGTCCCGCAGCCTGGTGGTCGCCCGGTCGTCCGGTGGCACGCGCCGGACGCGCCCCAGCGTCACCAGCCCGGTGAACCGGCCCTCGTCGTCCACCAGCGGATAGGTGGACAGGTGGTGGCGAAGCACGAGCCGGTCGACCAGGCCGGCCACCGTCTCGTCCGGATGAGCGACGACGGGGTCGCGCGACATGACCTCGCCCACCGTGATCCCGTGGAGGGCGGCGTCGATCTGCGTCTGCTGCTCCTCCGCGGTGGCCGCGTTGACCAGGAACAACCCGATCAGAGCCAGCCAGAAGCCCTGGAGGCCGAGGCCGGAGACGAGGTTGAGGAAGCCCAGCGCGATCAGCGCGTACCCGAAGACCCGTCCGGCCCGGGCGGCGGCGACGGCGGCCCGCATGCGGTCGCCCCAGCGGGCCCACAGGAAGGCGCGCAGCACCCTGCCGCCGTCCAGCGGCGCGGCGGGCACCAGGTTGAACACGGCCAGCAGCACGTTCACCGCGGCCAGGTAGCCGAACATCCCGCTGACCAGCGGTGGTGCCCCGACGACGGAAAGCGCCCAGGACAGGAGGGCGAAGACGCCGGCGAGCACGACGCTGGTCAGCGGCCCCACCCCGGCGATCTTGAGGTCGGCGCCGGGGGAGCGGGGCTCCCCGCGCAGTTCCGCGACCCCGCCGAGCAGCCAGAGCGTGATCCCCGACACCTCGACGCCGTGCCGCCTGGCGACGAACGCGTGGGCCAGCTCGTGCGCGAGCAGCGAGGCCATGAAGAGCAACGCCGACACCAGCGCGGCCAGCACGTACGCCGCGACCGGCAGGCCGGGAAAGGCGATGGGGAAGCGGCCGAAGGCCAGCCCGACCACCAGGATCACGACGATCACGAGGACGCTGATGTTGAGCCCGACCGGGACCCCGCCCACGCGGCCGAGACTGATCGATGATCGCATCCTGCCACCCCCTCGGCCCTCCGCAATGATTGGCTTACCCACAAAGGCGCAGGTCACGCGGTAGTTGGGGATTGGAGACCTCGACGCCCGGTCAGCGGGACGCCGCCGGAACCGCCGTGCGGAAACCGCGTGACCGTGTGGGAACCGGAACCCGCTCGTGGTGCTCCCACGAGGTAATCGTGGGCAGGGCCTGACCGGCCTCTGGCTAAAGTTGCTGCCCTGCGTTACATACCGACCGTCGAAGGACTGTCGCCATGTCCGATTCATGGGCTGTGAAACGCCGGCTGGCCGACGCGCTCAACGAACACGACCTGGAGGGCGTGCTCGAGACCTTCAGTCCGGACGCCGTCCTCGTCTCGCCCTTCGGTGTGGCGGAGGGACATGAGCAGATCGCGTGGATGTACGAGCAGGTCTTCAAGAGCTTTCCCGACTTCCAGCTGATCGTGTGGTACGAAGCCGTCAGCTGCGACGTGCCCTTGATGGTGGAGTGGACGGCCACGGGCACGCACCTCGGGCCTGTCCTGCTGCCGAACGGGAGCGAACTGGAGGGGACCGGTCGCCCGGTCACTTTCCGCGGCACCTGCGCGTCCTTCGTCGAGGACGGCAAGATCAAGACCCACCGGGAGTACTTCGACCAGTTGGAGCTGTACACCCAGCTCGGTCTGTGCCTCACGCAGGCCCCGGGCTGAGCGCTTCTGGCGTGCTCGGCGGCGGCCGCGGACCTCGCCAGGTATGTCCGCGGCCGCCGCCGGGGGATCACCTCAGATAGATGTTCGGTCTGGCGGGCGTGGCCATGCCGTCCCCGAGGAAGAAGCCGGTGTGGGGCGGCTGGTTGTAGGCGGTGTTCTGCCAGGCGATCGCGAGCCGGTACACCGGATCGTGCATCAGCGTGTAGATCTGCCGGCTCGCCGTCGCGGTCGTGCTGTAGATCCGCAGGGCGGTGTTGTCGCTCGTCGGCCAGACGACCTCCTCGCGCCAGTCGCCGAACAGGTCGGCCGACAGCGAGGGGGTGGACTTGGTGCCGTTGTTGGAGTGCACCCCGCTCGCCGTCAGCAGCCGGGTGTCGGAGCCGGTGCCGTACTTGTCGATGTGGGTGCCGTCGAGCAGCTCCCGGACGGGGTCGGCGTCCCACCACGCGAGGAAGTTCGCCGAGCCCGGCTTGCGCCCGACGTTCTGCCCCTTCGTGTTGTAGATGCCGCTGACGGCGGACGACCACGACTCGGCGCCCGGACTGCCGGACCAGACGTCGTCGGAGACGCCGCGCCCGTTGTCGCAGCCGCAGGAGGCGTTGCTCCAGATGATCGAGCCGGTGCGGGCGTCGGCCATCCACGCCGCGGGCTTGCTGGTGTCCTCGTCGACCTTGAACACCTCCAGCCCCGCGCGTGACGGGTCGAGGTCGCCGACGTGCAGCGCGTCGCCGTGGCCGTTGCGGGTGTTCCACAGCGCCGAGCCGTTGTCGTTGATCGCCATCGCGCCGAAGACGATCTCGTCCTTGCCGTCGGCGTCCACGTCGGCGACGGCCAGGTTGTGGTTGCCCTGGCCGGTGTACTGACTGCCGGCGGAGTTGGAGTCGAACGTCCACCGCTTGGTCAGCGAGCCGTTGCGGAAGTCCCACGCCGCGATGACCGTACGGGTGTAATAGCCGCGCGACATGATCAGCGACGGGCGGGCGCCGTCGAGGTAGGCGGTGGCGGCGAGGAAACGGTCGACCCGGTTGCCGTAGTTGTCACCCCAGGAGGAGACCGTGCCGCGCGGCGGGTCGTAGTTCACGGTGGACATCGCCTTGCCGGTCTGGCCGTTGAACATCGTCAGATATTCGGGACCGGACAGGACGTAGCCGGAGGAGTTGCGGTAGTCGGCCGAGGAACTGCCGATGACGACGCCGGTGCCGTCCCTGGTGCCGTCGGCGGTCTTCATGGCCACCTCGGCCCTGCCGTCGCCGTCGTAGTCGTACACCTGGAACTGCGTGTAGTGGGCGCCGGCGCGGATGTTGCGCCCGAGGTCGATCCGCCACATGCGGGTGCCGTTGAGCTTGTACGCGTCGACGAACACGTTGCCGGTGTAGCCCGACTGGGAGTTGTCCTTGGCATTGGACGGGTCCCACTTCAGCACGAACTCGTACTGCCCGTCGCCGTCCAGGTCGCCCACGCTCGCGTCGTTCGCGCTGTAGGTGTAGGCCACCCCGTCGGGCGTGGTGCCGCCGGACGGCGGCTGGATCGGCACGTCCAGGTAGCCGTTGGCCAGGCGCAGCGACGTCTCCGACGCCGCCTGCTCGGCGCCGTTCACCACGGCCCGCACGGTGTACGTGGCGTCGGCGGCGGCCCCGGAGTCGAAGTAGTTCGTGGAGGTGGTGATCGGCGAGGAGTTGAGCTTCGTGGACCCCCGGTAGAGGTTGAACCCGGTGCCGATGTCCTCGGTGCCGAGCAGCCGCCAGGAGACCAGGTTGCCGCTGCCCGACCGCACGCTGATCAGGCCGCGGCCGAGGTCCTCCATCTGCCGTGCGCCCGCCGGGATGCTCGTGGGGCTCGCCGAGGGGCTGGGCGACGGGCTCGGCGACCGCGTCGGGCTCGCACTGGGAGAGGCGCTGGGAGAGGCGCTGGGAGAGGCACTGGGGGACGTACTGGGGGACGTACTGGGAGACGCACTGGGGCTGCTCGTGACCCCGCCGGTGCAGGTGGTGCCGTTAAGCGCGAAGCTCGCGGGCACGGGGTTGGACGAGTTGTTCCACGAGCCGTTGAAGCCGAACGACGCCGTGCCGCCGGTGGGAATGGCCGCGTTGTAACCGGCGTCCTTCGCGCTGACCTGCGCGCCGCTCTGGGTGACCGTGGCGTTCCACGCCTGCGTGACGGTCTGGCCCGCGGCGTACGACCAGGTGAGCGTCCAGCCGTTGACCGCGTCGCCGAGGTTGGTGATCGTGACGGCGGCGCCGAAGCCGTCCTGCCACTGGTTGGTCACCTGGTAGTCCACCCGGCAGCCCGCCGCCGCCGAGGCCGGCAGGGCGGGCAGGACCGCGGCCCCCGCGAGCGCGGCGGCCGAGGCCACGGCGGCGAGCAGGGCGGATCTTCGTCGTGTGGTCATCCAAACTCCAAGGGGTGCCGATGGGAACCGACGGCGGAGCCGTGACGGCGCCCGCGACGCGCGGCGCCGGGACGCGTGGTCGGGCTTGTCCGAAGCGAGACCTCCGGGGGTCGGGCCGAGCCGCGGCGGGTACGGTGCGACAGGGTGGGCCGGGGCGCGTGCGCCCGGGTGCGACATACAGGGTCATGCGGGGGGTGCCGAGGTGCGCCATCACAACGCGAAACCGGCGGTGTGGTCAATCACCCCCGGTTCAGCGATGTGAACGCAATCATCGGATGCGTCCGGATGAGCGGATCTCCGGCTGGTAGGGCCGTGTACCGCCGCTTCACCTGCGCGGGGGTTCCTCTCTGTCGATCACTGAAACTTTCAGTCCGCGCACGTCGTACAGACCTGTGAACGAGCACAGATCTGATCTCTCGCCCCCGCTCTGCGGCCTCCGCGCCGGCGCCGCTGCATCCGCGGCCGCGGCGCGGTGCGAAGTCCCTGAAGGAGCCGTACGGCGGCCGGAAGGGGGGACGCTGATGCCACAGCCAGCCGAGGTGATCGTCGTCGGCGCGGGGCTCGCGGGCCTGGCCTGCGCCTGGCACCTGCACAAAGCGGGTGTGGCGGTCCGGGTCCTGGAGGCGTCCGACGGCGTGGGCGGCCGGGTCCGCACCGACCTGGTGGACGGCTTCCGCCTCGACCGGGGCTTCCAGATCTTCAACACCAGCTACCCCGAGGCCGCCCGGGTCCTCGACATCGGCGCGCTGGACCTGCGGCGGTTCACCAACGGGGCGATGATCTTCCGGAACGGCCGGCGCGAGCGGGTCGCGCTGCCGTGGCGGCATCCCCGGCACGTGCTCAGCGGCCTGCTCGCGCATGTCGGCACACCGGTGGACAAGGCGGTCCTCGCCGCGGTGACCGCCCGCGACCTGCTGCTGCCAGACTCCCTCGTACGGCGGCGCGGCGCGGAGCGAACGACGCTGGCCGAGCTGCGGCGCTGGGGCGCGTCCCCCGAGATCGTCGAGAACCTGTTCCGCCCCCTCCTCGCGGGAGTCGTGCTCGAACGGGAGCTGGAGACCTCCAGCCGGATCTTCCACCTCCTGTGGCGGTCGTTCTCCCGCGGCAGGATCGGCGTGCCGGCCCTCGGCATGGAGCGGATCCCCGCGCAGCTCGCCGCCCGGCTGCCGGAGGGCACGATCTCGCTGGAGACGCGGGTGCGCGCGCTGACCCCCGACGGTGTGGCCCTCGCGGGCGGAGGCGAGGTCCCGGGTGCGGCCGTGGTGGTGGCGGTGGATCCGCCCACGGCCGGGCGGCTGGTGCCCGGCCTGCCGGTGCCCGCGATGCGGCCGGTCACGACCTTCTACCACGCCGCCCCGGCCTCGCCCCTCGGCGAGCCCACGCTGATCGTGGACACGAAGGGAGTGATCACCGACACGATCGTGATCACCGATGCCGCGCCCGAATACTCCGCCGACGGACGTGCCCTGATCTCCACCTCGGTCCTCGGCGTCCACGGCGACCGGGACGAGCGCCGGGTGCGGGCCAGGCTCACCGAGATCTACGGTGACACCTCGTCGTGGGAGCACGTCGCCACCTACGCGATCGAGGCGGCCCTGCCCGCGATGCCGCCCCCGATGCCGCTGCGCCGCCCGGTCCGCCTGGAAGCGGTGGGACTCGGCGGCCGCCGCTACGTGTGCGGCGACCACCGCGACACCGGCTCCCACCAGGGCGCGCTGGTCTCCGGACGGCGGGCCGCCCGGGCGGTGCTGGAGGACCTGCACCGGGCGGCGCGGGTCCGGGGCCGCCGCACCGCCCCCGCGGCGGCCCGCCGGCCCTGAGGGCCGGGCCTACCTGTCGCCGTTGCCGGGCAGGTCCAGCCAGCGCTGCATGCAGACGATGAGCTCCTCGGCGTCCACCGGCTTGGTGACGTAGTCGCTGGCGCCGGACGTCAGGGTCTTCTCCCGGTCGCCGTGCATGGCCTTGGCGGTGACCGCGATGATCGGGAGCTGGGCGAAACGCGGCATGGACCGGATGGCGGCGGTGGCGGCGTAACCGTCCATCTCCGGCATCATGATGTCCATCAGCACCAGGTCCACGTCGTCGTTGCGCATCAGCACCTCGATGCCCTTGCGGCCGTCCTCGGCGTACAGCACCTGCATGCCGTGCAGTTCGAGGATCGTGGTGAGCGCGAAGACGTTGCGTACGTCGTCGTCCACGACCAGCACCTTGCGGCCGACGAGCGCGCTGTCGACCTTCCCGAGCTCCTGCGCCCCCTCCTCCGACGCCGTCTGCACGAGCGGCAGGACGTTGCCGGGCTCCTCTGCGGACAGGTGCAGCGTGATGCGCTCACGCAGCTCGTCGAGGCTGGGCAGGCGCTCCAGCGGCTGGTTGCGGGAGCGCACCTGCAGCAGGTCCTCCTGCGGGCGCGACAGCTTGCGCGAGTGGTGCGCGAGGACCGGGAGCACGCGCAGCGCGGGATCGGAGTCGAGCCCCTTGAGGAAGTCGGCCGCGGTGTCCTGCGGCATGCCGAGGTCGAGCACCACGCAGTGGACGCTCTCCTGCCGCAGCATCGACAGCGCGGACGGGGCGTCGCTCGCGGTCGACACCTGGACCGGGCCGTGGGTGTCGTGCAGGTCGGCCGCGACGCTCTGGGCCAGCATGGACAGCAGGCCGCCGGGCCTGGCCTCGACGACCAGCAGGCGGCGCCGCGCCCTGTCGTCGTCCCTGCCACCCGAAATCTGCGCCACCGCGGGCGCCGGCTGCGGGACGGCCGGCCGCGGCCGCGCATCCCGGGTCTCCGGTTCGTCCCTCTCGGCGTCGTCGACGCGGGCCAGCGGGAGGTAGAGCGTGAACGTGCTTCCCTCGCCCAGCGTGCTGGCCGCGCGGATCTCGCCGCCGAGCAGGGTCGCGATCTCCCGGCTGATCGACAGGCCGAGGCCGGTGCCGCCGTACTTGCGGCTGGTGGTGCCGTCGGCCTGCTGGAAGGCGTCGAAGATCTGCGAGAGGTTCTCGGTGGCGATGCCGATGCCGGTGTCCGCCACGTGGATGGCCAGGATCTCCTGGTCGCCGGCGTCCGGCAGGGCCACACCGGACGCCCGTTCGATGCGCAGCTCGACCGAGCCCGTCTCGGTGAACTTCACCGCGTTCGACAGCAGGTTGCGCAGCACCTGCCGCAGCCGCTGCTCGTCGGTCAGCAGCTCGGCCGGCACGTCGGAGGCCACCGTCACCTCGAACCGCAGGCCCTTCTGCGTGGTGAGCGGGCGGAAGTTGGCGTCCACGTAGTCGAGCAGCTGACGCAGGCTGACCGGCTCCGGCGTGATGTCCATCTTGCCGGCCTCGATCTTGGACAGGTCGAGGATGTCGTTGATGAGCTGGAGCAGGTCGGTGCCGGCCGAGTGGATGACGTTGGCGTACTCCACCTGCTTGGGCGTCAGGTTGCGGGTGGGGTTCTGGGCGAGCAGCTGCGCCAGGATGAGCAGCGAGTTGAGCGGGGTGCGCAGCTCGTGGCTCATGTTGGCGAGGAACTCGCTCTTGTACTTGGACGCCAGGGCGAGCTGCTGGGCCCGGTCCTCCAGCTCCTGACGGGCCTGCTCGATCTCGCTGTTCTTGGTCTCGATGTCGCGGTTCTGCTGGGCCAGCAGCTCCGCCTTCTCCTCCAGCTCGGCGTTCGAGCGCTGCAGCTCCTCCTGCCGCACCTGGAGCTCGGTGGCGAGCCGCTGCGACTCGGCCAGCAGCGCGTCGGTGCGGGCGTTGGCCACGATCGTGTTGACGTTGACGCCGATCGTCTCGACGAGCTGCTCCAGGAAGTCCCGGTGGATCTTGGCGAACCGCCCGAGGCTGGCCAGCTCGATCACGCCGAGCACCTGGTCCTCGACCACGATGGGCAGCACGATGAGGTTGACGGGCCCGGCCTGCCCGAGGCTGGACGACACCGTCAGGTAGCCCGGCGGGATGTCCTCCACCAGGATCGTCCGCCTGGCCTGTGCGGCCTGGCCGACCAGCGAGTCGCCGAAGGCGTACCGGCGCGAGGTCTCGCGGTGGCCGTAGCAGCCGACCACCCGCAGCTCCGCGCCCGCCGGGGTCTCCTCGGCCAGCAGGAACGTGCCGTGCTGGGCGTTGACCAGCGGGGCCAGCTCGTTCATGACCAGCTCGGCGACCGCCGACAGGTCGCGGTGACCCTGCATGAGCCCGGAGACGCGGGCGAGATTGGTCTTGAGCCAGTCCTGCTCCTGGTTGGCCCTGGTCGACTCACGCAGGGACTCCACCATGGAGTTGACGTTGTCCTTGAGGTCGGCCAGCTCGCCCTCGGCGTCGACCGTGATGGACCGGGTCAGGTCGCCGGAGGTCACCGCGCTGGTCACCTCGGCGATCGCGCGGACCTGCCGGGTGAGGTTGCCGGCCAGCTCGTTGACGCTCTCGGTCAGCCGCTTCCAGGTGCCGGACACGCCCTCGACCTCGGCCTGGCCGCCCAGCCGTCCCTCGGTGCTGACCTCGCGGGCGACGCGGGTGACCTCGGCGGCGAACGAGGACAGCTGGTCGACCATCGTGTTGATGGTCGTCTTCAGCTCCAGGATCTCGCCGCGGGCGACGACGTCGATCTTCCTGGTCAGGTCGCCTCGCGCGACGGCCGTGGTGACCTGGGCGATCGAACGGACCTGGTTGGTCAGGTTGTCGGCCATCGAGTTGACGTTGTCGGTGAGGTCCTTCCAGGTCCCCGCCACGTTGGGCACCCGGGCCTGGCCGCCGAGCTGGCCCTCGGTGCCGACCTCGCGGGCGACGCGGGTGACCTCGTCGGCGAACGCGCTCAGCGTGTCGACCATGGTGTTGATGGTCTGGGCGAGCGCGGCGACCTCGCCCTTGGCCTCGACCGTGATCTTCTGCGACAGGTCGCCCTTGGCGACCGCGGTGGCGACCTGGGCGATCGAGCGGACCTGACTGGTGAGGTTGGACGCCATCACGTTGACGGAGTCGGTCAGGTCCTTCCACGTGCCCGACACCCCGCGTACGGTCGCCTGGCCGCCCAGCCCTCCCTCGGTGCCGACCTCGCGGGCGACGCGGGTGACCTCGTCGGCGAAGGAGGACAGCTGGTCGACCATCGTGTTGATGGTCTCCTTCAGCTCCAGGATCTCGCCGCGGGCGTCGACGCGGATCTTCTGCGACAGGTCGCCCCGGGCGACCGCCGTGGTCACCTCGGCGATGCTGCGCACCTGGTCGGTGAGGTTGTCGGCCATGACGTTCACCGACTCGGTCAGCGCCTTCCAGGTGCCGGAGACGCCCTTGACGTCGGCCTGGCCGCCCAGCCGTCCCTCGGTGCCGACCTCGCGGGCGACGCGGGTGACCTCGTCGGCGAACGCGCTCAGCGTGTCGACCATGGTGTTGATGGTCTGGGCGAGCGCGGCGACCTCGCCCTTGGCCTCGACCGTGATCTTCTGCGACAGGTCGCCCTTGGCGACCGCCGTGGCGACCTGGGAGATGTTGCGGACCTGGCTGGTGAGGTTGCCGGCCATGAAGTTCACCGAGTCGGTGAGGTCGCGCCACGTGCCCGACACGCCCTTGACGTCGGCCTGGCCGCCGAGCTGGCCCTCGGTGCCGACCTCGCGGGCGACGCGGGTGACCTCGTCGGCGAAGGAGGACAGCTGGTCGACCATGGTGTTGACGGTGTTCTTGAGTTCGAGGATCTCGCCGCGGGCGTCGACGGTGATCTTCTGGGAGAGGTCGCCGCGGGCCACGGCCGTGGTCACCTGGGCGATGGAGCGGACCTGGCTGGTGAGGTTGCCGGCCATGAAGTTGACGGAGTCGGTGAGGTCGCGCCAGGTTCCGGCGACGCCGGGGACCTGCGCCTGGCCGCCGAGCCGTCCCTCCGTGCCCACTTCGCGGGCGACGCGGGTGACCTCGTCGGCGAAGGAGGACAGCTGGTCGACCATGGTGTTGACGGTGTTCTTGAGTTCGAGGATCTCGCCGCGGGCGTCGACGGTGATCTTCTGGGAGAGGTCGCCGCGGGCCACGGCGGTGGTGACCTCGGCGATGGAGCGGACCTGGCTGGTGAGGTTGCCGGCCATGAAGTTGACGGAGTCGGTGAGGTCGCGCCAGGTTCCGGCGACGCCGGGGACCTGCGCCTGGCCGCCGAGCTGGCCCTCGGTGCCGACCTCGCGGGCGACGCGGGTGACCTCGTCGGCGAAGGAGGACAGCTGGTCGACCATGGTGTTGACGGTGTTCTTGAGTTCGAGGATCTCGCCGCGGGCGTCGACGGTGATCTTCTGGGACAGGTCGCCCTTGGCGACGGCGGTGGTGACCTCGGCGATGGAGCGGACCTGGCTGGTGAGGTTGCCGGCCATCGCGTTCACCGAGTCGGTGAGGTCCTTCCAGGTGCCCGAGACCGCCGGCACCTCGGCCTGGCCGCCGAGCTGGCCCTCGGTGCCGACCTCGCGCGCCACGCGCGTCACCTCGGAGGTGAACAGGGACAGCTGGTCGACCATCCCGTTGAAGACGGTCGCGATCTCCTTCAGCAGGCCGTCGCCGTCCTCCGGGAGCCGGGTGCCGAAGTCGCCGTCCCGTACGGCGGTGAGGCCGGCCAGGAGCTGCCGCAGATCCAGTTCCGGGTCACCGCCGGCGGCGCGCGCGGGTCTCGCGCGCTTCGCGGTGCCTGCCCTCTCGACCATGTCCACCCTCACGATCGCCGTTTGACCAGGAGAAAGAAAGCATACAAAGCACTGCTGAAGGCCACGCCTCCTCTGACCGCGGCCGCGGCCGGAGCGGCACACCGGCCTGCAAGGCTACCCGGCGGACGATCTCTGCGGATCGCCCTCGGAGGCGACGTGTCAGTGGCGATCACGACTTCGGGGTACATCCGCGGCGTGCACGTTCCGCGTCTGTGCCCCGTCTTCGCCGCGCGGTGTACGGCGAGGTGCTGCGGGCCCGGGCGGGAGTCCGTCCCTCCCGGGGCGCCCCGGCCCGAACCTCAGCCGGTGGAGTCGCGGCCGGCGTCGAAGACCTCCTCGTAGTGCTCACGCGCCTGCTCGACCACCGAGTCGTCGAGCCACGCGACCGGCTCGACCTGGTCGATGAGCGGCTCGTGGTCGGGGCCGCGGCCCACCACACGACCGGTCAGCACCCACGCGTGCCGTTCCTCGTCATTCTCGGCCAGATGCGTGTATTTGCAGATCTGGCGGGCCAGCCAGTCACGCAGCGGGAGGGTCCACCAGCGCTCGGCGTCGAGCACGGTCGCCGACAGGCCGGGCAGCTCCAGACGGCTCTCGTAGTCGACGCTCGGCTTGCCGGCGTCGGCCTCGGGCCCCTTGGAGTACCGCAGGTGCAGGCCGGGCCGGTGCTCCACGAGCTCGGTCAGCTCGTCCAGGCTCTTGATGGTGGGTAGTCCGCTCACTTCACCCCTCCGCGGTCCCGCTCCGCCCGATCCGCTTCTGGCGGGGGCCTGGCGCGGCTCTCACGTCCGCCCTCCTTACGGGCCGCCGTGAAGACCGAAAGGGGCTGTCCGCAACCATCCCCCGGCGGTGCTGTCCTCCCCTCCCCGCCCGCCGCGAGGGCAAACCCGCACCATGAGAGTGCGCCGAGGCCGTGCGACCCCGGGGCCGATCGCGCTAGCGGCCGGGCCGGATCGCGCGGACGTAGTAGAGAAGGCCCGGCAGGTCGCCTTCGTCCTCGATCTGGAAGCCGGCGTCCGGGATCAGGGAGCCGAGCAGATCCCGCGGGTCGTGCCGCATGGCCGGCCCGGTCAGCATCCCGACGAGCCGGGCGGCCAGGGGACTGGCCGGAGGCCGGAACTCCGCGATCACCAGACGGCCGCCCGGGCGCAGCACCCGGAACATCTCGCGCAACGCTCGCGGCCGCGCGTCCCCGGGGATGTGGTGGACCGCGAGGCTGGAGACCACCGCGTCGAACGAGCCGTCGGGGAACGGCAGGCTCTGGCCCTCGCCGACGACGTACGTGCAGTTGCCGGGTGCCCGGCGACGGGCGTACTCGACCATCGGGGGAGAGGGGTCGACCCCGGTGACGTGCCCGCTGGGGGTGACGACGGGCGCGAGGATCCGCGTGAGGTAGCCGGTGCCGCACCCCACGTCGAGGATTCGGTGGCCGGCGCGTGGCCTGGCCTGCATGGCGACGCGGGTGAAGGCGGCCCGGCGGCCTCCCCCGTAGCCGATGGAAGTGAAGATCTCGTACGCGCGCGGGTGGTCGATCGTGCCGCCCGCCTCCGCGTGCTCGGCGTGATCGTGCAGCAGCTTGCCCAAGCCCATGGCGGTCCTCCATCGCCGAACTGTCTGTTCGGTAATGAATGCTCTGTTCGCTATGGTGCCCCCGTCAACGATCAGACGAGCCGCGGTGTGCGGAACCGAACAGGAGCCGCGAAATGTCCGACGACAGGCGGGTGCGGCGCACCAGGCGGGCCATCCAGGAGGCGCTCGTGGCGCTGATCCTCGAGAAGGGCTACGACGCGGTCACCGTGACCGACGTCATCGACCGGGCGGACGTCGGAAGGTCGACGTTCTACGCGCACTTCACCGACAAGCAGGACGTCCTGGTCAGCAACATCGAGCAGCTCGCCTTCCTGCGCCCGGAGACCTCCGCTGCTCCAGGGGAGCTCTTCGCCTTCAGCCTGCCGATGTTCGAGCACGTGCGGGAGCAGCGACGGCTCGTACGCGCGTTACTGGGGCGGCGCGGCGGCGGCCTGGTGCCGGCACGCGGCGAGCGGATACTCGGCCGTGTGGTCAGGGACGAACTCCTCGCCGCGGGCGCCCGGCCGTCGCCCGCGCTCGACCGCCTGGTGATCTGCGTGGCCGGCGCCTTCCTGGCACTGCTGCGCGGCTGGGTGGACGGCGACATCGCCGCCACCCCCGCCGAACTCGACGCCACCTTCCGCGCCACCGTCCTCCCCGGCGTGCGGTCCATCCTTGTCCAGCGATAGTCGCCGGGTTCAGAGCCGGGGCTTGTTCGCCTGGTAGAGCCATGCGTCGAAGAAGGAGCGGAGGTTCTGCCCGCTGAGCTTCTCCGCGAGGCTGACGAAGTCGGCCGTGGTCGCCGTGCCGTGCCTGTTCTCCTGCGCCCAGGTCTTCAGCAGGGAGAAGAACACCCTGTCCCCGATCTTCGTGCGCAGGGCGTGGACGGTCATCGCGCCCCGGAGGTACACCGCGTCCTCGTCGAACATGTGCTCCTGGCCGGGATCGCCGGTCTTCAGGTTCCAGAAGTGGCCGGTCTTCCGGTAGTGCCGGTCGAAGATCTCCTTGGCGGACGGCCCGCCGTGCTGCTCCTGGTAGAGCCATTCGGCGTACGTCGCGAAGCCCTCGTTGAGCCAGATGTCGCGCCAGCTCTGCACGCCGACGCTGTCACCGAACCACTGGTGCGCCAGCTCGTGCACGATCTCCGAGTCGTCGGTGGGGCCGCCGCTGTAGACGGGCCGGCCCTGCGTCTCCAGGGCGGTCACGGAGCCGTTGCCGTCGGCGATGCCGCCCGTGGAGGAGAACGGGTAGGGGCCGAAGAGCTTGGTTCCCCACGCGACCGCCTTCGCCGTGACGTCGTGCAGGTTCTTCGACTCCTCGGCCAGCGACGGGTCGTAGGCGGTCACGTTGGGCATGCCGCCGACCGTGCCCTCGCTG
This sequence comes from Microbispora sp. H10836, assembly GCF_012999525.1. Classification (NCBI taxonomy): domain Bacteria; kingdom Bacillati; phylum Actinomycetota; class Actinomycetes; order Streptosporangiales; family Streptosporangiaceae; genus Microbispora; species Microbispora sp. H10836. The sequence continues at coordinate 135,942 of NZ_JABBWU010000022.1, forward strand.
ACCACGAAGTGCCCGATCGCGATCGTGGCGAGATAGGGCGCCATCGGCTGCCTCATCTCCCACCGCACGGTCTTGTAGCCGTCGTCGTCCGCGCCGTCCGTCCCCGTGTGCTCGCCGTTGGCCAGCACGGTGAGATCCTCGGGTGCGGACACCCGGAAGGAGAAGGTGGCCTTGTCCGCCGGGCTGTCGTTGGCCGGGAACCAGCTGCGCGCGCCGTCCGGCTGGGATGCCACGAACGCGCCGTCCTTGGTCCTGATCCATCCCTGGCGACCGGTCGCGTCCGAGACCGCCTTCGGCGTGCCGGCATAGGAGACCGCGACCGTGAACGTGCTCCCCGACCTCAGTCCCTTGGCAGGGGTGATCACCAGTTCCTGACCGGCGCGGCGGTAGGAGGCCCGGGCGCCGTCCACCGTCACGCCGCTGATCGGCGGCCCGGAGAAGTCGAGGTTGAACCGCGACAGGTTCTGGACGGCGGTCGCGGTGATCGTCGTGGTGGCGTCCACCTCGTGGTCGTCGGGGTCGAACCGCAGGCGCAGGTCGTAGTGCCCGACGTCGTAGCCGCCGTTGCCCTGGAGGGGATAGTAGGGGTCGCCCGCCCCCGCCGACCCGGGGAGGAAGGTGACCGGCTCCGCGGCGGCCGGAGCGGCCGAGGACGCCATCACGGTGAGGCTCGCGGCGAGGGCGGCTAATTTACGCACCATGCCCCCATAATGGGGATTTTTAGCAGAAAGCGGTAATTCGTCCCTAATAGTAACATTTAGGGTGAATTGTCTCATGCATCACACGGGTCACGGGTTCACCCGCTCATCGCCGCGTCCACGAGGTCGAGACCGAGGTCCTGCGCCTGCCGGACCGGCAGACCGGCGTCGGTGAACCAGTCGTCGGTGGCCTCCGGATGCGGGCCGACCACGGCGACCCGGCCCGCGCCGTACGGCGTGACGAGGGCGGCGACGGCGCCATTGGGGTAGGTGGCGAGGACGCTGGCCTTGTTGTCCGGTTCGAGCAGGAAGCAGGGGCCGTCCTGGAAGAACACGCTCCTGTCCCGGCCGCGCCACCGCACGTCGACGAGCGTGTCCTCCTCGTCCTCCACGGTCGCCCCCGGTGTGGCGATGTACTGGTCGGTGTCGCCCGGCAGCAGGGCGAACCCCGGGGTGGCTCCGGCGAGATAGCCGCCGAGGCAGAAACCGAGATAGCGGCCGCCTTTGGCGACGAAGTCACGGAGCAGGCCGCGATGCCGCCTGAGGTGCCGGTAGCCGCGGTCCAGATCCCCGCCACCGGGCTGGGCGTACACGGCGGCCTGGGCCAGCGCCTCCGCCGTGAGCGGGACCTCCTCGTGCGGGCCGGTGTAGCGGACGTCGAAGCCCCAGCGGCTGGCCTCCAGCAATCCGGCGACCGCCTCCGAGCATCCGGCGATGGAGGCCGGGCCCCGGTAGACGAGCGCGATCGGCCGTCCGGAGCGTGGCGGAGGGGCCTTCTCGGGACGGAGGACGCGGCGGAGGGTTTTGAGGATGCCCGTAGTGGATCCCATGTGTTTGTCCCCGATCTCTCAGGCGAGGCCGGCCTGCGCCGGGATGCCTCGCCAGCTCGTGCCCGGCGTGAGCCGCTCGCCCTTCATCAGCAGTGACAGAGCGCCGAGCGACACGTCCTCGCCCATCACCGAGTCGTAGAGCACCACGGCGCGGGCGCCGATGCTCGCGCCGGACCGTACGGTCACCGCGGACATCTTCATGACCCGGTCCTCGAAGAGATGGGTCTGCAGTGACACCCCCGATCCGATCGCGACGTCGTCACCGATCTCCACGAGGTCGAACTCGGTCAGGTAGGTGGTCGCTATACAGGTGCGCCTGCCGATGCGGGCCCCGAACCACCGCAGCACGGGCGGGAGGAACGGGGTGCCGGCCAGGAGAGCGACGCCGGCCGGAACCGCGGCGGCCTCGTACAGCCCGGTGACGAACTCCGTGCGCCGGACGAACCGGCTCCACAACGGCTCCACCCTCGGCCGGTACACGCCGATGAGGAGTCGCTTGGCGGCGACGCAGCAGCCGATCATCCCCAGCCCTGCCGCACCGGCGACGAGCGGCGCGGCGGCCGCGACCGCGGGCAGGGGCAGGACGCGGGCGAGCGCGTGCACGCCCAGCAGGTAGAGGTAGAAACCCGCGCCGAACAGCGTCGCCGGGAGGGTGGTGCGGAAGAACTCGATGCCCAGGCGGTGAAGCACCAGCCCGCGAGCCGGCCGGAACGTCTGGTCCTCCGAGAACGAGCCGCTGTCCTGCCGTACGGGAAGGTGGATCGGGGGAGAGCCCAGCCACGAGGTGCCCTCGGGCACGCCGTCGCGCGGCGGGACCGTGCTGACACCCACCAGGGACCCCGGTCCCATCCGCGTCCCCGCCGGGATGACGGCCGCGTTGCCGACGAACGCGCGCCTGCCCACCTCGGTCGGCAGGAAGGCGACGTGACCATGGGCGAAACTGGCGGCGCCGACGCTGGCCATGTCCGCGACGAAGCTCTCCTCGCTCAGCGTGAGGAGGTCGGGATCGAGTTGTGCGGCCGTGGACACCTCGGCGCGACGGCCGACCCGCGCGCCGAGCAGCCGCAGCCACGGGGAGGTGTACAGCGTGCCGTAGAGCGAGTTGGTCGACCTCAGGCTGAGCTCCAGGAGCTTGTCCACCGCCCACTTGCGTACGCCGAGCCAGGAACGCGCCGGGTGGACGCCGACCGGCGCCTTCGGCAGGACGAGACGTTTGCCGGCGGCCACCGCCGCGCAGACGACGACGACGTACAGCGGGCCCGCCACCAGGACGGCGGCCGGACCGGCCGCGAGACCCCAGGCGGCCACGGCCGCCCAGACGACCAGGACGCTCGGCACGATCGAGGCCAGCATGATCGCCTCAAGGCAGCAGAGGACGGCCACCGTCGCGGCCACGTGACGCGCCTTCCACCCGGGCGGGGCAGGGGCGCGCAGCATCGTCTCCACCACCGGCCCGAGAGACTCCACGGGAGTCGGCGGCGACCCGGCCCACCGTTCGCCCTCCGGCACCGTCTCGCCCCGCGTCAGCGCCGACTGGTCGCCGAGCCCGGCGTGGGCGGCGACCCGTGCGCCCGGCGCGAGCACGACGCCGTTCCCGACGAACGCGTGCGGACCGACCTCCAGGGGGGCGACGACCACCCAGCCGTCCACCACCGCCCACGCGTGCAGGGAGGCCCGGTATCCGATCGAGGCGCCCGCACCGATCCGCAGCAGCGACGGGAGGTTGACGTCGGCCGTAGCGACGGCGGCGCCGGGCCCGACCCGCGCGCCGAGCAGCCGCAGGTACGCCCCCATCATGGGGGAGCCGCTCAGCAGCGGCAGCGGGGAGACCGACAGCAGCAGCTGCAGTGTCCACAGCCGCAGGTAGGTGGCGCCCCACAACGGGTATCGGCCGGGCCGGATCCCGGCAGCCAGCGGTCGCGCGAGCAGGACCGGCAGCAGCCAGCGCACCCAGAGGTAGGCGGTCATCGCGGCCAGCGCCAGCGTGGCGAGCATGCCGGCGCCGGCCGCGGGCAGCAGCAGCCACCCCTCGTCCCTCCTGGGGACCCCGGGGATCGGACGGGGGTTGGTCCACCCGTGCAACGTGACGGAGACCGGCAGCGTGATCACGAGTAGCAGCAGGTAGATGACCGCGCTCTGCGCGGCCCCGGCGAGCGCGATCCGGCGGCCGCCGTGCCGCAGGGGAGCCGGGCGGGGCGGGGCGGCCGGCTCGGGCACACCCGTACGGCCGCCCAGATGCGCGGCGAGGCGGCGCAGGGTGGGGTTGGCGTAGAGGTCGCGCACCGCGAGGCCCGCGCCGATCTCACCGGCGCGCAGCAGCGACACCACGCGTGCCGCCAGCAGGGAGTGACCGCCGAGGTCGGTGAAGAAGTCCGCCTCGACCGACAGCGACTCGGGGGCGAGGCCGAACGCCTCCGCCCACACCTCACGCAGGCGTGTCTCCAGCTCACCTTCGGCGGGCGTCACCGGCCCGGGGCCCACGAGGCGACGGCCGGTCGGCGGGGGCAGCCTCCTGCGGTCCACCTTGCCGCTCGGCATGGCCGGCAGTGCGGCCACGACGTCCAGGAACGAGGGCAGCATGTACGACGGCAGCCTGCGGCGCAGCCGGTCGTGAAGCCGCCCGGCGAGGGCCCGGTCGCCGTCCCCGTTGGCTGCCGCGGGCACGACGTATGCGGCGAGTTCGCCGCCGGAGGCGCCCGTGCCGGGCACGGGCATGAGGGCGGCCACGGCCTCGGCGACGCCGGCGTCCTCCAGCAGCACGTTCTCGATCTCGCCCAGGTCCACCCGATGTCCCCGGATCTTCACCTCGGAGTCGGCGCGGCCGAGATACTCGATCTCCCCGGTCGCGGTCACGCGGCCGAGGTCCCCGGTGCGGTACAACCTGCCGCCGGGGGAGGCCAGCGGATGCCGGATGAAGCGGTCGGCGGTCAGGTCGGGACGGCCGACGTAGCCGCGGGCGACGCCGGGCCCCCCGATGCAGATCTCGCCGACCTCGCCGTCCGGCACCGGGTCGCGCCGCTCGTCGAGCAGCACGACGGAGTAGGTCGGCAACGGCCGGCCGATGGTGACCGGCCGCCCCGGGAGCAGTTCGGCGCAGGTCGCGGTGACGGTCGCCTCGGTGGGCCCGTACGTGTTGAGGATCCGGCGGCCCGGCCGGCTCCACCGCTCCACCAGCCGGGGCGGGCAGGGCTCGCCCCCGACGATCAGTGTGCGCAGGCGCGGCAGCTCACGCGGGATCGTCGCGAGCAGGGTCGGGACGCAGTAGAGCATCGTGATGCCGCTCTGGTCCAGGAAGTCCGCGAGCTCCGCGCCGAACTGCGGTAAGCCGGCCGGGCCCGCGACGAGGGCGGCGCCGGCCGACCACGTCGGCCAGATCTCCTCGATGGAGAAGTCGAAGGAGATCGTCATCCCCTGGTAGACCCGGTCGTGCGGCCGCACGCCGTACAGGCCTGGCACGATGTCGAGGAAGTTGCGGATGCTCGACTGCGCCACCTCGACGCCCTTCGGCCGGCCGCTCGACCCGGAGGTGTACATGACGTACGCGACCGGATCGTCGTCGGCCGCGCCGTCGAGCGGGCGGGTGATCGGCGCGGCGGCGGCGAGGCCGGCGGAGGCGTCGAGGTCGAGCACGCGGTGCCCCAGCGCGACGACGGTCAGCGACCGGTCCGACGTGGTGAGCACGAGGTCGACGCCGGCGTCGTCGAGGATGTAGCCGACCCGGTCCGGCGGCGACTGGGGGTCGATCGGCACGAACGCCGCGCCCGCCTTGCCCACCGCGAGCAGTGCCACGTACGTGTGCACCGACCTCGGCAGCAGGATCGCGACGCGGGATCCGCATCCGATCCCCAGGTCGCGCAGCAGGTGCGCCAGCCGGTTCGCCCGGGCGTCCAGCGCGGCGTACGTCAACCTCAGCTGTCCGCACTCCAGAGCCGTCGCCCCCGGCGTCAGGTCACAACGTGCCTCGAAGACGTGGTGCAGCCGTCCGCGTGATCGCCTGGACGGAATCCGCGGGCCGCTCCCGACCCGTGCTGTTCGCGATGCGTGACTCGGCATGATCACCCTTTGGCCGATCGCGTGTGACTTGGGCGGGTTCGTCGATCCACACGAGAAGTGCCCGGCGCGACCCGCGAGACGGACGCGGGATCATGTCCGCCGCCGGATCCCCTGATGCCCGATGACACCGCCATGAGGCGGTCGTCCTAGGGAGTGTGTGCCCCCGATGCCGCTAGGCTCCGGCAGCGAATTCCCCAGACAGGGCAAAAGTACGGCGATGACGGCCGAGCCGCCCTCAGGGGCGCTGCTCGCGTTCGGCGAGGAGTCGGGCGGTCTCCTCGGAGACGTCGCTGGCGAGGACCGCCGTGACCACGTCGATCAGGTGGCTGGTGAACAGGCGGTCGTCCCGTGCCGGGGCCGCGCCCGCCCGGCGGGCCAGCTCCACGTACGTCATGCGGATCGCCATGAAGCGCTGGTGCAGGCGTACGGCGGCCTCGGGGAGCAGCGGGGCGACCAGCTCCCGCCAGCGGCCGATGCTGCCGCCGCCGTCATCGGGGATGCTGGGCGGCATGCGGTGGAGCAGTTGCTCCATGACACGCAGGTAGGCCCGGCCGCCGTCGGGGTCGGCCAGTTTGGCGGCGGCCGGGCGGACGAGCGCGGCGGCGAGCGTGCGACGTGCCTGGGCCGGCGGCAGCGGGCCGCGTGCCTCGTACTCGTCCAGAAGTTGGTGGCGCCGCGCCTCGATCTCCGGCCGGTGCTTGGCGAGCACCGCCTTCAGCAGCCCGGCGCGGTCGCCGAAGTGGTACTGCAGCGCGGTGGAGTTGCGCTGCCCGGCGGCGGCGTTGATCTCGCGCAGCGAGACCGCGTCGATGCCGCGCTCGGCGAACAGGCGTTCCGCGGCGTCCACGAGCCGCCGGACCGTGGTCTCCGCCGCCATCACGCCTCCCTTGTCGCCCGTACGCCCGAAGGATACGGTATTTCAGGCGATCGCCTTATATGGTGCGGCAGCCGCATTAGCGGGCCCCGAGGGAGGATCATGGCCATCGACTTCACGCTCGCTCCCGAGCACGAGGAGATACGCGCACGGGTGCGGACGTTCGTCCAGGAGACCGTGATCCCGGCGGTGAAGCCGTTCGAGGACTCCGAGGAGAAGGCGCTCACCCGGGACGAGTACCTGCGCACGATCTTCGACCTGCGCCGCCGGGCCAAGGAGGAGGGGCTCTGGCTGCCGCACATGCCCGAGGAGTGGGGCGGCATGGGCCTCGGCCACGTAGAACTGGCCATGGTGCAGGCCGAGGCGGCCAAGACCAGGCTCGGCCCGTGGGTGCTCAACTGCGCGGCGCCCGACGAGGGCAACATGCACACGCTGCTGCACTGGGGCACCGACGAGCAGAAGGAGCGCTACCTGCGTCCGCTGCTCGACGGCGTGAAGATGTCGTGCTTCGCGATGACCGAGCCCGAGGTGGCCGGCTCCGATCCCACGCTCATTCGTACGAGCGCCGTGAAGGACGGCGACGAATGGGTGATCAACGGGCACAAGTGGTTCATCTCCAACGCCCGCAGGGCGAGCTTCGCGATCCTGATCGCCAAGACGGAGTTCGACCTGCCGGAGGGCGCGCGGGGCGCCAACACCGCCTTCCTCGTGGACCTGCCCGCCGAGGGCTGGCACGACGTACGCGAGATCGAGACCATGCACGGCTCGACCGGCCACAGCGAGATCGTCATCACCGACCTGCGCGTGCCGGACTCCGCGGTGCTCGGCGGGCGGGGCAACGGCCACCGGCTGGGGCAGTACCGCCTCGGCCCGGCCAGGCTGGCGCACTGCATGCGGTGGATATCGCAGGCGGAGACGGCCCTCGACATGATGGTGGGCAGGGCGCTGGACAGGTACAGCCACGGGTCGCTGCTCGCCGGCAAACAGGGCGTGCAGTGGATGATCGCCGACTCGGCGATGGAGCTGTACCAGTGCAAGCTCATGGTGCTGCACGCCGCCTCGAAGATCGACAAGGGCGAGGACTTCCGCACCGAGGTCTCGATGGCCAAGCACTTCGTGGCGAACAGCCTCAACCGGATCGTCGACCGTGCCATCCAGATCCACGGGGCGCTCGGCTACTCGACCGACACTCCGCTGGCGCACATGTTCCAGCACGCCCGATGGGCCAGGTTCGCCGACGGCGCCGACGAGATCCACCAGATGCGCATCGCGGAACGGACGATCGAGGCCTACCGGGCCACCGGCTCGACCAGGGCCGCGACGGGAGGGCTCCCACTGTGAACACCGACGACATCTCCGGCAAGGTCGCGCTCGTCACCGGGGGCGCGGGCGGCATCGGCGCGGGTGTGGCCCGCCGCCTGGCGGCGTACGGCGCGCACGTCGTGCTGGCCGACGTCGACGCCGAGGCCGGCGCGCGCACCGCGGAGGAGATCGGCGCCTCGTTCGTCCGGACCGACGTGTCCCGGCTGGAGGACAACCAGGCCGCGGTCGCGCTCGCGGTCGAGCGGCACGGCGGGCTCGACCTCGCCTTCCTCAACGCGGGCGTCGCCTCGGGCTGCGGGCTCGGCGAGGACTTCGACCTCGACCGCTACCGGCGCGTGATGGGGATCAACCTCGACGGCGTCGTCTTCGGCGTGCACGCCGCGCTGCCGGCGATGCGGGCCGGAGGTGTGATCGTGGCGACCGCCAGCATGGCGGGGATCGTGGGCATTCCGCAGGATCCCGTCTACGCGGCCAACAAGCACGCGGTCGTCGGGCTCGTCCGCTCGCTCGGCCCACAGTTGGAGCCCCTCGGCATCCGGGTGCAGGGGTTGTGCCCGTCGTTCGCGGACACCGCGATCCTGGACGGCGACATCAAGACGCTGCTGGACGAGCTGAAGTTCCCGATCCTCGACGTCGAGACGGTCGTCGACGCGTTTGTCTCGCTGCTGGCGAGCGAGGGCACCGGGGAGTGCTGGTTCGTCGTGCCGGGCCGCGAGAGCGAGCCCTTCGCCTTCCGCCGCGCTCCCGGGCCGCGGTGAGCTGGTATGACCGGGTTGTCGGCTTTCGGGCGATGAGGGCGATGATTCGGTAGCGTGCCGCTGTCGATTCGGTCGCGGAACGAGGACGACGATGACCACCTGGGCGGACTTCCAGTACGAGATCTACCTCAACGGCATGACGGGGGCCGTGCCCCGGCTGCCGACCGACCTGACCCGGCTGGAGGAGATGGCCGAGCGGCGGCTCGGCCCGGGCCCGTTCGGCTACGTCGCCGGGAGCGCGGGCAGCGGGCGCACCGGGCGTGCCAACCGCGAGGCGCTCGACCGCTGGCGGATCGTGCCGCGGATGCTCCGCGACGTGCGCGAACGCGATCTGTCGGTGACCGTGCTCGGCAGGAAGCTGCCCGCGCCGCTGGCGCTGGCGCCGATCGGCGTGCTGTCGATCATGCACCCCGAGGCCGAGCGGGCCGCCGCCCGCGCGGCGGCGGCGCTGGGCGTGCCCTTCGCCTTGTCGTCGGCCTCCAGCACGCCGATGGAGGACGTCGCGGCGGCCATGGGGGACGGCGAGCGGTGGTTCCAGCTCTACTGGGGCAAGGACCGCGAGGTCACCCTCAGCTTCCTCGCCCGGGCCAAGGCGGCGGGGTTCACGGTGCTCGTCGTCACCCTCGACACCCCGCTGCTGGCCTGGCGGCCCCGCGACCTCGACCAGGCGTACCTGCCGTTCCTGCGCGGCGTCGGCACGGCCAACTACTTCACCGACCCGGCGTTCCAGGCCGGGCTCGCCCGGCCGGTGCACGAGGACCCGAACGCGGCGGTCCTGCACTTCGTGGGCATGTTCGGCGACCCGGGCAAGACATGGCCGGACCTCGCGCTGCTGCGCGAGCACTGGGACGGCCCGATCGTGCTGAAGGGAGTCCTGCACCCCGACGACGCCCGCCTGGCCGCCGACGCCGGAATGGACGGCGTCGTCGTCTCCAACCACGGCGGACGCCAGGTCAACGGCTCGATCGGGGCGGCCGACGCCCTGCCGGCCGTCGCCGACGCCGTGGCCGACCGGCTCACCGTGCTGTTCGACGGCGGCATCCGCACCGGGGACGACGTCGTCAAGGCGCTCGCGCTCGGCGCCAGGACCGTGCTGCTCGGCCGTCCGTACGCGTACGGGCTGGGGCTGGACGGGCAGGCCGGGGTGGAGCACGTGATCCGCTGCGTGCTCGCGGAGACCGATCTCACCCTGGCCCTGTCCGGCTGCGCCGGCGTCGCCGCGCTCACCCCCGACCTGCTCACGCGGATCTGACCCGGCCCGCGCGCACCGGGCGCGTCGATCAGGTGGCCGAGCCGATGTCCTCGGCCAGGGCCTCCTCCTCCAGTTCCTCCCGCCGCGCGGCGGCCGGGTCGGCGGCGGCCATCTCCGCCTGGGCGCGCTCGGCCTCGCCGAGCTGCCGGTGCGCGGCGGTGAGGACCACCGCGCCGAGGAGCACCGCGGCGGCGCCCAGGTAGAACGGCGCGTGCCGGCTGTCGAAGTGCTCGGCGAGCTTGCCCGCGACGAAGGGCGCGAGGCCGCCGCCGATGAATCGGATGAAGCCGTACGACGCGGAGGCGATCGGCCGCTCCACGGGCGAGACGGTCATGACCGCCTGGGTGGTGACCGTGTTGTTGACGCCGATGAAGATGCCGGCCACGATCACGCCGCAGATCACGACGGTCCGGTTGTCGGTGAACAGCGCGATCACCAGGATGTCGAGGCTGAACAGCACGAGGTTGGCGTAGAGCGTGCGGGCGATGCCGAAGCGGGCCTGCAGCCGCGGGGCGCCGAAGACCGAGAAGACCGCGACGAGGATTCCCCAGCCGGTGAAGACGAGGCCGAGCTGGTGCTCGTTGAGCTCCATCGGGTACGGCGCGTAGCCGAGCACCGTGAAGAAGCCCCAGTTGTAGCAGAGCGCGGTCAGGCCCAGGATGAGCAGGCCGCGATGGCGCAGGGCCTTGATCGGGGCGGTCACGCTGGTCCTGGTCGCCGGCGTGGGCGTCGGCCGCACCAGGGTGACGGTGGCGATCAGCGCGATCGCCATCAGGACCGCGACGCCGAAGAACGGGCCGCGCCAGCTGATGCCGCCCAGCACGCCGCCGAGCAGGGGGCCGACCGCGATCCCGACGCCGAGCGCGGTCTCGTACAGGATGATCGCTCCGGCGAAGCCGCCGCTGCTCGACGCGACGATGACGGCGAGCGAGGTGGCGATGAACAGGGCGTTGCCGAGGCCCCAGCCGGCGCGGAAGCCGACGATGCCGCCGATGCTGCCGGACATCCCGGCGAGGGCGGCGAACACCACGATCAGGGCGAGGCCCGCGATGAGGGTGCGCTTGGCGCCGATCCGGCTGGAGACCCACCCGGTGACCAGCATCGCCACGGCGGTCACGACCAGATAGCTGGTGAACAGCAGGGAGACCTGGCTGGGCGTGGCGTGCAGCTTCGAGCTGAGGGCCGGCAGGATCGGGTCCACCAGGCCGATACCCATGAACGAGATCACGCAGGCGAAGGCGACGGCCCAGACCGCCTTCGGCTGCTTGAAGGGATTGGAGACGGGGGCATGAGCAGAGCTCACCGGACCTCCTGGTAGTAGCGAGGGGGAGCCGACCGGGCCCCTACTCGTCGGCCGCGCTCTGGAGCAGGCGCCGGAGCAGGGGGAGGAACTCGCCGGCGGCCCGCGTCAGCTCACGCAGCTCGCCGGGGGACAGCGTGCCGAGCATCTCGTCGAGCCGCTCCCTGCGCCGGCGGCGCCGCTCGGCCAGCAGCGCGCGGCCGGCGTCGGTGACGCCGACCAGCACGGCCCGGCCGTCCTGGGCGTCGACGCCGCGACTCACCAGCCCTTCGCGCTCGAGGCGCTGCACGAGCTGGGTCATCGACGGCTGGGTGACGCCCTGCTCAGCCGCGAGCACGCTGAGCCGCGCCGGGCCGTTCCTGTCCAGGTACGACAGGGTCGTCGCGGCCGTGAGGCTGATCTCGCGCGTGGACAGCCGCCGTACGGCGAGCACCGCGAGGTCGTCCAGGATGGCCGCGATCGGGTGGGCATCCTCGCGGGAATCGGCGTTCGGGGAGTCGGACACAGGAGTTCCTCCGGACGGGAACCAGATTTACATAGGAAGCTTATACAACTGTCCGGAGCGGGATGCGTCGCCCCCCTGTGGTGAGTGATGGCGTGGATCGCCGGGACACCGCCGGGCAAGGCGGAGGGCCCGGTCCTGGCGAAGCCCGCTACGCACGGACCGGGCCCTCGCCGCGCTGCCGCCGAGGTCAGAAGGGCCAGTCGGCCGACGTGCCCGCCTCCAGCAAGGGGATCATGCGGAAGCAGGCGTCGGAGAAGCCGCCGAACTCGTGCCGGTTCGCCGAGCCGGTCCGCATCGCCGCGGCTCGGTAGCCGCCGAGGTTGAAGCCGTACACCGGCACGCTCGCCGGAACCGCGGTGGTGACCCCTCCTCCGTGGGACCCGGCCATGGTCTGCATGTCCGAGAGGATCACCACACGGTCGTGACCGTGCCACGACCGGGTGAGCGCGTCGGCGATCAGCGTGCCGTGGCCGACCTCGCCGATCCGGGCGCGGAACCGCTCGACCTCACGCAGCACGGACGCTCCCGGCCGGATCTCGTGCCGGAAGACGCCGTTGGCGAAGCCCACGAGGTCCACCCGGTCGCCGCGCGCCGCGAGGGTCACGCCGAACAGCGCCGCCGTGTCGACGGGGGCGACCGTCGACCGCGCGGAGACCGCCCCGGACGCCATGGACGACGACGTGTCCACGAGCACGAGCGTGCGTCCCCGGAACGACGGCACGTTGCGGGTGGCGAGCGTCAGCGCCGTCTCCAGGGCGTGGGCCCAGCGGAGCGACGGCGCGTTCCGGTACGCCGAGAAGAACCGGAACGGCAGCTGCCGGGAACGCGCGACCTCCTCCGGATCGGTGAGTCTCGCGATGACCCGCTCGGCGACGTCGTCGCCCACGCCGGCCTCGTCGAAGTTCCGCAAATTCCTCAAAAGCGCCATATATCCCATCGACGGGATGACCGCCGACCAGGCCTGTGCGTCCATCGGGCCCTGGAGCCAGCCGGCGAGCGCCTCCCAGGTCATGCCCGCCGCGGCGAGGCGCTCCGGCGTGGACAGCGCCGTCCGGCGCTCCTCCGCCGTAAGGGCGAGTAGCGCGGCCCGCTCACGCAGTGTCCGCAGTGACGCCGGGATCGGCTTGTCGCGGTTGTGGCGCCGGTCGAGCGCGTGCGCGAACAGGTCGCCCTGCCAGGCGCGCCGGTCGTCCGCGGGCGTGGGATGGACGAGCTCGACGACGTCGCCGAAGCGGAAGCCGCGCGCGCCGCTGTCGTACTTGACCAGGGAGCGTTCGGTGTAGAGCCGCCGCACGGCGTCGGCGATGCCGCGCTTGACCGGCTTGGGGACGGCCCGGCCGTACCGGGACGTCCAGTAGGCGAGCGCCTCTCCCGGCTCGTCCGCCCGCTGGAGCACGGAGGCGACGAGCTCGCGGTTGCCGCCGTGCAGCCCGGCGGCGAGCCTGGCGTGCACGGACTCCAGGGCGGCGACCAGGGACGCCGAGCGCATGTTCGCCCCGCCCCGCAGCCACGGCAGGAAACGGGCCATCCAGTCGCCGTCCTCCACCGCGACCCGGTGAACGAGGGCGCGGAACCTGCCGTCGCGGTCGCCCGCGCTCTCGTAGAAGGTGTCCTCCCCGGCCATGTTCGACACCGCGAGGACGAACAGCTCCGACCTGGGGTCGCGGAGGTAGCCGGGCGCGCCCTCGTGCGTACGACCGCGCGGGACGGCCTCGGTGGTGACCGGGCTGACCGCCGCGGGCCTGGCCGTGCCGGTGTTGAATTTCGCCATGGAAACGGGCTCCTTCCACGTCAGGGAAGGAGCCCGTCCTCGTTCTCCGGAACGCGCCCGAGATCGGAAGCGGCGGCGGTGACAGCGCTCTGCCGGCTGAGCTACCGGCCGGATTTCCGGCCGGGCAGGACTCGAACCTGCGACCACTCGATCCCGAATCGAAGTAACCGCTGCCTTCGCACCGGGCGCGGCCGGTGAAGTCGTGCTCCTCCCGAGATCGGGGTGACGGCGGTTGGCCCGCCTGTGGGGCCGGCAGCCCATGGGAGCTGTAAGGATTCGAACCTCGAAGTAACCGCTGCCTTCGCACCGGGAGGTGCGTGGTCATTCATGTGCCGGCTCCGGAGACCGGCCACTCTTGTGCTGTTTCCCGAGCCGCCGGATCCTTCGCGGCAGCGGAAATCCTAACCACGCCGCGGTTTCGTGCGCAGTTTGTTTTTCCGGGCCGCGTGGCCGGATCGGCCGCGTGCCCGCCGCGAATCAGCCGTTGATCAGCCGTTGATCAGCCGCGCTCGGCGGGCGGCCAGCCGTGGCCCCAGCCGCCCTGTGCCATCGTCTGGAACGCCCACCCCTCCTCGGTGCGCACCAGCAGGTCGCCGTAGTGCATGCTCTCCCTCCGGCCCTCGACCGTCATCGTCGCCGTGGTCTCCACGAAGACGAGGTTGGGGCTGAGGAAACGCGGCGTTCGCACCGACTCGAGCCCGAGCCCCGCCGTTCCGCCGCCCATGGCCTCCTTCATCGCCTCGACGTACTCCTCGCGCGTCCACTGCCGCACCGCGGCGAATCCGCCCGGCACGTCGGTGACCAGGTTCATCGGGAAGACCGCCAGGTCGGCCAGCTTCTCGATCTCCCCCTGCTCGGCGAGCGCGTCGTACTGGGAGAACCAGTCCTCGACGCTCTTCAGTTCCTCGTCGCTCGGCTCGTACACGAACAGGCCCCTCTCTTGTCGTACGTCATACCGTACAGCATACGGAAGCGAGGACATTCCCGATTTTTCTCCGGGTGCCTACGGCAGGGCTGACGTGCGCCTCTGCCGGGGCGGAGCGTCGCTTCGCGTGCCGGGCCGGACACGCGTCCGGAATGAGACGCGGATCACCGGGTAGCCGTGGGCGTCGTACGTCGCGGAAGGCTCTGAACAGGAGGACCCATGGCCGCTCCGGTCGACTGGGGAAGAGGAGTGGCTGACGCATGGTCGTCGGTCGCCACGTTCGTCCCCAAGTTCCTCGCATTCGTCGTCGTCCTCGCCGTGGGCTGGCTGATCGCCAAGGCACTGCGGAAGGCCGTCGACGCCGTTCTCGAACGCGTCGGGTTCGACCGGTGGGTCGAGCGCGGCAGTGTGGGGCGGGTGCTGGCGCGCAGCAGGTACGACGCGTCCGGCCTGCTGGCGAAACTGGTCTACTACGCGGTCCTGCTGGTCACGCTGCAGATCGCCTTCTCCGTCTTCGGGCCCAACCCCGTCAGCGAGCTGCTCGCCGGAGTGGTGGCGTGGCTGCCCAAGGCCGCCGTGGCGATCGTCATCGTCGTGGTCGCCACCGCCATCGCCAGGGCGGTCAAGGACATCGTCACCGCCGCTCTGGGCTCCCTGTCGTACGGCCGGGCGCTGGCCACGATCGCGTCGGTGTTCATCATCGGCCTCGGCGTCATCGCCGCGCTCAACCAGATCGAGGTCGCGACCACCGTCACGACCCCGGTGCTGATCACCTTCCTGGCCGCCGTGGCCGGCATCCTCATCGTCGGCGTCGGCGGGGGCCTGGTCCGGCCCATGCAGCAGCGCTGGGAGCGCTGGCTGAACCGCGCGGAGGCCGAGACCGACACCATCCGCGCCCAGGCCGCGGCCTACAGCCGGGGCCGTGCCGACGCGATGGAGACGGTCACCGTGCCGCGGACCGAGCAGCGGGTGGGGGCCTTCGCCCAGCCGGCCCCGGCGGCGTACCCGCAGGGTGCCGCGCCGAACGCCGGGAGTGCGCCGAGCGCCGAGGGCGCGCAGGCGCCCCGGCCCGCGTATCCCGAGAGCACTCCCCCGGCCGCCCCGGGCGCACCGACGACCCCTGTTCCTCCGGCCGGCACGGTTTCACCGGGGAGTGCGGTCTCACCGGGGGCGCAGGCGGGATCTCAGGGGGTTCCCGGACCCCAGGGCGCCCCGATGCCGCAGGACGCGCCGGGCGAGGCGCGGCCCACCTCCTCCTGGACGAATCCTCCGGAGGAGCCCCCGTCGCCGCGCGGGTGAGCGCGTCGCCGTTCGTCGCGGGGCGTCCCTCCACGGGGAGGGGCGCCCCGCCGCCGCGTCGTCAGGCCGGTTCGGCCGCGGCGTCGAGCATCAGGCAGACGGCGGTCATGCGCAGGGCGGCGAAGTCGAGCGGCTGGTCCGGTCCCGGCGCCAGCCAGCCCTTCTCCCGCGCGCCGTCCCAGTAGCCGATCAGGTAGGCGACCAGAGAGGCGGGCCCCACGCGCTCGCCCAGCTCCGCGATGGCGTGCCTGACGGCGGCCATGTGCTGGTCCAGCGAGGCGAGGATCCCGGGGTGCTGGTGCCGCAAATCCAGCACGCGCTGCGCGAACTCGGTACGGATGCGGGCAGGCCAGGACTGCTCGGACACAGAAGTCCCCCGGAGGATCAAAGCGATGGATGCCTCATCACGATAAGCGCCTCCGGGAGCACAGCGCTCCAGAATGCACGCTGTCCACACAGGTTTCAGCCGGGCTGGGAGGGAGCGGGCCGGAAGGGAGCGAGGACCGCGGCGAAGGCCCAGCGGAGCGGGCTTCGCGAGGACCGGGGGTTCTTCCGGCGCGGTGACCGGCCCGGACGCGGACCGCGGTGAGGGGCGGGGCTGTCTCCAGCGGGGTGACCGGCCTCGCCGCGATTCCTGAGCATGCGTGAAGAAGCCAGGTTTCAGAGCGGAGGCGTGCTGGAGCCGCGCACGACGAGCGTGGCCGGCAGGATCCGGGGCGGCGGGGCGTCCGCGCCGTTGATCATGGAGACGACCGCCTCCGCGGCGGCGGTGCCGAACCCGTCCTTGTCCTGGGCGACGGTCGTCAGGCCCGGCGGCACGAGCGCCGCCACCTCGATGTCGTCGAACCCGACCAGGGCGATGTCCTCGGGCACCTTCAGGCCGGCCTCGCCGATCGCGACCAGTGCGCCGACGGCCATCTCGTCGCCCGCGACGAACACGGCGTCGGGCCGGTCGCCGGCCTCCAGCAGGCGGCGCATCGCGGCGTGGCCGCCCGACAGGTAGAAGTCGCCCTCGACCACGAACTCGGGCCGGCGCGGCAGCCCCAGCCGGGCCAGCTCGTCCTGGTAGCCCTGCAGGCGCTCGGCGCCCGGCCGTGTGTGCGCCGGGCCGGTGATCGTGGCGATGGCCCGGCGTCCCTGCTCGTGCAGGTGCCGTACGGCCAGGTGGGCGCCGCCGACGTTGTCCGAGGTGACGTACGTGGCGCGGGGACCCTGCACGGGACGGTCGAGGCTGACGCAGGGGATGCCCGACTCGGCCAGTTGCCGCAGTGAGGGGTCCCACGTGCCACTGTCGATCATCACCACGCCGTCGAGGTTGTGCCTGCGCACGGCGCGTACGTAGGCGTCCTCTGTCGGCTCCCCGCTCGTGGCCAGCATGAGCAGGTGGTAGCCGCGGCCGCTGAGCGCGGTCTTCAGGCCGATGAGAATTTCCTGGAAGAACGGGTGCCGCCAGCCGGGGCGGCGGTGGTCGGTGTCCCACACGAGGCCGACCATGAAGGACTTCTTGGTGGCCAGCGTGCGGGCCGACTCGTTGGGCAGGTAGCCGATCTGGCGCGCCGTCCGCAGGACCTGCTCCCTGGTCTTCGCGTTCACCACCTTGGGGTTGTTGAACACGCGGGAGACAGTCGCGGGAGACACGCCGCACAGGCGCGCCAGCTCTCTGATCGTTGCCACGGACCAAACGCTATCGCATCTCGCTGTAACCGGTTTCATGCAACCGGTTTCCCCGAAAATACGCAACCATCGGGCGGCTCGTCAACCAGTAAGCAGAATTTCCCTCCGTCACGTTTTCGTGACTTGACAGCTGCCCCTTCTTTTATGTGTGATGGCGAGCATCGGCCGGCGCTTTCTCGTTGCCACGGGCTCGGCCGCTGTCACGTCTCGCAGCCGCTTCCCTTCCTCCTGCGAGGGGGTTCAGGTGTTCGCTGCGGAACCCCGTCTGCCCGCGTGTGTGCCCGCCGTACGGCTCGGCGGGTCCCGTGGCTGCCGGGGGAACGGTCCCATCGCCCACACGGCCGGCCGCCGTGTCCGGGCTGTTCACCGGAGCGGGCACGGAACCTGGAGCGATCAAGGGATGACGGCGACCGACGAACGCCCCGCCATGCCGCGGACCTTTCCCGCGGGCTTCGTGTGGGGCACGGCCACCGCGGCGTACCAGATCGAGGGGGCCGTCGACACCGACGGCCGGGGGCCCTCGATTTGGGACACCTTCTGCCGGGTGCCCGGCGCGGTGGCACGGGGCGAGTCGGGTGAGTTCGCCTGCGACCACTATCACCGCTGGCAAGAGGATGTCGATCTCATGAAAGACCTGGGGGCGGGGGCCTACCGATTCTCCGTTGCCTGGCCGCGGGTGCTGCCCGACGGCCGCGGGCCGGTGAACCGGCGCGGGCTGGACTTCTACCGCCGGCTCGTGGACGCCCTGC
>NZ_JABBWU010000023.1:0-135720 GCF_012999525.1 Microbispora sp. H10836
GACCACGACGCTCCAAGCATGGCAGCTGCGCCCCGAGCAGCTTCTCTACCCCTGGCAGACCGACGACCCCCAGTAGCCACACCAGGCGAGGCGACAACAACTCATCCACAGATCTTGACTATTGCTCGCCGTTCAGCGCAGGCAGGCCCTGACGCACGAGTTCGAGCAGGATTTCAAAGTCGATGTCACGCTGGTCGGGCGGTACGTCGTGGAACCGGCCGCCGGCCTCGCTTGCCAGGAATCCGAGGGCGACCGTAGAGACGAGACGTTCACCACGATCCAGGTCTTCAGCCGAAACACCACAGTCGAGCAGCGCGCCACGGATCCGCGCGCGCAGAAGCAGACTGCCACTTGTGATCGCGGGCCGCTGCAGGAGCAGAGGAAACACATGCGGGTGCCGTTCCGCGGCCGCGCGTAGCCCATGAGCAAGCGCCTCGAGCAGTGGCCATCCGGAGAGACGACTGCCGGGGTCCGAGAGCTCACTCAACACGGCTTCGACCAGGAGATCGAGCAGGTGCTCCTTATCGTCGACGTGCCGGTAGAGCGCCATCGGCGTGACGCCGACTCGTCCGGCGACCGCAGCCATCGTTACCGCACCGAGACCTTGTTCGTCGGCGATCGAGAGCGCGCCGGCTATCACGTCGTCGCGTGTGAACCGTGAGTGACGTGGCATCGGGAACCTCCTCCGCCATAACTATATGGCATATAGTTATGGCGTGAAGCGAACAGCAAGAATCTGCCTGCTCTCCCTCTCCGCTGCTGTGATGGTCGCGGTGACGGCGGTGGTCGTCCTTTCCGGCGGAGACACTGCCTTCGCATGGCGGGTCATCCGCCATGGCGAGTCCAGCACAGACGACATCCGCTGGAAGCAGCACGCGATTCTCCCTGCGGATGATCCGAAGCCCTGGGTGGGTTCAGATCAATGCGACGACGTGCGACGGGTGGCCGGCGCGAGCCTCGATGATGTCTTGATTCCAGGCGGCGCAACCCAGCTCGTAGTAGTCCGACATGGACAGCTCATATGCCAGTGGTCTGCCCCGGGCCACGGGCTCGACGAACCACGGCCCGTGTTCTCGATCAGCAAGACGATCAGCGCACTGTTGCTATCGAGGGCTGCTGAGGCAGGGAAGATGGCCTGGGATGACCCGATCACGAAGTGGGTTCCAGAACTCAACGAACGAGACGCCCGGTTCGCGCGGATCACCCTCAGCGATTTGGTGGACATGCGATCCGGGATCGATTTTCAAGTGGTCGCCAGGTTCCCATGGTTCAACCAGGACGCCCCACGCGTCTACTACGCCAGCGACCTGAGGACCGCCAGCATCAACGACCCTCGCATCACCTCCGAGCCTGGCCTCTTCACATACAACGACTGGGCGCCCAACCTGCTCGGCATCGCATACCAGCGCGCAACCGGGAACCTCATGACCGGGCCGGGCGCAGAAGCCCTGTGGTCAGGGATCGGCGCTCAGAACCCAGCATGGTGGCTCGTCGACAGCCACGGCTTCCCCTGGCACGAGAGCGGATTCGTCGCATCCGCCCCCGACATCGCCCGAATCGGCCAGCTTCTCCTCGACGAACCGAACAGCGACTTCGCACGCCGCAGCGCGGCTGCGCTCAACACACCGGTGGTCTCGGACGCTACAGGTGCCCCGCCCCGCTACGGCCGCATTCCCATGGGCTACGGAAACGGTTTCTGGATCCTGCACGACACGCCTCAGCCTGCATACGCTGCACTCGGTTACCACGGAGAAGTGATGGTCGCCGATCCGAGCACGGATACAGTCATCGTGCGACTCGGGAACTCCGGTTACGAAAACCTCGCCTCGGAACCCCAGATCGCCGCCCAACTAGAACATTGGGCTCGAAAACTTTGACCTCCCTGCTCGCTGGCCCCGTCAACAACCTGGCCAGCAACAATTAGGTCCACTCGCCTGAGTGATGTGGTTACACGCGGACGAGCAGCGTCACCTACAACAGCTGCGCGACCATCTCGGCGAACTCCTCCGGGGACACGATTCGCACGACGAGGGATTCGGGCTCCGCCCGCTGGACCCCGCGGTCTCTCCCGCGACGACCAGCGAGGTCTTCGCCGAAACGCTGGACGACGCCCGGCCCCCGGCCTGTTCGATGAGCTCGTTCCTCTGTTCCGCGTACAGCCGCGTCGTCTCGGCAGAAGCGTGACCCGGACTTGGACCGGGACCTGACCCGCCACCTGACTTCCGGCTTCTACGGCGTCCAGCTCACCGCTGCCGTCGCGCCGGACATCAAGTCGGGCGACCACCTGCCGGAAGCCGCGCTGCAGCCTCTCCCCGAGGCGCGCGACCGTGCTTTCGAGATCTCCGCGGACGTCCTCGCGCTGCCCGGCAACCGGTCCGTGCCCGGCTTCACCTCGCTGACGTTGGGCCGGATCGGGCTCGCACCACAGCCCGCCACTACTGGTCCTGGTTCTTCTCCGCCCGACGCTGCTGTTCGCGGTGGGCGCGGCGCTGCTCCTCGGCCCGCTCCCGGCAGCGGCGGAGGAACTCCTCGTCGTCGTCCGGGTTGGAGGGGACGAACCGGCCCGGCCGGTCGTACTCGGGGAAGCGCCCGGTGTTGCCCTTGTACGGCAGCCCGCCGGGCCGCGTCACGGTCTGCGGCCGGCCTGCGACCAGCCACAGGATCGACCCGACCTCGGGGAGGAACAAGACGATCAGGATCCACAACCCTTTGGGCAGGTTCCGGCAGTCCTCCTCCGCCGCGACGATCACGTCGAACAGGCAGAAGATCCATAAGGCGAGCAGAACCAGACCGAACCCGCCGTAGATGAGGGGCATCCCGAATCCTCCCAGTTTCAGACGCGCAGAGCGTAGTGGATCCGATCTTCGTCTGATGGGACTTTGCCGGTAGGTGATCTTTTCGATATGGCGCCGGCCGCCGGCTCTGGCGACTCGCGGCGCAAGTGAAATCCCGCGCGGCGCCCTGCTGCCCGACACCCTCACCACGCCGGTCGAATGCGATTTGGGCCAGCACGCTGCTGACACCCTGCACGACAGGCCGTGTGCGCGAAGTACCGCTCAGCTTGCGCTCAGCGCCGCACCACCGGCCCCAACGGGTTCAGGCGCTTTCGCGGCGCCGCCAACGTGCCAGGATGCGCTGGTCCTGCTCAGCCTCGTCTCCCTGCCACAGCTCAGATTCCCGCTGGGCGTAGGGCAGCCATTGCGGGTATTCCGGGTCGTCCGGGCGGACCTCGCGGGTGCCGTCGACTTTGGTGCCGTTAGGCAGAGTGGTCGCGGTCGGCACGCGGAGCACACCGCCGGGCAGCATTATCACGCTCATCGCCGCGCCTCTCCGTTCGAACAGCCGTTACCATGGCCGCTCCGCCAGCATAACCGCAACGTTTGCCCGCCTACCATCACAGGCCTTCCCCGAGCGCCGTCATCCGATGCCGTAGCGACCCGACAGCCAGTGATAGGCGCGTTCGGCCGACGCCTCGTCCCCGCCGAAAAGCCGGATCAGGCGGGTGACCTTCCTGATGAGCGTGCACGCGAAGGCCTCGGCGAACAACTCGCCGGCATCTTCCCGGTAGGGCCGTATCAGGCGGTCTCGGCAGCTGTCCTGCACGTGCTGCCAGAACTCCTCGCGTGAGGGGTATCCGTCCATGTGATCGCAGGCATGACCCAACTCGTGGCCGCACACGCTGACACTCGTCGACGGGACGGTACCGATCCCGATGCGCCGGGTGTTGGGATCGTAGACCCCCGGAGTCAGGTCCCATGAGGCGTCCTGGACGGGCAGTCGCAGGCTTCGCAGGGACTCGAACCCGGGCAGGTCCGGCACCGAGCCGTAGCCCAGGTAGACGCCCCCGGTGAGGTGGGCCGCCAGGTGGACCGCGAGGGCGTGAGGCACTGCGGCCAGCGTCATCACGGCGAGGAGCAGCTCGGCGTCGGGGAAGGTGTCCGGACTCCAGCCGCGTGTCAGCCGCTCCTCCAGGGGCCCGACGTGCATCCACCCGGGGCGTCCCCGATTCTGGCCGGCCAATCGCGAACCCTCCGCCTTCCGCTACAAGATCAGGTACAAACTCTAGCCAGGGCCCGGGCGACGGGGGACGGCGTCACTCTGACGGACGCCGGCCGGCATAGCGGGGGCATCGGGTTCTGTGCGGCTAGGCATCCTTAGGCGGAGCCAGGCAGATCGGCCGATAGATCCCGGCTGAAGGACCGCGGTCAAGCCGTGGTTTCCCGCCGACCGGTGTGATCACCGTGGCAACGACTACTGAGCCCGGTCTCGTCCGGCAGACCGCGATCGGTGACGACCAACTCGTCCGCCAGGGACGCTCACCCGGCCGTGATCGAACTCCAGCACAAGCCCGATCTCCGCGTCGAGGTGTCGATCCACGATGTGCCTCACCGCTCGGATCGATTGGCCGAGGAAGCCGCTCATCGGGAAGGCCTGCGGGGCGGAGGCGACGACGACCCGGCCGCACTCGTCCATGTCGTAGTCGCCGTGTGGTTGATCGAGGGCCAGTTCGACCGAATCGTCCGGCGCTGTGTGGAAGCGGACGGAGCCCAGGCCGCTCACGTGAAGCCACATGTGCACCAGCGAGGGCTCGTCAGCGCTCGAGTGCTCGTGCAACGACAGCGTCACCTGTTCAAGCCGCCGGCCAACGAGCTCATCAGCGGAGATCACCCCGTCATGGTGTCACGGACGTCGAGGCCGCCGCATGCAGGTGTGGGCGGATGTAGGCGTGCCGGGCGGCGGCTTCGTCACTGACGCCGAGACGACACCGAGGACAAGGAGCAGAGCCCGGCCGGACTGTTGTCGAGTCCAACGGCCGAGGCCGGAGCGCCGTCCCGCTGATGGCTCGCTCCGGCGGGGCTCCGACCTGCCGCGGAGGATCCATCGAGGAGGAGACGGTGTCGCCGGCCTTCTTCGCACCGGTGGCCAGCCCCGTGATGACCCGCCCCCGCCGCGCCTGCGGCAGGACCCGCGGCGGCGCCGGCCTTCGCAGCCGACGCCCCGGACCCGCCGGACGCGGCGGCCGCTGCGGAGGAAGGGCCTGCACCGGTCGGGGGCGGCATCGCCGAGGACATGAACCGGGCGTGCTCGACCGCGCTCGCCCCCCGCCGTCGCCGCCGCCGAAACCACCGGAACCGGACCGGCCCCCGCGGAAGGCGCGACCGCGACCGCTCCCCCCCACGGCCGTACCGAGCAGACCACCGTCCGAGGCCGCCTCGCTGACGCTGCCGCTCGCCCAGGTGAAGAACTTCGGCAACGCGGGCAGCGCCAGGATCGGCATGACGACCATCGCGAAGCCCATCAACGTCGCCCGGGCTTCGGAGACCTTCCCCAGCATGGTGAAGGCCGTCGCGCACACCATGGCGGCTGCGGGCTTCTAGAAGATCAACGCGAGCATCCAGCCGGTCACTCGGCGTCTCAGTGAGCGGCACGCCGGACGGCGACGGCCGTCCACCCGTCCCGGTGACCGGGAGTCCCGGCGTGCCGCGCCCGGCCTATGCTCACAATTCTCGCCACGGACTGACTCCGGCTCGCGGTGCATCCCGGCGTGAAGGGGAACTGATAGGCATGTCGACAGATCCGAGGCTCGCGGCGGCGGCGGTGATGGCCGGCCTCACCGGTCCCGGCGGGGTGTTCGAGCTCGCCGAGGAGGAGGTCCTCGGCACGCGCATGACGGTCTTCAAGAACCGGCACCGCGATCTCGGCGAGGTGCTCACCGCCTCCGCGGCGTACGGCGACCGCGACTACGTCGTGACGGCGGACGAGCGGCTGAGCTTCGCCGAGCACGCGCGCCGGGTGGCCGCGCTCGCCGCCGCGCTGCGCGAGGAGCACGGCGTGCGCCCCGGCGACCGGGTCGCGATCAACGCGGCCAACCACCCGGGCTGGATCGTCTCGTTCTGGGCGGCGGTGGCCGCCGGGGCCATCGCGGTCGCGTACAACGCGTGGTGGTCACGCGGGGAGGTCGAGTACGCCCTCGGCCACACCGAGCCGAAGGTGCTCATCGCCGATGCCAAGCGGGCCGCGCTCGCCCCGGCGGGGACGACGGTCCTGACCCTGGAGGAGGACCTCCCCCGGCTCGTCGAGCGGTACGCGGGCGCCCCGCTGTCCCCGCACGCCGCCGCCGAGGACGACCCGGCGGTCATCATCTACACGAGCGGCACCTCGGGCCGTCCCAAGGGCGCGGTCCACACGCACCGCAACCTCACGTCCGTCGTCGAGTACCACCGGATGAACGACGCCCTCGGTAAGGCGTTCGGCGACCCCACGGACCCCGCGGACCGGCGCTACCTGCTGGCGCTGCCGTTGTTCCACATCGCGAGCCTGCACAATCTCGCGGTGCCCCGCCTCGCGAC
The DNA here is from genome assembly GCF_012999525.1 of Microbispora sp. H10836. Taxonomy (NCBI): domain Bacteria; kingdom Bacillati; phylum Actinomycetota; class Actinomycetes; order Streptosporangiales; family Streptosporangiaceae; genus Microbispora; species Microbispora sp. H10836. The sequence goes on from NZ_JABBWU010000023.1 coordinate 6,351, forward strand.
CGGCAGCGCCGTCGTGATGCACCTGGGCGCGTTCGACGTCGACCGGGTGCTGCGGCTCATCGAGCGGGAGCGGGTCACCAACTGGGGCGCGGTGCCGACGATGGCCAACCGGCTGATCGAGCACGGCGACCTGTCGGGCTACGACCTGTCCTCGCTGACCGCCTTCGCGCTGGCCTCGGCGCCGTCCTCCCCCGCGTTCAAGGAGCGGCTGCGCCAGGCGTTCCCGGTCGCCCGGCAGTCCCTGGTGGACAGCTACGGCCTGACCGAGTCGTCCACCGCGATCGCCGTCGCCACCCCGATGGACCTGCAGGAGGCGCCCGGCACGCTGGGCCGTCCGATCGCGACCGTACGGCTGGAGATCCGCGACCCCGAGGGCAAGGCGCTGCCGGAGGGCGAGGAGGGCGAGGTCTGCGTCCGCAGCCCGTTCAACATGCTCGGCTACTGGCGTGACCCGGAGGCGACCGCGCAGGCCATCCGGGAGGACCGGTGGCTGCACACCGGCGACATCGGGGTGATCGAGGACGGGCGGCTGCGCCTGAGCACCCGCCGCTCCGACCTGATCATCCGGGGCGGGGAGAACGTCTACCCCGCCGAGATCGAGAACGCGCTGGCCGAGCACCCGGCGGTGGTGGAGTGCGTCGTGCTCGGCGCCCCGCACTCCGACCTCGGCCAGGAGGTCGTGGCCGTGGTCGTCACGGCGGCCGGGCGGGACGTGGGCGAGGACGACCTGCGGGCGTATCTGCGGGACCGGCTCGCCTACTTCAAGGTGCCGTCGCGGTGGCGGATCACGACCGAGGCGCTGCCTCGCAACGCCACCGGCAAGGTGCTCCGTCAGGAGGTCAAGCGCGAGCTCGGCATCGCCGGCTCCTGAGCCGCGGGACGGGCGACCGGCCCGGCGGTGCGAGGGCGCGCCGCCGGGCCGGTCTGTCACTCTGCTGTCTCACCGCATGACGAAGCGCTGTGCCGCGGTGCCGTTGCAGTCGTAGATCTGCAGGCGGGTGCCGTTGCCGGTCGCGCCGCCGGGCGAGTCGACGCACCGGCCCGACTGCGGGTTCTGGATCGACCCGTCGGACAGCCGCACCCAGTTCTGGGCACCGGTGTTGTTGCAGTCGTAAAGCTGCAGCGGAGTGCCGTTGGCGGTGCCGCCCGACCGCACGTCGAGGCAGCGGCCGAGGGTGCGCAGCGTCTGCCCGCTCCAGGTCCAGAACTGGTCCTTCGCGTAGGACTGGCAGTCCCACAGCTGCACCGCCGTGCCGTTGCCGCCCGTGTCGTCGCCCGCCACGTCGACGCACTTGCCGCCGGGGCCGATGATGTTCGCGCCGCCCGGGCCGCCCGTGCCCCCGCCGAATCTCCCGATCGTCATCCCGGCCGACGACGGGTTGGGCTGGTCGATCGTCGGGGCGAACCCGCCGACGTCGTCGTAGGAGAAGCCGTAGGCCAGGCCGTTCAGCGAGTTGGCGTGGATCGTCTTGCTGAACAGGTTCGACGCGGACTGCCCGTAGAACCTCGTCGCGTCCGTCGTCGGCTGGGTGTCGTACATGACCCGGCCGGCCGTCGAGAGCGTCGCGCGGTTGAGCGCGGCGCACACCCGCGCGCCGACCGCGAGGATGGCCGCCTGGTCGGGCTGGTTCGGCGGTTGCATGCCGCCGGAGCACGCGAAGACGTCGCTCGTGGCCGGTCTGGTGAGCGTGCCGATGACGGCGCCGGACGCGTTCCTGAACGTCCAGTTCGTGCCGCTGGTGGTGCCGGTGAAGGTGCCCAGCGACGTCTGCACGGTCAGCGGACGCGTCGCGTAGTAGGACCAGACCCCGTTCACGTAGGAGTCGAGGTACGTCGAGGGGAACAGGCCCTTGGCGATGGCGTGCACGGGCGCGAGCACGCGCAGCGGGAGACCGTCGGAGGCCCTCGTCGTCGTCAGGGCCGACCACGGCGACCCCAGGCCGGCGAACGCGTTGAGTATGCCGGTGCGGTTGCCGGCGATGCCCTGCGTCTGGGTGCCGCCCGAGGCGTCGGTGACGCTGACCGTCACCGGGATGCTGAACATGTCGACCGTGGTCGAGTTGATGAAGATGCCCGTGCCGCCGTTGCTGGTCCGGGCGAACTCGGTCCAGTCGTAGAGGATGCCGGCGTTCGGGTCGCTGTCGACCCAGGGCGCGGGCTCGACCAGTCCGTTCGTGGTCAGGAAGAACCGCAGCTTCGCGCCCATGGACAGGTAGACGCGGCCGCCGGACAGGTTCGGCGGCAGCGTGATGGTCGTGCTGGCGCCGTTTCCCGGCCCGGGGATCGCGATGTCCGGCGCGGGGACCGGCCCGTTGGGGATCGACGAGGGGAAGGAGTACGCGCGCCACGTTCCCGCGGCGTCCACGTATCCCTGCTGACCGGTGGCCGAGTTGCGCGCGACGACGTAGACGTACGTCGCGTCGCCCCGGCCGGAGTTGTTGGTGATCGTGAATGGCAACCGCGTGACGGCGGCGTCCGCCGCCCGCTGCCCGGCGGCGAGGACCACTACCTGGGTCAGCAGGACGACGGCGAGTAGGGCTCGCCGCCATCGCCGCAACGACATGTGCATCTCTCGGCTCCTCTGGGGGGTGCGAAGACAAGCCATGAGAGCGCTCTCAGAAAAGTAACTTTACTGTTAACTGACCGCTCGTCAATACCTTCTGACGCCTGTCTATCGCCGCGAGAAGCCGAAGCCGTTCGAGAGAGCGTTTCCTCGATCGGCGTGATCAGCGGGGCCGGTCGAGCTGCTTGTCGATGAACAGGCCCTCTGCGCTGACGCACACCTGCCCGCCCGCGCTGATCGACCCCGTGGTGTGGATCTTGCGCCCGTCCACCGAGGTCTGCCGCCCGGTGACCGTCAGCGGCTCGAACAGCGGGGTGACCCGGTGGTAGCGCAGCGTCAGCGTGCCCGTCATTCCCGAGGTCCCCGCCCAGGCGTTCGCGACGCCCAGCGTGTGGTCGAGCAGCAGCGCCGACACGCCGCCGTGCACGCACCCGGGAGGTCCCTGGTACGGCATGCCCAGCACGACCGTGCCCTCGATCGAGCCGTCGTCCTTGCCGTACAGGCGCAGCGGCGGGGCGATCGCGTTCTCCGGCCCTGTCACCGGGTCGTGCCGGGTCACGCCCTCCCCCCGCCACATGTCGACCATGCGCTCGCCCACCGTGGGGGCGTGCGCCTGCAGGTGGTCGGCCACGGCGTTCAGCTGCTCGGCGACCTGGGTCATCTCGACCGCCGACAGGTCGCCGGAGTGGAGCAGCGCGTCGATCACGCGGCGGGCCGCGGCGACCGCCGCGTCCACGCCCTCGTTGTTCGGGGTCGCCGTCAGCTCGGTACGGTCGATCCGCGTCTCCGTCATGAAATCTCCGCTGTCGCGTGGGTGAGCACGGCGGCGTCGCCGCGCTCCGGGCAGGTGGACCGGAACACCAGCCGGTCGCCCTCACGCCACACGCTGGTCCGGATCGTCTCACCGGGGAACAGCACCCCGGCGAAGCGTACCGACAGCCCGGTCAGCCCGGTCACCTCGCCCCCGAGGACGCCGTCCACGATCGCCTTGGCCACGATGCCGTACGACGCGAGGCCGTGCAGGATCGGGCGGTCGAAGCCGGCCGCCCGCGCGAACCCGGGGTCCGCGTGCAGCGGGTTGAGGTCGCCGTTGAGCCGGTACAGCAGCGCCTGCCCGGGGGTGGTCGGCGAGTCGAGCACGAAGTCGGGCGCACGGTCCGGCGCCGCCCAAGGGGTCTCCGGTCCCGGCTCGCCGCCGAAGCCGCCCTCGCCCCGCGCCCAGATCCGCATGGTCGTGGTCCACAGCGGGCAGCCCTCGCCGTCCGTCGCGGACTGCTCCATCTCGATCACCGCGGCCTTGCCCTTGTCCCAGACGTTCGCGACGCGGGAGGACACGACGGCCCGCCCGGCGGCGGGCAGCGGCCGGTGCACGGTGAGCGTCTGCCCGGCGTGCAGGATCCTGCGCAGGTCGATGTCGATCCCGGGCATGCTCATCGCCGCCGGCGGCCGGTCGCCGGAGGAGACGCCCTGTCCGGCGACCATGGCGAAGGTGGGCAGCACGCGCAGCCCGCGCTCGTAGGTGTAGGACAGCTCGGGATCGGAGGCCGCGTCCGCCCCCGCTCCCAGGCTGAGGTGATAGAGCAGCACGTCCCTGCCGGTCCAGGCGATCTCCCGGGTCGCCGGCGGCGCCCCGAGCGCCGTGCCGAGGTCGATCGGCATGTCTCAGCCCTCCTCGTCGTCTCGACGGCCTTCGGCAGGGCCGCGGTAGAGGGTCACGACACAGGCGCCGCCGAGACCCAGGTTGTGCTGCAGCCCGACCCGCGCGCCCTCGACCTGGCGCGGACCGGCCTCGCCGCGCAGCTGCCAGGTCAGCTCGGCGCACTGCGCGAGTCCGGTGGCGCCCAGCGGGTGTCCCTTGGAGATCAGGCCGCCGGAGGGATTGACAACCCAGCGCCCGCCGTACGTGGTCGCGCCCGACTCGGCGAGCTTGCCGCCCTCGCCCTCGGGACACATGCCGAGGCCCTCGTACGTGAGGATCTCGTTGATCGAGAAGCAGTCGTGCAGCTCGATCACGTCCACGTCCTCGATGCCCAGCCCGGCCTCGGCGAACACCCGGTCCTTGGCGGCACGGGTCATGGCGGGGCCGACGAGGGCGATGTCCGAGCCGCCCGCGAACGCCTCGGCGGTGTCGGTGGTGAGGGCCTGGGCGACGATCTCGACGGCGCGGCCGGTGAGCCCGTGCTCCCGGGCGTACCGCTCGCTCACGACGACGGCGGCCGCGGCGCCGTCGGAGGTGGGCGAGCACTGCGACCGGGTCAGCGGCGCGTGGATGGACTTGTCCGCGAGAACCTGCTCGAGCGTGTACTCGTCGCGGAACTGCGCGTACGGGTTGTTCACCGAGTGCCGGTGGTTCTTCACCGCGACCGCGGCGATCTGCTCGGCCGTCGTGCCGTACCGCTCCATGTGCTCGCGGGCGGCGTTGCCGAAGAACTGGGCGGTCATCGGCGCGTTCGCCCAGCCGCGGCCCGCGGCCGGCACGGCGAGGTGCCGGTCCACGATCGTGACCTTGGGCATGCCGCCCGGCGGGTTGAGCGCCTCCTTCGTCATCTTCTCGAAGCCGACGGCGAGCGCCACGTCCACGAGGCCGGCCTGGACCCACTCCCGTGCCAGCATCAGCGCGGTCGAGCCGGTGGCGCAGTTGTTGTTGACGTTGACGATCGGGATGCCGGTCAGGCCCACGTCGTACAGGGCGCGCTGCCCGGCGGTGGAGGGCGCGAACACGTATCCGACCGCGGCGCGCCGCACGGCGTCGTAGCCGATCCCGGCGTCAGCGAGCGCCGCGCCGACCGCCTCGGCCACCATGTCCGGGTACTCCCAGTCGCGGGTCTCGATCTTCTCGAACTTCGTCATGCCGACGCCCGCGACGAACGCCCTGCTCATGACTTCACCTCCGGGTCGCGGGGCAGGCCGAGCAGGCGCTCCCCGATGATGTTGAGCTGCACGTCGGTGGTGCCCCCTGCGATGGACATGCAGCGGGAGCTGAGGAAGCGCAGCGTGGGGTCGGACCACCGGTCCATGCCCTCGCCGGTCAGCGACTCCGGGCCGATCCAGTCCATGGCGGTCTCCCAGACCTCCTGGACGTGCTCGACGCCGATCAGCTTGGCGACGCTGGACTCCGCGCCGGGCTGCTGCCCGGTCAGCGACCGCAGCGTGGTCCGCAGCGCGAACAGGGCGCCGGACTGGGCGTCGCAGAGGATGCCGCCGAGCCGGGTCAGCCGCTCGTCGTCCATCTCGTCCGGGCGTGCCGCGGCGATGTCGAGCAGCGCCTCGCCGCCGCTGCCGAGGGAAGAGTCGTGCGACAACGACACCCGTTCGTTGGCCAGCGTCGTACGGGCCAGCTTCCAGCCGTCCCCGGGCCGCGCCACGATCATGTCGTCGGGGACGAACACGTCGTCGAGGAAGACCTCGTTGAACAGCGCCTCGCCGGTCAGCTCGCGCAGCGGCCGGATGTCGATGCCGGGACTGGACATGTCGAGGAGGAAGTACGACAGGCCCTTGTGCTTGGGGGCGTCCGGGTCGGTGCGGGCGAGCAGGATGCCCCACTGCGCCTCGCGGGCCATCGACGTCCAGACCTTCTGGCCGTTGATCTTCCAGCCGCCCTCGACCTTCTCGGCGCGGGTGCTCAGCGCGGCCAGGTCGGAGCCCGCGCCGGGCTCGCTGAACAGCTGGCACCACACCAGGTCGCCGCGCAGCGTCGGCGGCAGGAACCGTCCCTGCTGCTCGGGGCTGCCGTGCGCGATCAGGGTCGGCACCACCCAGGCGCCGATGACCATCTCGGCGGCGCGGAGGCCACCGGCCCGCATCTCCTCGGCGACGACGAGCTGCGTGACCGCGTCGGCGCCCTTGCCCCAGGGCGCGGGCAGGTGCGGCGCGGTGTAGCCGTGCTCGGCCAGGTACCTCAGCCGGTCCCGGCCGGCGAGGTCGAGCGCGGGCCGCAGCTCCGCGCGCACCTCCGCGCGGATCCGCTCGGCCTCCGGCGGCAGCTCGACGCCGAGCTCGCGGCGCACGCCGTCCAGCGTGAGCCGGGCCACCCTGCGGCGCCACCACGAGCCCGATCCGAGCGTGATGCGCAGCGTCTGCGCCCGGCGCAGGTACAGACCGGCGTCGTGCTCCCAGGTGAAGCCGATGCCGCCCAGCGTCTGGATGCAGTCCTTGGTGACGGAGAAGGCCGCCTCCGGGCTGGTCGCCCCCGCGACCGCCGCCGCGAGCGACGCCTCACCGTGAGCGCCGGCCTCGTCGAGGGCCCGCGCCGCGTCCCAGGCGCACACCCTGGCCTGCTCGGCCCGGGTCAGCATGCGGGCGCAGCGGTGCTTGACGCCCTGGAACTGGCCGATCGGACGGCCGAACTGGTGGCGCACCTTGGCGTACTCGGCGGCGGTGACCGTCGCCCAGTCGGCCAGGCCGGACGCCTCGGCCGCGAACAGCGCGGCGGCCAGGTCGAGCACCGCGCCGTCGGCGAGGCCGTCCAGCACGTCGGCCGCCGGCACGGCGACGCCGTCCGCCCGGACCCGCGACGGGCGGCGGGTGAGGTCGTGACCTGGCAGGTCCTCGGTCGTCTCGACCGCCTCGCGCGGCAGCACGACCCAGGCCGTGCGGGTCCCGTCGGCCGCGGGCAGCACGAACACGTCGGCGACGTGGCCGCCGAGGACCGGTTCGGACACGCCGGAGACCGTACCGCTCCCGTCCGCACCGCGGGTGAGCGTGAGCCCGCCCGGGCGCAGGCCGACCGCGCCGACCGTCGTGCCGCTCGCCAGGCCTTCCAGCAGGGCGCCGTGCCCGGCGCGGTGCAGCACCGCGCCGGCGAGAACCGTGGGCAGGAACGGCCCGGGGACCATCGCCCGGCCCAGCTCCTCCAGCACGACGGCGAGTTCGAGCAGCCCGGAGCCCGCGCCGCCGGCCTCCTCGGGCAGGTGCAGCCCGAGCAGGCCCTGCTCGGCCAGCAGCGGCCAGAACTTCGGCAGCTCCTCGTGCGCGGCGTCCACCGCGCCGCGCACCACGGCGGACGTGACGTGCCGCGTGGCGAAGGCGCGTACGGCGTCGCGCAGGTCGCGCTGCTCGTCGGTCAGTCCGATCGACATGTGCCTCAGATCCGTTCGATGATGGTCGCCGTGGCGTGCGCGCCGCCGGCGCACATGGTCACGAGGGCCGTCGAGCCTCCGGTGCGCTCCAGTTCGCACAGCGCCTGGGTGATCAGGCGGGAGCCGGTCGAGCCGACCGCGTGCCCGAGCGCGATCGCGCCGCCGTTCACGTTGACCTTGTCCATGTCGGCGTCGAGCACCCGCGCCCAGGAGAGCACGACCGAGGCGAACGCCTCGTTGATCTCGACGAGATCGACGTCGGACAGCTTCATGCCCGCCTTGTCCAGCACGTGCCGGGTCGCGTCGATCGGCCCGTCGAGGTGGTAGTAGGGGTCGGAGCCGACCATGCCGGAGGCGACGATGCGCGCCCGCGGGCGCAGCCCGAGCGCGCGCGCCCGGTCCGCGCTCATCAGCAGCACACCGGCCGCGCCGTCGCTGATCTGCGAGGAGTTGCCCGCGGTGTGGATGCCGCCCGGCATCACCGGCTGCAATCTCGCCAATGCCTCCATGCTGGTGTCGCGCAGCCCTTGGTCCCTGGTGACGACGGCGGTCTCCCCCGTCGGTCCCTCGGATCCCATCACCGGCGCCTCGACCGCGAGGACCTGGCCGTCGAACCTGCCCTCCGCCCACGCCTGCGCGGCGCGCCGCTGGGAGCGCAGGCCGAGCGCGTCCGCGTCCTCACGGGTGATGCCGCGCCGCTGCGCGATCCGCTCGGCCGCGGTGAACTGGTCGGGCATGTCCAGGGACCAGGACGCCGGGAGCGGGCTGCCGGCGCCCGGGGTGACCGCGGCGCCGAGGAAGACCCGGCTCATCGACTCGACCCCGCAGCCGATGCCGATGTCGATCGCGCCGGCCGCGATCAGCCCGGCGACCAGGTGCACGGACTGCTGGCCGGAGCCGCAGGCGCAGTCGATCGACGTACAGGCCGTGGTGTACGGCAGGCCCGCGTGCAGCCAGGCCTGGCGGGTGACGTTGTTGGCCTGCTCCCCGGCCTGGGTGACGCAGCCGCCGACGACCTGCGCGACCGCGTCGGGGGCGAGGCCGTTGCGCTCGATCAGAGCCCGGTGCACCGTGCCGAGCAGCTCGGCCGGGTGCAGCCCGGACAGGGCGCCGTAGCGCTTGCCGACCGGTGTGCGCACCGCGTCGACGATGACGGCCCCAGTGACGGCCCCGTTGACGGCCTCAGCCATCGTTCCTCCTCGTGTGGGTGGACAAAACGTTCTTGGCCCACCGGTAGTCGGCCTTGCCGCTGGGCGAGCGTTCGACCGTGTCGACGACGACGATCGAGGCGGGCACCTTGTAGCCGGCGATCTGGGTGCGGCAGTGCGCGCGCAGTTCCCCGGCGTCCGCCGCCACGCCGGGGCGTAGCTCCACCACGGCGGCGACCCGCTCGCCGAACCGCTCGTCGGGCACGCTCGCGACCACCGCGTCCATGACCGCCGGGTGGGACTTCAGCGCCTGCTCGACCTCCTCGGGGAAGACCTTCTCCCCGCCGGTGTTGATGCAGCCCGATCCGCGGCCGAGCAGCACGATCGTGCCGTCCTCCTCGACCCGGGCCATGTCGCCGAGCACCGCCCAGCGCACGCCGTCGACGACCGGGAACGTCTTCGCCGTCCTGTCCGGGTCGTTGTGATAGCGCAGCGGGACGTGCCCGGTCCGCGCGACGTACCCCAGCCGATCGGAGCCGGGCTCGATCGGCCGGAAGCCCTCGTCGACCACCTTGATCCGGGGGCCGGCGGCCAGCCGCATCAGCCCGTCGGGGCCGATCCCGATCGTGCCGTCCACGCCGGACTCCGACGAGCCGAAGCCGTCGTTGACGTAGAGACCGGGAACCAGCGAGGTGGCCTCCTCGCGCACGCTGCGCGACAGCAGCGCCCCTCCCGAGCCGAGCACCTTCATCGAGCTCAGGTCGTGCTCCGCGCCGTGCTCGCGGATGGCGTCGACCAGCGGGCGGGCGATGGCGTCGCCGACCACGGTGACGATCACAGCGTGCTCGCGTTCGATCAGTCGCAGCGTCTCGACCGGGTCGAACCGCCGCAGCAGGACCGTTGTCGAGCCGGCCAGCAGCGCGCTCAACAGCGTGTAGCAGGCCGCGCCGTGCATGAGCGGGGCGGTGAGCAGGTAGACGACGGGCGTGCCCGCCGCCGCGGCCGCGGCCAGTTCCTCCGCCGTCCGGTACGGCGGGCCGTAGTGGTTGCCGCCCTTGAGCGCGGCGAAGTAGAAGTCCTCGTGCCGCCACACGACGCCCTTGGGCATCCCGGTCGTCCCGCCCGTGTAGAGCACGTAGTGGTCGTCGGGGCCGCGCTCGCCGGCCATCGGGACGGCGGCGGGCCGGGCGGCGACCGCCTTCTCGTAGTCCACGACCTCGACGCCGGCCGGCCAGTCGGGCGCCCGCGTGCCGTCGTCCACGACCACCACGTGGCGCAGCTTCGGGCACCGGTCGGTGAGGGCGGCGGCGGACGGGGCGAACTCGCCGCCGATGACGAGGGCGACCAGGCCGGCGTCCTCGTAGATGTAGTGCAGCTCCCGGTCGGTGTACCGGTAGTTGATGTTGATCGGGACGGCTCTGATCTTCAGGCAGGCGAGCAGGGCCTCGACGAACTCCACCCCGTTGAGCATGTGCACGCCCACGTGCTCCTCCGGCCGCACACCGGCCGCGCGCAGGTGGTTGGCCAGGGCGTTCGCCCGGGCGTCGAGCTCCGCGAAGCTCAGCCGCCGGGTGTCGCAGACCAGTGCGAGGCGTTCGGGGACCGCCGCGGCGACGGCCTCGAACAGGGATGCCACGTTCAGCGTCATGGGGTGAGGCTAGAAATCATTTCTGTTTCAGGCAACGGCCCGGTCCCGCTCAGTGGTGCCGCCGATCGCTCGCCGTGCTGCATAGACCCATCCTTGTGTCACTGAGTGGGACACCCGCGACTGAGAGGCCACCCACTGGGCGAGAACTAGAATACATACTAGTTCTGACTGTGATCACTGAGCGGGCAGGAGTGCGCGGATGAGCTCGAACACGAGCCTGGAGGACAAGACCGCCGTCGTCACCGGCGCCGGGGCGGGCCTGGGCCGCAGCGAGGCCCTCGCCCTCGCCGAACGCGGCGCGAACGTCGTGGTCAACGACGTCGGCCCGGCGGCCGAGGACGTCGCGGCCGAGATCAGGGCGCTCGGCCGCAAGGCGGTCGCGGTGACCGGCGACATCGGCGACTGGTCCATGGGCGACCGCCTCGTCCAGACCGCCGTGGAGTCCTTCGGCCGCCTCGACATCGTGGTGAACAACGCCGGCGTGCTGCGCGACAAGATGCTGTTCAACCTGACCGAGTCCGACTGGGACGACGTCATCCGCGTGCACCTCAAGGGGCACGCCGGGCTGTCGCGGGCCGCGGCCGTCCACTGGCGGGCGGCGAGCAAGGCCGCGGGCGGCCCGGTCTACGGCCGTGTGATCAACACCTCCTCCGAGGCGTTCCTGTTCGGGTCGGCCGGCCAGCCGAACTACGCCGCCGCCAAGGCCGGCATCGTCGCGCTGACGCTCGCGACCGCCCAGGGCCTGTCCCGGTACGGCGTGCGGGCCAACGCGATCTGCCCCCGGGCCCGGACGAACATGACGGCCGGCGTGTTCGGCGACGGCGGCGAGGTCGGCGGGCTGGACGTCCTCGCTCCCGAGCGGGTGGCCACGTTCGTCGGCTACCTCGCCTCCCCCGCCTCCGAGGAGATCAACGGCCAGGTGTTCGTGGTGTACGGCGACATGGTGGCCCTCATGGCGGCCCCGACCGTGGAGCGCAAGTTCACCGCCGGCGACGGCGTGTTCTCCGTCGAGGAGCTGGACGCGCAGGTCACCCCGCACTTCAGCGGGCGGGACCCGTACCGGACCTACGCGGCCTACTCGGTCGCGCAGCTCGACACCACCGGCGTGCGGAACGTCGCGCACGCGAAGTGAGGAAGGCGGGCCGCGCGCCGTCGCCCGCTCAGCCGGGAGCCGGCGTGCGGGACCGAACCGGCCGTACGGCCGTACGGACTGAAGCGGCGACGGCCGCGGCGAGAACGGGCAGGCCGGCGGCCAGAGCGGCGATCGACGGCCACGGAGTCGCGAAGCCCACCCGGGGCGTCGGTTCCCACCAGGACGAGGTCGTGACCGGCCACGCCAGGAGCAGGCCGATGAGGCAGCCGGCGGCCACACCCACCGCCGTGCCGATGGCGGCGGCCAGCCCCGCACGGCACGCGGCGGACCACCGCGGCCGTGCGTCCGGGCCGCCGGCCCGCGGTGGTACGCGTCGCGACCGGGCGCCGGGGACCCGGCCGGCCGCGACCAGCGCGCCTCCGAGTGCGACGACGACCGCCACCGCGACGACGATCCGCCAGCCGGACGGAGGTTGGTACCCCCGTTCGACGTAGGTCTGCGCCACGTCGCCGAGCCGCCGGTCCAGCCGCTGCTGCTCCATCTCCGAGGTGCTGTGGACGGAGGGGTCGACGATCAGTTCATCGGGCTCCAGGTTCTGGCCGAGATCCCGGAAGACCCGCGCCGGAAGGAAGACCTCCTCCACGGAAGGGTCGGCCGGCCTCGCGACGGTCGCGGGGACCTGCTTGATCACCGGCGCCGTCGTATCCTCGCCGAGGAGGTCGTACCTGATCGTCACGGAGCCGACCTCGACGTCGTCGGCCGTGACCACCACGGCCGTGTTGTGACCGCGAGGGCCGTGGCGACCATCGTCGTCACGAGCGCGGGAGCGGTCTGTCGTCGTAGTGCACGTCCTCGTGAGTGGACCAGGCGGCGAGCGCCATGATCGCGAAGCCGCTCACGAGGAGAGCCGCTCCCCAGACCAGGGGACGCCGGCGTACGAGCGCACTGGGGGCGGACGGGACGGAGCGCGCCGCGAGCACCGCCGAGCCGAGCCCGAATCCCGCGAAAAGGAACGTGAGGATCTCCGCAGGCACGACAGCAGCGTATTGATCGACCGGCGCGGGTGCCAGGAGTCGAACGGCGACGACCGGGGAGCCGCGCGGGCCGTCAGTACACGTCGGGGCCGCGCAGCGTGGCCTCGGCGCCGCCGTCCACGAAGACGATCTGCCCGGCCATGTGGGAGTTCTCCGGGCTCACCAGCCAGCGCAGCGCGCCGGCGACCACCTCGGGCTCGGCGTAGCCGTTCAGCGGCATCGGCACCGCCCGGTCCATGACCTTGCGCATCGCCTCGTCCTCGAACAGCGGCGCCGACATCGGGGTCAGCACGACGCCCGGCGCCACCGCGTTGAGCGGGATGCCGCATCCGGCCCATTCCGGCGACACCGCCCGGGCGCGCAGCCAGCGGGCCAGGGCGGACTTCGAGGAGGGGTAGAGCAGCCGGCCCTGGCCGCGCTCGACCGCCCGCTCCGCCAGCGCGACCGCCCGCGGTTCGTCGCCGTCGAGGCAGGCGCGGACCACTTCGGGGTCGGCCGGCTGGGTGGCGGAGATCGAGGCCACCGCGGCTGCGCGGGGCCGCTCCGCGCGGGCGAGCGCCGGACGCAGCCCCTCCAGGATCGCGGTCACGCCGAAGAAGTTGACGGTGACCGTGCCCACGGTCACCCCCGAGAGGCCGGCGCAGGCCACGACGGCGTCCAGCTCGCCGCCCGCCCGCTCCAGCACCTCGTGCACCGCGCGGGCGCGGCCTTCGGGGGCGGACAGGTCGGCGCACACCTCGGCGTCCCTCAGGTCGACGCCGATCACCTCCTCGCCTCGCTCCCGCAGCGAGGCGGCCAGCGCCCTGCCGATGCCCGAGGCCGAACCGGTCACCGCGATCGTCCGTGTCACGTCGTCACTCCTTGTCGAAGGGGGCGCGTCAGGTTCCGGAGCCGCCGTCGACCCGGAGGTTCGCACCCGTGAGATATCCGCCGTCGCAGGAGGCCGCGAACGCGATCGCGGCCGCGATCTGCTCGGGGGCGGCGCTGCCGAGCAGCGAGCGGATCCGCCCGAAGTACCGCAGGTCCGCGCCCTCGGGAAACTCGATGTCGCGCGTCAGGGGGGTCGCCACCGTGCCCGGGGAGATCGGCACCACGCGGATGCCGCGCCCCACCACCTCGGCGGCCAGGCTCAGCGAGAAGGCCAGCACGGCGCCCTTCGACGCGGCGTACGCGGTCATGTACGGGTTGCCCTGGGTGGCCGCGATCGACGCGACGTTCACGATGACGCCGGTCCGGTCGGGCAGGTGACGCAGCGCCTCCCGGCAGAACACCGCGGTGCCGACGAGGTTGACCGAGAACAGCAGGTTGAGATCGGCCACGGTCAGCGACTCGATCGGCGTCGTCCGCTGGATCCCCGCGACGTTGACGAGCACGTCGATGCCGCCGAGCGCGGCCGCCGCCGCGTCCACGGCCGCCACCACGGCGGCCTCGTCGGTCACGTCGGCCACGTGCGGGACGTACCGGCCAGGACCTTCGATCAGCGAGCCGGTCTCCGCGAGCCCTGCGGCCGCCCGGTCCACCGCGAAGAGGTCCGCTCCCTCGGCGGCGAGCCTGACCGCGGTGGCCCGCCCGATCCCCGAGCCGGCCCCCGTGAGCAGGACCTTCACCCCGTCGAAGCGATTCATACGCGCACGCTAGCGGCGCGCGGCGGGAGCGGCCCGGGGCGCGTCCCGGTCAGCGGGAGACGGGACCGGAGGGCGCGTTCGATCGGGGCGCCAGCAGCAGCCGGCAGGCGATCCGGATGTCGCTTTCGGTGTCGGTGACCGACGCCCGGCCGTTCAGGCTCATCTGCAGCACGCCGTACCAGCACTGCATCAGCAGCCGGATCAACGTGACGTCCATGACGGTGGGCTCGGCGATGCCGAGCGTCCGCAGGACGATCTGCCGGAACATCAGGTCGATCCGGCCCGCGTCGGCCACCGCGGCGGCGTTGGCGGAGTTCGCCGACTGCAGCATCGCGGTGGCGAGCGCGGGGCGGCGCAGCAGTTGCCTGCTGGCGAGCACGAGCACCTCGCCGACCGCGTCATCCGGCGTCATCCCCGGCTTGGGCTGCTGGACGGTCTCGCCGAACCTGTCGATCTGCTCGGCCATCACCGCGGTGAACAGATGGGTCTTCGAGGGGAAGTACCGGTACAGCGTGGCGATCGCCACCCCGGCCTCCTTGGCCACCTCGTGCATCTGGACCCGCTCGAGCCCCTTCTCGGCGCCCATCCGGGCGGCGGCGCGCAGGATGCGCAGATGACGGGCGCGCTGCTCGGGTGAGCTCGGCTCGGCCGGCGCCCTGACCTCGGCGATCCTCGGCACGTCTCCCCCTGGTCGTTCGTGTGTCGCAACGACGATACACAGCGGAGCTCGCCCACCCGCCACTGGTCCATACCGCTGAGTGGGACGAACGGGCCGGTCACGCGTCCGCTGCGCTTGCCTGTAGCCACCACTATCAGCGACGACAGGAGGAGCGGCATGGCGGGCGCACCCACCCGGGCCTGGGACGACGAGTACGACGTGGTGGTGGCCGGGTCCGGCGCGGGCGCCATGACCGGCGCGCTGACGGCGGCGGCGGGCGGACTGCGCACCGTGGTGCTGGAGAAGACGGCGCTGCTCGGCGGCACGTCCGCGTACTCGGGCGCCGCCGTCTGGCTGCCCGGCACCCAGGTGCAGCGCCGTGCCGGGATCGGCGACTCGACGGAGTCGGCCCGCGCCTACCTCACCGCCCTGCTCGGCGAGGCGGAGGCCGACCGGCGGGAGGCGTTCCTCGCGACCGCGCCCGAGGTGGCCGAGTTCCTGGAGCGCGACCCGGCGATCGAGTTCGAGTGGCGGGCCTTCCCCGACTACTTCCCCGCCCCGGGACGGCTCGACGCGGGGCGGTCGTTCGTGCCGCTGGACCTGCCCGCCGAACGGCTCGGCGACCTCGCCGCGCTGGTCCGGCCGCCGGTGGACCGCGACCGCGAGGGCCGCGGCCACGGCGAGGGCCCGCTGTCGGCCGGGCGGGCGTTGATCGGGCGGCTGCTGCTCGCCCTCGTGAACACCGGCAACGGCACCGTGCGCACCGGCACCGCCCTCACCCGGCTCGTCGTGGAGGACGGCCGGGTGACCGGCGTCGAGGCCGCCACCGCGGAGGGCACCGTACGGCTGCGCGCCCGGAAGGGCGTGCTGCTGGCGGCCGGCGGCTTCGAGGGCGACGCGACGATGCGGGCGGCCCACGGCGTCCCCGGAACGGCCGAGTGGTCGATGGCCCCGGCGGGCGCGAACACCGGCGACCCGATCCGGGCCGCCGCCGCGATCGGCGCGGCCACCGGCCTGATGGACGAGGCGTGGTGGTGCCCGGGCGTGGCGCTGCCGGACGGCCGGGCCGCCTTCACGCTGGGCTTCCACGGCGGGCTCATGGTCGACGCGTCGGGCCGCCGCTTCGCCAACGAGTCGCTGCCGTACGACCGGATGGGCCGCGAGATGCTCGCCGAGCCCGGCCGCGTGCCCGCCCACCTGATCTTCGACTCCCGCTTCGGCGGGCGGCTCCCGGCGATCTCACTGCCGGGACGCCGCGCCGAGGAGCACCTGGAGGCCGGCACCTGGGTGCGCGCCGGCACCCTGGAGGAGCTGGCGGAGCTCATCGGCGTGCCGGGCGAGGCGCTGAAGCACACCGTCGATCGGTTCAACGGCTTCGCCGCGACCGGCGTGGACGAGGACTTCCACCGCGGTGAGGACCCCTACGACCGGTTCTTCGCCGGGAAGTCCGAGGCGCCGAACCCCTGCCTGGTCCCGCTGGGCACCCCGCCCTACTACGCCGCCCGGGTGGTGCTCAGCGACCTCGGCACCAAGGGCGGCCTGCGCACCGACCCCGACGCGCGGGTGCTCCACGGGGACGGGCGGCCGATCCCCGGCCTGTACGCCGCGGGCAACACCAGCGCCTCGTTCTCCGGGCGCCGCTACCCCGGCCCCGGTGTCCCGATCGGCTCGGCCATGGTCTTCGCCTACCGGGCCGCCAGGGACATGGCACGTTGAAAGGACCATTGATGTCAGTCCCCGACCGGCGCCCGCACACGTGGCGGCTTCGCGCCGATACGCGTCAGAAGGGCACGGGCTGGGTGAGCAGCCCGGTTCCGCCGCCCCTGCCGGAGAGGATCCGGCAGAACTCGACGGCGTCCAGGGTGATCTGCTCGCCGCCGCCGCCGTCGCCACCGGTGAAGGTGCCTCCAGCGGGCCCTGTCAGGTGAAGCCGGAACGGCCGGCCGTGGCGCCGTGCCCACTCGGCGGCCACGTCCGCCACGATGCGGCCGTCGTGATCGGCCGTGAGCACGAGGGGGCGGCCCACCGCCCTGGCGATGTCGACACGGTGCATCCACGTGTCGCGGGTGTAGACGACGTCGTACAGGTAGCCCAGCGTCCAGGTCTCCGTCACGCCCCCGACGTCTTGCCTGAGCGGCATCCGGCGCAGCGGCGCCGGCAGCCCGCGCCGGGCGCGAGCGGCGCGGGGCGCCATGGCGGTGAGCCGTTCGACGAGCTGGGACGTGCTCAGATGGGCGCGCTCGGCGACCTGCACCTCGGTGATGCCGTCGATGAGGGGACGGTCGCCCGCCGCCCTGCCGCCCGCTCGGACCTGGTGGACGAACTCACGCAGGGAGACAGGGGACTCCATCGCACCCAGCACGTGCGCGACCACGGCCCGCACGTCCCAGGCCGGGCAGTCGGTCTGTAGGGCCCAGTCGTCGCCGTCCAGCGATCGGACGAGGTCGGCGAAACGCTCGTTCTCGGCCTCGGCCAGCATGGCGGCCTGTGAGCGGCCGAGTGATCGTACGGACTCGATCGCCGTCGCGGTGTCGGGCATCAGCGGACCTTCCTGTGCGTTCGGCTGCGCATGTGGGCGAGAAACATCTCCATGGCCTCGTCGACCAGCTTGAGCCAGCGGTCTCCACCCGGGTCGTTGGAGATCTGCTGGTCGACCAGGCCCGTGGTGAGCGCGGTGAGCATGTCGAGCGCTTCGGGGGCGGTTATGCCGATCGTCACCAGCCCCGCCCGCAACGACTCCAGTGCCTGAACCGCCAGGGCGTAGGACTCGGCGGACGGTTCGAACCCCGGAACCGTCCGCTGGAACATCAGCTGGTAGCGAGCCGGGTCCTCAACGCAGAAGTCGATGAAGATCCACGCGCCGGCGGTCAGATCGCGCAAGGGGTCGCCGGTGAGATCGTGCCGCGACAAGGAGACCGTCAACACCCCGTCTGCGAAGGACGCGCACGAAGAAGAAGCCCGGGCGCGGCGTGCGCCCGGGCTCCCGCGTCGCGGCGTCAGATCAGGTTGTCCTCGACGGCCAGGCCGAACTCGCCCTTGCCGTACATCGCGAGGGCCCGCTCGACGTCGTTGGCCACGTGGACGCTGCCCGCGTGGGCGTCGCGCCAGGCCCGCTCGATCGGGTTGCCCCGGCTGAGGGAGTTGCCCCCGGCGGTCTTGAACAGGATGTCGATCGCCTCCAGCGCCCGCTCGGTGGCGCGCACCTGGTCCCGCCGCACCCGCAGCCGCAGCTCGACCGGGATCGTCTCGCCCCGCACCGCGTGCTCGTACACCTCCCGCACGTTGCGGTCGGTCTGCAGGATCGCCGCGTCGATCTCCGACGCCGCCCGGGCGACCGCCACCTGCGCGAACTGGTCCTCGGCGAACCGGCCGCCGCCCAGGCTGAGCCGTACGCGGTCACGCATCGCGGTCACGTACGACCGGTAGCAGCCGGCCGCCATCCCGATGACCGGGGCGGTGATCGTGGTGGTGAACACGGTGCCGAACGGGATGCGGTAGAGCGGCCCCGGGTTCACCTTCTGGCCGGGGCCGCGCAGCTGCGCCATCTCGTAGTTGCGCATCACGCGGTGCGCGGGCACGAAGGCGTCCTCGACGACGATGTCGTTGCTGCCCGTGCCGCGCAGCCCGATGACGTCCCACACGTCCGCGATCAGGTAGTCGGAGCGGGGCACCAGCACGGTCATGAAGTCCACCGGCTTGCCCTGGTCGCCGAGGACCAGGCCGCCCACCATCGCCCATGACGCGTGCTCACAGCCGGAGGAGAACCGCCACCGGCCGGACAGCCGGTAGCCGCCCTCGGCGGGGACGAGCCGCCCGACCGGCGCGTACGACGAGGAGATCAGCGCGTCCTGGTCGCTCCCCCACACCTCGTCCTGGGCGGCCTCGTCGAACAGGGCCAGCTGCCAGGGGTGCACGCCTAGGACGGAGACGGTCCAGCCGGTGGACCCGCACACCGCCGACATCTCCCTGACCACCTCGTAGAAGCTCACCGGGTCGCTCTCCGCGCCGCCGTACCTCTTGGGCTGCAGCATGCGGAAGACCCCTGCCTGGACCAGCTCCCTGATCGACTCGGCGGGGACCCGGCGGTCCTCGTCGGTGGACCGGGCCCGTTCGGCGATCTTCGGCAACAGCGTGCGAACCGCGTCCAGGACCTCGTTGCTCATGTGGGAGTTCTCCGTGTCGCGCTCGTCGGGCAGATGCCGTCCATGATGGTGCGCGGCGCCGATGAACGCATGTCAGGACCATCCCGGCCAATGGGACTCACCCGTCCGTGGACCCCCGCACCTCCTACCTTGACGGACTGAGAGAACGTGCGTCCTGAAGGGTCGGATCAAGGTGACTGCAGTAGAAGCCGGGAACGACGACATCCGCAGAATCGAGGCGGAGGCGGTGCCCACCCGGTTCGCCCGGGGCTGGCACTGCCTGGGCCTGTCGGAGAAGTTCAAGGACGGCAAGCCGCACACGGTCAAGGCCTTCGGCCAGAAGCTCGTGGTCTTTCAGAGCGGCGACGGCAAGCTCAACGTGCTCGACGCCTACTGCCGGCACATGGGCGGGGACCTGTCGCAGGGCGAGATCAAGGGCGACGAGATCGCCTGCCCGTTCCACGACTGGCGCTGGGGCGGCGACGGCCGCTGCAAGAAGATCCCCTACTCGCGCCGCGTCCCGCTGCGCGCCCGCACCGCCTCCTGGGTCACCATGGACCAGGACGGCCTGCTGTTCGTGTGGAACGACCCGGAGGGCAACCCGCCGCCGCCGGAGGTCACGATCCCCCGGATGGAAGGCGCGACCCGCGACGACTGGACCGACTGGGTCTGGACCGAGACCGTCGTGCACACCAACTGCCGCGAGGTCGTGGACAACGTCGTCGACATGGCGCACTTCTTCTACGTCCACTACTCGTTCCCGACGTACTTCAAGAACATCTTCGAGGGCCACGTCGCCACGCAGATCATGAAGGGCACCGGCCGGCAGGACACCCGCCCGCCCGCGAAGGACGGCGAGCCGAAGCTGCTCGGCAACGACTCGGTCGCGTCGTACCACGGGCCGTCGTTCATGATCGACGAGTTGACCTACCACTACGACACGATGGACATCAACTCGGTCCTGATCAACGCCCACTACCCGATCGACGCGAACTCGTTCGTGCTGCACTCGGGGATCATCGTGCAGCGCACCGACACGCTGCCCGGGCCCGCGGCCGACGAGATGGCCAGGAAGATGAGCTCCTTCATCCTCAAGGGCTTCGACCAGGACGTGCAGATCTGGAAGAACAAGGCCCGCATCGACAACCCGCTGCTGTGCGAGGAGGACGGCCCGGTCTACCAGCTGCGCCGCTGGTACGAGCAGTTCTACGTGGACGCCGCCGACGTCAGGCCGGAGATGGTGGAGCGCTTCGAGTTCGAGCTCGACACCACCCGCCCGGTCGAGGCGTGGAAGAAGGAGGTCGAGGAGAACCTCGCCCGCAAGGCCGCGGAGCTGTCGGCGAGCACGGGCCGGCCCGCATGACGATCCGCCCCGACGACCGGCTGCTCGACGCGCCCATGCAGCCGCTGACCTGCCGCCGGTGCGGTGCCGGGGTCCAGGTGCGCAAGGCGAGCTGGCACCAGACCAGCGTCCAGTGGAACGCCGACGCGGCCGGGACCTGCCAGGAGCGCCGCACCGCCGGTGCGGGAGTCTTCGCCGGCTGCGCGGCGCTGCGGGACTCCATCGTCCAGGCCGCGCTCGACGGCGAGATCGCCGTACCGGAGGAATCGTGATCGACAAGGACGTGTACGGCCCCTGGGCCGTCGTCGCGGGCGGCTCCGAGGGAGTGGGCGCGTCGTTCGCCCACCAGCTCGCCGACGCCGGGCTCAACCTCGTGCTCGTCGCCCGTAAGCCCGGCCCGCTGGCCGAGACGGCCGAGCAGGTCAGGGCCAAGGGCGTCGAGGTGCGCACGCTGGAGCTCGACCTGACCGACCCGGGCGCGCTCAAGACCGTCCGCGCGGCGACCGACGACGTCGAGGTGGGCCTGCTGATCTTCAACGCGGGCGCCAACAGCTACGGTCACGAGTTCGTGACCGGCGACCTCGACCGGGTGCACGGGGTCATCGACCTCAACATCACCGCCCAGCTCGCGCTCGCCCACCACTTCGGCGCGCTGATGCGCGAGCGCCGCCGCGGCGGGATCATCCTGGTCGGCTCGCTCGCCGGATACATGGGCCAGGCGCAGATCAGCGTCTACTCCGCGGTCAAGGCGTTCAGCCGCGTCTTCACGGAAGGGCTGTGGCTGGAGCTGGGCGAGCACGGCGTGCACGTCCTCGAACTCGTCCTCGGCGTGACCCGCACTCCGGCGATGGAGCGGGCGGGGCTGCGGATGGACCTGCCCGGGCTCAACGTGGCCGAGCCCGGCGACGTGGCCCGCGAGGGCCTGGAGCACCTCGCCGACGGCCCGGTCTGGATCGCCGGCGGCAACGAGGAGACGGCCCGCAAGCGGAGCGGCTTCCCCCGGGCCGAGATGGTCCGCAGGGCCCACGAGGCGACCAGGCGGATGATTCCCCCGCCCAGCTCCTGAACCTCGCCGGCACGACAGGCGGCACCCATCCGGGTGGCCGCCTGTCGTCTTTCATATCGTCAGCCGGGCGGCGACGCCGTCGAGCACGGACTCCAGGCCCAGCTCGAACTGCCAGTCGTCGTCGTCCTTCCTGACGCCCTCGCGGATGTAGCGCTCGAACGCGGGATAGCGGCCCGACTCCAGCAGCCACTTCATCCGGGACGAGTAGATGGTGCGCAGGTCGTCCATCTTCTCGGCGCCCTCCTTGCGCATCAGCCGGGCCATCCTGATCCGGGCGGTGGTCGCCCCGGTGACGAACGCCGTGACCGTGCCGATGACGGTCATCGCCGTGTCGGCGTCGAGGCCGAGGCCGTCGAGCGACGCGAGCAGCCGGTCGGTGCGCGCGACGAAGTTGGGTGTCAGCGGCCCGGCCTGGGCCGTGGTCTCCACCAGCCAGGGATGGCGCAGCATGAGGGCGCGCAGCCGCAGGGCGGACACCCGCAGGACCTCCCGCCAGTCGCGCCCCTCCGCGGCCCGCGCCTCCTCGGCGTAGACCGCGTCCACCATCAGCTCGATCACGTCGTCCTTGCCGCGCACGTAGCGGTAGAGGCCCATGGTGGCGACGCCGAGCCGCTCGGCCAGCCGGCGCATCGAGACCGCGTCCAGCCCCTCGGCGTCCGCGATCTCCACGGCCGCCGCGGCGATCTGCGCGTGGGTCAGCGCCGCGCGGGGCGGCCGGGCGGGGCGCTCCATCCGCTGCCAGATGGACTCGTGAACGCCGCCCCCAGTGTTGCCCCCCGGGTCGCCCCCTGTGTCGTCCGCAGCGTCGTCCGCTCTCTTCCCGGCCATCGTCGTGCTCCTCCCGGTTCGGTGTGTACATCGTACTTGGCCTTGTACACCGTACGCACGTGCGCGTACGGTGTACCCGTTGCGTACGACGTACACACCTCGTGGAGGAAACCATGTCCGGGAACAACCGGCTCAACGTGGCGATGATCATCGGCAGCGTCCGGGACGGGAGGGTGGCGCCCCTCGTCGCCAACTGGTTCGCCGGCCAGGCGGAACGGCGCGACGACGTCGCGCTCGACGTGATCGACCTGGCCGAGACCCGGCTCCCGGACGGGCTGCGCGGGCACTTCGGCGGCGAGAAGCCGGAAGAGGTCGCCGGGCTCCGGCCCCGGGTGGAGGCCGCGGACGCCTTCGTCGTCGTGACGCCGGAGTACAACCGCAGCTTTCCCGCCGCGCTCAAGCTGATGATCGACAGCTACCACCGGGAGTGGGCGGCCAAGCCCGTCGGGTTCGTCTGCTACGGCGGAATGTCCAGCGGCCTGCGAGCCGTCGAGCAGCTCAGGCTCGTCTTCGCCGAGTTGCACGCCGTGACGATCCGCGACTCCGTCGCCTTCCAGAGCCCCTGGACGCTGTTCGACGCCGAGGGGAACTGGCCGAAGGACCCCGCGGGCCCCGAGGGCGCCGCCAAGGTCATGCTCGACGAGCTCGTCTGGTTCGGGCGGGCCCTGCGCGAGGCACGGGCGGCCCGGCCGTACGGGGGCTGAGATGGGCTCTCTGCTCCGCTCCGTTCTGCGGCCCCGTCGCGGCGCCGTCGCCCTGATCGGCGTGCTCCAGATCGCGCAGGCGCTCGCCGCCCTCCTGCTGCCCACGATCAACGCCACGCTCATCGACGACGGCGTGCTGCGTGGCGACACCGGGCTGATCCTGCGCCTGGGCGGCCTCATGGCGGCCGGGACGCTGGCACAGGTCCTGTGCTCGGCCGTGGTGGGCGCCCTCGCCGCCAGGACCGCCGCCGCCGTCGGCCAGGACCTCCGCGCGGCCGTCTACGCGAAGGTCCAGTCGTTCTCCTCCCGGGAGATGGGCCGGTTCGGCGTGCCGTCCCTGATCACCCGCACCGTCGGCGACGTGCAGCAGGTGCAGACGCTGGTCTTCATGGGACTGACCGGCCTGGCCGCCACGCCCATGATCTTCCTCGGCGGGGTGGTCATGGCGCTGCGGCAGGACCTGCGCCTGTCCACCCTGCTGCTGGTCGCGCTGCCCGCGCTGTCTGCCGTCCTGTGGGCGATCCTGCGCCGGCTCACCCCGCTGTCACAGGCGGCGCAGCGCGGCGTCGACCAGGTCAACCGGCTGGTGCGCGAGCAGATCGCCGGGGTCCGGGTCGTCCGGGCCTTCGCCGCCGAGGACCGCGAACGCGCGAGGTTCGCCGAGGCCAACGGCGCGCTGACGGGCTTCGCCGTACGCGCCGCACGGCTGGCGGCCGTGATGTATCCCGCCGGGATGCTGATCGGCAACCTGTGCGGCGTGGCGGTGGTCTGGTTCGGCGGGCACCTCGTCGACGACGGCGTCACCCAGGTGGGCTCGCTGGTGGCGTTCCTCAACTACCTGGCCGTGATCCTGGGATCGGCCCTGCTCGCGACCTTCACCGTCCTGGCCGCGCCGCGCGCCCGGGTCTCCGCCCTGCGGGTGCGCGAGGTGCTGCAGACCGGGACGGAACCGGACGCGTCCCCGGCCGGCACCGATCGGACCCGGCGGGGCCGGATTTGGCAGGGCGAGGTGGAGGTCCGCGACGCGCACATGCGCTATCCGGGGGCCGAAGATCCGGTGCTGCGGGGCGTGAACCTCCTCGTCCGCCCCGGCGAGACCGTCGCGGTCGTCGGCTCCACCGGCGCGGGCAAGACGACCCTGCTGAACCTCGTGGCCCGGCTGCTCGGCCCGACCGGCGGGCAGGTGCTCCTGGACGGGACGGACCTCTCGTCGCTGCCCCCGGAGGAACCGGCCGGCGTCGTCGGCCTGGTGCCGCAGCGGCCGTACCTGTTCTCCGGGACCATCGTCGCCAACCTCAAATACGGCAGGCCCGAGGCGACCGACGCCGAGCTGTGGCACGCGCTGGAGGTCGCGCAGGCGCGCGACTTCGTCGAGGCGCTGCCGGAGGGCCTGGAGACGCCGCTCGGGCAGGGGGGCGCGTCGCTGTCCGGCGGCCAGCGGCAGCGTTTGACGGTGGCGCGGGCCCTGGTCGCCCGGCCCCGGGTCCTGCTGCTCGACGACCCGTTCTCCGCGCTCGACCCGATCACCGAGCGGGCGCTCGCCGACGCGCTGGCGCGGGAGACCCGCGACGTCGCCGTCGTCCTGGTCGCCCAGCGGATCTCCTCGACCCGGCACGCCGACCGGCTGGTGGTGCTCGACGAGGGCCGCGTCGCCGGGTCCGGAACCCACGAGGAGCTGCTGGCCTCGTGCCCCGCCTACCGCGAGATCGTGTTCTCCCAGACAGGCCAGGAGGTGGCCGCATGACAGCCCGGAAGCGAGGCGCCGTACGGCGTCTGCTGGAGACGGCCCGGCCGGAACTCCCGCTCGCCGTGGCCGCCCTGGCCTGCGCGGCAGCGGCCGTGGCCCTGACCGTGGCGGTCCCCCGGCTGCTCGGCGCGGCCACCGACCTGGTGCTGTCCGCCGTGTCCGGGCACCGCCGGGTGGACTTCGCCGCGACCGGCCGGGTCCTGCTGGGCGCCCTCACCTGCTACCTGGCCGCGTTCGGTCTCTCCTTCGTCCAGCAGCGGACGACCGCGACCATCGCGCAGCGGCTGGTCTTCCGGCTGCGGGAGCGGACCCAGGCCAAGCTCGCGCGGCTGCCGCTGGCCTACTTCGACGGACGGCAGCGGGGCGACGTGCTCTCACGCGCCACCAACGACGTCGACAACATCGGACAGACGATGCAGCAGGTGCTCGGCGTGGCGGTCACCGCGCTGCTCACACTCGTCGGCGTGCTGGTGATGATGGTGTGGACCTCGCCGCTGCTCGCCCTGGTCTCGGTCGTCATGGTGCCGCTGTCCGTCGTGGCGGCCAGGGTGGTCGGCAGGCGGGCGCAGCCGAGGTTCGCCGAGCAGTTCGCCGCCACGGGCAGGCTGGGCGCCCACATCGAGGAGACCTACACCGGGCACGCCCTGGTCAGGGTCTTCGGCCGGCGGCGCGAGGCCGTACGGGAGTTCGGCGAGCACAACGACGCGGTGTTCCGCGCGGGATTCCGGGCGCAGCTGCTGTCCAGCCTGATCGGCCCGTCGATGTCGCTCGTCATGAACCTCAACTACGTGCTCGTCGCGGTGATCGGCGGCCTGCGGGTGGCGGCCGGCGCGCTGTCGGTCGGCGACGTGCAGGCGTTCATCCAGTACTGCCTGCAGTTCGGGCAGCCGGTGAACCAGGTCACGTCGATGTCCACCCTTCTGCAGTCGGTGCTCGCCTCGGCCGGGCGGATCTTCGAGCTGCTCGACGAGGACGAGGAGGAGCCCGTCGCCGACCCCGTCCGCCTTCCGGCCACGGCCACCGGGCGAGTGACGTTCGAGAACGTCTCGTTCCGGTACGCGCCGGATCGTCCCCTCATCGAGGACCTGTCCCTCGTCGCGGAGCCGGGGCAGACCGTCGCGATCGTCGGCCCGACCGGCGCGGGCAAGACCACGCTGATCAACCTGCTCATGCGCTTCTACGACGTCACGGGCGGGCGGATCACCGTCGACGGGGTGGACATCGCCCGGGTGTCCAGACAGGAGCTGCGCGCCAGGATCGGCATGGTGCTGCAGGACACCTGGCTGCGCCACGGCACGATCGCCGACAACATCGCGTACGGCGCCGGCGACGTGCCGCGCGAGCGAATCGTCGAGGTGGCCAGGGCCACCGGCGTCGACCACCTCGTGCGCACGCTGCCCGACGGGTACGACACGGTGGTCGACGACGACGGCGAGAGCCTCAGCGCGGGCGAGCGGCAGCTCGTCACGATCGCCCGCGCGTTCCTGGCCGATCCCCCGATCCTGGTGCTCGACGAGGCCACCAGCGCGCTCGACACCCGCACCGAGGCGCTCGTGCAACGGGCCATGACCTCGCTGCGGGCCGGGCGCACGGGATTCGTCATCGCCCACCGGCTGTCGACCATCAGGAACGCCGACCTGATCCTCGTGCTGGACGAGGGGCGGATCGTGGAGCAGGGCACGCACGACGAACTGCTGGCGGCGGGCGGCGCCTACGCCCGGCTGTACCGTGCTCAACTCTCCGGGGCTCAACTCTCCGGGGCTCAACTCTCCGGGACACGGCCGGCGGCGCCGGACCCGGTGGCGGCGAGCTGACGGGCACGCGGCCGCTCGGCCCGCCGCCGGGGCCCCTCCCGGCGGCGGGCCGCCCTCGCCGCCCTTCGTGTCCGGCACCAGGCGCTCCACCGCGTGCTCGACGAGGTCGTGCAGCCGCGCCTCGGTGAACACGTCGGGCAGCGTGAGCCGCTCCACGATGAGCCAGTTCATGGCCAGGTAGAGCAGCTCCACCGCCGTGGCGTCGCCGGGCAGGCCGGAGTCGAGGTGGTGGCGGACGTTGGCGTCGACGTCCTCCCTGATCCGCTCGGTGAGCACGGCCCGCAGGCCCGGCCTGCGGGTCGCCTCCAGGCGCAGCTCCAGCAGCGCGAGATAACCCGTGCGGTAGGTGCTGATCCGGTCGACCAGCTCGTGCATCAGCTCGGCGACCCTGGCCCGGTCCCGCGGCCCCTCCAGGCTCCTCGCGACGGTTTCGGCGTCCGGCTCCAGCCTCTCGTAGATGTGCGCCCCTGCCTGCGTGAGCATCTCGTCGCTGTTGGCGAAGTAGTTGGAGGCCGTTCCGCCCGGCACCCGCGCCTGGGCGTCCACCGCCCTGGCCTCGATCCCCGAGATCGCCGACCCGCGGGTGGAGCTGGTGCCCGGTGACCCGATCGGCCTCGTGCAGCGGCTGAGGAAGGAGGAGGGCGGCGACATCTGGCTCTGCGGCGGCGGACAGCTCGCGGGCGCGCTGCTCCCGGAGATCGACGAACTGATCGTCAGGAGCTACCCGGTCGTGGCCGGCGACGGGATCTCCGCGTTCACCGGAACCTTCCGCCCCACCCTGTTCACCCCAGCCCGCAGCCGCTCCTTCGGCAACGGCGCCACCGTCGCCTGGTACGACCGGACGTGACCGGGGCCGGGACGACGGTCAGCTGTGCGAGCCGCCGTCCACGCGGACCTCCACCCCGTTGAGGTAGGCGCCGTCCGCCGAGGCAGCGTACGCGATGGTCCCGGCGATGTCCTCCGGGCGGCCCGGCCTCCCCCAGAGGGGATAGGTGCGCGCGTACCAGGAGGTGTCGATGCCGGCGAACGTCTCCCGGTTGGCGGTCAGCGGCGTGGCGACGCCGCCGGGCGAGATCGGGACGACGCGGATGCGGCGCGGCGCCAGCTCGGCGGCGAGGCTGATCGAGAACGACAGCAGCGCGCCCTTGGACGCCGCGTAGCCGGTCATCCAGGGATGCGCCTTCGTCGCCGCCGTCGAGGTGACGTTCACCACCACGCCCGTGCCGTCCGGAACGTGCGGCAGCACCTCCCGGCAGAACACGACCGGGGCGAACACGTTGATCGCGAAGATCTGCCGGTAGTCGTCGAGCCGCAGCGACTCCATCGGGGTCACCCGCAGCACGCCGGCGACGTTGGCCAGCACGTCCACCCGGCCGAGGCGGGCGACGGCCGCGGCCGCGGCCGACTCCACCGCCGGCTCGTCCGCCAGGTCCGCCTGCCAGGGGATGAAGCGATCGGTCCCGCCCGCGAGCTTGCCGGTCTCCGCGAGCCCGTCCTCGTCCCGGTCCACGGCGAACACCGTGGCGCCCTCCTTCAGCAGCCGTACGGCCGCCGCCCTGCCGATGCCCGACGCCGCCCCGGTGAGCAGCACGTTCTTACCGTCGAACCGGTTCATCACGCCTCCCTGGCGACTGCGCGGCCGGCGCGGCGGCCGAAGAAGGTGCCGTCACCAAGTGACGTGCCGCTGATGTAACCCTCGCCGTGCATGCCCGAGGAGGCGCGGCCCGCCGCGTAGAGGCCCGGGATGGGCCGTCCGGACTGGTTCAGCACCTCGCCGTCCACGGTCGTCCGCAGGCCGCCGAGCGTGAAGCCCGCGGCTCCGGTTCCCCTGCCCGCGCTGTCGCGATCGCCCATGCCGAACCCCAGGCGCGGGTCGGCGGCGGCGAACGGCCCCTTCAACGGGCGCAGCCACTTCGGGTCCTTGTGGAAGTAGGGGTCCTCACCATGCTCGGCGTGCCTGTTGTACACCGCGACGGTGTCCTCCAGCGCACCGGGCGGCATGCCGAGCGACTCCTCCAGCTCCGCGAGGGTCTCGGCCACGAAGACCGGGCGCACGCCCCACAGGTCCCGCGCCGGGATGTCCTCGTAGCCCTCCTCGTCGATGATCGCCCAGTACGGCCCCGGCTGGTGCCGTACGGCGGCGACGCTGAACAGGCCGGGATAGACGTCCTCGTTGACGAAGCGGCGGCCGAGACCGTTGACGAGCATGCCGCGCACCAGCATCGCGGGCAGCGCCGTCATCGCGATCTCGACCTCGCCCATGCGGCGGGTGGCCGCGCCGACGGCGGTGGCCATGCGGATGCCGCCGCCGTCGTCCAGGCCGTCGCTGACCTTGCCGTGCCCGATCAGCACCGGGGCGTGGTCGGCGAGCATCTCCTCGTTGTCGACGAACCCGCCGGTGGTGAGCACCACTCCCCTGCGGGCGCGGTAGGTCACCCGCTCGCCGTACCGGCGGGCCACGACCCCGGCGACGCGGCCGTCCGCGTCGAGGACGAGATTGGTGGCGCGGGTGTCGGTGTGACATGCGGCTCCGGCCGCCCGCGCCGCCCCGATCAGCTTCTCCATGAGCAGCCGCCCGCCCCAGCTCTCGACGGCCGGGCGGTGGCCGCGCGGCACCGGCCGCGCGAGGGTGGTGTACGGCCAGGCGTTCTCCCCCAGCCACATGAGGCCGTCGCTCGTCGGCGGCATCCAGCTCGGCGCGTCGTAGAACGACTCGTTGAACGGCACGCCCCTGGCCCGGAACCACTCGAAGTGCTCGACGCTGCCGTCGCAGTACAGCCGCAGTTTCTCCTCGTCGGCGTGCGGGCCGAGCGCCGCCGCGAGGTAGGCGAACATGTTGTCCGGGTCGTCCTCGAACCCGCAGGCCCGCTGGACGGCCGTGCCGCCGCCGAGGTACAGCTCGCCGCCGGACATGGCGGACGAGCCGCCGGGGCCGCCCGCCCGCTCCAGCACGAGCACGTCCGCGCCCGCCGTCGCGGCCTCGTACGCGGCGGCCGCCCCGGCGCAGCCGAAGCCGACGACGAGCACGTCGCACTCGTGGTCGAACGCCGCCACGGAGGCCGCCGGCACGGGGTCGACCGAGGGCAGGGGGGTCATGCCCGGCTCACTTCTTGGGGACGAAGGTGGCCAGCGGCTCGGACCCGGACCAGTCATGGCCCCAGTAGCTGTCGGCGGTGATCTCCTCGGCCGTGTAGTACGTCTCGTCGACGCGCATTCCCTCGGTGCCGTACTCGATGTCCCAGCCTCCGGGGGCGCGGACGTAGAAGGACACCATCTTGTCGTTGGTGTGCCGGCCGAGGGTGGAGGAGATCGAGAAGCCCGCCCTGCGCACCCGGTCGAGCGCCATGCCCACCGCGTCGAGGCTGTCCACCTCGACCATCAGGTGCACCAGGCCGGGGTCGCCGGCGTACCCGGCGGGGCAGATCGCGAGGCTGTGGTGGCGCTGGTTGACGCCCATGAAGCGCACCCGGCGGTACGGCGGCTTCCCGCCGCCCATCTTGATGGCGCCACGGGGCAGGAAGCCGAGCACCTCGGTGTAGAAGGAGACCGTCTCGTCCATCGCGGTGGTGGGCACCACGACGTGGCCCATCCCCTGCGCGCCGGTCACGAAGCGCTGGCCCAGACCGGTCACGACCGGGCTGTGGTCGAGCACGGGCCCGAAGAAGACCTCGACGGGCACGCCCGCGGGGTCGGTGAAGGCGATGACCGCCTCGGCGTCGCGCTCGGCGGACTCCTCGTCGGACAGCACCTTGACCGGTGTGCCGGACGCCTCGACCGCGCGGCCGACGGCGGCGAGCGCGAACTGGTCGCGCACCTCCCAGCCGACCGCGAGCACCCGGTCGGTGTCGCCGGGCAGCACGGCGAGCCGCGCACGGCGCTCGTCCATGCGCAGGTACAGCCCGTCCGGGTCCGGCCCGGACCCCTCGGCGAAGCCGAGTCCGTCGATGAGGAGGTCGCGCCAGCGCCCGATGTCACGCGTCTGCACCTTGAGGTAGCCGAGTCCTCGGATCTGCGTCACTTGTGCTCAATCCAATCTGCCGGTCGGGGGGAGCCGATCGTCGATCCCCACCGTGACAGACCCCACGTCCGGCCGCCCCGGCCCTCCCGCTCAGTGAGAGTCCCCGCCGCGCCGGCCCGCCCGTACGGCCGACCATGGCGGCCGAAAGGAAGGTGGGCACGTGGAAGGCGGGCGCATGGGCGACGGGCGGCTGGCCGGGCGTACGGCGATCATCACGGGGGCCGGCGACGGGATCGGCAGGGGCGTGGCGCGGCGGTTCGCCGCCGAGGGCGCCCGGGTGCTGGTGGCGGAGATCGACGAGGAGACCGGCGCGCGGACCGCGCGGGAGCTGGCCGGCGAGTTCGGGGCGGACGCCAGGTTTCTCCGCACCGACGTCACCGACCGGGCCCAGGTCGAGGCGATGGTCGAGGCCGCCGCCGAGGCGTGGGACCGCGTCGACATCCTGGTCAACAACGCCTGGGGCAGCGCCGGGCCGCTCGGCCGGGTGGAGAACAAGAGCGACGAACAGCTCGTCCGGGGCTTCGCGATGGGCTACTACGGCCCGTTCTGGGCGATGCGGGCCGCGTTTCCGCACATGAAGCGCCAGGGCTGGGGTCGCGTGGTCAACATGTGCTCGCTCAATGGCGTCAACGCCCACATGGGCACGCTGGAGTACAACTCGGCCAAGGAGGCGCTGCGCGCCCTCACCCGTACGGCGGCCCGGGAGTGGGCGCCGACCGGCGTGGTGGTGAACGCGGTCTGCCCGGGCGCGAAGAGCGCCGCCTTCACCCGCAGGATGGCCGGGAACCCCGAGCTGGAGGCGGCGGCCGGCCGGTCCAACCCGATGGGCCGGATGGGCGACCCCGAGCAGGACATCGCGCCCGTCGTGCTGTTCCTGTGCGGTGAGGACGCGCGCTATCTGACCGGGAACACGCTGTTCGTGGACGGCGGCGCGCACATCAACGGCGTCGTGTGGGCGCCCGACCTCGACGCCTCCTGACCCGCACGCCGGGGCCGCTCCGCCCCCGGCGTGCGGGGGCGGAGCGGGCCCGCCTGCGTCAGCGCGCCTCGTGGCGCCGCTGGCAGGTGATGCAGTAGCGGGCCATGGGCCGGATCTTCAGCCGGCCGAACGGGATGGCCGCGGCGCAGTCGGCGCACTGGCCGTAGCTGCCCTCCTCGATCCGCTCCAGCGCCTTGCGCAGCTCGGCGGTCGCCCGCTCGGTGGCGGCGACGTCGGCGAGCAGGGCGAGCCTGGCCGCGCCGTCGTTGCCGCCGTCGACGGCGGCCCGCAGATCGCGCAGCTGCACCTCACGCCACTGGAGCTGCTCCTCCAGGTCGGCGCGCATGGCCTGCATCTGCGGCCTGCTGATGGCGGTGAACTCGTCACTGGTGGTCATCGTCGACGTCCTCTCGTCCGATGGCAGAAATGCCGGGAGTGCGGTGCTCGACCGTGGCCAGCAGGAAGGCCAGCCCTCTCACGGTCGCGTTGGCGGGATCGGCCGCGGGGCTGACGGTGATCCGCAGCTCCGCGCAGAGCTTGCGGGCCAGCTCCGGGTCGAGGGCGCCGCCGCCCGTGATCAGCAGGCCCTGCTGCCTGGCGATGGCCCGCAGGGCGGCGGGAACGCGCGCGATCAGGTCGGCGACCATCGCCACGACGCGTTCCCGCGCGAACGGCGGGCAGCCGGCGCCCTCCGCCGGGCCGCCGACGGCGACCTGTACGGCACCCGCGTCGGCGATCTCGCCGGCCCGGATGACGACGGCCTCGGCGATCCCCGCCCCGGCGTCGAGCAGGAGCCGCGGCCTCGGGTCGGCGATGTCCACGCCGCAGCCGACCGCCGCGGCCAGCGGCTCCTCGACGATCGTCACCCGGCAGCCGGCGGCGCTGCTGACCGCCGCGTACGCGGCTCGCCGGTCCAGCCGCGAGGCCGCGACGGGCACGCCGAGCAGGACGCGTTCGAGGGGCGGGTGCCGCTCGGTCACGGCGTCCCGCAGCGCCGTGCGCACCAGCCGCGCGCAGCCGGGCATGTCGGCGACCATGCCGTGCCGCACCGGCCACCGGCGCGCCCCCGGATCGCCGCACGCCGAAGGCCGCTCCTTGATCGCCGTGCTGCCGGACAGCAGCAGCCGGGTCCGCGCGGTCCCGAGGTCGATGGCGAGGGCCGCTCCCCCGCCTCTCCTCCCGTTGACACCGGTCATGCCGGTCATGACCGTCATGCCGACATCCGGGCCTCTCCCGCGCAGGCCGCGCACTGCTGCACGTGCGGCGCGAGCCGGAGCCGGTCGAGCGGCAGGAACGCCTCGCATCGGGTGCAGGTGCCGTAGAGGCCCCGATCCATCCGCTCCAGCGCCGCCTCGATCGCGGCGACGTCGTGCCGTGCCTGCCGTACGCGCGTGTCGTACGGATCGCGCACCCGGGCCAGCTCGGCCCGGGCCGCGTGGAGCCGCTCCTCGAGCAGCATGCGCAGTTCGGACAGCTGCGCGGTGTACCGCCGGCACTCCTCGAAGAGGAGGCGCGGCGACCTGATCTCTGCCATAAGCGGCATCACTCCAGGTGAAGGACGATGTCGGCGCGCGAGCGCGCCTTCGGCGCACCGGTCGCCGGTGCGCGAGACGAGTACGCGGGCAGGCCCGCGGGACGGCGGTCAGGAGGCTCTGCTCGGGAGGGTGCGCCGCGACGACCGCCGGGGGCACGACGCGCAGTCGCGCGCCGGGCGGCCACGGCGGCACGGCGGGGTGCGGATGCGCGAAAGCCGGCACGCGTCACAGGTCGCGTCGCCGGTCGCCTGACCTGCCGGGCGGGTGTCGCCGGGTACGGGTCAGGCGCGCGACGACGAGGACCGGGACGGTGCCGCGGTTCCGGCGCGCTCCGAGCGAGCTCGTGTCACCTGACCTGTGGTGGGCTGCGCGAGCCGGCGGTGCGGTGCCCGGTCTGTTGCGGGCTGAGGACAATGTCCTCGTGGCTCCGGGCGGGCACCGGTGCGGAGACGGGAGCCACGGCCACGGCGACGCGCGACCGGAACGGGAACGGCAGGTGCTCGGGACCGGCGGGGCCCGCGGGCAGGGTCGCCGACTGCGGCGTCCACGCCCCCGGTGTCCACACCTCGGCCGCGGCCTGCGGGGTACGCTGAGCGGGATCCCCGCCGTACCAGGCGGGGGTGGAGGCGACCAGCGCGAGGGCGAGCATCAGCAGGCCCACCACCAACGTGAAGGCGGTGGACCCGCACGTGTCACGTCGTGAGGTCGCCATGAGACCGACCATAACCCACCTTCGCGAAACGGTCATCCGCGTTTCCCGCCGCCCGTTTCTCCCGCTCGGTGCCTGCCCGGTTTCCGCCATCCGTTCGGTGTACCCGTTTCCGGCGGGACGGCCCCCTCCGCACGGGTGCGTTTCCCGTTACCGCCCGGACGGCATGCGGCATATGCGCGCGGAACTCGCTACGGTGGCCGGAGGACCGGGCGAACGCGGAAGGGAGGCAACGATCGTGCGACGCAGGCTGACCGCCGCGCTGCTGCTCCTGCTGCACGCGATCGTCCTGACCGCCGGCGGCGTGCCCGCGTCCGCGTCCGCGTGGGAGACGCCGCATCGCGCCGCCGGTCTCCACGTCGCGGGCCCCCACACCATGAGTCGTGTGGCGGCCACGGCGAGCGGCGTGCGCCAGGGGGCCCTCCGCCAGGCCCCGGCGCGTGACGGCGCACGGCTCACGGACACGCGGATCTGCGCCCCGGCCCACGCGACGCGGCCGGCCCAGGGCGACCCGCCCCGCGTCCAGTCGGGCGCGGGCGGCCCAGGCCTGTCCGGCGGGCCGGTCGTGCTGCCCAACCCCGCGGCGCCGCGCGGCGGCACCCGGGTCACCCGGGCCGGACCGCACCACGACGGCCCGCCCGCCCAGTGCCCGCGCCGGGCGGCTCCGGCCCGCGCTCCTCCCTCCACCGCGTACTGAGACCTTTCCCACTCGTACGCCTGTGGAGGCTTCATGTCCCGTGCGCCCATGTGGCGTGCGGTGGCGGCGCTCGCCGTCATCGCGACCTCATTGCTGCTCGCCCTCACCATGGCCCCGCGCCTCGGCCTCGACCTGCGCGGCGGCACCCAGCTCGTCTTCGAGACGAAGGACTCTCCCACGGTCAAGGCCGACGCCGACGCCACCGACCGTGCCCTCGACGTGCTCCGGCGCCGGGCGGACGCCCTCGGAGTCGTCGATCCCACGCTGGTCCGCTCCGGCGAGAAGCGGATCATCGTCGAACTGCCCGGCGTGCTCGACCCGCGCGAGGCCGCCGCGGTCATCGGCAAGACCGCCCAGCTCAACTTCCATCCGGTGCTCGGTCCCGCGGAGGCCGGCGACAAGGACGCGATCGCCGACGAGAGCGGCCAGAAGCTGAAGCTCGGACCGGTCGCGCTCAGCGGGGCCGGCGTCACCGACGCCGCCGCGCGCACCGACCCCCAGCTGGGGCCCGGCTGGTTCGTCACGATCGACTTCAAGGAGCCCGGACCCTGGCGGGAGCTGACCGGGACGGCGGCCTGCGCGCCTCCCGGCGACCACAAGCGCCGCGTCGCCATCGTCCTCGACAACGAGATCATCTCCTCGCCGCAGGTGGACGAGTCGATCGCCTGCGAGGCGGGGATCAGCGGCGGCACCACGCAGATCACCGGGTCGTTCACCGCCCAGGAGGCGCAGAACCTCGCGGTGCTGGTCAAGGGCGGCTCGCTCCCGGTGCCGCTGGAAATGGTCGAGCAGCGCACGGTCGGCCCGACCCTCGGCGCCGACGCCATCGCGGCGAGCGCCAAGGCCGGCATCGTCGGAGTGATCCTGACCGCGCTGTTCATCGGCATCGTCTACCGGGTGGTGGGCGTGCTGGCCGCGGTCGCGCTCGCCTGCTACGGCCTGATCTCGTACGCCGGGCTCGTCGCCATGGGGGCCACGCTCACACTGCCCGGCCTGGCCGGGTTCGTCCTGGCGATCGGCATGGCGGTGGACGCCAACGTGCTGGTCTTCGAACGGGCCAGGGAGGAGTACGGCGAGGCGCCCCGCCGGGGCCTCAAGGCGGCCCTCGAACGAGGGTTCAAGAACGCCTGGAGCGCGATCGCCGACTCCAACATCACCACCCTGCTCGCCGCCGGGCTGCTGTTCTGGCTGGCCTCGGGGCCGGTGAAGGGCTTCGGCGTGACGCTGGCCATCGGCGTGCTGGCCTCGCTGGTCTCGGCCATGCTGATCACCCGGGTGCTCGCCACCGCGCTGATCAGCAGGATCGGCCCGCGGGCGGCCGGCATCGGCTCGATCGGCCGGGTCAGGACCTGGCTGACCCGGCGCGACCCGGATCTGATGCGGGGCAGGCGGCTGTGGCTCGCCGTCGCGGCCGGGCTGCTCGTGCTCGCGGGGGCGGGGCTGGTCACCCGCGGCCTGAACTACGGCGTCGAGTTCACCGGCGGCCGGATCGTGGAGTTCGGCACGAGCAGGCCCGTCGACGTCGCGGCGGCCAGGCAGGCGGTGGCGGACGCCGGGTTCCCCTCGGCCGTCGTGCAGCGGTCGGACGACGCGATCTCGGTGCGCACCGGGCAGATCAGCGCCGACGACGTGGTCCGCGTGGAGGAGGCGCTGGACCGGAGCGTGGGCGAGGTCACCAAGCAGCGCGACGAGCTCATCGGGCCGAGCCTGGGCGAGGAGCTGCGCCGCAACGCGATCATCGCGCTCGCCGTCGCGCTCGCCGCGCAGCTCGCCTACCTGGCGTTCCGGTTCCGGTGGACGTTCGGCACGGCGGCCGTGGCGGCGCTGTTCGTGGACGCGGCCGTCGTCGTCGGCACGTTCGCCTGGCTGGGCAAGCCGATCGACGGGGTGTTCCTGGCCGCGATGCTCACGATCATCGGTTACTCGGTCAACGACAAGGTCGTGCTGTTCGACCGGGTGCGCGAGCTGTGGCCGGTGCGGCGCGGCGAGCCGTTCGGCCGCGTGGTGAACGCCGCGATCCTGCAGACCGCGCCGCGCACGGTCAACACCGGACTCGGGGCGCTGTTCATCCTGGCGGCGCTGGCGGTGTTCGGCGGCGACTCGCTGCGGGACTTCGCCGTCGCCCTGCTGATCGGCATCGTCGTGGGCACGCTGTCGTCGTCGTTCGTGGCCGGGCCGGTGGCGATCGCGCTGGAGCGGCGCTCCGGTCAGCCGCCGCCGGCTCCCGCCGCACCGCGGGTCAAGCCCGCGCGGCGCGACGGCTCCGGCGCGGTGGTCTGAGGCCGGCACGGCCCCCGGGGCGGGACGCCCGCCCCGGGGGCCGTGCGGCTACTGGCGGCCGAGCGCGCGCAGCTGGGCGGGCGTCAGCGCGGAGACGTTCTGGTCGATGGGCGAGTCGGTGTACTGATGGATCGCCCAGGCCTTCCAGTCGGCGGGCGGCGTGATGTCGCCCGGAGCCTTGCTGTAGTGGGCCACCCAGAGCGGGTAGTCGCCGAGGCCGCGGCCGTACTTGTCGGCGAAGTTCCAGCCGCTGTAGAACATCGGCTTGGTCCCGGTCTTGGCCGTCACGTACTCCAGCCAGGCCTTGGCCCACTCGTTGACGTGCTCGACCGACTGGCCGTCGCTGGTCTCCAGGTCGAGCACCAGGATGTCGCCGGGCTTGCCCGGCTGCGAGCTCACCTCGTCGAGGAAGTGGTCGGCCTCGGCGATGGGGTCGTTCTTGGGATGACCGTAGTGGTAGACGCCGCGGACGATGCCCTTCTTGTCCAGCTCACGCCAGTGCCGGGGGAAGGACGAGTCGACCCAGGACGTGCCCTCGGTCGCCTTGATGAAGCCGAACTGCGCACGGCTGTTCATCCAGTCGTGGTCGGCCTCGTAGCCGGAGACGTCCTGGCCGTACGTGTGCGGGTTGGCGTAGGCCGGAGCGGGCAGGACGACGGCCGCCGTGACGCCGGCCGTGGCGGCCGAAACCGCGAGGGTCGCCGCCGCGAGGGCGGAGCGCAGGCGCCGGCCGGAGGGCCGGCGACCGAGGGAGGGGCGGTGGGTGGACATGTCGGGGTTGACTCCTTGCTTCCATGCCGCCTACCGGGTTAGCTGACGGGTTCGGGCAGGAAGTGCCCTACGGGCGCATCTGGGGGCTGCTCCCGATTCACCCCGGAGAGAAGTGGGTCCCCGGCTCCGCAGATCGCGGATTCGGCGGCCGCACGGTCATGGCACCGCGCGGACCGGGCAACGACACGGCAAGGGATACGGCACCGGAGGCCGGTCGGTACCCCAAACCGTGTGCCCTAAAGGTACACACACCACCAGAATGGTGTAAACGGGACAAAACATGTCTTTACCTGCGACAACCCGGACCCACTCACAGGGGCGGCGCCCGAATCCCCTCGCCCGGCACCCAGGGTAAGGATCATGACTACTAACGGTAAGTAGTCATGAAATCTCGCAGCGTGAAAGAGTCCGTCACCGGAGAGATCACTCTCCTCCCCTCCCCGAACCAGGGCCGGGGACGGCGGCGAACGACGGAAGTGACCATGTACTCCTCCCCGAGGCGGGCGATGTGAGAGGCGTGCCTCATCACGTGGCGTGCGTCATGGACGGGAACGGCCGGTGGGCCGCGCAGCGGTCGCTGCCCCGCATCGAGGGGCATCGGGCGGCGGAGACCGCCGTGATCGATGTCATCGAGGCGGCCCACACGGCC
Source organism: Microbispora sp. H10836 (assembly GCF_012999525.1). NCBI lineage: Bacteria > Bacillati > Actinomycetota > Actinomycetes > Streptosporangiales > Streptosporangiaceae > Microbispora > Microbispora sp. H10836. The sequence goes on from NZ_JABBWU010000023.1 coordinate 44,479, forward strand.
GGCGTCGGGTGGCTGAGCCTGTACGCCTTCTCCACGGAGAACTGGCGACGTCCGGCCGCCGAGGTCGACGACCTGCTTCGGCTGGTTCGCCGCGCCCTCCGCAAACACGCCCTGTCCCTGCACACACGCGGAATCCGCTGCCGGTTCCTCGGTGTCACCGATCCGCGGATCCCGCCCGCGCTGGCCCGGGACATCGCCGACCTGACGACGCTGACCCGCGACAACCGGCGGATGACGCTGACGGTGGCGTTCGACCACGGCGGTCGCCGCGACATCGTCGAGGCCGCCCGGTCGCTGATCCGCGACGGGGTGCCGCCCGAGCAGGTCACCGAGGAGAGTTTCGCCCGTCGTCTGCCCCACCCCGACATGCCGGAGGTGGACCTGGTCATCCGCACCTCCGGAGAGCAGCGGATCTCCAACTTCATGCTGTGGCAGGTGGCCTACGCCGAATGGGTCTTCCCCCGGGTGCTGTGGCCGGACTTCCGCGCCGGGCACTTCTGGGAATGCCTGGAGACCTACCGGCGGCGCGACCGCCGGTTCGGCGGTGTGCAGGCACCGGCCCTGACAGGAAAGGAATGTCGATGAGCGACGCCGCACCCGCCGGAACCGACGCCGATCCGCTCGGCCCGGGATCGATGCTCCACCGGTTGACCCACCAGACACGCTGGGGGCTGGTGGCGACCCGGGCCATCGTCCTGGAGGCCGCGCACCCGCAGATCGGCGCCGCGCTGATCACCAACTCGACCTTCGTCGCGCACCCGTGGCGGCGCCTGCGCAACACCGTGCTCAGCGCGCAGCGGATGGTCGACCCCGACAGCGAAGTACGGCGGCGGGAGGCGGCCCGGCTCAACCGTCTGCACGCCCGCATCACCGGCACCGACGCCGAGAACCGTCCGTTCAACGCCGCGGATCCCGAGGTTCGCGCCTGGGTGGTGGCGACGCTGTTCGAGTCCACCGTCACGATGTGCCGGCTCGGCGGCGAGTCCCTCGACGGCCCCGCCCTGGACCGGCTGTACGCCGAGTTCCAGGCGTTCCTCGCACTGATGGACCCCTACGGCGGCAAGCTTCCGCCCACATTGCGGGAGTTCTGGCGCTACTACACGTCCGTCGTCGAGGAGCGGCTGGAGAACACCGAAGCGGTCCACGTCATCCTCGACCGCCTGTTCGCGCAGGTACCCGCGCCCCCTCTGCTCCGCGACCGGCCGGCCGTGTGGGCGGCGGGCAGGGCGATCGCCGGCCCCACGGCCAGCGCGATCATCGTGGCGTCGCTGCCCGAGTCGCTCCGCGCGCGACTGGGCCTCGCCGAGGTGCCCGGCACGCGCACGCTGATGCACGCCGCCTGCCTGTCCACGAGTCTCGCGACGCGGCTGCTGCCGGAGTCGTGGACACGGCTCGACACGGTCATGACCATGCTCGACCCGGGCTACACGCCGCAGCGGGGCGGCGAGGCGCTGGCGGGGCTACGCCGTGGCATGGCGAAAGCCGGGGCGCTCCTGCGCCTCATCACGCCCGGTCAGGAGACGGCGGCCGCCGGCGACTCGGCGGTGCGCTCCGCCTCGCGCTTCTTCTCCGAGGTCCTCGATCAGACCGGCGACGGCCACCTCCGCTGGCCCGACCTCGCCGCGATGGCCCGGGAGATCGCCACCCGTCTCGACCTGGACACCCAGGACGAGGATCGCCTGTTCGCCGCCTTCGCCGACTGGTGGCGCGAGCTGCAGAAGGAGCTCGACACCGACGGCGACGGACGCATCACCGGCGGCGAGTACGCCGCGGCGGCGGCCGCCATGGCCGGCCCCGCCCTCATCAGGATCGCCGAGGTCCTGTTCGACGTCACCGACACGGACGACGACCAGGTCATCGACGCCCGGGAGTGCCGGGCTCTCTTCCGGACGGCCTTCGATCAGGACCCGGGCGGCGGAGACGCCGGCCAGCGGCTGACCCGTGGCGAGTTCGTCCGCCGGTTCCTGGACTTCATGGCCGGCCGCCGGCACTCCGGCGTCTACGACCAGATGTTCGCCCAGTCCTGACGGCTTCGACTCCGGCACGCTCGCCGGCGGGAACCGGCACTCTTCAGATCATCGAGCGCATCGGGCCGTGCGGCGGCTCGATGCCGAGCTGCGTCAGGGCGGAGACGTGGAAGACCGAGCCGGGCACGTGGATCGCGTGGGCCAGCCCGACGTGGGCGTCCCGCCAGAAGCGCTGGATCGGGTTGTCCACGCGCATCGCGTTGCCGCCCGACCGGGCCACGATCTCGTCCATCGCCCGCACCGCGCGCCAGGCCGCCTGGACCTGGGTGCGGCGGCCCACGGCCCGCTCGTCGAAGGTCACCTCGCGGCCGGAGGCCACGATGTCGTACATCCGCGAGGCGTTGTCGAGCAGCGCCGAGCGGGCCGCCGCGATCTCGGCCGCCGCCTCGCTGATCGCGTACAGGACGTACGGGTCGTCCTTGATCCTGGTGCCGGTGATCTGCACGCGGCTCCTCTGGTACGCCATGTGCTGCGCGAGCGCGCCCTCGGCGATGCCGACGACCGCAGCGGTGATCCCGAGCGGGAACGCCGCGGAGAACGGCATGTGGTAGAGCGGGTTGGTCAGCCCGGCCTCCTTGGCCTGGCTGCCGTCCACGACCTTGTTGTAGGGGATCACCCGGTAGCCGGGGACGAACGCGTCCTTGACGATGATGTCCTTGCTGCCGGTGCCGCGCAGGCCGACGACGTTCCAGGAGTCCTCGACGATCTCGTAGTCCGACCGCGGCAGGATGAGGTGCAGCGAGACCGGCGGCTGGGCCATCTTGCCCTCGGCGTCGCCGAGCATGCCGCCCAGGAAGATCCAGTCGCAGTGGTCGGTGCCGGAGGAGAACTGCCAGCGGCCGTTGAAGACGTAGCCGCCGTCGACCGGCCGGGCGATGCCCATCGGCGCGTACGGCGAGGCGATCCAGGTGTCCTGGTTCTCGCCCCAGATCTCCTGCTGGACCCGCGGGTCGGCGAAGGCCATCTCCCAGGGGTGCACGCCCACGACGCCCGCGACCCAGCCGGTCGAGCCGTCGAGGCTCGCCAGCTTCATGATCGTCTCGGCGTAGTCGCGCGGGTGGAACTCGAAGCCGCCGTGGATCTTCGGCTGGAGCATGCGGATGACGCCCGCTTCGCGCAGCACCTTGGCGGCCTGGTCGTCCAGCCGGCACAGCGTCTCGTTGGAGGGGCCGAGGGCGCTGATCTCCTCGGCGCGCTGGGTGATCGCTTCGAGTACCGGGTTGGCCATGGCTGTTCTCACTTCTTCGCCGCGAGGGCGACTGCGATTTCGATGAGCTGGTCTTCCTGACCGCCGATGAGCTTGCGGCGCCCGGCCTCCATGAGGATTTCGGCGCCGGACACGCCGTACTTCCTCGCCTGACGGTCGGCGTGCTTGAGGAAGCTGGAGTAGACCCCGGCGTAGCCCATGGTCAGGGTCAGCCGGTCGAGCAGGCACTCGCCGTCCATGATCGGGCGGACCACGTCCTCGGCGGCATCGATGATCTTGAGGGTGTCGATGCCGGTGCGGATGCCGAGCTTGTCGGTGACGGCGGCGAAGGCCTCCAGCGGCGTGTTGCCCGCGCCGGCGCCGAACCGCCGCACCGAGCCGTCGATCTGCTTGGCCCCGGCCCGTACGGCGAGGATCGAGTTGGCCACCCCGAGCCCGAGGTTCTCGTGGCCGTGGAAGCCGACCTGGGCGTCGTCCCCCAGCTCGGCCACGAGCGCGGCGATGCGGTCGCCCGTCTGCTCCATGATCAGCGCCCCGGCCGAGTCGACGACGTAGACGCACTGGCAGCCCGCGTCGGCCATGATGCGGGCCTGCTTGGCCAGAACCTCCGGCGACTGGCTGTGCGACATCATCAGGAAGCCGACCGTCTCCAGGCCGAGCTCCCTGGCCAGCCCGAAGTGCTGGATCGAGACGTCGGCCTCGGTGCAGTGGGTGGCGATCCTGCAGATGCTCGCGCCGTTGTCGGCGGCCTCGCGGATGTCGTCCTTGACGCCGACGCCGGGCAGCATCAGGAACGCGATCTTCGCGCGCCTGGCCGTGTCGACCGCGGCCTTGATGAGCTCCTGCTCGGGCGTGTGGCTGAACCCGTAGTTGAACGACGAGCCGCCGAGGCCGTCGCCGTGCGTCACCTCGATGACCGGCACGCCCGCGTCGTCCAGCGCGGCGACGATGGACCGTACGTGCTCGACGGTGAACTGATGCTGCTTGGCGTGCGAGCCGTCCCGCAGGCACGAGTCGGTGACCCTGATGTCGAGGTCGGCGCTGTAGGGCATGGGTCGGTCTCCTTACGAGTGGATGCGCTGCGCGAAGCCCTCGCCGACCTTGGTGGCGGCGGCCGTCATGATGTCGAGGTTGCCGGAGTAGGGCGGCAGGAAGTCGCCGGCGCCCTCGACCTCGACGAACACCGCGACGCGGGCGAGCCCGCCGCTGACCGCCGTCGGGTCGTCGAACTGGGGCTCGGTCCGCAGCCGGTAGCCGGGCACGTAGGAGGCGACGTCGGCGGCGACCTCCTTGATCGAGGCCGCGATCGCGTCCCGGTCGGCGCCGACGGGGATCGAGCAGAAGATCGTGTCCTGCATGAGCATCGGCGGCTCGGCCGGGTTGAGGATGATGATGGCCTTGCCCCGCCTTGCGCCGCCGATCGTCTCGATGCCGCGCGCGGTCGTCTTGGTGAACTCGTCGATGTTGGCGCGGGTGCCGGGACCGGCCGACGGAGAGGCCACACTGGCCACGATCTCCGCGTACGCCACCTCGGTGACCCGCGAGACCGCGTGCACGATCGGGATCGTCGCCTGGCCGCCGCAGGTGATCAGACTGACGTTGGGGGCGTCGAGGTGGGCGCCGAGGTTGACGGCGGGCACCACCGCCGGGCCGATCGCGGCCGGCGTCAGGTCGACGGCCTGGATGCCCAGCTCGCGGTACTTCGGCGCGTTCTCCCTGTGCACGTACGCCGAGGTCGCCTCGAAGACGATGTCGGGCCGCTCGTCCCGGCCGAGGAGCCAGTCCACGCCGTCGGCCGAGGTGATCAGGCCATGGTCGGCGGCCCGCTTGAGGCCCGGGCTGTCGGGGTCCACGCCGATCATCCAGCGCGGCTCGATGTGCGCCGAGCGCAGCAGCTTGTACATCAGGTCGGTCCCGATGTTGCCCGAGCCGACGATCGCGGCGGTCGCCTTACTCATGAGGTCCTCTTATTCGAATCGAGCGGTGACGGAGCCGAGCCCGGCGAACTCGGCGCGGAAGACGTCGCCGGGGCGCACGTCGACGGCCCTGGTGCAGGATCCGGGGAGGACGACGTGCCCGGCCTCGAGCTTGACCCCGAACGAGGCGACCTTCCTGGCCAGCCAGGCCACGGCGGTGGTGGGGTTCCCGAGCACGGCGCTGGTGTTGCCCCGGGCGACCTCCGCGCCGGTCCCGTCGTGGAGCACGGCCTCGATGTCGGCCAGGTCCATGCCCTTGGGGCTCACCCGGGCGTCGCCGAGGATCACCCCGGCCGAGGACGCGTTGTCCGCGATCGTGTCGGCCAGGCGGATCCGCCAGTCCGTGATGCGGCTGTCGATCAGCTCGATGCTCGGCACGACGTACTCGGTCGCGGCGAGCACGTCCTCCTCGGTGCAGCCCTCGCCGGGCAGGCTCGCCCCGAGCACGTACCCGATCTCGACCTCGACCCGGGGGTAGCAGTAGCGCGCGGCCTCGATCGGCTCGTCCTGCGACAGCACCATGTCGTCGAGCAGGTGGCCGTAGTCGGGCTCGTCCACGCCCATCATCCGCTGCATGACCGGGGAGGACAGGCCCACCTTGTGCCCGTACACCCGGGACCCGGCCGCCAGGCGCCGCCGGATGTTGGCGAGCTGGATCTCGTAGGCGTCCACCACGTCGATGCCCGGGTAGGCGTCGGTCAGCGGCTCGATCGGCGAGCGGTCCCGCTCGGCCGCCCGCAGCCGCCCGGCCGCCTCCGCCCGCAGTGCCTCGTCCAGCATCGGGGTCCTCCTCGTGTCCTACTGATGGTCAAAGGGTCGCGTCATGCCCGCCGCCCCGCCCGTCCGTCTCCCGCTCAGTGGGAGCGCAGTGGGAGCGCAGTGGGAGCGCAGTGGGAGCGGAGCCGCTGCGCGCGAGGTCACGCGTCGTAGGTGACCTTGAGCCGGTCGCTGAGCGGGATCGCCTGGCAGCCCAGGATCAGGCCGTCGGCGAGGTCCTGCCTGTCGAGCACCGTGTTGTGCTCCAGCTCGACCTCGCCCTCAAGCAGCACGCACGCGCACGCGCTGCACGAGCCCTCACGGCAGGAGTAGGGCGCGTCGAGGCCGGCCTCGAGCAGCACGTCGAGCAGCTTGTTGCCGCGCGGCCAGGTCAGCGTCCTCGTCTCGCCGTCGAGCTCGACCTCGACGGTGCTGACGGGACCCGCCGCGTCGAGCACCACCTCGGTCTCCGCGAACGGGTCGGTGGCCAGCGACTCGAACTTCTCCACGTGGACGCGCTCGGGCCGCGTGCCGTGCCGGGTCAGCACGTCGACGGCCAGGTCCATGAACGGCCCGGGCCCGCAGACGAACGCCTCCCGCCCGGCGTACGGCCGGGTCAGCGCGGCCAGGCCCGCCGCGGTGGGCAGGCCCTGCACGGACTCCAGCCAGTGGATCACCGTCAGCCGCTCGCCGTGCTCGGCGGCCAGCGCGACCAGCTCGTCCCGGAAGATCACGGAGTTCTCGTCCCGGTTGGCGTAGACGAGCACGACCGAGCCGGTCCCGGCGCGCAGGCACGACTTGAGGATCGACATCACCGGGGTGACACCGCTGCCGCCCGCCAGCAGCAGCAGGTCCTCGTCCAGCGACGCGGGGGTGAACAGCCCCGACGGCCGCAGCACCTCCAGCACGTCGCCCTCGGTGACGTTGTCGCAGATCCAGTTCGAGCCGTAGCCGCCCCGGGTGCGCTTCACCGTCACCTTGAGCTTGTCGTCGCACAGCGGCGAGCTGCTCAGCGAGTAGCAGCGCGCGGCGCCCTCCGGCCGGGTGGTCGGCACCCGGATCGTCAGGAACTGCCCCGGCTTGTACGAGAACTTGGACGGGTCCCCCTCCGCGGGCTCGAGGACCAGCGAGTGGGCGTCGGCGGTCTCCTTGACCACCTCGACCACCCGGACCCTGAGCGCTCCCCCCTGCGTCATCTCCCCCACCCCGTCATGCCGTGTTCGTGGTGCCGGCGGTGCTGGTCGTGCCGGTCGCGCGTGCCCGCAGGGCGGCGTGCCGCGCGGCGATGTAGCCGAAGACGATGGACGGGCCGATCGTGGCCCCCGGCCCGGCGTACTCGTTGCCCATCACCGACGCCGAGGTGTTGCCGGTCGCGTACAGGCCCTCGATGGGCGCGCCACCGGCCCGCAGCACCCGGCCGTGCTCGTCGCACACCAGACCGCCCTTGGTGCCGAGGTCGCCGACCTCGAGCCGGAACGCGTAGAAGGGCGCCTTGTCGATCACGTCGAGATTGGGGTTCCTCAGCGTCGGGTCGCCGTAGTAGCGGTCGTAGGCGCTGTCGCCGCGGCCGAAGTCCTCGTCCTTGCCCACCCGGGCGAACCCGTTGAAGCGCTGGACGGTCTCGGTCAGCGCGCCCGCCGGGACGCCGATCTTGTCCGCCAGCCCGGCGAGGGTGTCCGCCCGGAACGCGATGCCCTGGTCGTAGAACTCCTGCGGGATCGGCATGCCCGGCAGGATCTGCGCGAAGGGATAGCGCGCCCGGGCCTTCGCGTCCATCACGAACCAGGCCGGGACGTGGCCGCCGGCCAGTTGGTCGTGCACGAAGTTCACGTACGGCGCGGACTCATTGGTGAACCGCCGGCCGTCCCGCGAGACGATGACCGACGGCGGGATGCACCGCTCGGACACCAGCGGGATCGTCGCCCCGGCCGGATGCCGTACGGCCGGCATCCACCAGGCGTCGTCCATCAGGTCGAGGGCGGCGCCGGCGCGCTCGCCGGCGAGGATGCCGTCGCCGGTGTTCTCCCTGGCGCCCATGCCGAAGTCGGGCCTGGCGCCCTCGGGCAGGTACCTCTCGCGCAGCTGCGTGTTGTGGTCGAAGCCGCCGGTCGCCAGCAGCACGCCGTATCGGCCGCGGACGCGGACCGTCCTGCCCTCACGCCGCGCCACGATGCCGGTGACCGCGCCACTCTCGTCGGTGACGAGGTCGGTCATCGGCGTCTTCAGCCACAGCGGGATCCCGGCGTCCTTGAGCGCCATGCGCAGCCGGGCGACGAGCGCGCGCCCGCCGGTGGCCATGTGCCGGCGGCGGACCACGTTGGACGACACCCGCCAGGCCGCGACGACCGAGGCCCAGCGGCCGCGCCAGGTGCGCTTGACCATGGCCAGGTCGTGGTAGTCCTTGGCGGTGATCCACAGGCCGAGCGGGCCCTTCATGTTGTTCGGCCGCTGATACTTCTCGTCCTCGCCCAGCTCGCGGGTGTCGAACGGCAGTGCCTCGATCGAGCGGCCGAGCGGCCGGCCGCCCTCGTACTCGGGGTGGTAGTCGGCGTAGCCCTTCACCCAGAAGAACCGCATCCACCTGCTCTTCTCGAGCAGCTCCATCGCCGCCGGGCCGTTGTCGACGTACGCGTCGAGCCGGGCGGCCGGAACGCGGCCCTCGGTCAGCAGGTCGAGGTAGCGCCGGATCGACTCGCGGCTGTCGTCGTGCCCCCTGGCCCGCAGGGTCGGGTTGTTGGGGATCCAGATCCCGCCGCCGGAGATGCCGGTGCTCCCGCCGAACTTGCCGCCCTTCTCGACCACCACGCACGACAGCCCGCTGTCGTGCGCGGTCAGCGCGGCGGCCATGCCTCCGCCGCCGCTGCCGACGATGACGAGGTCGAACTCCTCATCCCATGTGGTCACCGCTCGTCCTTCCGGGTGAGGAAGGCCAGCACGACGCTCTCCCAGGCGGCTTTCTGCTCGATCATCACCCAGTGGCCGCAGTTGGGGAAGATGTGGACCTCGACGTCGGGGACCGTACGCATCGGCAGGAGCGCCATGTCGACGGGGCTGACCCGGTCGTCGCGGCCCCAGGTGATGAGCGTCCTGGCCTTCAGCTTGTGCAGCATCGCCCAGTACGGCGGGGCGTCCGACTTCGCGGCGGCCTTCTGGCCGGCGGCGAAGGCGGCCTTGCCGTACATGCGGCGCGCGGCGGCCAGCGTCTCCGGCTCGGTGGCGAGGGCCCAGCGCTCCTCGATCAGCTCCTCGGTGACGAGGGCCGGGTCGTACACCATGGAGTGCAGCCACTGGATGAGCCGCTCACGGGTGGGCTCTTCGGTGAACTCCATCAGGAGCTTGATGCCCTCGCCCGGCGAGGGGCTGAAGATGTTGCGGCCCATGCCGCCGATGGTCACGAGGCGGCGGATCCGGTCGGGGTGGGCGAGCGCCACCTGGGTGCCCACGATCCCGCCCATGGAGTTGCCGATCACGTCGACCTGCTGGAGTCCGAGCCCGTCCAGGAATCGGATCACCGCGCCGTTCGCGGCCATCATCGGGTGCTGGTCGGTCGGGTCGCTGACCCCGAATCCGGGAAACTCCAGCACCAGGCAGCGGAAGTGCTCGGCGAACGCCGCCAGGTTGCCGCGGTAGTTGCGCCAGCCGGTTACCCCGGGCCCCGAACCGTGCAGGAGCAGCAGCGGCGGGCCCTGTCCGGCCTCGTGGTAGCGCAGCACGCCCTGGTCGGTCACGAGTTCCCGCAGGGTCGACTCGTAGGTCAGCTCCGTCATTGTCCGTCCCGAATCGCAGTGTCGGATTCCGTGACGCTAACTGGACAGACGGCGCGAACAGGGCGATCATCCCGATGAGCGAGACCGGGACGGGCAGGCCCCGTGACCTGCCCGGACCACGCCCACGCCCGTACGCGCCTTCCATTGACCGGGATCCCCTTGCGAGCCGCCCCCAAGGGGGTTTGTAAGTTCGTTACCTGAGGCACCGACACCCACGCGAGGTGAGTCCATGACCGCTGCACCGGCCGACCCCGAGTTCACCGAGGTGGCGCCGCCCACGCCCGCCGAGTTCCGGCGCGCGCTGGGCATGTTCGCGAGCGGTGTGACCGTGGTGACGGGCCTCGACGACGGCGAACCGGTGGGCTTCGCCTGCCAGTCGTTCGCGTCGGTGTCCCTCGAACCACCGATGGTCCTGTTCTGCGCCGACCACAGGGGCCGCGCCTGGCCGCGGATCAGGAGGTCGGGCCGCTTCTGTGTGAACGTCCTCGGGGAGGAACAGGTCGACCTCTGCGGCCGGTTCGGCTCCAGCAAGGGCGCCAAGTTCGCGGGGCTCGACTGGGACCTGTCGCGGTGGGACACCCCGTCCCTGCGGGGGGTGCTGCTGCGCGTTCACGGCGAGGTGCGCGACGTGCAGGTCGCCGGCGACCACGACGTGGTCATCGGCCATGTCCACGAACTCGAACCCGTCGTCACCGAGCAGCGGCCGATGCTGTTCTTCCGCGGACGGTTCGGAGTGGACCAGAACGACCCCGCCGCCGCTCTCGGTCCCAACCTGTGGGGCTGGGGCGACCACTGGGGCTGATCCCTCTCCCAAGGAGACCGGCACGCCTGCGCTTCTGTGTCGGAGTCCGCTGTGTCGGAGTCCGCGTCGGCGCGGCATGAGGTCGTCGGTGCGCCGGCAACAGCACCGTGGTGCCGCACATATGGCCGATTGGTCCGCGTCCTCCCCCGTGGCGAGCAATCCCAGGTGCTGCGCCGCGCCCCCGAGCTCGCTCTTCCCTCCTCACCTGTAACTCCAGCTAATCGTGCTGTCCGGTTGCTCGACGGCCTGTGACTACGGGAGAATTCATACAGGTTTTCGAATTGTTCGGGGGAGGTGCGGTGGAGCCGTCTACGGTTGATACCGAAAACCCTCCTGGTTCGAAATCCCCTGAACCGGATTGGCGCGACCAGCTGACCGCTGGTTCCCCGCTTTGGGCCTCCACCTCGAATGGAGACACGGATACCCCCTGCGACGGCCCCGGGACGACCGGCGACCAAGCGGCGAATGGTGATCGCCGGGGTCGGTCGTCGTGGGTGCTGGTGGGTTCTGTTCGAGAGTCGGCGCAGGCGTTGGCGTTGGCGCCGGTTCCGGACGATGTGGATGTCTGTTTGGCCGAGGCTGAGGAGTTGGTGTTCGCGCGGGATCGGATCACGTGTGCTCTGGCTGATCGGGTGGGGCGGGTGCATCGGGCGGGGCAGGCCCGGCGGCATGGGCATGCCTCCACCCGCAGTTGGCTGCGCACCGCCGCGGGGATGACGGTGGCGGGTGCGGGCCGGCTGCTGACCTTGGGGATCGAGTTGGCTCGGCTGCCGCGGGTGCGGGAGAAGTTCGCGGTGGGTGGGTTGGCGGCGGGGGTGGTGGAGGCCATCTGCGCGGTGATCTCTGGCCTGTCGGATGAGCACGCTGCGGTGGCTGAGCCGATTCTGCTGGAGTTGGCGGGGAGGGCGGGGGCGGCGGAGGTGGCCAGGGCGGGCCGTTATCTGCGGGCGGTGCTGGACCCCGCTGGTGAGGACCGCGATGAGCGGGCCGATCACGGGCGGCGGTTCCTGCGGGTCCGCCGGGGTAAGGGCGGCGGTTTGGAGGGGGAGTTCTATCTCCCGCGTGAGCATGCCGCCCGGTTGCAGGCGTTGCTGGATGCGTATGCCAGGCCGAAGGCGGAGGGTGATGACCGGCCGCTGCGAGTGCGTCAGGCGGATGCGTTCATGGCGTTGCTGGAGGAGAAGATCGCCGCCGAGCTCCTGGTGCTGGTCAACGCCGAATCCCTCCCTGCCGACCCCACCCCCGGCCCCGAGACCTCCGAGCACCCCGAGGCCCCGAAAGACACTCAGAACAGCCACAGCGCCCAGAACGCCCAGAGCGCTCGGAACGCCGAGGCGGCTGAGGACAGCCGGGACGGCGAGGACACCAGCGCCCCCGCCGAGGGGGACACGACTGACGTCGCCAGCACCGACCCTGTCGACCTTGCCGAGACCGCCGACCTTGCGACCGGCCCCCATGAAGTGCAGTCCGGCGATGACGCGACCGGACGACACGAGCACCAGTGGTCCGGCCAGGGCGAGGCCGTGTGCGGGTGCGGCAGTAGGGCGCGGTGCTCGACCACAGCGCCGGAAACACCGAGGACGCCGGAAGCGCCCGGCGCGCGGGGACCAGAGCCGGGACCAGAGCAGGGGACGCCGCAGGGCGTGCTGGGACCAGAACCGGAGAGGCCACCGGGAGGAGAGCCGGGGTCTCCACCGGGAGCGTCGGCCGGAGGGCTGCCGGGGGCACTGGCGGGGGCGCTGCTGGGGGCGGTGTTGGGGACGGCGCCGGGGTTGCTGCTGGCGACCGGGCAGGTGCTGCCCGTCTCCAGCGTGCACCGGCTGGCCCGCACCTCCACCCTGGTGCGCCTGGTGATGGACGCCGACGGGCAGGTCCTGGACATGGGCCGCAAAGTCAGATTGGCCACCCCCGCCCAGCGGCGGGCCATCTTCACCCGCTACGCCACCTGCTGGATCGACGGCTGCCCCCTGCCCGCCACCAGGTGCCAGATCGACCACGCCGACAACTGGAGCACCGGCGGCCTGACCGACCTCAAACTCCTCGGCCCGGCCTGCCAGTTCCACAACCGCGACCGCTACCAGCACCCCGACCGCTACACCCGCCGCAAGACCGGCAAAGACCGCTGGGCCTTCACCTACCACCCGGCCCGGACCAGGCGGCTGCGAATCTAGACGGCGAACCCAGACGAAGTCAGGACCGGGCGGCCGGCGTGCAGCGAATGGCGCGGATCAGAGCTAGCAGATCAGAGCCAGTCGCCGTTCTGGCCGACGGCGAGCAGGCGGTTCATGGTCTCCGGGGACCAGGTCCGGTCGGGCACGCGGTGGACGGCCCGGGACCTGCGCTGGGACTCCAGATCGGGGAAAAGGGCGAGCGAGACCTGACGCGCGGCGTCGACCACGAGCGGGGCCACCTTCTCCAGCGGGGTGCGGGCGTCGCCGACCAGGGAGATGCTGGCCACCGGCCCCTCATGACCGCGCACGGCGGCGGCGACGCAGGAGATGTCGGGGAAGCACTCCCCCCGCTCGAAGGCGAGGCCCCGGCGCTGCCGGATGCGGTTGAGCTCCTGGTGCAGGGTGCCGATGTCGCCGATGGTCCGGTTGGTCAGGCGGCTGATGTGCCCGTCGATGAGCACCTCGACCTGCTCGGGTTCCAGCCAGGCGAGGATCGCCTTGCCGAGGGCGGTGCAGTGGGCGGGGGCCCGGCCTCCGACGCGCGACGGCACCGACAGGGCGAAGCGCCCGCCGACCTTGTCGAGGTAGAAGACCTCGGCGCCGTCGAGCACGGCGAGGTGGACGACCATCCCGGTCCTGATCTGCAGGTTGTGCAGCAGCGGCGCGGCCGCCTCGCGGATCTCGCCGTGGCTGCCGTCCCGGCCGCCGAGCCCGAGCGCCCGCTTGCCCAGGCTGTAGCCGAACGACGTGTGGTCCAGCCAGTTCAGCCGTACGAGCTGGTCGAGGATGCGATGAGCCGTCGAGCGCGGGAGGTGGGTGCAGCGAGCCACGTCCTCGAGGGTGAGGCGGGTGGAGCGACCGGTGAACGCGTCCATGATCAGCGTCATCCGTTCGACCATCGACGGCGGCAGCTCTCGCCGCGCGGGCGCCATCGCCTCCTGCTCGGCGCGGAGAGCGGTCATCACACCTCCCAAAACTGAAATGAATTCTTGCTTCGGAATGTAGCAACGCTCAGCGTCTCTGGGAAGAGGGGAAGAGGCATCCCGTTATGTCGACCGCTGTCCGGTTCCGGTCAGCGGGACGAGCGGCGGCAGGGGCGTGCTCCTCCACTAGAAAGATTTCTGCCAAGCGTGCTTCCCGACGTGAGGCCCTGTTCCTGGTGGATGTGGAGGTGCGCCGGTGCGGATCGGCATCGTCAGTCCTGTAGTGGTCCGGCTGCCCGGGATCCACTCCGATTGGGAGTGCGAGGCGAGCGTGGAGGACCTGGCCCGGATCGCCGAGACCGCCGACCGGCTGGGCTATCACCACCTCACCTGCAGTGAGCACGTGGCCGTCCCGGCCGGCATCGCCGCCGAGCGGGGCGCCGTCTACTGGGATCCGCTGGCGACCTTCGGCTACCTCGCCGCCCGCACGCGGCGGATCCGGCTGGTCACGCAGGTGCTGGTGCTGGGTTACCACCACCCTCTCGCCATCGCCAAGCGGTACGGCACGCTCGACCGCGTCAGCGGCGGACGGCTCACGCTGGGCCTGGGCGTGGGCAGCCTCAAGGAGGAGTTCGAGCTGCTCGGCGTGCCGTTCGAGGGCCGGGGGGCACGGGCCGACGAGGCCATCGAGGCCCTGCGCGGCTCGCTGTCGGAGCGGGAGCCGGAGTTCCACGGCGAGTTCTACGACTTCTCGGGATTCGTGGTGGAGCCGCACGCCGTGCAGCCGCGGGTGCCGCTGTGGATCGGCGGGCGCACCCCGCGGTCGCTGCGACGGGCCGCGACCTACGGTGACGGGTGGGTGCCGTTCGGCCTGCCCCTGGACACGCTCGCGTCGATGGTCCGCGAGGCGGAGCTGCCGGACGCCTTCGACGTCGTGCTGTCCGCCGGACGCCCGGTGGACCCCATCGGCGCTCCCGACGCCGCACGGCGCGCGCTGGAGCGGGTGCGCGACGCGGGCGCGACCGTGACCGGCGTCACCCTCGCCGCGACCTCGGCGGAGCACTACCAGGAGCAGTTGGAGGCGCTGCACGCCCTCGCGACCGCGATGGGCGCCGACTTCGGGAGGACCGATGGCTGACACGGCGATGACCGGGACCGACGTCGAACGGCGGCTCGCCCGCCTGGAGGAGCGCGTCCGCGTGCTGGAGGACGAGCGGGAGGTGACCCGGCTCATCCTCTCCTACGGGCCGCTGGTGGACAGCGGCAGCGCGGACGAGGTCGCCGAGCTGTGGGAGCCCGACGGCGTCTACGACGTGGACGAGCTGCTGATGCGGGGGCGGGAGCAGATCGCGGCCATGGTCCGCTCCGATGCCCATCAGGGCTGGATCGCGGGGGGCTGCGCGCACTTCAACGGCGCGCCGCACGTGACGGTGTCCGGCGACGAGGCGACCGCGATCGGCTACTCGCTCATGGTGGTGAACCGGCCCGAGGGCTTCACGCTGCGCCGGGCCACGGCCCACCACTGGACCCTGCGCCGCGGCCCGGAGGGCTGGCGGGTGGTCAACCGCACCGCCCGGGTGCTCGACGGGCGGCCGGAGTCCCCGCGGCTGCTGGCGGACGGCGTCGCCGGGAGGCCCGCGTGAACGACCGTGACAGGAACGACCGTGACAGGAACGACCGTGACAGGAACGACCACGACCTGATCGTCGAGCGGCTGGCCCGGCTCGCCGCCGCACTGGACCGTCGCGACTGGGACGCGATCGCGGGCATCTTCACCCCGGACGCCACCGGCTACCGCCGCAGGGGACGTACGGAGATCGTCGCCACGATCCGGGCGCATCTCGGCGGCTGCGGCCCCTCCCAGCACCTGCTGGGCAACCACCGCGTCGAGATCGACGGCGACCGGGCCAGGTCGCTGACGTACGCGCGGGTGTACCACCAGGGCGCCGGGGCGTACGAGGGCCGCTTCTACGAGTGCTTCGGCGAGTACGAGGACCACTGGCAGCGCACGTCCGAGGGCTGGATGCTCGCGTCCCGGGTGTTCGGCATGACGATGTCGACCGGCGATTTCGGGGTTCTCCAGCCGGGATGAGGCATCGCAGCATCACCAGGTCGCCCCGGCGGGCGAGCCCGCGCTGACCGCCTCGCCGAGACGGTCATCGCTCCCCCTCCCGGCCGCGTACGCGCCGTACCGGCCTGGTCTCGATCCAGTCGATCCGCACCTCTCGGCGGGCGATGCGCCAGGCGCCGTCGTGCCGCCGGTACGTGTCGGCGTACCTCAGGTGCCAGACCAGGTCGGACGGCCCGCCGTCGGGTACGGAGGGGCGACTGGACAGGTGGTGGGCCACGCAGGCCACCGCGCCGGTTGCGGTGCCGGGCTCCGGCCCCGCGTCGAAGACCTGCCCGGCGATCGCATGGAAGGTCATCGTGAGGTCCCGCAGCGCGGCCATCGCGCCGGCGATCTCGTCACGGCCCGTACGCGTGCCGACCGGGCCGAGCGCGCGCGGCGGGTCCGGCAGCACGAGCACCCCGTCGGGGGTGAACAGGTGGATCAGGCGCGGGATGTCGCGCTGGTCGGCGTACAGCGCGTACCTGGCCACGAGGTCGGACAGCGCGACGGCGTCGGCCGTGTCCAGGGTCATCGCGTGCTCATCTCGGGGTCAGCCCGAGGCGGGCGGCGCAGGCCGACAGCTCGTCGGTCGCCGCCCCGAGGTCGGCCGTCGGGGTGGGTGACAGCAGGATGCGATCGGCGCCCAGCGCGGCCAGCGAGGCGGCCTTCTCCGGGGTGATGCGGGAGACCAGGTGGCCGAGCGTGAGCTCCAGCGCTCCGGGGTCGCGCCCGCAGGCCTCCGCCTCGGCGCGCATCACGTCGAGCAGCCGGCGCAGGTCGTCTCCCACGACGCCGAGCGGCTGGAAACCGTCGCCCAGGCGTCCGGCGCGCCGGGCCGCGGCGACGCTGTGCCCGCCGATGTGGATCGGCACGGCCCCGCGCGCCGGCTTGGGGTAGGTCATCGCGCCGTCGAAGCGGAAGAACTCGCCATGGTGGTCGGCCCCGTCCGGGCCGCCGCCGGCCCACAGCGCGCGCATCACGCGGATCTGCTCGTCGGCCCGGCGGCCGCGGGTGGCGAAGTCGGTGCCGCAGGCCTCGATCTCCTCCTTCATCCAGCCCATGCCCACGCACACCCGCAGGCGCCCGCCGGACAGCGCGTCCACGGTCGCCAGGCGCTTGGCCAGCACGACCGGATGGTGGTTGGGCAGCACCAGGACGCCGGTGGCCAGCCCGATCTCGCTCGTACGGCCGGCCAGGAAGGCGAGCAGGTCGAGCGGGTCGGGGATGTCGCAGTCGTCGGGCAGTTCCATCCGGCCCGAGCTGTCGTAGGGGTAGACGCTGGAGTAGCGGCTCATCACGACCGTGTGCTCGACCACCACGACGGACTCGAACCCGCACGCCTCGGCATGCCGGGCGAAGCCCGCGATCCACTCCGGGTCGGCTGTCGTGTTCGCCGCCACCGGCGCCAGCACGGCGTATCTCATCGCTCCGCTCACGCTGGGAAGTTATCGGCGCGGTCCGGGGCCGGACCGCGCTCCTCCCGATGACCGGGACGCTCCCCCCACCCGCGCCGTGATCGATTCGTGACCTTGATAGCCTGCCTGCTCCGAAAGGCACGGGGATCGGGGGCCCGATGGGGGAAGGGCGACGGGTACGGCTCGGTGCGCCGCTCGACACGGCCGGAATCGTCCTCGCCACGACCTTCTTCTGCCTGTCGCTCACGCCGTCGCTGCTGCCCCGCCCCTGGTCGCTGCAGGGGATCATCGCGGGCGTGCTCTCCGCCACCGGATACCTGGTGGGAGTGATCGCCGGCGCGCTCGTACGCCCGGCCGCGGCCCGGATCACGGTGCAGATCATGGTGCGATGGCGCGAGGGGTGGAACCGCACGGGACGGCGGCGGGTCCGGCGCGTGGTCGCGACGTTCGGCTGCGGTCTCGGCGCCGCCTCGCTGGTCCTGGGTGTGCGCGCGCAGCGGGACATCTACCTGCTGATGGGGCTGGAACCGCCGGAGCGGCTCGGCTATCTCGGCGTCCCGCTCGTCGCGGCGGCCCTGTTCCTGGCCCTGCTGGCCGCCGCCAGGACGCTGCGGATCGCGGCGCGGGCGCTGGGCCGCCTCCTCGGGCGGTGGTTCCCCGCGACGGCCGCGCAGTTCGCCGCCGGACTCGGAGTGGGCGTGCTGGCCGTCTTCCTGACCGACGGGGTCCTCACCGAGGCCCTGCTCAAGGGGGCCGACCGCAGCTTCGCCGCGATCAACAGAGAGACGGCGCCGGGCGCCACCCGGCCGCGTGCCGACACGCTGTCGGGCAGCCCCTCTTCACTGGTGCCGTGGGCGTCCCTCGGCCTGGAGGGCCGCGCCTTCGTCGCGGACGCGCCCACGACGGACGAGCTGAGCCGGTTCGGCGGGCGGCCCGCCGTCGCCCCGATCCGCGTCTACGCCGGGCTCGACTCCGCCGCGACCACGCGCGCGCGGGCCGCCCTGGCCGTACGGGAACTGGAACGGACCGGCGCGTTCGGCCGCGCGGTGATCTGTGTGATGACGACGACCGGCACCGGCTGGGTGGACCCGCAGGCGGCCGCCGCCCTGGAGTTCATGTACGGCGGCGACACGGCGCTGGTCTCGATGCAGTACTCCTACCTGCCGAGCTGGCTGTCGTTCCTGGTCGACCGCGACCGGGCCAGGACCGCCGGGCGGGAGCTGTTCGACCGGGTGTACGCCCGCTGGTCGGCGCTGCCCGCGGGGCACCGGCCCAAGCTGCTGGTCTTCGGGGAGAGCCTGGGGGCGTTCGGCGCGGAGTCGGCGTTCGGCGGCGACCGGGACCTTCGTGAGCGCACCGACGGCGCGCTGTTCGTCGGGCCGCCGGACAGCAGCGCGCTGTGGCGGCGGCTCGTGGACGGCCGCGACCCCGGCAGCCGGGAGGCGCTGCCCGTCTACCGGGACGGCGAGACCGTGCGCTTCGCCAACCGGCCCTCTGACCTGGACGTCCCGGCGTCGCCGTGGAACCCGCCGCGGGTCGTCTACCTGCAGCATCCCTCCGACCCGATCGTGTGGTGGACGCCCCGGCTCGTCCTCACCCGGCCCGACTGGCTGGAGGAGCGCCGCGGCGACGACGTGCTGCCGTGGATCCGGTGGTATCCGTTCGTGACGTTCTGGCAGATCACCGCCGACCTGGTGTTCTCCCTCGACGCGCCGCCGGGGCACGGCCACGACTACGACGGCGAGGTGATCGCCGCGTGGGCGCGGATCGTGCCGCCGGCCGGGTGGGACGACGCGCGGACGGCGGCGCTGACCGCACTGATCGCACACCGCCACCCCGCTTCAGGCCTCCAGTGAGTCGAGCCAGGCGAGCAGCCGGGCTCCCTCACGCGTCATGATCCCGGGGTCGCGCAGGGCGTTGGCCAGCAGCGACATGCCCTGGTAGGCGCCCACCAGGGTCAGCGCGAGGCCGTCCGGCCCGGGCAGGCCGAGCTCGCGGAACTGGCCCTCCACCCAGTCGAGCAGCAGCCGGATCACCCGGCCCGCCTCCGCGTCCAGGCCGCCCTCGTCGCGTTTGTCCAGCTCGGCGGCGAGCGTGCCGGTCGGGCAGCCCCACCGTGCCGCGACGTCGCGCTGGCCGACCCACGCCTCCACGAGCCCCTTGAGCCGCTCACGCGGGTCCGGCAGCCGCTCCAGCCGCGCGGTGAGCTCCCCGAGGTGCCGGGCGTGCTCGTCCAGCGCGGCGGCGACGAGCTCGTCCTTGGTCTTGAAGTAGTAGTAGACGTTGCCCACGGGGACGTCGGCGGCGCGGGCGATGTCGGCGATGGTCGTTCGCTCGGCGCCCTGCCGGTGCACGACCTCGGCGGCGGCGGCCATGAGCCGCCGCCGCTTGGCGCTCGCGGACTTC
This sequence comes from Microbispora sp. H10836, assembly GCF_012999525.1. NCBI lineage: Bacteria > Bacillati > Actinomycetota > Actinomycetes > Streptosporangiales > Streptosporangiaceae > Microbispora > Microbispora sp. H10836. The sequence continues at coordinate 64,039 of NZ_JABBWU010000023.1, forward strand.
ACCCGGGCACTCGTCGAGTCAGTCACCTGACTGACTATAGGACGTGCTCCGCGTCACCAGTTGGCCGGCAGTCCCGGGGTCGTGGGGGGCAGGGGGCGGTTCTTCGGGTGGATGACGTACACGACCCCGCCGCTGCCGGAGCTGCGGAGCCAGACGTTCTCGAAGTCGGCCCGCGGGTAGACGTGGCGCACCGCTTCGTTGTCCGGCGAGGCGGGGTCGTTGGCGATCACGTCACCGTCGGCGGTGAAGCCGATGATGACCATGAGGTGACCGTTGGTGCTGTATCCCGCGCCGGGCAGCTCCTCCGCCTTGAACGACTGGGAGGTCACCACCGGGATGCCGGCCCGGATCAGCCGCTCCAGCTCGGTCAGCGAGCGGAGCCGGGTGACGAAGCCCTCCAGCCCGTACCGTCCCGCGTAGGCGGTGTTGAACGGCCAGTTGCCCGCGCCCTCGTAGGCGTAGTCGTAGGTGTACCGGGCGGCGTAGTCGACCTCGGGGTCGGGGTCGGAGGGGTCCACCCAGGAGGTGTCCTGCCTGCTCGGCCACTTGCCCCAGTAGCCGAGGACCATGGTGGTCGAGGTCGGGCTGCACCACGCCTCTCCCCCGCCGTCCCACTCGGGGTAGTGGCCCTCGTGGACGTTCTGCGAGCGGCGGGGCACGGGCAGCTCGACGCCCCAGGCGATGCCGCCGGGGCTCACCGGGACGGTCTGCCGGTCGGGCACGGCCGACGCCATCGCGCCGAGCGCGCGCACGACCGGATTCGCGGCCGAGCCCTGCGCGCGGTAGAGCGTGACGCGCAACTGGTAGGAGGTGATCGCCTTGCCCGCCGCGGCCACGAACGTGTCGACCGAGACGGTGCCGTCGGCGTCCCGCTGCCCGGACAGCGACGTGCGCCGGATGTCCTCGTCGCCGTACGCCCAGCGGCCGAGCACGTACCACTTCGTCTGCCCGGCGGCGTGGCGGCCGCGCATCTCGACCTGCAGCCAGCTTCCCGCGGGCACGTCGGCGTTCCAGGAGGCCACCAGCTCGGTCGCGGCGAACCCGACGGGCCGCTCGGCGCCGGTCCACCGGGCGTACTCCCAGGTCTTCGTGCCGAGCGCGTCGGTGTAGGAGATCGTGCCCACGGGGGCGGCGAAGGACAGGGTGTTCCCCGCCTTCACGCCCTCGCGGAGGCCGGGGCCGAAGTGGGCCCGCTGGTAGACGACGTCGACGGCGGACGCCGGGGGTTTTGCCGCGGCCTCGGTGGCCGTGGCCGGAATGGTGAGGGCGGAGGTCGTCAGGAGGGCGGACAGGAACACGGGCAGGAACACGCTCGGCACGCGCATGGCTCACCTCGGGGTGTCGTCGGCGTCCCCGACGCTAGAGACCTGCCGCCCTCCCGCGCATCGGCAGGAATACGTATCCGCTACCGGCGTTCGCGCGGCAGGCCCAGCACGCGCTCACTGATGATGTTGCGCTGGATCTCGTTCGAGCCCGCGTAGATCGTGTCGGATCGGGAGAACAGGTAGAGCCGCTGCTCGTCGCTCAGGTCGTACGGCGGGCCGTCGGCGACCATGCCGGCCGCGCCGAGCACGTCCATGGCCAGCTCGCCGAGCTCGCGGTGCCACACGCCCCACACCAGTTTGGAGATGGACGACTCCGGGCCGGGCGCGCCCGCCGCGATGCCCGCCATCGTGCGGACGGCGTTGAGGCGCATGGCCTCCAGGCCGATCCAGGAGCGGACGAGCCGGTCGCGCAGCAGGGGATCGTCGACGGCGCCCGTCCTGCGGGCCAGCGCGATGACCGCCTCCAGCTCGCGGCGGAAGCCCACCTGCTGGCCGAGCGTGGCCACGCCGCGCTCGAAGCCGAGCGTCGCCATGGCGATCTTCCAGCCGTCGCCGGGCGCGCCCACGATGTTCGCCGCGTCCGTCACCGCGCCGTCGAAGAACACCTCGTTGAACTCGCTGGTCCCCGCCATCTGCACGATGGGCCGGATCTCCACGCCCTCCTGCCGCATGGGCACGAGCAGGTAGGACAGGCCGTGATGACGCGACGACCCCGGCTCGGTGCGGCAGACCACGAAGCACCAGTCGGCCTCCATGGCCAGGGAGGTCCACACCTTCTGGCCGGTGACCCGCCAGCGGTCGCCGTCCAGCTCGGCGCGGGTCTGCACACCGGCCAGGTCGGACCCGGCGTTCGGCTCGGAGTAGCCCTGGCACCACAGCTCCCGGGCGGCCACGATCGGCGGCAGGAAGCGGGCACGCTGCTCGTCGGTGCCGAACGCGATGATCGTCGGGCCGAGCAGGTTCTCGCCGATGTGACCGACCCGGGCGGGCGCGCCGGCCAGCGCGTACTCTTCGTGGAAGACCACCTGCTCCTCGACGCTCGCGCCCCGCCCGCCGTAGCGCTCGGGCCAGCCCAGGCAGGTCCACCCGGCCTCGGCCATGTGCCGCTCCCAGGCCAGCCGGACGTCGAACGCCTCGTGCTCACGGCCGGGCCCGCCCAGCCCTCGGGCGCCGGCGAACTCGCCCGACAGGTTGTCCTCCAGCCAGGCCCGTACCTCTCGCCTGAACGTCTCACTCACAGCTGACACTCTACCAAACAGTTGTTAGAATGAGTGCCATGTTCACCACCGAGGAGCAGGAGGAGCTGCGGCGCACCGTACGCGCCGTGCTCGAGCGCAACCCCGCGGCCCGCCCGGCGCCCGACGAGACGCCGGAGTACGACGAGACCGTCTGGCGGCTGCTCGCCGACCAGGTGGGGGCCTTCGGCCTGGCCGTTCCCGAGGAGCACGGCGGAGCGGGATTCTCCTACGCCGAGACGCACGTGGTGTGCGAGGAGCTGGGCCGCGCCCTCGCCACGGTGCCCTACCTGGGCTCGGCCGTGCTCACCGCCGACGCGCTGCTGGCCTGCGGCGCGACCGGCGACCTTCCCGGGATCGCCGGCGGCGGCCTCGTCGGCGCGCTGGCCTGGGCCGAGGGCGGCACGTGGGATCCGGCCGCGATCCGCGCCCGCGTGACGGACGGCCTGCTCACCGGTGTCAAGGAGCACGTGCTCGACGGCGCGCGCGCCGGCCTGTTCGTCGTGCCCGCCCTCACCCCCGAGGGCGGTCTCGGCGTCTACGCGGTCGAAGCCACCGCGCCGGGTGTGCGGGCCGAGCCGCTGGTCACGCTGGACCGGACCCGGCCGCAGGCGCGCGTGACCTTCGACGGCGCCCCGGCGCGGCTCCTGAGCACCGACGGGCACCGCGTGCTGGACCGCCTGCTCGCCGTGGCCGCGACCGCGCTGAGCGCCGAACAGCTCGGCGGGGCGTCGCGCTGCCTGGCAATCACGCTGGAGTACGTGAAGACCAGGGAGCAGTTCGGCCGGCCGATCGGCTCGTTCCAGGCGGTCAAGCACCGCCTGGCCGACCTCTACGTGCTGGTCGAGTCGGCCAGGTCCATGAGCTACGACGCGGCACGCGCGCTCGCCGAGGACGCCGCCGACCTGCGGGTGCGGGCCGCGGCGGCGCAGGCGTACTGCGCCGAGGCGTTCTCCGCGGTGGCGGCCGAGACCGTCCAGCTGCACGGCGGCATCGGCTTCACCTGGGAGCACGAGGCGCACCTGTACTTCAAGCGGGCCCACTCGGCGGCGCAGCTGTTCGGCGACGCCGCCTGGCACCGGGCCCGCCTCGCCCCCGCCGTCCTCGGCGGCTGACCGGCCCGTATGTCGTCAGCGGATTGCCGCGATCCCGCGGGCCCGATGTGGATAAGGGCCCCTTCGGGGCGAGGTCTCCACTTGACGGCAGCGCGCGGCGCGTCTTCGCGTCGCGGCCGGGGGCGCTCGGTCAGACCCGCTGGATGATCGCGCCGGTGGCCAGCGCGCCGCCGGCGCAGATGGCGACCATCGCGGTCTCCTGGTCGCGCCGCTCCAGCTCGCCGATCGCGGCGGCGATCAGCCGGATGCCGGTCGCCCCCACGGGGTGGCCGATCGCGATCGCGCCGCCGTTGACGTTGAGCCGGTCCTGGTCGACGCCGTGGACCTGCGCGAACGACATGGGAACCGAGGCGAACGCCTCGTTGACCTCGAACAGGTCGATGTCCCCGATCTTCATGCCGGTGCGGGCGAGCAGCTTCTCGGCGGCCTTGACCGGGCCGTCGAGCAGGAACTCGGTCTCCGCGCCGACCAGGCACTGGGCCACGATGCGGGCGCGCGGGCGCAGGCCCAGCCCGCGGGCCCGGTCCTCGTCCATCAACACGGCCGCGCTCGCCCCGTCGGAGATCTGCGAGGCGGTCCCGGCGGTGTGCAGGCCGCCGTCCAGGATCGGCTTGAGCCCGGCCAGCGCCTCCGTGCTGGTCTCGCGCAGCCCCTGGTCCCTGGTGACGGCGGCGGGCCCGTCCCCGGCGGACCGGCCGGCGGGCGCCGTCACGGGGATGATCTGCCCGTCGCACCTGCCCTCGGCCCACGCCCGCGCGGCCCGCTCCTGGGAGCGGAGCCCGAAGGCGTCGAGCTGCTCGCGGGTGAAGCCGCGTCGGCGGGCGATCCGGTCGGCGGCGACGTACTGCGCGGGCATGTCGCGGTCCCACGAGTCCGGCCGGGGCCTGCCGACGCCCTCGCCGAGGTTGGCCATCAGCGGCACCCGGGACATCACCTCGACGCCGCACGCCATGCCGACGTCGATCACCCCGGCGGCGATCTGCGCGGCGATCAGGTGCACGGCCTGCTGGGCCGAGCCGCACTGGCAGTCGATCGTGGTCACTCCGGTCTGCTCCGGCAGTCCCGCGTGCAGCCAGGCGGTGCGGGTGACGCTGCCGGACTGCTCCCCCGCCTGGGTGACGCAGCCGCCTATCACCTGCTCGACCAGTTCGGGGTCGACGCCGAGGCGCTCCAGCGCCCCGCGCTGCGCGATGCCGAGCAGCTCGGCCGCGTGCAGTCCCGAGAGCCATCCGCCCCGGCGCCCGAACGGCGTCCGCGCGGCATCGACGATGACCGGAGTTCCCATGCGCTCTCTCGTTCTCGTGTCGGGGGTGTGGGCGTCATCGTGTCTCCCCACCCCGCGGTGGGCGGAGCGCGATCCCGGTCAGCGGAACCGGACAGGTCACGCCCGATCGCCCGCAGCGCCCCTTAAACCTCCCATATCACGCGCGTTCGGGCGCTTTGCTGACTTTTTGCGAAGTTTCGCCCGAAAGGCCCGAATAGTCATGGCACGCTGATTCGCATGTTCGCCCGAAAGCTTTCTCTTGGTGTCTCCATGACCGCCTTTGCCCTGGTCACGGGGATGGCATCACCGGTTCTCGCCCCTCCCGCCCTGGCCTCTTCCGGCGTGGCGCAGCACGTTTCCGAGCACGCGTACGCGCCGCCGCGCGTGTACGGGCGGGCCGTCTATCTGTGGGACGCCACGACCGGGCAGGACCTGCTGGACAAGAACGCCGGCAAGCGCATGCCGGTCGCGAGCCTGACCAAGATCATGACCGCGTACATCGTGCTGCGGGAGGCGAACCTCGACGACGAGGTCAAGATCAAGCGCGAGGACCTCGTGTACGCCTGGAACAACGACGGCACGACAGCCGACCTCGAAGCCGGCGACACCCTGCGGGTCGGCGACCTGCTGTACGCGTTGATGCTCCCCTCCGGCGCGGACGCCGCGCACGCCCTGGCCCGCGTGTACGGCCCCGGGGTGCGCGGCTTCGTGGACAAGATGAACGCCACGGCGCGCGAACTCGGCCTGAACGACACCCTCTACGTCAACGCCGACGGGCTGCCGACCTCCCGCGGCGACGGCTACTCCACCGCCCGCGACCAGGCCAGGCTCGCGGAGATCGCGCTCCGGAACCCCGTGTTCACCGAGATCACCTCGACTCGCCACCACGAGACCGAGGACGGCCGGTACGACTGGTACAACACCAACCGCATGCTCGGTCTGCCGGGCGCCATCGGCGTGAAGACCGGATTCACGAACGCCGCCGGGTTGTGCCTGGCCTTCGCGGCCGACCGGGACGGCCGCCGGCTGATCGGGGTCATCCTCGGCGAGAGCGTCGGCAGCCGCCGCTGGGACACCGCCGAGAGGCTGCTCGACTGGGCATCCGAGTCCTGGGCGACCGAGTCCGGCCGCTGAGCCGCCGTACGGCTCGGCGTACGACGAGTGAGCGGGCCCGCGCAATACCCCGGCGGGCCAGAAAACAGGGCCTTCCGCGATCGGTCAATCCCGGTTAGGTTCCCGATCAGTGTCCATCGGGGGGGCCTGACAACTGGAACCGTTCGGACCGTCATTGGACCCGAAGGAGAGCCCAATGCGCGCCTCGCTCGGCATGCGGGCCGTCGTCGCCACCGCGGCGTCCGCCCTCGTGCTTCCCCTCCTGCCGGCCGCGCCGGCCAACGCCGACCCCGATCCGGCGCAGATCGCGCAGACCGTGGTCGCGTCCGCGGTGAAGAAGCACCTGCGCAAGCTGCAGGACATCGCGAACGCCAACGGCGGCACCCGCGCCGCCGGCACTCCCGGCTTCGCGGCCTCCCGCGACTACGTCGCCGGGGTGCTGAAGAAGGCCGGCTACAAGGTGACCCTGCAGAAGTTCGACTTCCCGTTCTTCAACGAGAACTCCACCGCCGTCCTGCAGCGCACCGCGCCCTCCCCCAAGACGTACACTCCCACCCCGCCCGACGGCAGCACCGTCGGCGACTTCGCCACGATGACCTACTCCGGGTCGGGCGACGTCACAGCGGCCGTCCGGGGCGTCGACCTCGTGCTGCCGCCGGGAGCGGAGGCCAACACGTCCAACTCCGGCTGCGAGGCCGCCGACTTCGCCGGCTTCCCGGCGGGCGCGGTCGCGCTGGTCCAGCGCGGCACCTGCACCTTCCAGGCGAAGGCCGAGAACGCGCAGGCCGCCGGCGCCTCCGCCGTGATCATCATGAACGAGGGCCAGGCCGGGCGCACGGCCACCCTGCAGGGCACTTTGGGCGAGCCCACCGTGCACATCCCCGTCGTGGGCGTGAGCTTCGCGGTCGGCCAGGAGCTGGCCGCCGCCGGGACGTCCGTGCGGGTGAAGACCGACACGGCCAGCGAGATGCGGCCCACGCACAACGTCATCGCCGACTCCCGCTGGGGTGACCCGAACAAGGTGGTGCAGCTCGGGGCGCACCTGGACAGCGTGGTCCCGGGACCCGGCATCAACGACAACGGCTCCGGCAGCGCCGCGATCCTGGAGGTCGCCTCCGCGCTCGGCAAGATCCCGACCAGGAACAAGCTGCGCTTCTCCTTCTGGAGCGCCGAGGAGTTCGGCACGCTCGGCTCCGAGCACTACGTCGCGAACCTGTCCGCCGAGGAGCAGGCCAGGATCAAGCTGTACCTGAACTTCGACATGGTCGCCTCCCCGAACTACGCGCTGAAGATCTACGACGGCGACGACTCCGACGCCGCCGGCTCCGGCCCGGGCCCCGCGGGCTCCGACGAGATCGAGAAGCTCTTCGAGAAGTACTTCGACACGCTCCGCCAGGGCCACGTGGGCACCGACTTCGACGGACGGTCGGACTACGGCGCCTTCATCGCGGCGGGCATCCCGTCCGGCGGCCTGTTCACCGGCGCCGAGGGCGTCAAGACGCCGCAGGAGCAGGCGTTGTTCGGCGGCACCGCCGGCGAGGCGTACGACTCCTGCTACCACCAGGCCTGCGACACCATCGCCAACATCAACGACAAGGCGCTCGCGCTGAACACCGGAGCGATCGCCACCGCCGCCGTGGTCTACGCCTTCAGCCGGGACCTGCCCGGTCCGGACAGCCGCACCACCGCGGCGGCCGCGCGCACGACCGCCGCCGCCCCCGCGGCCCACGCCGTCGGGGCGCACGGCGTGCCCGCCCAGTGATCCGTACGCGGTAGCCGCACGCGGGCCCCGCCGGACGTCGATCGTCCGGCGGGGCCCCGTCATGTGGTCGTCAGCCCGTGAAGTTCACGTCGCTGCAGAAGAAGAACGTCTGGTCCATGTGCGAGGCCTGCCAGATCGTGTAGACCACGGCCCGGCCGCTGCGGCCCGAGGTGCTGAGGTTGACCGAGTAGTACTGCCCGGGGGCGTACCTGCCGGTCTTGGTGAGCAGCTGCAGGTCGTTCCAGCCGACCGCCTGCCGGGTCGGGTCGAAGCCCTGCTTGGTGACGTAGACGAGCAGGTAGTCGGCGCCGTGCCCGGCCTGGTCCCACAGCTTGATCGTGAAGTTGTTGCGGACGTCGGTCGCCTTCCACGCGCCGGGGACGTCCATGGCGTTGTACCGGCCGTTCTCCGCGTGGCCACCGCTGCACAGCTGGCCGTTCGGGATCGCGGCCTGGAAGTTGCCGCCGAGGTTCATGCGGTAGAGGCCGTTCCAGTTCCACATGGCGGTGGTGTCGGCCTGCCACGCCTGCCAGCACATCGGGTCCTGCTGGGCCATGGACGGGTTCTGGAAGTCGCTGCCCCAGCGCTGCCAGCAGCCGTAGTTGCGGGAGGCCGGGTCCACGATCGAGCCGTGGGCGGAGGCCGCGCCCGCCCAGGTGACCAGGCAGGTGATCGACGCGGTCAGCAGGGCCGTGAGGCGCAGGGCCCAGCGGCGGATCCGGGAATGTGAATGCGCGTGCACTGTTGGGTCTCCATCTTCCGGTGGGGGGTTCCGGGCCAGATGGGGAGCGCTCCCTGACGCGCGATGCTAGTTCACCGGCGTTTGTTTGACTACTCGACCAACTTGAGTCAAGAAGTGGACGTCTCCGACCTCGCGTTTCTCCGCGCCGCCCGGGAGGAACACCGTGCACGTTTCATCCTGCGATGCCGGAGCACGTCAGGTCCGCGCACCTGCCACGCCCGCGGTTCACCTCCTGGCGGGAGGGGCGCTCTGCCCCTGCTCCGACTTCGCCAGGAACGGCGAGCGGCCGAGGATGACGATGCCCGCCACGAGCGCCACCAGACCGCCGACCGCGCCCGCGAGGCCCGGCGGATCCACGTGCAGTCGCTCGCCGAAGATCGCCACTCCCAGGACGATGCCGATGATCGGCTCGGTCGCGGTCGTGGCGGGCAGCGAGATCCGCAGCGGCGCGGCGTCGAAGGCGCTCTGATTCAGCAGGATGCCGGTCGCGGCGATCACGGGCAGCAGGTAGGGCTGCCAGGAGGTGAACAGCACGGCCGGCCCCCGTGCCAGGGTCAGCAGGGACCCGCGGGTCAGCGCGTCCTGGAGGCCGTACAACGCCCCCGCCGCCCCGGCGAGCAGCATCGCCTTGGCCTGCAGGGGCATCCGCAGCGCCACCGCGACCATGCCCGCGGCCACTCCCGCCACGATGAGCACCGCGACCCAGAGCAGAGTGTCCGACGCCGGCATCCCGCCGCCGTGGGGACGCCCGGCCAGGAGGAAGACGGCGACGCCGCCGCTGACCAGCACCGCCCCCAGCCACTCCGTCGCGCCCAGGCGCTCCTGGTAGATCAGGGCCGCCGAGGCGAGGGCGAAGAGGAGATTGGTCGCCAGGAGCGGCTCCACGCGGGCCACGTCGGCGCCCCGCAGGGCCAGCGCCCCGAGAATCTGCCCGCCGACCATCGCGGCGATCCCGGCCAGCCAGATCGGCTTGCGCGCCAGGTCGAACAGCAGCCGGACGTGCAGCATCTCGCCCAGCGGCTCGGTGTACGCGACGTGCTGCTGCGCGACCCAGCCCAGCCCGAGGAACGCCGCGGCCGCGAGGCCGAGAACCACCGTGACGATCACGGCGCCGGAGCCCTCGGCATCATGATCGGTCACTCCCCTCGGCGTCCGGGTCTGCCATACGTATCCGGCCATCCCCAGTGACGACGACCTCATGTCCCGGATATGCTTTTTGGGCAATCGTCCAAGGCGTTCGACCAAGACGATCGTATGAGTCTGAAGGGAGCACGTGGGAGATGGCGGAGGTGTCCGCGGACCGGGGCAGGACCACGCGGCAGCGGCTGCTCGGCGCGGCGGCGGCCCTGATCGCCGAGGTCGGCTGGGGTGGCGTCAGCACGCGGATGGTGGCCGAGCGGGCCGGGGTCGCCCCCGGGGTCGTGCACTATCACTACGCGTCGCTCACCGACCTGCTGATCGCGGCCTCGACCGGCGCCGCGCGCGGGATGCTGGAGGAGCTGACCGGGCGGCTGACGGAGCAGCCCGGCCCCGAGGCCGGTGTCGAGTGGCTGCTGGGCGAGCTGTCCCGGTACACGGGGACCGATCCCGCCTCGCTGCTGATCGTGGAGATGTACCTCGCGGCCGCCCGGCTGCCCGATCTCCGCGAGCAGTTGCAGGAGATCGTCACAGCCTCCCGCGCCCGGGTCGCCGCCTGGCTACGCGGCGGAGGGCACGCCGGCGACGCCGAGGCGGCCGCCGCGGTCCTCGTCGCGGCGGTGGACGGCCTGATGCTCCACCGCGGTCTCGACCCCGCTCTCGACCTCACCGCTCTGGCCGGGCCGCTGCGGGCGATGGTGCGTACCAGCGGACACGAGAAGGGACGAAGCACATGAGAGCGATCATCTGCGGCGCCGGGATAGCCGGGACCACCCTGGCGTGGCACCTGGAACGCGCGGGCTGGGACGTCGAACTGGCCGAGCGCGCCCCGGCGTTCCGCGAGGGCGGATACATGATCGACTTCTACGGCCCCGGGCTCGAGGCGGCCGGGAGGATGGGGCTCCGCCCCCGGCTGGAGGAGCTCCGCCACCCCGTGCACGAGATCGGCTACGTCGACGGCGCCGGGCGGCAGACCAGCCGTCTCGCCGTCGAGGCGGGGTACGCCGAGGTGGTCAGCCTGCTGCGGGGCGACCTCGCCCGCGTGCTCGCCGAGCAGGTGCGCGCGCCGGTCCGGTACGGGACGACGGTCGCAGCCGTCAGCCAGGGCGACGGAGGCGTCCGCGTCGAGCTGACCGACGGCAGCCGCCACGAGGTGGACCTGCTGGTCGGCGCCGACGGCGTGCACTCACGGGTCAGGGAGCTCGTCTTCGGGCCCGAGGACCGCTTCATCCGTTATCTCGGCCATCACGTGGCCGCGTACGTGGTCGAGGACGAGGACCTCAGCCGGCGGGTCGGCGCGCGCTACCGGATGCTGACCGTGCCGGGTCTGATGGCCGGAGCCTACGCGGTGGGCGAGGACCGGCTCGCCCTGCTGTTCCTGCGCCGCGAGCCCGATCCCGCCGTTCCCGCCGACCCGGCCGCCTCGCTGCGCCGCCACTTCGGCGGCCTCGGCTGGATCCTGCCCGAGGTGCTGGACAGGTGCCCGCAGCCGCCCGAGCTCTACTACGACCAGGTGACGCAGGTCGAGGCCCCACAATGGAGCAGCGGCCGCGTGGTCCTGCTCGGCGACGCCTGTCAGGCGGTCTCCCTGTTCGCCGGTCACGGCGCGTCCCTCGCGATCGCCGCGGCCTGGGTGCTCGCCGGCGAGCTCCGCGCGGCCCCCGCGGGCGACCTGGCCCCCGCCCTCGACCGGTACGCCGCACGCATGCGGCCCGTCGTCGCCGACGTCCAGTCGTTCGGCCGGCGGTTCCTCCCCTGGATGGCGCCCTCCAGCCGCCTGCGCATCATGGCCCGCGACTGGCTGCTGCGGCTGGCCTCCCTCCCCGGAGCCGACCGGCTGTTCCTGAGCTCCCTGAGCCCCGGCGGCCACCGGCTCATCACCTGACGCACCGCGACATCAGCTCACGCACTGGGCGGCGTCACGCCGGGTGACGTACCGGTAACGGCTTTTTATTCCGGATGCCGCGGTCCGGAAACCCGGCCGGACTGAAGTGGCCGTCATGGAATCGGTGGCGGAAACCAGCACACCGCGGATCGCCGGGGCGCACTACCCCGTCGCGGTCGTCGGCGGCGGCCAGGCCGGGCTGTCGGTCAGCCACTGCCTGGGCCGGCGCGGCATCGAGCACGTCGTCATCGAGGCGCGGCGGGTCGGGCACGAATGGCGCGAGCGCCGCTGGGACTCCTTCTGCCTGGTGACGCCCAACTGGCAGTGCGACCTGCCGGGCTTCCCCTACCCCGGACCCGATCCCGACGGTTTCATGGTCCGCGAGGAGATCGTCCGCTATCTGGAGGACTACGCCGCCTCCTTCGGGCCCCCGCTCGCCGAGGGCGTGCGCGTCACCCGCTTACGGAGGGCCGCGAGCGGGACGTTCGAGCTCGCGACCACCGCCGGGGACCTCACCGCCGACCAGGTCGTGGTGGCCACCGGCCCCTACCACGCGCCCTCCGTCCCACGGCTGGCGGAACGACTGCCCACGGGGATCGAGCAGATCCACTCCTCGCGGTACCGCCGTCCCGCGCAGCTTCCCGAAGGCGATGTCCTCGTGATCGGCACCGGGCAGTCGGGCTGCCAGATCGCCGAGGACCTGCATCTCACCGGGCGCCGGGTCCACCTCGCCGTCGGGAGCGCGCCCCGGGTCGCCCGCTTCTACCGGGGCCGGGACTGCGTGGCGTGGCTGCACGACATGGGCCACTACGCCAGGAGCATCGACGAGTTCGACGACGCGGACGCCGTACGCCCGCGGGCCAACCACTACGTCACGGGCCGCGACGGCGGGCGCGACATCGACCTGCGGGCCTTCGCCCGCGACGGGATGCGCCTGTACGGCCGGCTGACCGGCGTGACCGGCACGACGCTGGAGTTCGCCGGCGACCTGAAGGACAACCTCGACCGGGCCGACGCCGTGGCCGAGGGGATCAAGGACGCCATCGACGCGTACATCGCGGCGCGCGGCGTCGACGCCCCCGCCGAGCCCCGCTACGTGCCGATGTGGGAACCGGACGGGCCGGTACGCTCCCTCGACCCGGCGGCGGCCGGGATCACCTCGGTCGTCTGGGCGACCGGGTTCACCCGCGACCACCGCTGGATCGAGATCCCCGCCTTCGACGGCCGGGGCTATCCGATGCACTGGCGCGGTGTCACGAACTGTCCCGGGCTCTACTTCCTCGGGCTGCCCTGGCAGCACACCTGGGGCTCCGGCCGGTTCGAGGCGGTGGGCCGGGACGCCGAGTTCCTAGCCGGCCACATCGAGGCGTCCCGGCGGCTCGCCGACGTGTGCGGCGCGCTGACCGGCGCGCCCGCCGAGCTCTCCCCCGCCCTGCCGGTCGGGTGAGCCGGATGGTCTTCGACGCGCACCGCCACATCGGCGTACTGCCCGCCCATCCCTTCTACGGCGGCCCCGCGGTCAACCCCGACGTCACCGCGCGGGCCACGGTCAGGCAGCTGATCGCCGACCTCGACGCGGAGGGCACGGAGCGTGCGCTGGTGCTGCCCAACTACGGCGTACCGGACCCGGCGGTCGCCTTCGCGCTCAACGATCTCGTCCTGGAGGCCGCGCAGGCCGACGACCGGATCCGCGCCGGGCTGTGGGTCTCGCCGCTGCCCCGCGACGAGGAACGCACCTCCCGCGTCCTCGGTCTGGCGGGCGAGCGGGGCGTGCGGGCGCTGAAGCTGAGCTTCCTGCTCGGCGGCCGCCCCGCCGACCCCGCCTGCCGTCCGGGCCTCGACCGGATCTTCGCCGCGGCCGAACGCCACGGCCTGGTCGTCCACGTCCACACCTCCCCCGGCGCCGCCTCGGACGTCGACGAGATCGGGCACCTGGTCGAGTGGTACGCCGACCGCGTGCCGGTGCACCTCGTGCACTTCGGCGGCGGGATGAGCGGCCACGTCAAGCTGGCCGGCTCCCGGTTCTTCGACTGGATCACGGCCGGCAAGCGCGTCTACACCGACCTGTCCTGGGCCATCGGCTTCGCGCCCTACTGGCTGGCCCGGGAGATCGAGCGGCGCGGCCTCGGGCACGACCGCGTGCTGTTCGCCAGCGACCAGCCGTGGGGCGACTTCGCGGGCGAGCACGCCCGGATGCGCGCCGCGGCCGGGGACGGCGAGCTGGGCGCGCTCGTCTTCCGCGGCACCTTCGCCTCCCTCTACGACTGACCCCGCTCACCCAAGGAGAGACACCATGTCCGTCGACCTGACCGACCTCGAGAAGAAGAGCATGGGCGAGATCCCCCATCCGTCCCTGCCCGAGGGCTCCAGCATCTACGGCAGCACCAAGGTCTTCCCCGACTACAAGGCCGAGGACGGAGAGTCGTACTTCACCCTCGTCCACGGCATCGCGCACGAGTCGTCGGTCAGCTTCGTGGCCGTGCTGCAGGCCACCCGGGCGCTGCGCAAGGGCTTCGAGACCGCCATCTACTTCTACGGCCCGGGCTCGCTGAACTGCCTGGCCACCCGCGGCTTCCCGACGACAGGCAACTCGGCGTTCCCGGGCGAGCACAACATCAACAACCAGCTCAAGACGTTCATCGCCGAGGGCGGGAAGGTCTACTGCTGCCGGTTCGGCCTGTCCCTGCACGGCGCCCGCGAGGAGGACCTCATCGAGGGCGTGATCCCGACCCACCCGCTGGACGTGCAGGACGCGCTGATCCACTACGCCCGCAAGGGCGCCGTCATCAACTCCACCTACCAGCTGTAGTGCCGTGACCGTCGATCTGCGGATCATGACCCGCGCCGAGCTGGCCCTGCGCGGCGTGGCCTTCGACACGCCCGTACGGCGGCCGGAGGGCGCGGGGCCGAGCGGCGACGGCCACGTCCTCGTCGACGGCGCCGGCGCGGCGCTGCCCGTCGACCCCGGCAGCCCCTACACGGTGCGCGACGGCACGGTCTGGCTCGGCGACCAGGACACCGGGGTCTCGCTGGTGCCCGTGCGGCGGCCGAGGTTCTACGACCTGACCACCGCCGACGGCGTCCCCTACGAGAAGATCGCCCGGCTGCACGGCGCGGACGTGCTCGCCACGACCGTCGTGCAGACGTGCGTCCGGTACGGCGAGGCCGACCGCTGCCGTTTCTGCACCATCGAGGAGTCGCTGCGGTCGGGCGCCACGGTCGCCGCCAAGACGCCCGCCCAGCTCGCCGAGGTGGCGGAGGCGGCGGTACGGCTCGACGGCGTACGGCAGATGGTGATGACCACCGGTACGACCACCGGGCCCGATCGGGGCGCGCGCACTCTGGCGCGGTGCGTGCGCGGCGTGCTGGACGCCGTGCCGCACCTGCCGATCCAGGTGCAGTGCGAGCCGCCGGGCGACCTGGCCTGGATCGGCGCGTTGCGCGAGGCCGGGGCCACCGCGATCGGCATCCACGTGGAGTCGCTGGACGAGGAGGTCCGGCGGCGCTGGATGCCGGGCAAGTCGTCGGTGCCGCTCGCCGGCTACGAGGCCGCCTGGGACGAGGCGGTCCGGGTGTTCGGGCGCAACCGCGTCTCGACGTACCTGCTGGTGGGGCTGGGCGAGGACCCCGACGAGCTGATCGCGGGCGCGGGCCGGCTCATCCGGCGCGGCGTCTACCCCTTCGTGGTCCCGTTCCGCCCGATGCGGGGCACGCTCGCCGCCCGCGACGGCATCGAGGCGCCCGGCGCCGCCCTGCTGACGTACGTCACCGAGGGCGTGGCGGCGCTGCTGCGCGCGGCCGGCATGCGCGGCGCGGACCAAGGGGCGGGCTGCGCGGCCTGCGGAGCGTGCGGCGTGCTGAGCGCGGCGGGCGGGTGAGGCACCGATGTACCTCGACGGGAACACTCGGGCCCCGGCGCGGGAGGAGGCGCCCGACATCCTCGCGCTGCTCGGCGACCACAGCACGCTCGCCCGCGGCCCCGGCCTCCGGATCGAGCAGGCCGCGGACGCCGCGTCCCTTCGCGCCTACCGGCGGCTGCGGCACGAGGCGTTCGTCCGGGAGCAGGGGCTGTTCGACGGGCACGACCTCGACGACAGGGACGACGACCCCCGCACGGTCACGCTGGTGGCCAGGGACCCGGCGGGCACGGTCGTCGGCGGCGTGCGGCTCGGGCCCGCCTGCGACGGCCCCGACATCGGCTGGTGGACGGGCGGGCGCCTGGTCGTGGCGCCCGCCGCGCGCGGCGGGCGGGGCGCCGGCGCGGCGCTGGTGCGGGCCGCGTGCGCCCGCGCCGAGGCGGAGGGCGTGCTGCGCTTCGAGGCGAGCGTGCGGGCCGGGGCCGAGGCGTTCTTCCGCCGCCTGGGGTGGACGCGGGTGCGGCCGGTGACGGTCGCGGGCGCGCCGCACGTGCTGATGCGCCACCCGATCGGCCGGATCGCGGCCCAGGCCGCGGCGGCGAAGTCGGCGCTCGGCCCGCTGCTCGCCGCCCTCGCCGGACAGGTCCCGCACGCCCTCGGCGGCCCGGGCTTCACCGGCGACGACGGAGCGCCGGTGCCCGGCAGCGACGTCGTCGCCGCCTGCGACGCGATCGTGCCGTCCATGGTCGAACGCGACCCTGAGTGGGCCGGCTGGTGCTCGGTCCTGGTCAACCTCAACGACCTGGCCGCGATGGGCGCCGCCCCGGCGGGGCTGCTCGACGCGCTCGCCGCCCCCGACGCCGCGCACGCCGCCCGGGTGCTGGACGGCCTCGCGCGGGCCGCCCGCGCGTACGGGGTGCCGGTGCTCGGCGGGCACACGCAGCTCGGGGTGCCGGCCGCGCTGTCGGTGACCGCGCTCGGCCGCGCCGCGCGTCCCGTGCCAGGCGGCGGCGGGCGCCCCGGCCACGAGGTGCGCCTCACGGCGGACCTCGGCGGCGGCTGGCGGGCCGGATACCGGGGCCGCCAATGGGACTCGACCACCTCCCGGCGTACGGACGAGCTGCGCGTGATGCTCGGTGCGGTCGCGGCCGGCGCGGCCGCCGCCGCCAAGGACGTGTCGATGGCCGGGATCGCCGGCACGCTCGGCATGCTGGCCGAGGCGAGCGGTTGCGCGGCCGTGCTGGACGTGGCGGCGGTGCCCCGCCCGGCCGCCGCCTCCACGGGCGACTGGCTCACCTGCTTTCCCGGCTTCGCGATGCTCACGGCGGACGAGCCGGGCGCGCCGGCGCCTCCGGCGGGGCCGGCCGCCTCGGCGGTGTGCGGGGAGTTGACCACCGGCCGGGGCGTCTGGCTGCGCTGGCCCGACGGACAGGTCACGGAGGCCGTCGGCGGCCCGGTGACCGGATTGGGGACCGCGTGAGCGCCCTGCGCATGGCGGCGGTGGCGGCCGCGTTCGGCCGCGACCTCGAAGAGGACTTCGCGATCGCCGGACGCCTCATCAAGGAGGCGCGCAACGAGGACGTGCGGCTCCTCGCGCTGCCCGAGGCGTGCCTCGGCGGCTACCTGCTCAGCCTCGACGGCGACGCGGCGGACGCCGGGCCGCCCCCGCTCGCCGTGGACGGCCCCGAGATCCGGCGGCTGGCCGCGCTGGCCGGCGACATGGTCGTGGTCGCGGGCTACTGCGAGGACGGCGGCGACGCCCGCTACAACAGCGTGGTGTGCGTCAGCGGCGACGGCGTGCTGGGCAACCACCGCAAGGTCCACCAGCCGCTCGGCGAGAACGCCAGCTACGCCTCGGGTGACGGCTTCCGCGCCTTCGACACGCCCGTCGGCAGGATCGGCATGATGATCTGCTACGACAAGGCGTTCCCGGAGTCCGCCCGCGCGCTGGCCCTCGACGGCGCGCAGATCGGGGTGTGCGTATCGGCCTGGCCGGGCTCGCGCACGAACGCGGCGCGGGACCTGGAGCGGGACCGCTGGAAACGGCGCTTCGACCTGTTCGACCGGGCCCGGGCGCTGGAGAACCAGATCGTGTGGCTGTCGGCCAACCAGGCGGGCACGTTCGGGTCGCTGCGCTTCGTCGGCAGCGCGAAGGTCGTGGACCCCGGCGGCGAGATCGTCTCGGCGACGGGCGTCGGGCCCGGCACGGCGGTCGCCGAGATCGACGTGCCGCGGGCGCTGGAGACCGCGCGCCGGTCGATGGGGCACCTGCGCGACCGGCGGCCGGAGACGTACGGGGCATGAGCGTCCTGCGGATCGCCGCGGCGGCCGCCCACTTCGGCCGCGACCTCGCCTTCGACCTGGCCCGCATCGCCAAGCTGATCGACGACGCCCGCGCCGCGGGCGCCCGGCTGCTCGTGCTGCCCGACGCCGCGCTCGGCGGCTACCTCGCCGACCTGCGCCGGCCGGACCCCGACGCGCTGCCGCCCGCGCTGAAGCCCGACGACCCGGTGATCGCGCGGGTGGCGGCGCTGGCCGCCGAGATGGTGGTGTGCGTCGGCTTCTGCGAGGACGGCGGCGACGTCCGCTACAACGCGGCCGTGTGCGTCAGCGGCGACGGGGTGCTCGGCCTGCACCGCAAGGTCCACCTGCCCGCGGGCGAGACCGCGGCCTACGGCCCGGGCGGCCGGTTCGACGCCTTCGACACTCCGGCCGGGCGGATCGGCATGTTGATCGACTACGACAAGACCTTCCCGGAGTCGGCCCGCAGCCTCGCGCTCGACGGCGCGCAGATCCTGGCGTGCCTGTCGGCGTGGCCCGCCAGCGTCACCAACCGCGCGCCCCGGATGGCCCAGGACCGGCAGTCGCGGCTCTTCGACCTGTACGACCAGGCGCGGGCCGCCGAGAACCAGGTCGTGCTCGCCTCCTCCAACCAGACCGGCGTGATGGGCGGCATGCGTTTCCTGGGCCAGGCCAAGGTCATCGGCCCGGGCGGCGACGTGCTCGCCCGCACCTGGTCGAAGGCCGGATTGGCCGTGGCCGAGCTCGACGTCGCCGCCGAGATCGACCGCGCCCGGCGGATCCTCCATCACCTCCACGAGCGCAGGGCCGACGTCTACCGGGAGGCGCGCGGGTGAGAATCGCGCTGCTCAGCTACTCGACCAGGCCCCGCGGCGGGGTCGTGCACACCCTCGCCCTCGCCGAGGCACTCGCGGCGGCGGGGCAGCAGGTGACGGTGTGGACGCTCGGCCGGGGCGGCGACGCGGGCTTCTTCCGCCCGGTCGACCCGGCCGTGCGGTTGCGCGTCGTGCCGTTCCCCGACATCGCCGGGGAGGGCGTCGGCCCGCGCGTGCTGCGGTCGATCGCGGTGCTGCGCAGGGCGTTCGCCCCGGAGGCGGCGTCCTACGACGTCGTACACGCCCAGGACTGCATCAGCGCCAACGCGGCGGGCCGGTGCGTACGGACCGTCCACCACGTCGACCACTTCACCACGCCCGAGCTGGCCGCCTGCCACGAGCGCGCCATCGTCACGCCGTACGCGCACGTCTGCGTGTCGGCTGCGGTGGCGGCCGAGCTCGCGGCCGGGTGGGGCATCACGGCGGCGGTGATCCCCAACGGCGTCGCGTACGAGCGCTTCGCGTCCGCCGATCCGGTCGCCACCCGGATGTGGCGCCGGCGACTCGGGACGTACGTCCTGACGGTCGGCGGCATCGAGCCGCGCAAGGGCTCGCTCGACCTGCTGGAGGCGTACGCGCTGCTGCGGGAGGCACGCCCGGACGTCCAGCTGGTGATCGCCGGCGGTGAGACGCTCTTCGACTACCGCGACTACCGCGCGCGGTGGGAGGCCCGGGCGGCCGAACTCGGCGTCGAGCCGACGGTGCTCGGCCCAGTCATCGACCCGGACCTGCCGCCGCTCGTGGCGGGCGCGGGCGCCTTCGCCTTCCCGTCGGTGAAGGAGGGCTTCGGGCTCGCCGCGATGGAGGCCCTGGCGGCGGGCGTCCCCCTGGTGGTGCGCGACCTGCCCGTCCTGCGTGAGGTCTTCGGCACCGCCGCGCGCTTCGCCGCCACCCCCGGCGCCCTCGCCGCCGAGCTCGCCGACGCCCTCGGCTTCGCCGATCCCGGCAGGCGTACGGCGGGCCGGGCGCTCGCCGCACGCCACACCTGGCCGGCCGCCGCCGAACGGCACATCGCGTTGTACGAGACGCTCGCGTCGTAGGCTCGGAGCGTGGTGATCAGACCCTTCGACGCGGTGCTGTGCGACTTCGACGGTGTCGTGAAATTTTCCGATCTCGAGCAGCAGGCGGAGATCGAGCGGGCGTACGGGGTGGAGCCGGGGACGGTGGCGCGGGTGACCGGTGGGTCGGCGCTGGTGGTCCCGGCCCTGACCGGGCTGGTGACCCGCGAGGAGTGGCTGGCGTCGGCCGTTCCCGTCCTCGCCGAGCTGGTGGGTTCGCCCGCGCGGGCGAGCGCGCTGACCGCCGACTGGCTGGCGGCCCGCACGTGGGCGGACGAGGAGGTGCTCGCGCTGCTCACGCGGGCCCGCGCCCGCGTCCCCGTCGTGCTCGTCAGCAACGCCACCTCGGAGCTGGCCGCCCACCTGCGTGAGCTGGAGCTGCACGACGCCTTCGACCACGTCGTCAGCAGCTACGACGTGGGGGTGGCCAAGCCCGACCCGCGGATCTTCGAGATCGCCGCCGGCCGCGCCGGTGTCCCCGCCCGGCGCTGCCTGTTCGTCGACGACCGGGCCGAGAACGTCGACGCGGCAAGGGTGCTCGGCATGACCGGGGTCGTCTACCGCGCCCCGGCGGACCTGGCGGGGGCGCTGCTCCCGCTGTTCGGGGAGGTTCACTGATGGCGGTGCGGCGGGTGCTGGCCTTCATCGACAGGCCCGCCGGGGCGCGGTTCGGGGAAGCCGCCGCGTTCTGGACGGCCGTCACCGGCACGCGCCTGTCGCCGCGGCGGGGCGACGGCGGGGAGTTCGCCACGCTGCTGCCGGAGACCGGCGACGCCTGCGTGAAGATCCAGGCGGTGGGCGACGGGGGCGGCGCGCACCTCGATCTGGAGGTGGACGACGTCCGTGCCGCGATGGCCCGGGCCGTGGCGCTCGGCGCCGCCGTCGCCGACGACCACGGCGACTGGGCCGTGCTGCGCTCCCTGGAGGGCAGGACGTTCTGTCTCGTCCCCGGAGAGGGGGCGACGCGGCGGCCGCCCGTCTTCGCCGGCACCCGCCTCGACCAGGTCTGCCTCGACATCGCCCCCGGCGCGTACGAGGAGGAGGTGGCCTTCTGGGCGGCGCTGACCGGGTGGCCCCCGCGCCGAGGGTCGCTGCCCGAGTTCACGGTGCTGGCGATGCCGGGGATGCCGGTGCGGATCCTCCTGCAGCGGCTCGGCGAGGGTCCCGGCCGGTCCGCCCACATCGACCTGGCCTGCGCCGACCCCGACGCCGCTCGTGTACGGCACGAGCGGCACGGCGCGGTGCTCGTGGCGCGGGGGCGGCACTGGCTCGTCATGCGCGACCCGGCGGGCGGTGTCTACTGCCTCACGTGCCGGGACCCGGAGACCGGCTCACTGCCGGGGTAACCGTCAGGCGGCGGGGCGCAGGTGCCGCAGCGCGGCGGCGAGTCGCTCCAGCTCGGCCACCATCGCGTCCGCCGCCGAGCTCATGACCTCGTTGGGCCGCAGGCGGCCCTCCTCGTCGAGGAGCTGGGCGACGAACGGGATCGAGACCGCGTCGAACACCGGCACCATCTTCAGCGTGGTGACGACCTGCTTGAGCATCTGCACGGCCCGGGTGCCCGCGGAGACGCCGCCGTAGCTGACGAACCCGGCCGGCTTGTACTGCCACTCGTGGTGCAGGTAGTCGATGGCGTTCTTCAGGACGGCGTTGAAGCCGTAGTTGTACTCCGGCGTGACGAACACGAACGCGTCGCCGCGTTCGACGGTCGCGCTCCACTCCTTGGTGTGCTGGTGGACGTACTGCCGGAGCCGGGGGTGGTTCGGCTCGTCCAGGAACGGCAGGTTCACCTCCGCCAGGTCGACGAGCTCGACCTCGAAGGCGTCCTGGGCGACCGCGCGGTCGCGGAACCACTCCGCCACCGGTAGCCCGACGCGCCCGGGACGCGTGCTGGCGATGACGATCTGCAGAACTGGCTTCGCCATAATTCCCCCAAATCATGACTAACGGGATTGAACGCCCCAACAGTACGCCTTGGTCCATTTGGCCATCGACCGGGTCCGCCCACACGCACAGAAACGGATGTGGAGAAGCTCGCGACGTGCGGCTCGACGCGGTGGGGGCGTCCGCGGCTTTAGCGAGCGCGTCCGGGCGGCGCTCGCTGAATCCCGACCGGTGACGCCTCAGCGGGCCAGGTGGCGGCTGATGACGAGGCGCTGGATCTGGTTGGTGCCCTCGAAGATCTGCATGATCTTCGCCTCGCGCATGTAGCGCTCGACGCGGAACTCGCGCGTGTAGCCGTACCCGCCGAAGACCTGGACCGCGTCGGTGGTGACCCGCATCGCGGTGTCGGTCGCGACCAGCTTGGCGACGCTGGCCTGCCTGCCGTACGGCAGGCCGGCGTCGCGGCGGCGGGCCGCGTCGATGTAGGTCGCCCGGGCGCAGTCCACGCCCGCGGCCATGTCCGCGAGCAGGAAGCCGAGCCCCTGATGGTCGATGATCTTCTTGCCGAACGTCTCGCGCTCCTTGGCGTACGCGACGGCCTCGTCGAGCGCGGCCTGGGCGAGGCCGGTGGCGCAGGCGGCGATGCCCAGCCTGCCGGAGTCGAGCGCGCCGAAGGCGATGGGCAGGCCCTGGCCCTCCGCGCCGATGAGGCGGTCGGCCTCGATCGGCACCCCGTCCCAGTGGGCGGTGGTGGTGGGGATCGCGTGCAGGCCCATCTTCTCCTCGGGGCGGCCGAAGGTCAGGCCCTCGGCGGCGCCCGGGGCGAGGAAGCAGGAGACGCCCCGGCTGCCCTCGCCCGTCCGGGCGAACAGCGCGTAGAAGTCCGCCCGGCCGCCGTGGGTGATCCACGCCTTCGTGCCGGTGATCCGGTAGCCGTCCTCCGTCTTGTCGGCCCTGCAGGTCAGGGCCGCCGCGTCCGACCCGGCCTGCGGTTCGGACAGGCTGTAGCCGCCGATCAGCCGCCCCGCGAGCATGTCCGGCAGCCAGCGCTCCCGCTGCTCGGGCGTGCCGTACGTCGCGACGGGGAAGCAGGACAGCGTGTGCACGCTGACGGCGACCGCGACGGCGGCCCACCGCGCGGCCAGCTCCTCGATCACCTGGAGATACACCTCGTACGGCTGGCCGCCGCCGCCGTACTCCTCCGGATAGGGCAGGCCGAGGAGCCCGGCCGCGCCGAGCGTGGCGAACAGGCCCTCGGGGTAGGTCTCGGCCCGCTCGTGCTCGTCGACCCGGCGGGCGAGTTCCTTGTCGGCGATCTCACGCGTCAGCTCGACGAGGTCCCGGGCGTCCTGGCCGGGCAGCAGACGGTCGACAGTCACAGCACCTCCATCAGTGCGGGGTCGTCCAGCCGGGCGAGCAGGGTCGTCGCGCGGTCGCGGAACTCCGCGACCCGGGCGAGCTTTATGCCCTCGTAGCCGCGGATCACATCCGGCAGTGCGGCGATCTCCGCGACGGTCTGAGCGGTCGCCGGGGTGAGCCGGTCGAGCGCGCGCCGTACCAGCTCGCGGTACTCCCCGACCAGCGTACGCTCCACGCGGCGGACGCCGGCGTGCCCGAACACGTCGAACGCGGTGCCGCGCAGCACTCGGGCGGCCCGCAGCCCGCGGAACACGACATCGGCGGACCGGCGCAGCCTGATCTTGCGCTTCAGGCCCATCGCCCGCAGCAGCGGCGGGTGCAGCAGCACCGACACGGCCGCGCCGGAGCCGAACTCCCGCTCGCGCCGGGCCCGCTCCACCGGGTCGAGGTGCAGCCGGGCGACCTCGTACTCGTCCTTGTACGCCATGAGCTTGTGCAGTCCCCGGGCGTACGCGAGCCCGATCCGCGTGCCGGCCTCCTCCCCCGCCCGCTCGGCGGCCAGCGCGGCCACCCGCCGCACGTCGCGCGCGTACGAGCGGGCGTAGGCCGCGTTCTGGTAGCCGGTCAGGTCGGCGATCCGCACCGCGAGCGTCTCCTCCAGCGCCCCGGTCCCGGCCGCCTCGCGCAGGGCGGCGTCGTCGACCGGGACGGCGGGAGGGGCCGGGGGGATCGCGGCCCGGAAAACGGCCTCGCGGTCGATCACAGCGGCCCGCCCCCAGCGGAAGGCCGCCAGGTTCTGCTCCACCGCCGCCTTATTGAGGCGGATGGCCCGCTCGATCGCCTCGGCCGAGATCGGGATGCAGCCGTGCTGGTAGGCGGCGCCGACGAGCACGAGGTTGGCGGGCATGTGGTCGCCGAACAACGCCTCGGACAGCGCGCCGGCGTCCACCTGGAGGCCGGCCTCGGGCAGGGTGGCCGACGCGATGCGGGTGACCGCGTCCTCGGGTCCGGAGAGGGCGGCGCGGCCGGTGACCATGGCGGCGGTCGGCACGATCGCGGTGTTCACGACGGCGACCGTACGGCCGGGCGAGGCGACGGCGAGCGTGTCGTCCGCGGCGGCGCCGAGCACGTCGAAGCAGAGGAGGACGTCGGCGGTGCCGCGGGCGGCGCGGACCGACCCGCCGATCCGATCCGGGGACACCCGCACGTCGCTGATGACGGGACCGCCCTTCTGCGCCAGCCCGGTCTGGTCCAGCCCGGCGGCGTACAGGCCGTCGAGATGGGCGGCCATCTGCAGGATCTGCGAGACGGTGACCACTCCGGTGCCGCCGATGCCGGGCATCCGCAGCAGCACCGAGCGCTCCGGGAACCGCGGCGCCGGCTCGGTCAGCGCCACCGGCGGCTCGGGCACCGTACGCGACACCGCGGAGCGGGGCTCGACGAGCAGGAACGACGGGCAGTCGCCCTTCAGGCAGCTCAGGTCGGAGTTGCACGACGCCTGGTGGATGCGGGTCTTGCGGCCGAACTCGGTCTCCACCGGCTGCACCGACAGGCAGGTGGAGGCGTCCCCGCAGTCGCCGCAGCCCTCGCACACGCGCTCGTTGACCACGACCCTGGCCTTCGGCGTGGGCAGCTTTCCGCGCTTGCGCAGCCGCCGCTCCTCGGCCGCGCAGCGGTCGTCGTGGATCAGCACGGTCACCCCGTCGATCGCGGCGAGCTCCTTCTCCACCGCCGGGAGGTCGTCGCGGTGCCGTACGGACGCGATCGGCGCCAGCCGCACACCCCGGTAGGTCTCCGGCTCCGGCGTGGTGACCACCACGCGGCGCACCCCCTCGGCGGCGAGCCACCGCGTCAGCACCGGGACGTCGAGGCGGCCCTCGGCGCGCTGCCCGCCGGTCATCGCCACCGCGTCGTTGTAGAGCAGCTTGTACGTCATCGAGACGCCGGCGGCTACGGCGGCGCGCACGGCGAGCGAGCCGGAGTGGTGGAAGGTGCCGTCGCCGAGGTTCTGGGTGAAGTGGCGGTCGGAGGTGAAGGGGGCGAGGCCGAACCACTGGGCGCCCTCGCCTCCCATCTGCGTCAAGCCGACCCGCCTGCCGCGTCCGTCGCCGTCCAGGGCGATCATGGCGTGGCAGCCGATGCCCGGGCCGACCAGCGTGTCGTCGGAGGCGCGCGTGGAGGCGTTGTGCGGGCACCCCGAGCAGAAGTACGGCGTTCGGGCGGCGACCAGGGGGAGCATGATGCGACGCCTCGCGGGGGCGGGCGACAGGATCGCCGTCTGACGGGGCAGGCGGTCGGGGCCGAGGCAGGTGGCGAGCGCCTCGGCCACGTCATCGCCGCCGAGCGTGCCGCGCGCCGTCAGCAGTTCCCGGCCGACGATGTCGGGGCGCTGCCCGGTGTCGTACAACGCCTGCTTGAGGTGCCCCTCCAGGAACGGCACCTTGTCCTCGACCACGAGCACCCGGTCGAGCCCGGCGGTCATGGCGGCGAGGTCGTCGTAGGCGAGCGGGAACGGCATGGCGAGCCGGATCAGCCGCAGGCCGAGGTGGTCCATCGCGGCCTCGTCCAGGCCGAGGTCGGCCAGGGCGCGCAGGACCAGTGCGTAGGAGGCGCCGGACGCGAGCACGCCCGTCGTGGCCCGGGGCGCGTCGTGCGTGATCCGGTTGAGGCCGTGCGCGCGGGCGTATTCGCGGGCCAGGCCGAGCCTGCGGGTGAGCATGTCGTGCTCGGCGTCGAGCGAGGCCGGGCCGACCAGGGTGGGCGGCGCCCCGCGGTCGGCGCGGTCCGGCACCGGGACGCCGGAACGGATGTTCTCGCGCAGCGGCCCGAGGTCGACGGTGGCCGAGGCGTCGGCGACGTCGGCGACGATCTTCAGGCCGGCCCACAGTCCGGTGGCCCGCGACAGCGCCACCGCGTGCAGCCCGAGCTCGACGACCTCCGCCACGGAGCCGGGGGCGAGCAGCGGCATCGACAGGCTCTGGCACATCGGCTCGCAGGAGCTGGGCACGGTCGACGACTTGCTGCCCGGGTCGTCGCCGATCCAGGCCACCGCCCCGCCGAGCGGCGCGGTGCCGGCGAGGTTGCCGTGCCGGATCGCGTCCGCGGCCCGGTCGAGGCCCGGGTTCTTCCCGTACCAGAACCCGGTCACCCCCTCGTGCCGGTGGCCCGGCACCTGGGCGAGCAGCTGCGTGCCCGCCACCGCCGTGGCCGCGAGCTCCTCGTTGAGGCCGGGCCGGGCCACCACCCCCGCCTCCTCCAGGAACCGCGCGGCCCGTGCCATCTCCAGGTCGACGCCGCCCAGCGGCGAGCCGGGATATCCGGAGACGAACACCCGCGTGTCCAGGCCGCGCGCGGCGTCGAGGCGGCGCTGCTCCAGGGTGAGCCGGACGAGGGCCTGGACGCCGGAGATCAGCACGGTGCCGTTCTCGGCCGCGTACTTGTCGTCGAGCGAGACGGCCGGCGAGGGCACGGGCGAGGACACGCGAACCTCCTGAGGTCTGGGGGTGACCCACAGCACACCAACGCGCCCGGCGTCGGCGCAAGCATCGCGCGGGAAACAGCCGCGAAGACGCAAAAAGATAGAGAGGTTTGCCCGGAACGCTACTGTTCTTTGCGCCGGTGCCGGGCCGGCACCGGGTGGAGAGGGAGCGTGCCCATGGCGGAGATCGACGACATCGACCACCGGCTGCTGCGCCTGCTGCGTGAGGACGGGCGCAGGACCTTCTCGGAGATGGCCGCCGAGATCGGGTTGTCGGTGGCCGCGGTGAAGCGGAGGGTCGACCGCCTGCGGGAGATCGGCGTCATCACGGGCTTCACCGTGCGGATCGACTACGCCAAGCTCGGCTGGGGCATCGAGGCGTTCACCGAACTGCGCTACCCCGGCACCACCCCGGTCGGCAAGATCGTCCGTACCGCCACGGACGTGCCGGAGGTGCAGGAGGTGTTCACGATCGCCGGCGACCCGGACGCGCTCATCCACGTCCGGGTCCGCGACCTCGGCCATCTCCAGCAGGTCATCGACCGGCTGCGCCGCGCCGGCGACGTGACCGGCACCAAGACCCTGCTCGTGCTGGGGTCGTGGACCCGCGACGTCGGGCCGGTCGATGACCTCAGTCGTCGTCCCCTCGGGAGCTGATGCCGGCGGAGTTCACGAAGTCGATCAGCGGGCCGTCGGCGAGCCTGCCCGTCCGGTGCGCCCGCTGCAGCTTGATGAGCAGGTCGCGGACGCGCCGCGCGGCCTTGTCGCCCTTGTCCCCGCCCCGGCCCCTGGCCAGGTCCCTGGCGGTCTTCCTGATCTCCTCGTGGGCTTCGCGGGCCAGCTTCGGATCGATGCCGCCCCTGCTCTCCTGTGCCTGTACGGCGTGGTCGAAGGCGGCCAGCCACTCCATGTAGCTGCGGTAGACGCGCCGCGTCGCGGTCGGCGTGGGAGACGGCTCCGGTGACGGCCTGAAGGACGGTGTCCTGGACACCCGGGGTGACGGACTCGCCGAGGCCTTCCCCGGCTCAGTGGGTGACGTCTCAGCGCGGGTGGCCGTCGGGGACTGGGCCGCGACCGCGGCGGGTTCGGCCCGCCCGCCGCCGTCGGACAGCGCCGCCACCCCGATCGTGACCACGGCGAGCCCCGCCACCGCGGCGCCGAGCCGGATCAGCGTCCGCCGTTCGAGCGACGACCCCCGAGCACGGCCGGCCGGGACGGCGGGCGGCGGGACGTCGAGCAGCGCCGTGTCGCCCGCACGCGCGCCGCCCGGATACGGCCCGTGCGGCGGGGGCGATGCCGTCACCCCGGCCTCCCACGCCGCCGTCCCGCCGTCCCACGCCGCAGCCGTCCCGCCGTCCCACGCCGCAGCCGTCCCGCCTTCCCGCGCCGGCTCCGCCGCGGAGAGGGCGACGGCCGCCAGGACCCGGCGCACGACCTCCGCATCGGCGGGCCGTGCGGCGGGGTCCTTCGCCAGCAGCGCCATGATCAGGTGTTCCAGCTCGGCGGGGATGTCGGGCCGGTGCCGGCCGGGCGGCACCGGAGCCTGGTGCATGTGCTGATACACCAGCTCCGGGGCCGACCCGGTGAACGGCGGGTGCCCGCACAGCAGCTCGTAGCAGACGCACCCCAGCGCGTAGAGGTCGCAGGCGGCCCCGCCGCCCCGGCCGTCGATCTGCTCCGGCGCGAGATACGCGGCGGTGCCGACGACGGTGCCCACCATCGTCAGCCGCGCCGCCTCGGTCGCCACCTGGGCGACGCCGAAGTCGACCACCTTGAGCACGCCGCTCGCGGTGCGGTGCAGGTTCGCGGGTTTGACGTCCCGGTGCACGACCCCGGCGCGGTGGGCGGCGTCCAGCCCCGCGGCGGCCTGGCTCATGAGGTCGCACGCCTCCGCCACGCCGTACCGGCCCCGGTCGAGCAGCTCCGCGGCCAGGCTGCGGCCGGTGAGCAGCTCCATCACCAGGTAGGGCCGCGCGTCCTGCTCGCCGACGTCCAGCACGGTCACCACGTTCGGATGGACGACGCGGGCGGCGGCGCGTGCCTCGCGGGCGAAGCGCTCCCGCGAGGCGACCCCGGCGACCTGCGGCGCGAGGATCTTGACCGCCACAGGGCGGTGGGCACGCAGGTCCCGGCCCCGCCAGACCTCGCCCATCCCGCCCTGGCCGATCAGTTCCTCCAGCTCGTAACGACCGCCGAGCGTGGACGGCACCACGTCCCGCACCTCCCCATAGCGACTCGCGCCCAGATGATCGGGAGCCAACCTATCCTCTCGGGCAGGCAGGGCGAGAACGGCCGGACCGCCGGGGCGCGGAACGCCCACGCCCCGGCGGGGACGGCACGGGCGGCCGCTCAGGCGCGCAACTCGGGGAACTCGTCGTCCCGCCACTCCCTCGACGGCCCGGCCCCCTCCTGCGCCGCGGAGGTCTCCCTGGCCCGCAGCTCGACCCGGCGGATCTTCCCCGAGATCGTCTTGGGCAGGTCGGCGAACTCGATCCGCCGCACCCGCTGGTACGGCGCGAGCCTCTCACGGGCGTGCCGCAGGATGGCCGCGGCGGTCTCCCGGTTCGGCTCCCAGCCCGCGGCAGGCACCACGTACGCCTTGGGCACGGCGAGGCGGATCGGGTCGGGGGCGGGCACGACCGCCGCCTCCGCCACGGCGGGATGCTCGATGAGCACGCTTTCCAGCTCGAACGGCGAGATCTTGTAGTCGGACGCCTTGAACACGTCGTCGGTACGTCCCACGAAGGTGATCGAGCCGTCGGCGTCCCGGACCGCGACGTCGCCCGTGTGGTACAGCCCGCCGGCCATGGCCTCATCGTCACCGTCCAGGTATCCGGTCATCAGGTTGACCGGGCGGGCGGCGAGGTCGAGGCAGATCTCGCCCTCGTCCGCCGGCCGGCCGGTCACCGGATCGACGACCACGACCGGGACCCCGGGAAGGGGGCGGCCCATCGAGCCCGCCTTCACCGGCGTGCCGGGGGTGTTGGCGATCAGGGCGGTCGTCTCGGTCTGGCCGTACCCGTCGCGGACGGTCAGCCCCCACGCCCGCTCCACCTGGGTAATGACCTCGGGGTTCAGCGGCTCCCCCGCGGCGACCGCCTCACGCAGGCGGCCCGGCCCATCCCCGAGGTCGGCCTGGATGAGCATCCGCCACACGGTCGGCGGCGCGCAGAACGTGGTCACCTCCGCCCGGCGGATCAGCGCGAGCAGGGCGGCCGCGTCGAAGCGGGAGTAGTTGTGCACGAACACCGTCGCCTCGGCGTTCCACGGGGCGAAGAAGCAACTCCAGGCGTGCTTGGCCCAGCCGGGCGAGCTGATGTTGAGGTGGACGTCGCCCGGCCGCACTCCGACGAAGTACATCGTCGTCAGGTGCCCCACCGGATAGGACACCTGCGTGTGCCGCACGAGCTTGGGCCTGCTGGTCGTTCCCGAGGTGAAGTACAGCAGCAGCGGGTCGCCGGGAGAGGTCCGGGCCTCGAACGGCTCCGGCTCCGGCATCGCGTAGGCGTCGCCGTACCGGAGCCAGCCGGCCGCCTCGCCCACGCAGACGCGTCCGTACCCGCCCGGGACGCCGTCGAACTTGTGCGTGTCGGCCGCGTTGGCGACGACGTGCCGGACCCGTCCCCGCCGTACGCGGTCGGCGAGGTCCGCCGTGCCGAGGGCGGTGGTCGCCGGCATGATCACCGCGCCGAGCTTCATCACCGCCAGCATCGACTCCCAGAGCTCGACCTGGTTGCCGAGCATCAGCAACACGTGGTCGCCCTTGCCGACCCCCTGGGCGGCCAGCCAGGCCGCCACCTGATCGGAGCGGCGGGCCATCTCGTCGAAGGAGTAACGCCGCTCGGAGCCGTCCTCCTCCACGATCCACAGGGCCGTGCGGTCGTTCCCCCGGGCGATGACGTCGAACCAGTCGGTGGCCCAGTTGAACCTGTCGCCGAACCCCGGCCACGCGAACTCACGCGCCGCCCGCTCGGGGTCCTCCCGTAAGCGGAGCAGCAGGTCGCGGGCTTCCCGGAAGGCGTTGGTGCCGGTCGTCTCGCTCACGCGGAACTCCTCGTCGTCGAAGCGGTCCCAGCCGTCAACGTACGGCCGTCACCCGCGCGGTGTCACTCCCGAAGATCCGCGAGCAGCGGATCGGCGACGGCCTCCTCGTAGACCGCGGCCCCGTGCTCACGCATCGCCTCCGCGAGGGCCGGATCCCATGGCGTGGGCACCGGTCGCCCGGTGAGCCCGACACGCCCCTCGCCGTCAGCGGCCTCCCCGTCCCCGGCCTCCCTGCCCCCGGCCTTCACGGCGTCGCCGAGACCGGCGAGGTAGTCGGCGGCGGTCATGCGCCAGAGCTCCGCGCCGTGGCGCCGCGCGACGGCTCCGGCCATGTCCACTCCCGGCCAGTCGAAGTCGCCGTGGTAACGCAGCCGGGCCCCGCCGCGCACGGCGACCGCCGCCAGCCGGTGGAAGGCCGTCGACGGGCGTCCCTCGGTGCAGACGAGTGGCGGGCATCCCGGCCCCAGCTCCGCCGCCGCGCGCCGCAGGACGGCCGGGTTCTCGCAGACATGGACGACCGGGGCCCGCAGAGTGATCGAGAAGGTGCTCAGCTGGTGAAGCGTGACCTGGAACGGCGTGCCGAACCGGGCGGCGCCGGTGAGCCACTCCCCCAGTCCCTCCCCCTCCGCCGGCAGGTTCAGGACGAGGATCCGGCTGGCGAGGTCGTCGACTACGACCTCG
This sequence comes from Microbispora sp. H10836, assembly GCF_012999525.1. NCBI lineage: Bacteria > Bacillati > Actinomycetota > Actinomycetes > Streptosporangiales > Streptosporangiaceae > Microbispora > Microbispora sp. H10836. The sequence goes on from NZ_JABBWU010000023.1 coordinate 95,154, forward strand.
TAGTGGTCCCACAGTTCACGGCGCCCCTCTGCCGTCCCCGGAAGCGGAACGCTCTCGCGGATCGCGAGCGCCCGCAGGACCAGGGTGGACAGGGTGGTCCGATGGTTGAGGGCCTTGGGATCGCCGGTGACCTCGGCAGCCAGCCCGGCGAGGGTGACGGGCGCGCGGCCCTCGGGACGGGCCTCCAGGAACTCCAGAACTGCGACGGCCTGTGCGAGCACGCCGACGGTCTCCGGCCGCGCGATGAGTCTGCCCACCGTGCCGTTACGACGCACCGCACCCAGCCAGGTGCGGAACCACTCGGCGCTCTCGTGCAGCGGGCTCTGCTCGGCAGGCCCCAGGGCCTCACGCCGGGCGGCGAGGGCGCGGGCGGCTTCGGCGGGGCGGTTCGCCAGCGGGCGGCCGTCGAGGGCCTCCAGCAGTCCGGCGAGGGTGAGCCCGGTGCCGGCGCGTACGACGGCGTCGAGTTCACGCAGCGTCACGGAGACGGTCCCGGCGCCGAGACCGCGATGGCGGCCGGTGATGCCGATGATCGCGTTCCGTTCCGCCTCGTCGGGACCGCCGAGCCGGACCGGCGGCCCGTCCAGGCTGCCGCCGTTGTTCTCCAGGCGCCGCCGCGCGGCGCGGAGCAGGCGCCGGTATTCCGGCGCGTGGTAGCGCTTCACCGCCTCGGGGCCGCCGCTCATACCTCTTCCTCCATCTCGTCGGCCCTATCGTGATCGGCCGCGGCGAGGAGAGTGCCCTCGGTGAGGGCGGGAGCGCGGCGGCTCGGCCGGAAACCGAGCAGCGTCTCGGCCAGTTCCTCGTTGCCGGCGAAACCGGCGTCGGCGTCGATGGTCTGGTCACCGTCCCAGAGCATCAGCATCGCCGAGACCGCGTGGGCGCTCTTGTCATGGTGCATGTCGTAGTGCGCGGCCATCGGCACGGTGTCGAAGTGGATCCACAGGTCGTGGCCGGTCATGAACAGGTCGAGGCCGAACTTCACGGTCAGGCCCAGCAGCTCGGGCTTGTACCGGTCGTCGATGCCGGCGAACGCCTCGTCCAGCGCGATCGTGCGCGGGCAGGTGGGCTTGGCGGACGAGTAGAGGGCGTTGGCCGCCGCGAACAGCGGAAGGTGGATGGCCGCCGACTTCTCCCCGCCGGACATCTGCTCGTGCTTGGCCCGGGTGAGCTTCGCCTCCTTCTCCCCCGGCACGGCGAGCACCAGCTCGAAGCCGTACCAGGTGCGGTAGTCGAGCACGTCGGCGAGGGCCTGCCTGTACGTGGCGCGCGGATGGGCGGCCCGGTAGCCGCGGATCATCTCCCGCAGCAGGCCGCGCAGCTCGGCCAGCCCGGCCACGCCGAGCCCCTGCGCGTCCCGGTCGAGGAGCCGCGCGACCGCGACCTGCCGGTCGTTCAGCCTGTCGGAACGGCCCCAGCGGATGCCGATCCTGGTGCCGGACGACATGGGCCGGGACCGGGTGTCCTCGTTCATCCCGCGCACGAGGTCGCGCGCGGTGCGGACCCGGTCGTGCACCTGCTGGGCGAGCGCGGTGAGCAGCTCGTCCTCCAGCACCGTCCGCTCCCGCTCCTCGAGCAGGATGCCCTGCTCCTGAACGCGGTCGGCGACGCGCCGGGCGAACGCGGCGACGGGATTGCGGCCTCCCTCGTCGCTGACGTAGACCATCACGACGCCGGTGGGGTCGTGCTCCAGGCGGTAGTCCTCGGCGCAGCCGTCGAGCGCGTCCTGGAAGGTCCGCAGCGAGGCCGACAGCCGGCTCGCGGAGCTCTTGAGCGCGCTCTCCCCCGGCACGCGGATGTCGGCCATCTCCGCGGCGAACGCGTCCAGCAGGGCGGCGACCTCTCCCGGCAGCACCCGGCCGACGAGGGCGGCGGGATCGGGCGGCGGCCCGCCCCCCTCTCCGGCGATGGCGTGGGCGGACAACTCCGCCGCCACCGACGCGGCCGCCTCGGCGGGCTCGGGCCAGCCGACATGGGCGGGCCAGGGCGCGGTGGCGGTGACGCCGAGCAGCGGGCGCAGCTCCAGGTGCGCGTACGGCCCGAACGACGCGGCGTGCTCGAAGAGGTGCCCGAGGGCCTGGCCGACAGACGCCTGGCCGTGCTTGAGGTCGTTCTCGGCGACGATCAGCGCCCTGTCCTCCCGCGCCGCCGCGGCGGCGTGCTCCTCGCACCGCCGGCGGACCTCGGCGAGGTGACGCTCGGCCTCGCCGACCTGGGCGAGCACCTCGCGCAGCGGCGCGTCGAGGGCCTCCTCGCCCGCCCTGAGCTCCTCGACGTCGGCCCGGTGCTCCCGCTCCTTGTCCTCCAGAGCGCGGGAGTCCGCGTCGTGCCGCTCGCGCTGCCGGGCGATCGCGGCCTGCCGGGAGGCCAGGTCCCGCTCCTCGGACGCGGCCCGCTCGCGGCCGTCGTGCAGCCGCTGCGCCGTCGCGAGGAAGTCGTCGACGGCCCGCGCGACCGCGTCGACCTCCTGCTCGGCGACGGGCATGCCGCGTTCGGCCGCGACCTGCCGGAGCCGCCGGCGCGCCGCGTCGACCTGGGCCACCGCGGCGTCCAGGTCGCGGCGGCGGCCGGCCAGTGCCGACCGTGCCTGGGCCAGCAGGGCGGACTCGCGCGACACGCGGGCGACGGCCGCGGCGACCGCCGTGGCGGGCGGAAGCTCCCGCCGTGCCCGGGCGAAGTCCTCCAGGCGGCGGTTGGCACCCGCCAGGTCCCGCTCGGCGGCCTCGTGCGCCCGGCTCGTCTCAACGATCATCTCGTCGTACTCGGCGAGCCTGGCCGCACGGCGGTTGGCCCGGTTCGTGGCGCCGATGTATTCGGGCGACGGCTTGGGCCTAGCGCCGACGAGGAGACCGAGGCCGAACTGGGCCCGGCCGGTCACCACCGGCACCGGTCCACCCTCTAGATCCCGGCGGGGCGTGATCGTGTCGGAGACCGCGACCGACCGCAGCACGTCCGCGACGACCGCCGCCGGAACCAGGTCCTGCTCCTCCGGCACGAGCACGTCGGCGAGCGTACGGCCGGACGGGCGGCTCTCCTCGGGAAGCGGGAGCAGGTAACCGTCGGGCTCCGGGACCGCGACGGCGTCGAGGGTGTGCCGCGCCTGCGGGTGCACCCAGGCGGTCAGCAGTCCCGCGCCGTACAGGGCTCCTTCGAGACCGGCCGCGTCCTGCTCGCCGAGGCCGTCGGCGAACCGGACGAGCCGCCACAGGGGCGCCCCCGGGCGTCCGTCGCGGTCCGCCGTCCGGCGATCGTCGTGCGGCGGCGCCTCGTCGCGCTCCGCCGCGATCTCCTCCCGCTCGCGGCGCAGGCGGACGAGCTCGGCGGCGAGGTCGCGGACCCGGGCGGACAGGCGTTCGGCGGACCTGGCCGCCTCCGTGCGCCGTTCCTCGGTCCGCACGCTGTAGACCTCGGCCGGGGACGGCGCTCCGGCGTCACCGGCGTGGTCGAGGGCCTCGGCCAGGGCCTCCACGTCGGCCGGCCCGGCCACGGCCCCGTCGTCCCCCGCGTGCTCGTCCCCCGCGTGCTCGTCCCCCGCGTGCTGGTCCTCCGCGTGCTGGTCCTCCGTGTGCTCGTCGTCTGGGCGCGCATCCGCGGGCCGCCCGTTCTCTGAGAGCTCCTTCTCCGAAAGCTCCCGTTCCGCGCGCTCCTTCTTTGGCGGCACCGGCGCACCGGCCCAGCGGACGGCCCAGGCACCGAGTGCCTCCCGCGCATCGCGACGCGCTGCCGCCAGCGCGGCGTCGGCGGCCTCGCACCGCCCTTCCCGTTCCCCGACGTCCTTGTCGGCATTGTCATGGTCGGTCTCGGCCCGTAGCCGGTCCCGTTCCGCCGCGGACACTCTGGCGACCTCGTCGCGGACCTTCGCGACGTCGTCCCGGCGGGCGGTGGCCCGGGCCCTCGCCGTCGTGAGCAGGTCCTCCCCCGTGTCGGCCGGACCGTCCCCATCGTGGGAGACTCCGGCCCGCTCCGCCGCGTCGGCGAGGTCCGTGGCGTGGCGGACGATCGCCGCCCGGGCGCCCTCCAGCCGCTCCGCGAGCTCGCCCGCCTCTCCTTCGAGGGCGGCCAGGTGATCGGCGACGTCCGTCAGCCGGGCCCGCTCCCGTTCGATCTCCTCGCCCGTCTTGGCGACCTGACGGCGGCGCAGGTCCAGCTCGCCCCGGGCGCGGTAGGCGTCGTCCGCGCGCAACACGGCGAGGCGGCGCTCCAGGCCCTCCCGCTCGGCCTCCGCCGCGGCGGCCGCCGCCGTCGCGGTCTCGCGTGCGGCCGCGGCCGTCTTCCGCGCGTCCTCGGCCCGCACCAGCGTGCGGGCGTGCTCCACCGCGCCGGCCATCTCGGTCTGGATGCGGGACAGCCGTGCCTTCGCGTGGGTGCGCAGGTAGGCGACGTAGTCGGTCAGGAACGCCCGTACGGCCTCGTCCGCGGCGGCGAAGTCGTCGAACTGCTTCTGCACCGCCGCGAGGTTCTCGAAGTCGCGGGCCGCCTGGTCGACGAGCTCCTCGTCGAGAGGGCTGAGACCCGAGGTGAGCGTGGCGGACACCTTGTCGGGGTCGAGGTCCTTGGCCAGCAGCGGGCGGCGCAGCGCCAGCAGCAGGTCGAGGAGCTGGGTGTAGCGCTCCCTGCCCAGCCCGAACAGCCGGGCGTCCACCGCGTCGCGATACTGCGTGGCGGTCTCGCTGTGGGCATCCGGCCCGAGAACGGCCTTGAGCTGCCGCTCGGTGAGCGGCCGGGAGTCGGGCGCCAGCAGCCCGAAGTCGACGCCGAGGCGCTTGTCGGTGACGAAGAACGAGGTCCGCACCCCGTCGCGGTGCCGGTGCGCGCGGATGCCGATGACGAGGGTGACGGTCTCGTCGGTCTCGGCGGGCTCCGCCCCGATCTCCCGCCGGGCGAACTCCATCCACACGTAGCCGTACTCGGCCTCCTGCCCCCGATAGAGCAGGTTGGACTTCATCGTCCTGTTCTCGCCGCTGAACGGGTCGAGCCGCCGGGCGTCCGCCACACCGTCGAGGATGAACGGGAAGAGCACCTCCAGCGCCTTGGTCTTGCCCGAGCCGTTGTGCCCGCGCAGGACCAGGCGCCCGTCGGCGAAGGCGAACTCCTCGTCGACGTAGTCCCACACGTTGATCACACCGGCCCTGCTGGGCTGGAACCGGTCGCTCGGCGGCGTCATCGCTCCTCCTCCTGCGCCGGCGCGTCCTCCCGCGCCGACGGGTCCTTCTGTGTGGCCGGCTCGGGCAGCGCCACCAGCGCCAACTGGCCGCCCGAGGTCCGGGTGGGCAGGGCGGCCCGGATGTTGCGGTACCGCAGCGCGGCGGGCAGGACGAGCACGCCGCCGGGCACCGGCCTGAGCAGCATCAGGTCCGCGAGGAAGCCGACGACCGCGTCGAGCAGCCCCCGGGGATCCTGCTGCCAGGCTGTCGTGAACGAGGCCGCCCCGAACTCGTCGTACATCTCGGTCGTCATCGACTCGAGGCGGCCGCGCTCCACGAACGGCGCCTCGGCGGGCGCGGGCCGGTCGCCGGGGGAAAACGGCTCCGCCTCCGCGGCGGACCAGGCGAGTTCGGAGACCACGCCGTCGCGGGGCAGGCCCGCGTCCATCCGCGCGACGAGGCCGGCCTGGTCGTCGGCGAGCGCGGGGACGGGCAGCCTCTTCGGAAAGTGCTCGGGATCCTCCAGCAGGTCGGCGATCTTGGCCAGCAGGAGGCCGGCGGCCCGGCTCACCGCGTTGCCCCGGCCCGGGAACGGCCGGTCGGTGAAGACGCCGCCCGGATCGGCGAGCATGACGCCCTCCGCGCGCCGTTCCAGGGCCAGGCCGGTGAGCCGGACGAGGTCCTCGGCGAGACCCGGGGACCGCAGCGCGTCGGCCACCTCGGGGTCGACGTCCGCGAAGTACACCACGGGGAACTCGACGAGCAACCGCCTGGCCCTGCGGACGGGGTTCGCGTGCGGCGGCTCGTGCACCAGGCCGGCCGCGCTGGTGAGGTGCTGGACGGGCCGGGCCGGTTTGAACAGCACCGCGCAGATGTCATGGTCGATGTCGTACAGCGCGTCGCCGCGCTCGGTGTCGCGCGCCCACCACTCCAGGCTGCCGTCGGACAGCCGGAGCGCGCCGCGGTCCACCAACCAGCCCAGCACGTCGACGACGGCGGCCTTGTGCGAGCCGAGCGCGGGGTCGAAGCCGAGACCGTCGATGGAGTTGGCCAGCGGCGTGAAGATCCGCACCAGGTCCGCCAGGCTGATCTCGATGCGGGAGCGCTGGAACGACCCGAGCACCAGGCACAGGTAGGCCAGCCGGCGGCGGTCGAACGGCTTGCCCTTGCGGGAGAAGATCGACCGCTGCGTCTCGTCCAGGACGTCGAGATGGCGGACCAGCCGCACGTGGTGGGTCGTGGCGATCAGCGTGTAGCCGAGCAGTTCGCGGAAGTCGCGCGTCATCTCGTCGGCCCACCGCAGCGCCTGGTCGAGCACGCCGGGGCGCGGCCGCTCCCTGGTGATCAGGTCGCAGGTCAGCACCCGGCGGACCGCCTGCTGGTAAGAGCCGAGGTCGGCGGCGGAGACGCCGATGGCGGCCCGGGCGCGAGGAGTCGTCACCGGGAACCCCCCGCCCCCGAACCCGCCGCCGGTGTCCGCCCGGCGATCTCGACCCGGAACCCGGGTAGGTGGAGCAGTCCCCGCGCGGTGCGCACCGCGCTCCCGCTGCCGGACGGCACGAGCCGGATCATCACGGCGTCGTCGGCGCCGGAGCCCCTCTTCAGGCGGCCGGCGACGACCGTGCGTCCCTCCAGCGCCCGCGTCATCAGCTTCAGCAGGACCCTGGTCTCCGCGTCGTCGAGCTCCCGGCCGTGCGCGCCCAGCCCCACCAGGTGTCCGGCGGCCTCGCGCTCGGCCGCGCGCTCCGCGGCCTGCTCGCGGCGTAGCGCGGCCCGCGCGCCGGGGTTGCCGCGCACCGGAGCGGGCACGCCCGTCGTGGGCGCCTTCCCACTGCGGAAGAGCGTGACCGACACCTCCACCCCCGGCGCGTCCCACCACGTGTTCCTGGGCGAGATCTGTTCGGTGTCCTCGTGGGCCACGCCCAGGTGCCGCGCGCTGCGCAGGTTGAACGCCGCCCCCATCAGCGCGTGGGCGGCCCCCTCGTCCGGTGCGTTCCAGACCCACTCGGCCAGGTGCCGCAGCTGGGTGGCCCGGTTGACGCCGCCGCGCTGCGCCTCCGAGATCTGCCGCAGCAGCGCGATCACCCCCGACACCGCGACGCGCGTCGCGTTGCGCAGCTCCCCCGCGCGGGACTCCTCCGGCCCCTCGGGCGCGAACCACGCCCGCAGGGCAGACCAGCGGCGGCGCCAGTCCTCCAGCCGCTCGTCGCGGTCCATGAAGGGCCGTTCGTCCGCCGCCGCCGCGCGGTCGAGCAGGGAGACCAGGCCACTCGTCTCGACGTCCCGTACGGCCGCGGCCAGGCGGGGCAGATATCGGTCGAGCTCCGCCATGAACTCGGACATGTGCGTCAGCAGGGCGTTCTTGTAGCGCAGGAACGTCTCCGGAGAGGCGTCGGTGGAGCGGATGATCTCGCCGAGCGTCACGTGGAAGTGCGCGGAGCGGCGTCCCATGTCCTCCATGACCGCGTCCAGCCGGGACAGCCGGCGGTAGACCTGCTCGCCCTCCCCCGCGCGGTTGGCCGCCGCCAGTGCCTTGAGGTCCTCCAGGATGTCGGAGAAGACCAGCCGCGACAGGTTCGCGTCCTGGATGCGGGCCGCGAGCAGGCCCTCCACCGAGGTGTACGCCCAGTAGCCGAGCTCGCTGAACTGGTAGACCGACTGCCTGTTGCGGTAGCGGACGAGGTCTCCGGCCCGCGAGGCGTCGTCGAACCGGTGCACCACCCCGTCCTCGTACAGGGCGTCCAGCCGGTCGCGCAGGTTGCCGTCGAAGGTGGGCACCTCGTCGTGGAGCCGGGCGAGCTCGGTGAGGGCCGCCTGCACCTCACCCGCGTCCACCTGGACCTGGTGCACCTCCCGCAGCCGGTCCATGGCCCGCAGCACCCACAGATAGGCCACATGGTCGTCACGCCTGGTGAAGTTGAACAGCCTGAACCGATCGCTGATCGCCGGCGAGTCGAGGTCAAGCGCCCTGCGTTCCGCCATCCGGCCCCCCAATCCGTGTCACGGATCCATGCCGGAAATCCGTGACGCACCCGCCCGATCGCGGAGTCCCGCCCGCCAGATCGCGGGCGGGGCTCCGCGTGCCGAGACGACCGTATTGGAGGGCACCGACAGTTCCGACCGGCACCCGTGGCCCGCCGCGGTTCCTGCCGAGATTCGTCAGCTCACCGTCAGGGAGTAGCCGTTGGTGCGGAAGTCCATCCCGCCGCTCGACGAGGTGATCTCGTAGCCGAACTGGACGTCGCCCAGAGTCACGTCGCCGAACCAGTTGTTCGTCCTGAGCCAGGTCAGCACCGCCTTGATGTCCACGGTGCCGGAGGTGGCGTTGCCCCGCCGGACGAACGAGAACACCTGGTTGGAGCCGTTGGAGCCGCGGTACACGTCCCAGCTGTGGCCGCCGACCGTCACGCTCGTCTGCCGGGAGCCGAGCGGCCCGACCGGGCCGTACTTGTTCATCCAGAGCATGATTTCGTAGGTGTGGCCGTCGCACCAGATGTCGTACGCCGCCGTGTACGCGCCGCCGTTCGGCACGGTGACGTTGAAGCCGCTGGTCGCCGAGCGCAGCGCGCTGATGCGCCGGTTCACGTTCCGGCTGACGTTGGGGTAGGACTTGACGCCGCCGGTGTTGGGGTGGTTCGCCCACACGCCCCAGTTGCTGTACGAGTTCGCCCAGATCGTCTGGGGACCGGCGCCGCCGCCCCAGATGTTGTTGTAGAGCGTGTAGCCGCCGTTGGTCCAGGTGCCCCACTGGTCCGACGAGGACCACACGGCCGCCTGGGCCGGGCTGGCGAGCAGCCCGACGACCGCCATGAGCGTCGATGCCGAGACGAGCAGACGCAGCGTTCTGAGCATGGTCTTCCTCTCCGCCGTAGTCCCTTCCGGCGCCGCCCGCGGCGGGCGGCGCCGTCGAATCCGCGGCGTCGAAGCGCTTCGACGGCATTTCGACGGTCCGAAACCTTCGACGCCGGGAGTGGGGTCACCGTAGGACCGCGAGCCCGTCGAGGAAACCCCGGCGTGACAACATCTCCGACTCCCCTGGTCAAGCCCGGCCGCGCGCGGGGCGCCGGTGAAACTTCCAGGCTCAGAGCTCTCGCGGCCCGTGCGTCCTCACCCAATCCGCGACGGCCCTGCCGATCAGCTCCGGATGATCCTCGGGGGTGTGGTGCCCCGCGACCACGTCGTACCGGCGGATCTCGAGGCCGGTCATGGTGGCCGCGCACCAGTCGATCATGTCCCGGTGCATCATCGTGCCGGGTCCGGGTGCGAAGGCGAGCAGCAGCTTCGGCACCTGCGGGCTGGCGGCCAGCCACGCGCCGTACGCCTCCACGCGTGCCACCACGTCGGCCGGCTCGCCGCCCAGCGGCATCGAGCGCGCCCACCGCAGCAGCGGGAGGCGGCTCTCCCGCGTCGGGAACGGCTCGCGATAGACGGCCAGGTCGCTCCGGTCGATCGGGGTGGCGACGGTCCCCGGCAGCCCCTGTTCGATGAACGCGTCGTCGTCGAGGATCATCTTCTCGCCGACGCCCTCGGTCTTGATGGCCGCGAACAGCTCCCGGCCCCCTTCGGGGAACTCCTCCCAGGTCATCGGCTTGACGATGGTTTCGGTGAAGGCGATCCCCCGCACGCGATCCGGATGACGGGAGGCCCAGTCGAAGGCCAGGGCGCCGCCCCAGTCGTGGCCGACGAGGACCACGTCGCGAAGGTCGAGGGCGTCGAACCAGGCATCCAGATAGCGCGCGTGATCCGCGAAGGTGTAGGCGATGCCGGGCTTGCCGGAACCACCCATGCCGATCAGGTCGGGCGCCAGTAGCCGGCCCTCGCCGACAGCGGGCATGACGTGCCGCCACAGGTAGGAGGACGTGGGGTTGCCGTGCAGGAAGACCATCGGCGCCCCGGAACCGGCTTCCCGATAGTGGATGGTTGCGCCGAGCACACTCTGAACGGGCACGACGGATTCCTCTCAGATGTCGAAGTGCGTGATCCGGCCGGTCTCACCGGAAGGCGGCCACGTTGCGTACGGCCCAGTCGGCGAAGGACCGGGGAGCGCGGCCGAGGACGCGTTCGACGTCCGCACCGGCCCTCCGCTCGGCCTCCAGCGGCTCCCCCAGGATGGCGAGCGTCCCCTCCACCACCTGCTCGGGCATGACGTGCAGCATCTGCGCCCGCGCCTCCTCCCGGGTCTGCTCGGCGAACCGCACCGGCGTGCCCAGCGCGGCCCCGATCGCCGCCGCGCGTTCCCGCGGAGTGGTCGGCGCGGGCCCGGTCAGTTCGTAGACGTGGCCCGCGTGCCCGTCCTCACGCAGGACGGCCGCGGCGACCTCGGCGATGTCGCCCGGGTCGACGGTCGGCAGGCCGACGTCGCCGAACGGAGCGGCGACGGTACGGCCGCCGCGGACGGACTCGGCCCAGGCGTAGGCGTTGGAGTGGAAGCCGCCGGGACGCAGGATCGTCCACTCCAGGCCGGACCGGCGCACCGCGTCCTCGAAGGCGGCGGGGTGGCGGTAGAACTCCGGCCTGGTCCCCGCCCCCTGGGAGGACAGCAGGACGACCCGGCCTACCCCGCCGGCCCGGGCGGCGTCGAGGACGGCCCGCGGGTCCTGACCGGCCACCAGCAGGAACAGTGCGTCCGCTCCGTCGAAGGCGTCCTTCAGCCCGGCGGGGTCCTCCAGGTCGCCCCGCACATGGCGTACCCCCTCGGGGAGTTCGGCGGCCCGCCGGGAGACGGCGGTCACCCGCTCGCCCGCGGCGGCGAGCAACGCGACCAACCGGCCCCCGACGTTCCCGGTGGCGCCCGTCACGACAATCATCGTCGCTCCAATAAGTTAGTTGGCTGACTTACTTGGAGCAACCGTAGCGGTCGCGGATCCGCTTGTCGACTCTCAGTCAGCTGCCCAACTAACTCAATTCCCGGACGCGCTCAGTCCTTGACCGCGCCGGCGGTGACGCCCGCGGCGACGTAGCGCTGCGCGATGACGAGAAGGACGGTGGCCGGGATCGAGGCGACGACCGCGGTGGCCATGATGGCGTTCCACTGCTGGTTGTTGTTGCCGATGTAGTGGTAGATGCCGAGCGTGATCGGCTGGTGGGCGCCGCCCTGGTCGAGGGTGGAGGCGAAGACGAAGTCCGACCACGCCCACAGGAACGCGAACAGCGACACCGTGATGACCGAGTTGCGGCTGACCGGCAGGACCACCGACCAGAAGGTCCGCAGCACGCCCGCGCCGTCCACCCGGGCCGCCTGCAGCAACTCCTCGGGGATGCCCGACATGAACGCCGTGAGGATCAGCACCGCGAACGGCACCGCCAGTGTCGAGTCCGCCACGATCAGCCCCGGCACGGTGTTGAGCACACCGGTGGCGAGGAAGATGGCGTAGAACCCCATCGCCATGATCACACCGGGGATCATCTGCGCGATCAGCAGCACGAAGCCCAGCACGCCACGGCCGCGCGGCCGCAGCTTGGCCAGCGAGTACGCCGCGGGCACCGCGATCGCCAGCGTCAGGGCCACGGTGCCCAGCCCGACGACCAGACTCACCCCGAGGTACGGCAACTGCTGCTCCAGCACCGCGCGGTACCCCTCGAGCGTCCCGTGCACGGGAAACCAGTACGGCGGCGACTTGCGCATGTCCTGGTCCCGGGTGAACGACACGTTGACCATCCAGTAGACGGGGAACAGCATGAACGCGGTGAACACCACGCCCAGGCCGGTCCGCCACCAGCCACGCCCGGCCGCCCTCATGCCGCTCCCTGCCTTCGCTGCGCGCGGATGTAGACGAGGCCGAAGACCAGCGCGATCACGATCAGCAGATTGCCGACCGCCGCGCCCGGCCCGAAGGAGGGCAGCAGGTTGCCGAAGCCCAGCCGGTAGGACCAGGTGGCAAGCGTCGTGGACGCGTCGCTGGGCCCGCCCTTCGTCATGATCCAGATGATGTCGAACACCTTCAGCGTGTAGACCAGCCCGAGCAGCAGCGTGATCGCCGAGACCGGCCGCAGCAGCGGGAACGTCACCTTCCAGAACCGCTGCCAGCCGGTCGCACCGTCCAGCTCGGCCGCCTCGTGGATGTGGGACGGGATCGCCTGCAGGCCGCTGTACAGCACGACGAGGTTGAACGGGATCCCGATCCAGATGTTGGCGATGGTCACCGACCACAGCGACCAGTCCGGCGACGTCAGCCAGTTGACCGGGTCGATGCCCACCGCCGCGAGCACCGCGTTGACCACGCCCGACTCGCTGTTGAGCATCCACGACCACGTCGAGGACGACACGATCAGCGGCAGCAGCCACGGCACCAGGAACAGCGCGCGCAACGTCGCCGACAGCCGGAAGCTCCGGGTGAAGAACACGGCCAGGGCGAGCCCGATGGTGAACTGGAAGGCCAGCGACACCACGGTGAACACCACCGTGTGCCACAGCGCCGGCCCGAACGTGGCGTCGCGGACGACCTTCGCGTAGTTGGCGAGCCCCGTGAACGGCGCGTCCCCCCGGACGAACGACCGCACCGTGTAGTCGCGCAGGCTCAGGTCGACGTTGCGGTACAGCGGATAGACGTAGAACGCGAGCAGATAGACCACCATCGGCGCGAGGAACGCCCATGCCGCCCACTGGCCCGATCGCCGTGCGGGCGCGCGGTGAGCGCTGCCGGCGCCCTGGGAACGCGGCGCCGGAACCCGCTCCCGCCGGTTCTCCCCCGCGCGCGGAGCCGGCGTCTGTGTTGCGTGTTTCATGCTTTCCTTCGTCTGAGGAGAGGGCGGGCCCGGATGCTCCGGGCCCGCGCGCCGCGCCTACCGAGCCGCCTACCGAGCCGCGCCTATTGAACGGCGCTCGCCGCCGTGGCCTGGGCGGCCGTCAGCGCCTCCTGCGGCGGCTGCGACCCGCTCAGCGCGGCCTGCATCGCCTTCCACATGGGCTCGGAGATCTTCGGGTACTTGGTGCCGAGATCGTCGCTGGTGCGGCCCTTGGCCGCCTTGACCGCCTCCACCCACACCTTCAGCTCGGCGTTCTGCTCGACCTGCGTGGCCTGCACCTCCTCGGTCGGCGCGATGTACGACAGCGTCGTCGTGGTGGTCAGCGAGTTGCCGGTGCTGGCCACGCACGTCACCAGCTTCTGCGAGGCGACGTAACGTGCGATGTCCTTCTGCACGGGCACGCTGACGAACTCGCCTCCGGTCGGCGCCGGGGCGGTGCCGCCGCCCTTGGCGGGGATCGGGATGATCCCGTACTCGAAACCGGTCTTCTTGGCGTTGGCCAGCTGCCAGGTGCCGTTCTCGCCGAACGCGAAGTCGCCGGTCGCGAACTCCTGCCAACTCGTGGTCTGGGTGTTGTTGATCACCGAGGTGGGGGCGTAGCCCTTCTTCACCCAGTCGGTCCACAGCGACAGCGCCGCCACGCCCTCCGCCGAGTCCAGCTTGGTGAGATTCGCGCCCGCGCCCCAGAACCACGGCAGGAACTGGAAGCTGCCCTCCTCGGTGCCGATGGCGGAGAACGTGATGCCCTTCTTGCCCGCCGCCTTCACCTTCTCCAGCGCCGCCGTCAGCGACGCCCAGTCCTTCACCGCGGCCGCGTCCACCCCGGCCTTCTTCAGCACCTCCTTGTTGTAGTAGAGGGCGAGGGTGTTCGCCCCGATGGGGATGCCGTACGTCTTGCCGCCGATCTGGCCCGCGGCCAGCAGGTTCGGCGAGACGGCCGAGGTGTCGATCTTCGTCTCGTCGGTCGAGGTCAGCACGCCCGCCTCGGCCAGCGTCGAGACGACCGGGTTGTCCACGATCAGCACGTCCGGCGAGTTGCCCTGCTGGGCCGCGAGCAGCGCCTTGTTGGTCAGGTCGGTGGTGTCGTAGGCGGTCCGCTTGACGGTCACCCCGGCCTGCGTGCCGCACTGGGTGAGCAGCTTCACCCAGTCGGAGGAGTCGTCGAACTGCGGGTACGGGTCCCAGATCGTGTAGGTCCCTCCCCCTGCGGCCTGGCCCGCGCCCGCCGGGGCGCCGCCGTCGCCGCCGGACGACCCGGAGCACGCGGTGAGCCCGCCGGTGACGGCGAGGACCACCAGGCCCAGGCCGGCGGCGCGCCGGCCCCTGTCGAGGCTTTCCATGTCGTTCTTCCTTTCGATGTCCGGCGCGGCTCAGGTCAGCTGGATGTAGTCCAGCTCGGCGTAGCCGGTGCCGCCGGCGAAGTTGGGGGACCCCTTGGCCAGGCGGATCACGTTGTAGCCCGCCCGCAGGTTGACCGTGGTGCTGATGGTGGCGCCGAACTGGCCCCACGCCGCGGTGGGCGGGTAGCTGACCGTCGTCCAGGCGCCGCCGTTGTAGGCCAGGCCCTGTGTCGCGGTCGCCCCGGTGGCGTTGGCGTAGCCGATGGTCATGGTGTACGCGCGGGCCGTGGGCACGTTCACCACGAAGTCGACGTAGCTGTCGGTGCTGTGCGTGCTCGTGTTGTTGTCGATGCGGCCGACGTAGCCGCCCTCGGACGCGCTGGAGCTCGTCAGCCGCTGGGCGCGGAAGACGGCGGCGTTCTCCGCCTCGTACCGCTGCTGGTAGGACGGCACCCCGCTCACCGGCTCGATCACCAGGTTGTAGGCGCTCGTCGCCGACATGTTCGGCACCGAGACGCTGATCTGCCCGTTGCTGACGGTGTACGTGCTCGTCGAGACGGTCGTGGGCGCGGTCACGGCGGTGAAGCGGCCACTCGCGGGGGTCGACTGCAGCGTGACCCGGACCGAGGAGCCCAGCGCGCCGATGCCGGTGACGCGGACCGTGTTGGTGCCGGACTCGTTGCCGAAGACCACGTTGACGATCTTCCGGGTGGAGTCGTAGGAGGCGAAGCCGTCCAGCCCGGTCTGGGTGGCGGGGGTGGTGGTCACCATGCGGCCGGCCATGTCGCCGTACCACTTGTACAGCCACCAGGTGCCGGTGGGCTGGCTGTTGTTGACGACCAGCCCGTTCATCGTGCCGTACTCGTACCAGAACGCCCGGTGCGCGGACTCGACGCCGCCGCGCTCCAGCTTGGCCACGTAGCTGGCGATCCGGCCGGGGACGTCCACCTCGCTCGTCGCGGCGTACTCGTTGATCGAGATACGCCGAGGGCTGATGCCGAGCGAGCTTTCCAGCGCGCGGTAGTCGGCGATGTGCGCGGCGATGGCGGTGGGATCGCCCAGCTCGTGCCAGCAGATGACGTCGGGCAGCGTGCCCGCGGCCTTGGCGCTGCTCAGGAAGGACGACAACCAGGAGCGGTTGTAGTAGGAGGTGCTCGGGCCGACGATCGGCGTCGTGGCGTCCAGTGCCCGCACGGCCCGGTAGGTGCGCGTCCAGCCGTCGTTGAAGGACCCGGCGGCGGAGGTGTTCCACGTCCAGTCGGGCTCGTTCCACAGCTCCCAGCCGATGACGTTGGTCACCGAGGTCGCGTTGAGACGGGCGCGGACCATCGTGTCGATCTTGGCCAGCCAGTCGTTCCAGCTCACCCACCGGTACGGGAAGTCCGGGTAGATGTCCGGCATCCGGATGAACTCCCCGGCGCCGAGGCGGGTGGCCTGCGGGGCCACGAGCAGGGAGTCGCCTCCGGGCGGCTGGCCGTTGGGTCGCTGCCCCACGCCGGGGGCGGGCTGCGTCAGCGAGTTGAGTTTCAGCGGCAGCAGTGTGGAGTCGGCCGGGCGGCTGTTCTCCGCCAGGCCGTACAGGCCGCCGGCGGCGACATGGGTGACGGGCCGGAAGGGCTGGGCGACGTTCACCGTGAGGGTGGCGCCCGCCGCTTCGGCGGGCGCCAGTGGGACGAGCGCCGTGGTCAGTGACACGGCCAGCGCGGACAGCAGGACCGTGCTTCGGGGTCTGCGCATGAACGACCTCGCTCTTTCTGTGCTCAGGTGGGGGGTAGAGCAGGAGGTGAAGCGGGACCGTCCCTCCCCGGACCGGCGGACGCCGTGGACGGTCCCCATGCGGGCGGGTCCGGCCCGGTGGGGGCCGGCCCGCCGCGGTCATCCGGCGGCGGCGACCGGGATCCAGACCCGCATCGGGCCCTCGCTCCGGTTGCCCCACAGGAAGTACGGCACCGCCGTGAGCGTGAGCGGCGTGCCCGTCCGCTCCCGCCTGGGTCCGGCGGTGTACAGCGAATCGCCGGCGTCGGCGACCAGCCCGCGGGCGGTGAGGACGACCGGGACGTCCGGCAGGTCCTCCCGGTCACCCGGTGTGATCGGAACGGCAGGGGCGGCAGGGTCGAGCCGCACGTCCTCCAGGACCGTGCCGGGCGGCAGGTCGGCCTGTTCCAGGCAGTACACGAGCGGGCCGCGCGCCAGGGCCACGCACCCGCGCACCGCGTCGACCCGTGGGTGGGCGGCCACCTGCCGGACGGGCATCTCGAGGTCGAGGACGACGGTCGCGCCCGGCCTCCAGGCGCGGGTGACCCGGACATAACCGTCCCGTACGGGCGCCCGAACCGGTTCCCCGTCGACGCTCACCGTATACGCGGCGCACCAGGCGGGCACGCGCAGCGCGAGTGTCCAGGGCGCGTCGGCCTCGGAGGTCACGGCCAGCTCGACGCGTCCCTGCCAGGGGTAGTCCGTGCGCATCTCCACTCGGCGCCCGTCGGGGGTGGTCAGAGAGGCGTCGCCGTACAGGTGGATCTGCAGGCCGCCGTCGTCGGCGGTCGACAGGTAGCCGGGCAGCGAGGCCATGAGGCGGGCGATGTTCGGCGGGCAGCAGGCGCACGAGTACCAGGGCAGGCGGCGCGCCGCCGCCTCCTCGCCCGTGCTGGCGTGCCCGGTGCGCAGGTGCAGGGGGTTGGAGTAGAAGAAGTGCCTGCCGTCGGACGAGACGGCGGCGGCGACCGCGTTGTACAGCACCCGTTCCATCTCGTCGGCGTAGCGGGCCCGTCCGGTCGCGAGCAGCAAGCGCCAGTTCCATTGGAAGCTCGCGATCGCCGCGCAGGTCTCGCCGTAGGCCCGGTCGGGCGGCAGCTCATACGGGTCGCCGTACGCCTCCTCACGGTGGCGCGAGCCGTGTGCGCCGGTGACGTAGGTCCGCGAGCGGAAGGCGTCGGCCCACAGCCGCTCCGCCGCGTCCAGCAGCGCCAGGTCGCCGGTCTCCACGGCCACGTCGACCATCCCGGCCAGCAGGTACAACTGCCGTACGGCGTGCCCGGTGACCTCCCGCACCTCGCGTACCGGCTGGTGGTCCTGGTAGTAGCGGGGGCCGAACCGGCCGTGGCCGAGCAGGCCGCGCCCGCGCAGGTCGAGGAAGCGCCGCGCCAGATCCAGGTACGGCCGGTGGCCGGTCACCCGGTACAGCTCGGCGAGGGCGGTCTCGACCTCGGGGTGCCCGCAGACCTCCTCCACTCCGTCCGGGCCGAACCGCTCGACCAGCAGGTCGGCGAACCGCCGGGCGACGGTCAGCAGATCGGGGCTCACCCCGGTGCGGGCCGCGGCCACCGCCGCCTGGAAGAGGTGGCCCGCGCAGTACAGCTCGTGGCTCCAGTCGGGCCTGGCCCACCGCTCCTGCGGCGCGACGACGGTGAAGTAGGAGTTGAGGTAGCCGTCCGCCCGCTGGGCGCGGGCGAGCAGCGCGGTCGTGCCGTCGACGAACGACCGCAGGCCGGCGTCTTCGGGCGAGGTCGCGAGCTGCCAGGCCGCCGCCTCCAGCGTCTTGTGTACGTCGGAGTCGGCGAACCACATGCCGGCGAACTCGTCCCCGGACTCCCCCGCGGCGGCGCGGAGGTTGCCGATGTTGCCGCTGCCGTGGAGGTTGTCCACGCAGTGCGGCAGCGTGGCCTCGGCGTTGCGCCGCCGCCATCGCCCGAGCAGGCCGCCTGCCCCCAACCGGGCCTGGCCGAGGCCGAGCGGCCGCAACGCGGACAGTGCGCCCGGAGTCGGGGTCACGGGCCCGGCGGCCTCGAGGCCGGGCGCGGCCGGGGCGGTGTCTGACAGCTTCTGCTGGGTCATTCCTGATCTCTCGTGTCGTGACGCGGGACGTGCGAGACTCCGCCGGGGACGGCCCGGCGGAAGGAAACCTAGGAAAATAAGGAAAACGGTTGCCGGAAAGCTACCAACGCCCTCCCGGGTCGTCAATAGCGGGTTTCCCCCGTGTTACACGGGCCCACCGACATCGGAACGGTCCGGCGATACAGTGGTCTGAGGCAACGCCATCGGAAAGTGGAGGAAACGTGGGAAAACTGGAGCGTCACGCCACGATCGCCGACGTCGCGGCACTGGCCGGGGTGTCGGTGGGCACGGCCTCCAAAGCGCTCAACGGACGCGGATCACTGCGGGAGGAGACCCGCATGCGCGTCCGGGAGGCCGCACGGCAGCTCAGTTTCGAGGCGAACGCCGGCGCCCGCAGCCTGCACTCGGGGCGCACCTACACCGTCGGCATGATCACGACGGACACGATCGGCCGGTTCAGCATCCCCGTCCTGATCGGCGCGGAGGACGCGCTGGGCGCCGGGGAGATGTCGGTCTTCCTCTGCGACGGGCGGGACGACCCGATCCGCGAGCAGTACTACGTCAGGACGCTCCTCAGCCGCCGGGTCGACGGGATCATCGTGACCGGCCGGCGGACCGAGGCACGCGCGCCGATCGCCGCGGACCTGCCCGTGCCCGTGGTGTACGCGTTCATCAGTTCGGCCGACCCCGGCGACTGCTCGGTCGTCCCGGACGAGGCGGGCGGCGCCCGCAAGGCGGTCGAGCACCTGCTGGCCGTCGGCCGCACCCGGATCGCGCACGTCACCGGGCCGGAGCATCACAACTCCGCCCGGGTCCGCGCCGCGGCGGCGCGGGAGCGGCTGGCGGAGGACGGGCTCGAACCGGCCGCGCCCCCGCTGTTCGGCGGCTGGAGCGAGGCGTGGGGTCGCCAGGCCGTCGGCATCCTGCTGGCGGGGCGGGCGGAGTTCGACGCGGTCTTCTGCGGCAGCGACCAGATCGCCCGAGGCGTGTGCGACGCGCTGCGCGCCGCGGGCCGCCGGGTGCCGCAGGACGTCGCCCTCGTCGGCTTCGACAACTGGGACGTCATGACCGAGGGCTGCCAGCCGCCGCTGACGAGCGTGGACATGAACCTCGAGGGGCTGGGCCGAGCGGCGGCCGAGATGCTCCTAGCCGCCATCAACGGCACCCCCTCCCCCGGCCGGCACGCCCTGCCCTGCCACCTCGTCGTCCGCGAGTCGAGCGCGGTCCCGCTTCCGTGAACGGGGCGGCCTGAGGCGGGGGTTGCATCCTGTACCCAGGTACAGGCTTACCGTCGATGCATGACCCGAGACATCGTCATCGACCAGGGATGGGTGCCGTCCGCGTGCACGCTGCCCACCGCCGAGCAGCCACTACGGCTGGCCGAGTTCGACGCGTTGTTCGCCGAGGTGGTCCAGGCGGTCCGGCGCGAAGAGCGTGAGCGGCTGCGACTGGAACTCGTCTTCACCCCGGAGCACGCCGCGCGGGCGGCCGAGCTGACCGCGCGGGAGAACGGCTGCTGCTCCTTCTTCACCTTCACCCTGACCGTCGCCGGCGGCGGCCTCACGCTGGACGTGGCGGTCCCGCCCGAGCATGTCGCGGTGCTGGACGCGCTGCAGGCCCGCGCCGAGCCCGCTTGCGAGGGCGGCCGCGCCGGTGCGCCCGCCGTAGTGAGGCGGCCGGCGTGAAACAGGACCTCGTGCTGCGGGGCCCGGGCGATTCGTACCTGCGCAGCGGGCAGGTGGCCGAGCAGTCCGGGGTCAACATCCAGACCCTGCGCTACTACGAACGCAGAGGCCTGATCGCCGAACCGGCACGCAGCCCCGGCGGCCACCGCGCCTATCCGCCCGAGACCGTCACCCTGCTGACGGTGATCAAAGCCGCGCAGCGGCTCGGCTTCACTCTGGAGGAAGTGGCCGAACTGCTCGACACCGGCAGGCGTGGCCACCCCACCCCGGATCTGCGGGCCCGCGCCCAGGCGAAGATCGCCGAGGTGGACGCGAAGATCGCCGATCTGACCACGATCCGCCACGCGCTGACCCAGGTCGTCACCGCCGGATGCGACAGCCTGACCCACTGCACCTGCCCCGACTGCCCGCTGCCCTTCGCCGACCTGGCCGAAGGCCGCCCCCCAAGGAGAGCTGAACGGTGAGCACCCACGACGACCACCACCGTACGCAGGTCGCGGTCCCGACCTCGGGCTCTTCGACGCAGCCCGCGAGGCGTGCGGCGGAGCCGGTCGCGGTGTCGCTCACCGCCACCGCTCACGCGTCGAAGGACCGCCCCTCCGACGACGGCGAGCCGCCGCGGCGCAGCAAGGTCGCCGCCGCGCTGGCGGTGCTGGCGTGCGCGGCCTGCTGCGCACTGCCGGTGCTGATCGGTGCCGGACTGCTGACCAGCGCGGGCGCGGCGCTGGCCGAGCAGGCGCTGCCGGCCGTGGCCGGACTGCTGCTGGCCGCCGCCGCGAGCATGTGGTGGCTGCACCGCCGCAAGACCACCCGCAACGGCAGCGCGGGGTGCGGCCCGTCCGGCTGCGGATGCGGCGGCGGCTGACCGTGTGATCACGCGGTCGTGCCCCTCCTGCCCGCCACGCGTTCCAGGCCGCCACCCGGGGGCGGCATCCTGCAGCGCTCCGGACGCCGTGGGGATGGAGCCGTCAGGCCACCTTGGCGGACGGCGCGGTCCACGTGTTGCAGGCGCCGGGGTCGCCGGTCGCGAAGCCCTGACCTGCCCAGTAGGTGATCGACTTCCTGCTCCCGGTGTTCTTGCCCGCCCACTCACGCATATAGGAGAGCATGTCGTCCCAGTCCTCCCGGCCACGGTGCAGGGACTTCCAGACACTCGCGACGAAGGCGCTCGCGATGCACAAGTTCTGCAGGTTGTGTCGCCGGTACCGCTCAGCCGATTCCGCCTTGTTGCTGCGAGGAAGCACGTCCAGGCCGTGGGTGATGCCGGCCAGGTTCTGAACGTGCTCCCCGTAAAGCGAGGTCGTCAGGAAGAACAGGAACAGGTCGCCGGCACCAAGGAGGTCCTCGTCCAGCACGATCTCCATCACGTGGGAGGAGTCACAGTAGTAGCCGCCCCAGTCGTTCCACTTCGCCCCACAGAATTTCACCGGCGCCTTGGTGGCGTACACGACCTTGGGCGTGGACCACTTCAGTCCCGCTGCCTTGAATTCCCCCGTCCAGGTCCGGTTGAGGCAGGCGAGGACTCCGTTGAGGTAACTTCTCGCCGATTTCGGATCGAGCTTCTTGACGGGCTTTTCCGGACAGGTGGTGACGGGCAGGGCTCCTGCCTTGTACAGCGCGTTCTGCGTCAGCTTCTTGCTCTTCACAGGGCGGGCCTCGGCGGAAGCGGCCGGGACGAGCACCACGGCCACGGCGGAGGCGAGCGCGATCATGGTCTGTTTCACGGGCGACGAGACTACAGGCCACGCAAGGCCGAAAGCAGACCAATTCACGACATTTCCTGAATCACGCTGTGGCCTGCCAGGGCGCTCATGCCCATACTCGTCTCCGGCCGTTCCGCGTGCCGCCTTTCAGGCGTGAGGAGAGGACTGGGACACGGGCGGACGGTCCTGGGCGAGATACCCGGGCAGATTGGCGTCACGACTCCCCGTCAGCGGCGCCAGCTCATCCCGCAGGAGCGCGGCGTCCTGCGCCGGGAGCCGGAGCAGCGCCCGGCGCAGCATGATGCTCCACGCCGCCGGATTGGGGAACGCGTCGAGCCGCGCGACGAACGGCCGCAGCTCCACGCCGCTCCCCCACGGCGCCAGCCGGTCAATTCGCAGACCGCACCCGCTCGGGAAGTCACGACCGGCGATGTGCACCGGCTCGTCGAAGCGCCGGACCTCGGTGGTCACCACCGCCCGCCCGATGATCCGGCCCCTGTCCCTGGTCGGATTGCGGTACGCGCCGCGCGTGGTGTAGATCAGCAGCTCGTCACCCGGTCGTACCTGCCCGATCTCGGTTCGCGAGGTCGGCGGGAAGGCCATCCGCTGCTCGCGCAGCACCCAGGCGATGGCCTGGCGGTCACCCAGAATCAGCAGGTACGACGAGGGCTCCTTCACGATCCACAACGCTAGCGGGTCAGGCGACGGCGGCGCTCCAGCCGAAATGTCCGAGGCGGTGCCGCGCGACCTCCACCTCTTCGGGCGTGAGCAGCGCCGCGAACCCGTCCGACACGGCGGGTTAGCGCAGCAGTTTGCGGGCGGTCGCGAGGCTGCCGTGCTCGGCCGGCATGCCACCTCGGGGTCCAGCTCCAGCACGACCGGCTTGCCCTGGCCCGGCTGCAGCCCATCGGGCCAGTACGCCTCGGCCATCGCGAGCGCCCTGCCGGTGGCCGGATCCGCGATCTCGGCATCCAGCGTCGGCTCGGGTGCGGCAGTCAGGTCGTGCGCGGTTCCGCCGCCCACCGGGAGGCACGGTCGGGTGCACTGCGACGTTGCGCCCGACGGCAGCCTCTACAAACCAGACTCCACATGGTCCGCGAGGCCCGGTCGACGAACGAAGCGAACCCGTGATCGTGTGGTCAAGGCCCACTTGGTTGAAAAGAGCTTCCACCGGAGGGAAGGAAACCACCTCAGGCCACGCCGGCCACCCTTGGCGCGCACGTGACTACTCCATGTAACCTCCTGGCCATGACAACGATCAATCGGGGGACGCTCCTGGAGCTGGTCCGCAACCGCCCCCTGCTCGCGGCGGAGCTCCTCGGGGACGCTCTGGCCGCCGGCGACGAAGAGGCGGCCGATGGAGGAACCCTCCTGCGGCGATTCCCCCGGCCGGAACTCACCAGCGCGGACGAGCCCGCCCTGGCCGCCCGCTACCGCGAGATCGTGGCCGACGCGCGCCGGGCCCGTGCGCACCAGGCGGAAGCCGTGTTCGAGGGGTTGATCGCGTTCCTGCGTGCCCGCATCGCCGAGGATCTGAACCAGGTGGACAGGTCCGCGGACGCCGGGAAGCCCGACTCGCACAAAGCGGAGCGGGACCTGACCGCGAAGCGGGACCGCGTGGACTTCCTGGAGTCCGTACTCGTGGGCGAGCTCTACCTGGCGCTCGAGGAACACGCCCAGGCGGAACACCTGCTGAAGCTGGAGGCATCGGCGTACAACTGGCACAGCGGCTACCAGGACAAATGGCGGCCGTGACGCACGGCGGATCTCTCCGTTCCGTCCACCGTCCGGGCGAGCGTGAGCAGTGAGCGCATGCCGACCGAGGTCCTCGCGTCACCCCCCGGGCCGCCGAGGCGGACCGCGGCGATGACGACGTCATCGGCCCGAGACCACAGGTTGGTTGTGACCATCTCGGCGAGCAGCACATACTGGATGGAATGAAACCAGCCAGCGGCGCGTCCCGCCGTCACCTGCCCACAAGTCCCTTCAAGCCCCCGCCTCCTGCCCCACCTGTCGAGCAGTTCAGTGTGAACGACCAGGTCACCCATGATCGGTACGGTCTCGGTGTGGTCGTGGATGTAGAGGATGGGGTTGCTGTGATCGTCGATTTCCGATCGCAGCAGGAACGAATCACGACCCCGTACAAAAAGCTGCACAAGCTCTGAGACAGCTGCGCCGTAGGGAAGCGCGTCGCGCGAGTACGACTCCGCCGGCGGCATGCCGGCGGGCGTCCACGCACCGGCGCCCTCCCTCGCGGCCAGGATTGAATCTCTATCCGCCCTCGCGGGAAGCTCACCTGCCCAGAATGAGCAGCGGTGCTTGCAGGATCGACGAGGTGCGGCACGAGGGAGCGTCTGCCCGGACATGAGTCGGGGCCCGCGCTCGTCGAGCGCGGACCCCGAATCAGATGCGGGCCTGGGTTCAGGCGGGCACGATGTTCTCGGCCTGGGGGCCCTTCTGGCCCTGGGTGATGTCGAACGACACCTTCTGGCCCTCCTGCAGCTCACGGTATCCGCGGGCGGCGATGTTCGAGTAGTGGGCGAAGACGTCGGGGCCGCCACCCTCCTGCTCGATGAAGCCGAAGCCCTTTTCCGAGTTGAACCACTTCACGGTTCCGATAGCCATAATGAATCTCCTTTATCAGGGACCGAACCGAAATCCGCACCGCGCGGATCCCGCGTCGCCGGATGAGGCCCCCTCCGGAGATGGCCGGGAAAACAAAAATGCGCCTGAAGGTCACATACCGTCAGGCGCACACAAGTTTCATGGGTACCACAACTGCAACGCCATGTACGCTACCACACCCCTGGGGTGATGCGTGCAGAAGTTTGTCCCTTCCGGCGGCGGGCGGCTCAGGATGCCGGACAGCGGTGCGACTCCGCCGCGCGGTAGCGCTCGGTCAGCCACTCTAGCGCCTCCCCCACCGAGCCCGGGGAGACGTCGATGCGGTTGCGGGGCTTGAGTTGAGCAGCCACTCGCACGTACGCATCGGCGGCAGCGGCGAGGCCAGGAACGGCCCGGGATCACCGGAGGGCGGGGGCGGGCCGCGTTCGGCCTCGTTGCGGCGGTCGTCGCCGACTCCCGTCCAGAAGTAGCAGTGCGGATGCATGAGAACCCTCGGACGTGGTCGTTACAGTGGGGTGCGGTCCCTGCCTGCTATCACCGGGCAGGGGCCGCACCCCGCCTCGACGAGGCGGCTACAGGTTGGCGGTCATACCGGCCGCGCGAAGCTCGTCGCCCGTGAAGCGGAGCGTTCCGGCGTCCGGCCACTCGTACGCCTCCTCGTGACGCCACCATCCGGCCGTCCAGGACACGAGCGGCACGTCGTGACGAGCGAGGGCGCGGCGGCGGAAATGGTAGACGCGGCCGCAGCGGACCGGTTCGTAGGAGGTCATCTGGCAGACGCCGGAGTGGGCGACGACCCGGCCGCGTCCGAGGCACTCCCAATCCACCACAACTTGGTGCGGCCGGATGCGGCGACCGGTTGAACCTGCCAGGCCTCTGCAGCCGGAAATGCGTGGTGTCTGTTTGGGCGCCCACGGCTGAGGACGCCGCGATTGCGCCTCGCCGAGGTGCCGGAGTCATGACCGGAAGCCGGCGTATCCGTCGGATCCGACCGATGCCGAATGGACTGGGGAGCTGTCGGTCGACTCTGCGGCGATGCTCATAACCGCGATTCAGACGGTCCAGAGGACGGGAAACGGCCGCTCTTTTCTCAGCGGAAAACGGCCGATCACGCATTTCATCGGGCGTATCTGAAAAAGATTCACTACTCACAGGCACCTCTCACCGGCAAGGGGTGGCCGACTGTGGCCAGTCGGGAACTTGCTGTAAGTGGCCTATTTACATCTATTCAATGACCAGTCACCATATGACCGTGGCCACACCCCCTCGCTGATCAGCGGCTGCACCGAAAAGGTCACCGAGGTCGTCAACAAATGCAATTTGGTAACCGATTGCGCCGGCACGCGAGGAGAGGACGTCCCGGGTTGGCGCAATCATAGAAATTCTGCACGGCCAGCAATCCCGAATTCGTTGTGGCATAACGCCACACCAGAAGGAATGACACCGTGAGAACGACGCGAAAATTACGGGCCGCCGTGTGCGTGGTGGTGGCCGGTGCGATGCTGGTGGCCGGGGTGGGGACGGCGTCCGCCGCGCCCGGGGTCACACCGGCGAGCGTGACTCTGGAACTGGCTCCGGGCGACTCGACGACGATCGCCAAGACCGTGTCCACACCGGCGATCCCTCCCAAGCCGGATATCACGGTCCTGATCGACACAACAGGGAGCATGGGCGGGGTCATCTCGAACGTGCGGACCAACGCGAACACGATCTTGTCCAACGTCGCTTCGGCGCAGCCGGACGCCCAGTTCGCGGTCGCCGAGTACAGGGACATGGGGGACGCGACGCCGTTCCGGGTGGCGCAGAACCTCACCGCCAACCAGACCGACGTCACCAACGGTCTCAACTCGCTGGTCGCGTCGGGCGGCGGCGACTTCCCCGAGGACGGCATCAACGGTCTGTTCCAGGTCGCGTCCGGGGCGGTCGGCTTCCGGCCGAACAGCTCCCGGATCGTGTTGCTGATCGGGGACGCCCCCAGCCATGACCCCAGCAACGGCCATACGCTGGCCAATGCGATCAGCGCCCTGCAGGCGGCCGACATCACCGTGCTCGCGTTCGACCTGTCCGGGCTGAACTCAACCGGGCAGGCGGCCGCGATCACCGATGCCACGGATGGACAGCTGTTCTCCGGCCTCAACGCCTCGGAGGTCAGCGACACCATCCTGGCGGCCCTGCACAACCTGCCGGTCACGGTCACCCACCAGCTGCGCGACTGCGATCCGAACCTGTCGGTGTCCCTGACCCCGGGCAGCCGTACGGTGACCAGCGGCGATGACGCCACCTTCACCGAGACCGTCTCCGTCGGCGCCGGAGCCACACCGGGAAGCACCTTTACCTGCAAGGTGGACTTCCTGCTCAACGGCGTCCTGTCACCAGGTTTCACTGAAACGATCACCGAACACGTTCCGAAGGTGACCCCGTCGATCGCCACAACGCCGTCGGGCCAGGTGCCCGCGGGCGGGAACGTCTCGGATACGGCGACCCTGTCCGGTGGGTTCCATCCGACGGGCACCGTCACGTTCGAGCTGTTCGGGCCTGGTGACACCGACTGTGCGACGCCCATCGAGACGCGTACCGGGACGGTGTCGGGCAGCGGCACCGCCGCGTCCGGGAACATCGCCGCGGGCGGGGTGGGTACCTACCGGTGGGTGGCCTCCTACAGCGGCGATGACGCCAACAACCCGGTCACCTCCGAGTGCGGCGATGAAGAGGTCGTGGTCGTCAAGGCCACCCCGGGCATCGCCACCACCCCATCGGGGTCCGTACCGGCCGGTGGCGCCGTGTCCGACACCGCCACCATCTCCGGCGGGTTCCACCCCACCGGTACCGTGACGTTCAAGCTGTACGCCCCCGGCGACACCGACTGCACTACGCCGATCGCCACCCGCACCGACGACCTGTCCGGCAGCGGCACCGCCGCATCCGGCAACGTGACCATCGGCGCGGCCGGCACCTACCGGTGGACCGCCACCTACGGCGGCGACGCCAACAACAACTCCGTCACCTCACCGTGCAGCGACGAACAAGTCACCGTCACGCCGCAGCGGCTGACCGGACGGGCCTACGGCCTGACCGCCAGCGCCGCCCTGGCCGGCATCCAACTGGTCAACATCGCCCGCACCCCCGACACCGGCCCCATCTCCACCACTTCGACCGGCGCCACCTCGGTGCCCTGCACCGCCACCCTCAGCGGACTGATCAGCGCGCACGCCCTGTGCGCCAAGGTCGCCACCACTGAGTTCCCCGGCAAGTCCGTGGCCACCGCCTCCATCGACGACACCACCATCGGAATCACCGGCATCCCGGTGATCACCGTCGGGGCCATCAAATCCAGCTCCACCACCACCTGCGACGGCTCCACCGGAACCACCACGATCGCCTCTCTCAAGGTCGGCAACACGGTGGTCATCGCAGAACCCACCAATGTCCAACCGAACACCACGGTCAACGTCGGTGTCGTCAAGCTCGTCCTCAACGAGCAGATTCCATTCACCACGCCCGACAACGGCCTGACCGTCAACGCGGTCCACGTCACCGTCGACGCCCTCGGGCTGGCCAAGACCAACGTCGTCCTGGCCTCCGCCGAAAGCGACATCGGCAACTGCCCGTGACCTTAATGAATCACCACCAAGGCCGGGCGGATCGCCGTAGCTCCGCCCGGCCCCGGCCGCGCTTCAGGCGGGTTGAGTCCGTGCAGTCGGGTCCACTTCTCGCCTGTGGCAAATGCCAGGATGTCGTCCGCAGCGTCCCGCAGGTTCCTGAAATGACGATGCGCACCATCGACGGCGACGGGCACGTTGACGTTCCACACGGTCATCCCGGCCCGGAGGCCGGCCTGTACGCCGGAAGGAGCGTCCTCCACGGCAAGGCACTGCCCTGGGGTGGCGCCGACCCGCTCGGCGGCAAGCAGATAGGGGCCGGGAGAGGGCTTGCCCTGCTCGACCGCCGCCGCGTCCACGATGACCTCGGGTACGGGCAACCCTGTGCGGGCGAAGCGCCCACAAATCCGGTGGGCGTAGTTCGACGTCACCAGCGCCCACGAGCCCGGCGGCAGGGCATGCAGCAACGCCGACGCGCCATCGAAAGCCGTGTAGACGCCGGACCGCACGTCCTCGTCCTCCAGTTCGTGCAGCGCGGCCAGGCAAGCACGCGGATCCCGGTCCGGCGCGACGAGAGCGAAGGTCTCCACCGGCCGGGTCCGCTGCGCGACGCGATAGACATCCTCGGGATCCAGGCCGAACCGCACCGCCCATGCCGCCCAAACTCGCCGCTGGTTGTGCAGGGCATCGATAAGAGTGCCGTCGACGTCGAAGAAGACGCATCTCCTGGCCGCAGGAGTCTCCCGCATGGTGGGCTCTACCGGCTCCTCGGCCTCTGCTTGAAATAGTGCGTGACCATGTAGGCGGTGACCTGCGCACCGATCTTCGCGCCCTGCACGTCCGCCGTACGGGTGTGGATGCCGCCCCAGACTCGGGCCTCGACGACCTCGGCGAGCGCCTGGGAGAAACCGCGGAAATACCTGGTCGTACCCGAGTCGGCGCTGTAGCCGCTGAAGGGGATGTCATCCCGTCCGAAGAAGTACCTCAGCGCCGACATGCTCGCCGCGGTGAAACAGGTGTGCCCGGACGTGTAGTCGGGGTGCGGCGGCGTGACGAGCAACGGCGTCCACTCGGGGTCGGCGGACGTCTCCGGATTGCCGTCCGTGTCGGCCAGCCGGATCGCGGTGACCGGCCGCCAGAAGTTCCACGCCGCCTTCTCGTTGTAACAGGCGATTGTGGCGTCGGCCTCGGCCAGGTCGACCATCGCGAACATCCGCGCCGTCTGAAGGGTGTTCAGTCGCTGCTGCGTCGCGAGCTGGCGCTTGATCTCCCACTCGGCCAGATGCCGGTCGTGCCACCAGATCGCGGCCTTCGTCTGGTCGGCCGTCCTGACCGTGCTGGTCGCCGAGCCGACCGTCTTGACCTCGTTGAAGTCCCGGGCGTACCGGCGGCTGGTGAGCGCCGGCGGGCCGGACGTACGGAACATGGACGCCCTCGGGATGAGGAACGGCTTGAGGTGACCGACCCAGGCCCCGTCCGAGGCGAACGCGGGCGGCGCCGGCCGCCACTGACCAGGGCGGGTGCCCACGGGCCAGGTCTGGTCGCCGAACGCTCCGTCGTTCCGTCGCGCTGCGATCATCGCATCGGCCGCCTGCGTGCCCACGCTGATTCCACGCTGTTTCGCGGCGCCGTCGGGTATCGCGCCCAGCGACTCATCGTACTGGGCCTTCAATCTCGCCTGCTGGTCGGGAAACAGCGCGTGCAGCACCAGGTAGCCCGCGGTCGCGACGGCCGCGTCCGTCGACTCGGTGCCATCGGCGGCCGGTGCGACCAGGTATGGCTGGTAGGGAGCACCGGCGATCGCGTTCACCGCGTCGTAGACCGCTCCGTGCACCATCGCGAAGCTACGCGCCTGGACCTGCGGCTGCTGACCGGCGATGTCCCAGATCGCGGTCTGAGCGTTCCGGTCCCAGACGATGACGGCGTTGGCGGAGGAGCCCGGATCCCGTGCGTACGCGGGAGATGAGCCCAGCGCGATCGGCGACCCGGCGGCGATGACCCCGGCGACGGCCGCCCAGACGACCGTGGGCCGCAGAGCGGCTGCCCGGCATGCAGCAAATGGGCTGAACATGAACGCAAACTACTATGCCGATAAAAGACGTCACAGCGGCAAAGGCGCCGGAAAACCGATATCGACCCAACCGGAATCAAGTCCGTGACCGTGTTGCGCTTTCATCTTGATCATGCTGGGCGAGGTCACGCCAGCCGGGAACGTCGGCGCTGGGGGCTCCCATCGGTTGCGGCATACCCACGGGACAGAGCTGATCCGGCGGCCTCAGGAAGGTGCCGTAAAAGACCTTTCTGTGTCAGCGAAACCCACGCAGGCTACCTCCGCTCGCGAGCCCTTGGAATCCCGGCCTCTCCAGGAAGGGAAAAGGCCGAGAAGGTACTCCTCTCGCTTAACAGCTCACATGTGTCCGGTGCCGACACAGCCGGGACAGGGCGTCCAGCCGTCGGCTCGGGCCTCCGCTTCGGACATCCGCAGGACGTTGTGCAGGCGGTTGCCCTGGCTTTCGCTGCCGAGCCGGCCGGCCAGCCACATGGGGCATTCCTCGCCGGCGTGGTAACGGTCACTGCCCCTCGTGGTGATCACCTGGGGAAGGTCTGACATCCCTTCGCTCCTTTCGCAGCGCCGGGTGGGCAGGGAGGAGTGTCCCTGCCCCTCACCGATACTGCTGGTCAAGGCAATCGCTCTGGTTCCTGCGGATGCGCCGAGGCGCACTCGAACTATGACCGCTGTCGGGGAGAGCCGCTACCGGTTCAGAACAGGCCGGGCGGGGCGGCTTCGGGGTCCTTGGGGGCGCGGGCGGGCTTGGCCGGTGCTCCGCTACGGGTGCCCATGCTGCGACCGCCTGCAGGGAGGGCGCGGTCCCGCCGGTGAGTCGTCAGGCGGACCGCCGGGCGAGGTCCTCCAGCACCTCGACCGCCTCGCCGACGCGCTCGTACGGCACGAAGAGGTGGTCGTGGTGGAATCCGGCGACGACGTTGCAGCTCAGGCCCGCGGCGGCGAGTGCCTGCGCGAAGGCGGCGGTCAGGCCGACGGCTTCGAGTGCCGAGTGGACGCGCAGCGTGATCCAGCCCGTCACGTAGTCGTACGTCAGTCCTGCCGCGTCGGCGTCCCGCTGCGGCAGGACCAGTGTGAGGCCCTCCTCCTCGGCGACCGTGACGACGGGCCTGACGCCCGGCGGGACGTCGCCGTCGACCGTGGTGAACACGTAGCGGCCAGGGTTGAGCCGCGGGCGCATCGTGGTCAGCAGCGTGGGCAGATCGGTCTCACCGGTCACGCACCGCACCCTACAAGCCTCCTGTCAGCACCCGAGGCAGGCCCGAAGGAGGTCGTCTCCGCGACGGACGGTGAAGCCGAGGGCCGCGAGCACGTCCGCCGCGAACAGACGGCGGCGGTGCCGTAGATGTGCCAGGACGCGGTCATGAGGGTCCTTGTGGTTCCGGACCCCCTTACCCGTGGGCAGGGAGATCCGCGCTTGCCCCTGCCGGGACCGGCAGCGGCCAGGTCTTCCCTGGAGAGCACCTTGCGCGGTGAGGCGAGGTTGCCGGCCGACGAACGTCCAGGGGCGCGATCGGCCTCGTGACCCGGACCGGATGCCGGCACGGCAGTCCGGTTTCTGGCCAGATGTTGACCATCAACGCGTACGTCGTTAATGTCCCGGCCTGGGTCACGAGTTCCAGCGCCAAGCCCCGGCTCGCTGGACGGCATCCCGCCCGCTGCGGGTGCCCCGGGTGACGACCCGCTCCGCGCGTGGCGCGCGGAGAACGGCGGATCACCGGGGCCGGTCGGGCCACCGGGGTCCCAGGCCCCGGAGGTGCGTGATGCCCGTCCCGAACGATCCCTACGCCCTGCGCCGCACCCACTGCCCCGGCTGCGGCGTCTTCTACAACGGCATGAACATCGGGCCGCGCGAGCCTGTCATCGAGGCGTTCCCCGGCGTGTACTACGCTCAGTGCCCGCACTGCAAGCTGCGGTGGCACGTGCACCGGCCCGGCGCCCCCGAGCGCGACCTGGCCGATCTGTTCGTCGCAGAACGCCCGGACGAGCAGCCCGACATCGCCGCCGCCTGGACCGGCGCCGTGCTCCGCCTCACGCTGGACGACCACATCCTGCGGGTGGGCCCCGCGGTCGGCGGGCCGGACACCGACGAGATTCCGCACCCTCTGGGCGAGGTCGCGCACGTGCTGACGGGCTGGAACCCGGGCGGCCTGCCGGGACGCCTGGCCCACAATCTGGACGCGCACAGGCGGCTGCTCGACGACCTGCACGAGCGCGGCCTGCGCCTGCGGACCGACGCCGCATGCCACCATCCGGAGTTCGCCTGGGCCGAGCAGTCGATGGTCGCGGTGGGAGCCCAGGAGAGCCTCGTGCTGGAGGTCGCCCGCCGCTTCGGCCAGCCGGCCGTCCTGCGCTGGACGGCGGGGCTGCTGACCCCGATCGGCACCCATACCGGGGAACCCCTCGCCGACGGCGACCCGGTCGTCGTCACCCGGCTGCCCCGGCGGCCCTGCGTGATGACCGGCGAGGCCCGGGACGAGGTCTGCCGCAACCCGGGAGGGCCGTGGATCAGCAGGTCGAGGGCTGTCGGCACGGACTGGAACGACCGGCGCACCTGCCTTTACACGGCTCTCGGCTGCGACACCTGCCATGGCGCCCGGGCCGCCGGAATCGCGGGCGCGGCCGCCCGCGTCGTGTTCATCCGGCCCAGCGTTCCCAGCCGGTACGGCCTCGCGCGTCGGACGACCGTCACTGGACCGTGACAAAACTCTGTGGACTTGATTCACAGCAGCCACTTAGGGTCGTGATCCCTACCCCTTACATCTCAGTTATCCGGCTTCCTCCCCCCGAAAGACCAGTAGATGGAACTCCTCGACGCCTGCGCCAGGCTCGGCGCTCTGGCTCCCCACCTGCTCGACGCCGAGGTGCGCCGGTCGATCGAGACGCTGGCGGCCCGCGCCCCCGACGTCGAGCCGATCCCCGGCAGCGACGACGCCGAGGAGCTCCTGTACGCGGTGACCGACGAGGTGATTCGCCTCGGCGAGGAGTTCGACCGCCTTGGCCGCGTGGACGACCTGATCCTCGCCCGCCGGATCGTCGTCGAGCTGGTCCGGCCGCAGAGCGAGTCGCGTCTCGCGGACTTCGCCAACGCGCTCGGCATGCTGGCCTGGATACTGGCCGGTCAGGGCCGGCATGCGGAGGCGCTGGAGCTCGCCGAGGAATGCGCCGCCGTGCTCCGGCCCCACGCCGCCGACGACTTCCACCGTCAGGGCATGTACGCGCGGGCCATCCGGGACTGCGGCACCAACCTGGCCGCACTCGGGCGCATCGGCGAGGCGGCCGCCGCGAAGCGGCAGGCTCTCGAGTACTACCAGCACTGCCTGGTGGACAACCCGCGTTTCGCCGTGGACATCCTGCTCACTTGTCACGAGCAGTCCGACCTTCTCCTGCGGTGCGGGGAGCACGCTGAGGTGCTTACGGTCTGCGACACAGGCCTCACCTGCGCACGGACGCTCCTGCCGACGTTGCCGGACGCCGACTGCGGGTTCCAGGTCGCGATGCTGCTGCGCGACCGGGCGAGCGCCTTGCTGTGGCTCGACCGGGTGGACGAGGCCGTGGACGATTGTCTCCAAGCGGTGGCCCGCCTGCGCCGGATCGCCGATGAGCATGTCGGACACCTGACACAGCTCGCCTTGGCCCTGAACCTCGTCTCCGATCCCCTGTCACAGCTCGGTCGTCATGACGAGGCGCTCACGGCGGCGGCGGAGGCCGTGGAGATGGCGGGCCGGCTGGATGACGACCAGCAGATGACCCGGTCGCTGACCCGGTGGACGTACGGCAGGCGGCTGCTGGAGCACGGCCG
Organism: Microbispora sp. H10836; assembly: GCF_012999525.1. Taxonomy (NCBI): domain Bacteria; kingdom Bacillati; phylum Actinomycetota; class Actinomycetes; order Streptosporangiales; family Streptosporangiaceae; genus Microbispora; species Microbispora sp. H10836. Next base: position 128,697 of record NZ_JABBWU010000023.1, read on the forward strand.
GCTGACAGAGGCGAAGGACGCCTACCTCGCCGCGGTGCCGGGCAGCGAGGACTTCCGTGAGGGGTTCGCGCCGGAGCTGTACCGGCTGGCGGAGGTCCTCTTCGCCGAGGGCCTGCTCAGCGAGGCGGCGTCCGTCCTGACGGTGGCGGCGCGCCTGTTCAAGCTGCTGGCGGCAGCGGACTCGGACTGGGCCGCCTCATACGCGCGGCTCCTCGGCCGCCTCGCCGAGGTGGACTTCACGTGCGGCCGGCACGAGTCCGCGCTGCGCTGGGCGGAGCGTGCGGTGTCCGCGGCGGAGAAGTCCGGCGACCGCGAGACGATCGCCCTGGCCATGGGCCATCTCGGCAGCAGTCTGGCGGGCGCCGATCGCCACGAGGAGGCCGAGCGGGCGGCCCGCGACGCGCTCGGACGGTGGCAGGAGCTGTGCGAGGAGGACCCCCGCCATCGGCCGAACGTCGCGGGCGCCTGGAACAACCTCGCCAACAAGCTCCGGCCGCTGGGGCTGTATGAGGAGGCCGTGACGGCGGCGCAGCAGGCCGTCGCCCTCTACGAGCGGGCCGACGAGCCGCACGAGCTGGCCAACGCGCTCAACAGCCTCGGCGCGCACCTAGCGCCGCTCGGCTTGGCCGAGCAAGCGCGCGAAGCCGCCCGGCGGTCGGTCGGGATCTACGACCGGCTGGTCGTGGAGGAGCGCAAGCACCTGCGGGAACTGGCAATCGCGCTCGGCAACCTCTCCGGCTACCACGCCGGGCTCGGCGAGCTCGACGAGGCCTGGGCGGCGGCCGACCGCGCCCTGACCATCCGCCACCGGCTGTGGCTCCTGGACCCGGCGGCCGTCGAGCCCGACCTGCTGGCGTCGGCGCGGGCGGCCTCCGACTACGCCACGCGGAGCGGGCGCGCCGAGGAGGCAGCGTACGCGAACGCGATCCGGGTCGAGGTGTTCGAGGCCCGCGAGGAGCCGGGGGTCGAGCTGGCGGAGGCCCTCGCCGACCTGGCCGGTTCGCTGACCGGCACCCCTCGTCTGCGGGAGGCGGCGGAGGCGGCCGAGCGCGGGGCGTCCCTCCTCGCCGCGATGCCCGAGGTGCCGGGGCTGCGCGCCTTCTGCCTGGACCGGCTCGCCTGGTGCCACGCACAGCTCGGCCGTCCCGGCGAGGCCGTACGGCTCGCTCGCCGGGGCGCCGCTCTGCTCGAACCGATCGCCGGAGACGACCACGACCCCCACCTCCCCGAGCTGGGCGTGTTGCTGTGCGACCTCGCCGGCTACCTGCTCGCCTGCGCGCGGCCCGTCGAGGCGCTCGACGCCGCCACGCGGGCGGTCGCCGTACGCGAACGCCTGCACGCGCGCGGCCCCGGGCGGTTCGGGGGCGACCTCGCCGAGGCGCTGCGGCGGCTCGGCGACGCGCTGGCCGCGCTCGGCCGCGGTCAGGCCGCCGACGAGGCCCGGCTGCGCGCCGCCGGCCTGACCGGCCCCGTACGCGACGACGCCCCCGCCGGGGAGACGTACGAGGGCTGCACGGCGGCCGACCTGGCCGGGGAGTACGACCGGCTGGAGGGCACGGCGGAGCATCGGCCCGAGATCTCCCGGGCGCTGAACGCGCTCGCCGGGATCACCGCGGGCCTGGCCGTCGTCCCGGCCGGCGGACCGGACCGGCTGGCGCTCTCGCTGAGCGACCTCGCCGGCGCGCTGTGCCTGCGGGGCCGGCCCGACGACGAGGCCGAGGTGCTGCGGGTCGTCGTGGCCCTTCGGGAGGTGACCCAGGAACCCATGACCGGGGAGCTCGCGCTCAGCGTGGGCAGGCTCGGCTCGGCACTCAACCGCGCCGGCCGGTCCGCCGAGGCGGCGCCCGCGAGCCTGCGCGCGGTGGCGATGCTGGAGGGCCTCGTCGTGGCGGGGCATCCCGGGCTCCGTCACTTCCTGGCGCAGGCGTACGAGGACGCCGGGCACGCGCTGTCCCGTCTGGGCGAGCCGGAGGACGCGGCCGCGCGCCTGCGCCAGGCGGCGGAGACGTACGACGATCTCGCGGCGGAGGATCCCCAGTATCGCGATCTCCTGGCCCGTGCCTCGGGGGCCCTCGGCGAGCTGCTCACCGGTCTCGGCGACCTGGCCGGCGCGTCCGGGGCGTACGAACGGGCCGTGGGGCTCTACCTCGCGCTCCTCGCCGAAGGCCGCACCGCCGTACGCGCGGACCTCCGCAGGGCCCTGACCTCGGCGGCGAGGACCCGCGACCGGGCCGGGGACACGGCCGGGTCGCTGGCGTTCGCCCGGGAGGCGATCGGGCTTCTCGAACAGGCCGTCCTGGTCGACGCCGACGCCAGGCCCGCTCTCGCCGCTCTTCTCGAGGCCGCCGTCGACGGGCTCGCCGAGATCGGCGACGACGAGAACGCGGCCGGTGTGGCCCTGCGCGCCGCCGATGTCGCGCGGCGACTGCCGGAGGAGGAGGGCGCGGCCGCGCGGGCCGGGTGGTGCCTGGTGCTGGCCGGTCTGGCCAGGTGCCGCCTCGGCGAGACCGGGGAGGGGCTCGATCTGCTCCGCCGGGCGGTGGCGCTCCTCGACGCCGCCGGCGGCACCGACGTCCTGCCGGACCTCGGACAGGCCCTGCACATGACGGCCGTGATGTCCTCCGGCGACGAGGCGTACGGCGCCGCCGAGCGGGCCGTCGCCTGCTACCGGCGGCTCGACCGGGAGACGCCGGGGACGTGGCGGCGCGCCCTCGTGCTGACCCTGGTCCTGCTCGCGCGCCGCGCGGCGGAGACGGAGCGCTGGCGGGCCGTCGCGGACGCCGCGGAGGAGACGATTCCCGATCTGCTGGAGAACGCGCCGGACGACGAGCGTGCCCGTGAGGTGTTGCGGGAGCTCCTCGACGACTACCGTACGGCGATCGTCCGCCTGGACATCCCGGACACGCGCCTCGCGTACGCGGAGGCGGCACTGCGCCGCCTCTCCGGGACACCGGTCGCGACCGGGGGCTGACGGTCCGGTGCGCCGTCGGCGGATGTCGTCGCCGATCCGCCTCCGGCCGCGCAGCGAAGTGGCGCGGCGGTCATGGACCGCCGCGCCACGCGTTGGGTGTTGCGGTGTTGCGGTTCTACAGGGCGAGGATCAGCTCGCGCTGCAGGAGACGGACGGCCAGGTGTAGTTGCCGTTGTGCTGGATGGTCACACCGAAGTTGTTACCGCTGCCGTTGGGCCGGGCGACCAGTTGCTGCGCGCTGGGGTAGCTGGCGCTGATGTTCCAGGTGGCGATGACCTTCGCCGGGGACGGGACGTTCATCGTCACGGTCCAGTTGCTGGAGCCGCTGACCGAGACGTTGAGGTTGTAGCGGTCACTCCACGACTGGCCGGCGGACAGCGTCGCGGTGCAGCCACCGCCACCGCCACCGCCACCGCCGCCGCCACCACCGCCGCCGCCACCGCCGCCGCCGCCGCCGGAGGTGCCGCCGACGGTCACGTTGGAGCTTCCGCTGCTCTGGTAGCCCTCGGTGGCGAGGATCTGGTAGTCGTGGCTGCCCAGGTTCATGCCGTAACGGGCCCACGCGTCGAAGTGGTTGCCGGCGGTGATGGTACCGCCGGTCTTCTTCTGCTGCCGGACGCTCCAGTACTGGTTGAAGGTCTTGTTGCCCTCGATGGAGGGGGCGTTGTAGCGGGTGGTCTGGTAGATGTCGTAGGTGCCGCCGTCGGTGGTGACGGTGCCCTTGTAGGTGCCGGTGGGCCGGTAGGTGCCCCAGTTGTCGACGATGTAGTACTCGACGAGAGGGTTCCTCGTCCACCCGTACAGCGTCAGGTAGGCGTTGCCCGACGGGTTGAAGCTGCCGGAGTAGGTCACGGTCCTGCGTCCGCCGGTGCTCCAGCCCTTACCGGCGACGAAGTTGCCGGTGTTGCGCCAGGAGGTGCTGTAGTTGCCGCCGGACCCCAGCTCCATGGACACGGTGCCCTGGCTGTCGGTCCAGAACGAGTAGAAGTACCCGTTGTTGGTGCCCGTCTGGTTCGTGGTCACGGCCGCGTTGGCGATGCCGGGCGACAGAATCGCCACGGCCAGCGCCGCGGCCACGGTGCAGGCTCGGACGACCAGCCGTCTGATGCGGCCGCGTCTGCGGCCTCTCCAGTGCAAGGGGGCATCGATCATGTGCGCGCTTCCTCCTCGAGAAGGCTGACGGGGGGCGGGTGACGTGCGACGAGTCGGCGGGGCCGTCAGTGGGCGGGCCGTGGCCACCGGCACTCACCGTCACACGCAACCGAAAACTATCGGAACATCGGCGAAAGTATCGGACCAGCCTTGTCCAGTTGTCAACGATTCCCGTAATGCCGCGGAAACCTTATGCTGGAGGCAACGCACGTCAGCCCTGTTCGAAGCAGCGGACAACCGGGGACACTCGTCCGGGAAACACCCCGCAACCAGGCCGAAAGCCATTGAAACTTTCAGATGACCGGACGACCGCGGTGGAGCGCGTCGCCCGGCATCCACAGCTCACCGTCGTCCGGCCGCACACCGCGAGCGGGGGACGCCGCCGGCATGCCGGAGCGGCCGCGTCCGCCCCAGGCGGAGCGGGGACGGCGCACGGAGACCGGGGCGGGCTCTGAAAGTTTCAGGGTCGCGCGTCCCCCAGCCGCCTCAGTCGCCGGGAACGTGCCACGCCCGCCGCGCACGCCGTGCAGCAGGGAAAACGCGCCACCAACCGTCGTACGGCGAGCCGCCGTGGCCCCGGCGCCCACCTGTGGCGACGTCGTCCGCACCCCGGCGGCCGGATCGCCCGGCCCGGGGCGTCGGTCTTGACGCACCCCCGTCAAGGGCCAACACTGAGCGCACCACCCCCCCGATACCGACTGTGAGATTTCGGCGTCTTCGCACCTCGGGAGATGTTGTTAACGCTCACAATCGCAGGAGGCACCCCCCATGAACCTCCTTTCGCCCGTACGCCCCGCCGTGGCGGCGGTGGTCGCGATGCTGCTGGCTCTGGGCCTCGGCATCCTCGCCTCCGGTCCGGCCCGTGCGGCGGCGATCGACACGAACGCGTCGTACGTGCTGGTCAACCGCAACAGCGGCAAGGCCCTGGACGTCTACAACATGGCCACCAACGACGGCGCTCCGCTGGTCCAGTGGGCCCGCAACGACGGCGCCTGGCAGCAGTGGCAGTTCGTCGACTCCGGCGGCGGCTACTACCGCCTCAAGTCCCGCCACAGCGGCAAGGTCGTCGACGTCTCCGGCCGCTCCACCGCCGACGGCGCCGACGTCATCCAGTACACCGACAAGAACGCCACCAACCAGCAGTTCCGCGTCGTCGACACCGACAACGGCCACATCAAGCTGATCAACCGCAACAGCGGCAAGGCCCTCGAAGTCTGGGAGTGGTCCACCGCCGACGGCGGCCGCATCTCCCAATACACCGACCTGGGCGGCGCCAACCAGCAGTGGCAGCTCGTCAAGATCGGTGGGGGTACGAGCACACCGCCGCCCTCCTACCCGAACCCCGGTGCGGTGAACGGCGACGTCACCACGCACGACCCGGAGGTGACCAAGAGGCCGGACGGGAGCTACCTGCTCGCCTACACCGGCAACGGCATCCAGCTCAAGACCTCCACCGACCGGACCACCTGGCGCAACGCGGGCGCGGCGTTCCCCGGCGGGGCCTCCTGGGCGCACGGGTACACCAACGGGAGCAACGAGCTGTGGGCGCCGGACATCACCTACGTCAAGGGCAAGTACTACATGTACTACTCGGCCTCGACCTTCGGCTCCAACCACTCGGGCATCTTCCTGGCCACCAGCACGACCGGGGCGTCCGGATCGTGGACCAACCAGGGCCTGGTCATCGAGTCGAACACCTCCGACAACTGGAACGCCATCGACCCCAACCTGGTCGTCGACGACCAGGGCCGCTGGTGGCTCGACTTCGGCTCGTTCTGGTCGGGGATCAAGATGATCCAGCTCGACCCGGCCACCGGCAAGCGGTCGAACAGCACGATCCTCAGCATCTCGGGCCGTAACGGCGGCGCGATCGAGGCGCCGTTCATCTACCGGCACGGCGGCTACTACTACCAGTTCGTCTCCTTCGACCTGTGCTGCAGGGGCGCGTCCAGCACCTACCGCATCATGGTGGGTCGCTCGACCTCGGTCACCGGCCCGTACGTCGACCGGAACGGAACGGCGATGACGTCCGGCGGCGGCACGCAGATCCTGGCCGGCCACGGGAGCATCCACGGCCCCGGTCACCAGGCCGTGCTCGCCGACAGCGACGGAGACGTCCTCTTCTACCACTGGTACGCCGACGACGGGTCCTCGCGCCTCGGCATCAACAAGCTCGGCTGGGACGGCGCGGGCTGGCCCTACGTCTACTGACCCGCGGGACAGGCGATTCCGGCTCCGGCACGCAGTTAAGGCTCGTCCGGAGCCCTCGCCGACTCGTCGGCGTGCCGTTCCGCCCGGTGATCCCGGCCCGCCACCCACGGCACGCCGGCTACGTGCTGCGCGTCGAGACCCCGTCTCCTCCGGTTCGAGCACCTCGGACAGGCAGGACGCCGCCTTCCGTCTCGGCTACTGAGACGGCCCCCGGATTTCCACCACCACCACCATCCAGAAAGGCACGGAGGACCAGCATGATCTCCGACTTACGGCGCCTGAGGAAGGCACTGTTGTCCGCGGGCGCGGCGGTCGCGCTCTCCGCCGGTCTGCTGGCCGGCGTCGCCACGCCGTCGCAGGCCGCCGGGCAGGGTCCGTGTGACATCTACGCCGCGGGCGGCACGCCGTGCGTCGCGGCGCACAGCACGACCCGCGCCCTGTACGGCAACTACAGCGGCCCGCTCTACCAGGTGCGCCGTTCCTCCGACAACGCCACCCGCGACATCGGCGTGCTGAGCGCGGGCGGGGTCGCCGACGCCGCCGCGCAGGACTCGTTCTGCGCCGGCACGACCTGCCTGATCTCCGTCATCTACGACCAGTCCGGCCGTAACAACCGGCTCACCCAGGCTCCTCCCGGCGGGTTCTCCGGTCCGGCGGCGGGCGGGTACGACAACCTCGCGGTCGCGACCG